>JAGXHI010000052.1 GCA_024636295.1 Desulfuromonadales bacterium
GAGTTGAGCCATCCGTTGTTCCGTCAGGGTGGGAGTTGACCAAAGAATCACTGAAGGGGATGGCCAAATCCCAACGTCCGATGCTGCGAAAAGCCGATGCATGAGGCCGGTGACAGGTGATGCAGGAAACAATGGCACTGGTGCTGGGACCGGAGGTGCTGCCTGGGTCAAGAGCCGTGCTATCTGTGCTGCCGGTTTCAAAAGGGACAAGGGCGAAATAGGAGGTCCCCGGAGTGGCGGAAAGATCACCGGTGGCCAGATATTGATTGTACTGGTCGATCTCCCCCATTGTTAGATTCGCTGTAGTTCCGGCAGGATGGTGGGAGATGGGCCCTCCTTCCAGATAATCGACATGGCAGTTCCTGCACCATTCAGACATCCCCGAACCGTAAGCGGTGTGACTCATGTCCGTTTCGCTGCTATCTGCAGGTGCTGCAGCCACGGGTGCAGGGATGGTGAAACTAAACGCCTGAACTCCCCCATCATAATCCATCCCCCCCAGCAGCCGATAGTTGCCTAGAACGCCGCCGCCGCCGGGAGGCGAACCGCCATAGGAGCCGGAACCGGCAATGCCACCGGGATTATCGCCGCCTCCGATTTTCGCGTGAGGGTCATGACAGCTTGTGCAGCCAAGAGCTGAGGAAGGATAGGTGCCGCCTGGAGCCTGGGTCCGGACCGGCTCAGGAGTAAGGCCATAGTCGATGGCAATGATGTTGTGGCCATGGCTATGACCAGGGCTACTTTGCGGATTGCCCTCCCCGTCCGTCCAGTTGAAGCCCCGCTTCAGCCAGTAGAAGTCGCCTCCCGGAGTCATAGCGGCGCCGCTTCCGCTGAGAACGCCATAAGTGCCGGTCCCGGAATGGCATCTTAAGCAAGTGGAACTGGGATCCGAACCTAATGTCAGGTAATCGCCCGAGGTCGGAGCGCCGGACATGACGTCCGAACTATGGGTGATATGACACCCGTCGCAATAGCCGACGCCTCCTTCATGAAAAGCCAGTGCGGGAATGCTGGTTACGGTAAAAAGCAGGATGAATATAAAAGGGAGGGATTTTTTCATGCAGTCTAATCTCCTTATCAGTGAAATCTGCTTGATTTTAAAGGCTTATTGCCTGCATTGTCAATGATTCCTCCTATTCCTCCTGCTTGAATCCTTGGCCGAAATAACTTTAGGAGACCTGTGACTGAAGTGCTAGCGAGCAATTCCAATGCCGGGTTACCGAAGTATTGAGGGAAAAATTCGATAAAAGACTCGATCGGCATTACGGAACGGGCATGCGAAAGAGCATTCTTTCACTTGGCTTCGAGTAAATCGTTTCCCTCTGCCGAGGGTGGGAATGGAATCATCACCGCCCCGGAAAGGACCAGTGCATATGGGCGAGTTTCCATTGGCCGTTACTCAGAGTCCAGTTCTGGGTCTCGAAGCCCTTCGCCATGAAATGACGATTCGGCAGTTTGGCCTTTACTGTGAAATGACGCGTTCGGATGGCCGCACCATTCAGCTTCCGGATCCGGACATCGGTGTATTCCGCCGCCATTTGTTGAAAGGCCTGCAGATCCGGGCCCAGGTGTTTGCCGAGAGCGTCTTCTCGGCCGACATTCTGGGTGCCTTGTTCGATCAGGACGATATCCTCGGCGAACAGATCCCAGAGGGCCAGAACATCCCGGCCTTCGAAGGCGCGATCATAAGCCCTGAGGGCCTCCTCCAGAGAATCCGACGAGACAGATGAGTCGACCTGGGCTTGGGCGCTGGTTTCGAAGCCGAACAAATTCAGGCCGATACTGTGACCGAACCCATGCATCTGCATCAGGAAAAGCAGGGCGCCGGCTGCCACCAGTCCCCGGTTGGAGACGGCTGCGAAGAGATTGAACGACCGGGTCCGGCGCCAGCCGGATATCACCGCCACCATCACGGTCAGGGCCAGGACCTGGCCCAGTTCGACCCCTACGTTGAAAGAAAGAATGCGCAGGATCAGCCCCTCGTCTCCGAGCGGCAGCTGCTGCAGCCGTGTGGAGAGGCCGAAGCCGTGAATAAGCCCGAACACGAAGATGATCAGCAGCAGGTTGGGGGACGGGCGTCCCAGGTATTTCCTGAATCCATCCAGGTTCTCGAATCCCTTATAACAGACGCTCAGAGCGATGACCGCATCGATCAGGAAATAGTTCGCCGAGATCCCCATGAGGGTGGCAAAGACTAAAGTGATGCTGTGCCCGAGAGTGAACGCGGTGATGTACCTGATGATGTCGCGAAAACGGGAAAGAAAGAAGACGATCCCGAAAATGAAGAGCAGGTGATCGTACCCGGTGAGCATGTGCGTGGCGCCCAGCATCAGGTAACGCAGGTTGCCGCCGGCCAGCATGGCCTGCTGGTCGCCTTCGGTGATGCCGTGGGCTAAAGCCAGGGCGGGGAGAACCAGAAACAGAAGAATCGTTAGGATCAGTTGCGACTTCTTTGCACTCATTTGCATCGCTCCGTTGAATGGTAAGTTGCCGATCTCAATGGCCTTCGGCCGCTTTTTCATAAACAGCCACCGTGCTCCGGGCAATCTCCTCCCAGTCGAACAACGCCAGCCTCCTGAGCCCCTTCTCCCTGAGCTGATGCCGATCCGCGTCGCTCTCCCAAACACTCCAAATCTTTTCGGCCATATCTTCCGCAGAGTTCGGGTCGAACATTACCGCTGCCTCGCCGGCCACCTCCGGCAGGGAGGTGGTGTTCGAGCAGGCGACCGGGCAGCCGCAGGCCATCGCTTCTACCAAAGGGATGCCGAAGCCTTCGAACAGAGACGGGAAGACCAGCATTCTGGCAAGGTTGAAGAGGCAGGGGAGGTCTTCATAGGGAAGATAGCCTAGAAGCTTTACGGTTCCCTCGAGTCCGAGACGGCGAATTTCCTGCATGATCTCCGTCTGCGACTGAAAAGCGGCGCCGGTCAGCACCAGTTGGCCGTCAAAACCGAAGCGGTCGATAAGAAGGCGCAAGGCGGCCAGGAGCGCTTTGTGGTTCTTGTGCGGCCAAGTGGCAGCAGGGTAGTAGAGGAAGGGGCGGTCGAGTCCGTAAGCTGCCTGTGTTTTTTCCAGGCGACCCCAGTCATCTATCACGCGATAATTTTCCCCGCATCCGATTGGTATGACATCGATCTTGTCAGAATTTATATCGTACCTTTCAACAAGACTGTTCTTTGTAAATCGAGAGATGGCAATAATCCTGGTCGCCTCTTCAGCGGAAGGTTGGTATTTCGCCTTGCGCTGAGCCAGCTCGGCTGGGGAGAAAAAATCCGGTAAATATTCGTGCTGAATATCAAAGAAGGTCAGCACCGAAGGTGTACTTAACCCCCGAGGATTCAGGAGCGACATGGGATGGTGAAGAACATCCATCCCATGTCGGCGAAAGGACCAGCGCACAATGTCGATTCCCAGTGTCCGCCGCAGAACGCCGCGGCATAGCCAGCCGGGAGATGGTTTCGTAAACCGGGGGATGCACATCAATCGGAATGCCGGATTGGAAAGGGGAAATTCCGGGGCGTGCAGGGAATTGCAGAAAATCGAGTAGGAATTAGAATGATCAACCTTCTGCAGGTAATGCAGAAGGTTACGCAGATAGGTTTCGCTGCCTCCGGTTCTGCCGGGGTTGAAGCCGATGGTGCTGATCCCAATGTTCATGCCGTCTCTTCCACTTCGTACTCCGTCATCGGCACGGACGCGGGGCGCCTTTACCTTCCGTCGCTTTCCCGCTCCGCATTGATCATCATCCGGACAACATCACGCATCTTGTAATTACAATTCCAGCCGAGCTGCAGTTTCGCCTTCTCCGGGTTGCCCCTGCCGATGGTGATGTCGGTGGGCCGGAAAAGTTCGGGGTCGGTTTCGACATGCTCCCGCCAATCGAGTCCGGTGCAGCGGAAGGCTTCCGCCACGAAATCTTCCAGACTGTTGGTTTCCCCGCTGGCGATCACATAATCCTCCGGGCTGTCCTGCTGCAGCATGCGCCACATGGCCTCCACGTATTCCGGCGCCCATCCCCAGTCGCGGGAGATGGAAACATTCCCCAGCTTCAGCTTCTCCTTGCTCCCGTCGGCGATCCGGCAGGCGGCGGTGACGATCTTCTTCGTCACGAAGCGCTCCGGCCGCAGCGGCGACTCGTGGTTGAAGAGGATGCCGGAGCAGGCGAAGAGGCCATAGGCCTCCCGGTAGTTAGCCACTTCCCAGAAGGCGGCCGCTTTGGCCACCGCATAAGGGCTGCGGGGGCGAAAAGGGGTGTTTTCGTCGGCGGCCGCGCCTCGGGTGTCGCCGAAGGATTCGCTGGAGCCGGCATTGTAGAAACGCACCGGCAGACCCGCAAAGCGGATGGCCTCCAGGATGTTGAGGGTGCCGACGCTGATGCTCTCCAGCGTCTCCACCGGCTGCTGGAATGAGAGCCCCACCGAGCTCTGCCCCGCCAGGTTGTAAAGCTCGTCGGGCCGGACCTTGGTCAGGGTCTGCAGAACGCTGCGAAAGTCGCTCAGCGCCATCGACTCCGTTTCGATCCGTTCGCGGATGCCAAGGCGCACCAGATTGTGAAAGGTGGCCATCTGGGCATCGCGGGCGGTGCCGTAGACCTCGTAGCCCTTCTCCAGCAGCAGCTGGGCAAGATACGCCCCGTCCTGGCCGGATATCCCGCAGATCAGCGCTTTGGGTTTCATACATGTCCTCGTTTCGAAATGAGTATTAAATTCAAGGTGTTCACCGATAGGCAATTACAATCAGACCCCCTTTTCAGTTTCAACTGAGAGCGACCTTGTAGGCGTCGATAACGCCTTGAGTGTATTTCTCCCAGCTGAACTGCCCGGCCCGGGCGAGAGAGCGCTCAGAAAGCCTTTGGCGCAGACTGCCGTTCCCATAAAGATCGAGCATCGCCTGACATAGAGCATCGAGGTCTGTGGGGCTGACCATGATTCCGGCATCGCCTACAACTTCGGGCAGGGACGAAGTATTGGACGTGATGACCGGGGTGCCGCACTGCATGGCCTCGAGGGGGGGTAATCCGAAACCTTCGTAAAAGGATGGGTAGACGAATCCGACCGCGTCGCTGTACAGGGGGGCGAGATCCTCGTCGGGCACGTAACCAGTCAAAATGATTTTGTCCTTGAAATCGGTTGAATTGGAGATCTCGTTTAATATTCGATTGTAATCCCAGCCTTTGGTGCCGGTCAGCACCAGGTAGAGGTCGTCGGCCTTCTGCTCCTGGAGAATCCTGATGAAGGCTTTGATGGTTTGGTCGATGTTCTTCCGGGGCTCCAGGGTGCTGACGCTCAGGAAATAGCTCGCTTGCGGCGGGATCCTGTACTTGGTCCCGATGGCGGTGATAATTGCCGGGTCGGTGCACTGGTAGAAATTTTCGGAGGCGGCGAGGGGCACGACGAAAGTTTTATCGGAGTCGATTTTGGGCGAGTAGTTGCAGAGATCGTTTCGGGTCGACTCCGAGATGCACAGCACGAAGGTGTCGCGGGTCAGCGAGTCGATCACCCCATTGATCAGGTGATCCTCCTTGAACTCGAAGAACTCAGGGTGGAGGACCGGGATCAGGTCGTAAATGGTCTGGAACAGTTTGCTCTCTTTCTGCTGGGCGGTCGCGGGAATCGCGAAGAAGGGCGAATGGTAGATGTCCCGCGGGCGGTTGTTGAAGAGGGGGTTGCGGTTGGTGGCAGATCCTTTTAAGAGGTATTTGCTGACCAATTGTTCAGCCCTGTTGTAAAGGAAGAATTTCCTCGTCCCTATAGGCAGGTCTCGTATGATTTTTCCAAAGGATGGAAAAAAATCTTGTAAATTCGCAACTTGGTAACCCTTGAAAGAAGGTTTGGAATTCAAGTATTCGATACATTGGAAATAGTTGCCATGACTGGAACAGAGTTCCAATTCACATTCATTTGATTGGGCCAATCCCGTGACGGTTTGTTCCACCACCCGGAAAATACCGGTGCGAGCCTGGGGATTGAGGTGGCCTAGGCCCAAGACTGATATGTCATAAAGAATCTTCATTTTTTCACAGTTTCGTTTAGCTTTGAAAAGAGCATTTTTACCCGCCTGTGCGTTGGTCTGTCGACCTTCCTTTTATATAGAAAGAGCCGAAACTTGGACAAGTGCTCTTTGGCGTAATAGGTGGCGAGCAGGTTGGCTCGCTCTTTTCCCACAATATGTTGTCCGGAGAGAGACTTGTTTTCTGGGTACATCCGAGATTTCGCGAGCAGTTTGGGAATGAAACGAAAATGTTTCCCCCCGAACACGGCTCTCATCCAATATTCGAAATCAAATACACAGTGGTAATCCAAGGAAAAATCCCCGAGTTCCTGCCAGGCGTTCCGACTAAAAAAGACTGTGGGCTGACAAAGCGTACATTGGAAATAAAGGGAATACTTATCCGGCGGAAAAGTCGGGTAGAGTCCAAGGTCCCTGGCATCGTGCAATATCCACATCCCCTCGCCGTAGCAGAAGTCGGTCTTCTCCCAGTCAACTTTGGCGACGCTCTGCAGCGCTCCGGGGTAGTAGACATCGTCGCTGTTAAGCCAGCCGAAGATTTGCCCCGAAGCGCGATGGAATCCATGGTTTATGGCATCGCTCTGCCCTTTGTCCTTTTGGCTGGTCCAGCGATAATGGATGCCGCGACAATTGACCTTCCATTCGCCTTTTTTCAGGATCTGTTCATATTTCTTTATGATTTCAACCGAGTTGTCCTTGGACCCGCCATCCATGACAATGTAGTCGAGGAAGAAATCTCCTTCCTGCGACACCACGCTGACTATCGTTTCTTCAATGAACTCACCTTGGTTGAACGAAGGTGTGACAATGCTGATTGTTGGAATATTGTTCACGGTTTCTACCCGGTTATTTTGTGGATGTGGACTTGGCCGCACGGTGGATCACTTCGAGGTAGGCGTCCGTCATTTTGTCGAAATCGAATTTCTTCAGCTGCTGCGAGCCAGTTGCGACAAGTTTCTCGTACAAGCCCTCTTCATCCAGCAGGCGTGCAAGGCAAAATGCGATATCTTTCGGCTTGCGGGGATCGAAATAGAGGGCCGCTTCGCCCGCAACCTCGGGAATGCTGGTCACGTTGCTGGCAAGTATGGGTTTTTGAAACATCATGGCCTCAACAAGGGGAATCCCGAATCCTTCGAAGAGGCTGGGGAAGACCAGGGCAAAGGCATTGCGCCAGACGGATGCTAATTCCGGCTCCGACAGATACCCTAGAAAATGGACTCTCTTTTTAATCCCCTGTTCTTTTACCAGCTCTTCAATGGATCTATCGTGCTCGATCTTCGCTCCGGTCAATACCAGGTGCATGTCTGAGTCCGGCCGATTCTGGCAAAACATTTTAAAAGCTTCAAGCAGCAGCCGGTGATTTTTGTGCGGCCAGAGATTGGCCGGATAAATGAGATATCGGCAATGCGCTAATTCCGGAAGGGGAGGGCTGCCAGCGAGGTCCTGCAGACGGGACTGCACGGCAATGGGAATGGCTGTGACTCGCTCCCCGGGAATCTGCAGGCGGTTGATCAAGTCCTTTTTGGTGTACTCTGAAATGCAGATGAAAAATTCCGCTTTGTTCCGCAACTGCTCATACAGACGCCTGCGATGGGTCAATTCCCGGTCGGAAAAGAACTCGGGATAGGCGGCGTGCTGGAGATCGTAAACCAGTGAAACAGTGGGAACTCCGGGTTCCGCATGGAACGGCGCAGTCATCGGGCAGAAAAGAACGGAAATGCCGTGTCTTCTCAGGAGAGCGGGGGACCTCTTTAGTCCAAGGCGGGCTCCAAGGCGCTTGAAAAGTGTCAGCGGGTTTTTCTCCGGAGCATCAATCCGGCAGCGCCGCATCCCATGTTTTTCTTCGAACTCCTCAAAAACGTGATGATTTTTCGAAGTCGTCAAGAGCAAGAACCGATCGGATGGCGATCTTTCCGCCATGCCGTGCAGCAGTCCCAGAACCAGTTGCTTGGCGCCCCCCCCCTCGCCGCCCGGCAGGATGGGGCTGACATCAACAGCAATTTTCATGGAAGGATCTCATTGATTAAAGTGTACGCGGCTCAAAACGAATTCCTAGGAGCCGCCTCCATCAGTTAATAGTTCCTTATTTTTTGAAGAAGAAGATTTATGACCATTCCTTTAATTATCGCGCCCCTCTTTTTTCCTTCCTCTGAATGCAGAAGTATGGAAAGGATTTTAAGCTTACTCATTTCAAAATTTTCAAGTTTTTCCAGATAAAAATTAAAGCCTTGCGCGTCCGGATCTCTCCCCAAAGCGGCGTGGTATGCCTTAACAATGAAAGTTTCACCGTCAAATTTTGTAATTTCGCGTCTGTTATAGAATTTTCTGTTTTTAAATCGCGCAGCCTGAATCGCCTCTGAGGGTGAGTCGGGCTGTGAAAACTTGGCAATCTGTAAACTGTTGAACAATATCTGGTAATCGAGAAAGTTGTATCCCCAGAAGTTCTGCAAACTCTTACGGAGGCGGCTATTTCCAAACCCAATAGATAGGGAACCATGGATGCCCTCACTGCAGAGGATGTCACTCCAAAAACGCTGGCTGAAAAATCCATCTAGAATGGGAATATATGGAATAGAGCTGAAGTCGCTTTCCTCCTCTTTTAAAGTATGAATACTTTCCCTGAGCAGACAGGTCGACCTTTTTCCAAAATATGTGGCCTCAGTGGCTACGCTAGAACTTATTGTGATTACCTCTTTGATGTTTTCACTGGATAATATTTGATATACGTTTTCATCGATATATTCGCATTGTGTTGATTGTGAGAGAGCCTCGTAAACCTTTACCTTGTCAATGGCATAGGGATGTGGCTTGTAATAAAGTTTTGAATAACCAGAGGCAATTTTATTGATCTCGTCGATGAATGAGATGGCTTTAAACGCCCTGCCATTCTCAATGAGAGAGCGATCAAGTTCTGTCTGACCCACAAAAAGGCATGAATTCGGCTCAAGTTTTAGCTCCGGCATTCTGGAAACTGTAGCCTTGTGAATATTTGCCTGGATGTAGTAGAGATCCTCTGATGTCCTATATTTTAGGAGATCTCCAAAAATGCGTTTGTTATTCGTCCTGACGCCGAAAAACACATCGTCCAGAAATCTGATCGGATGTATCGCGAAGTCTATGTATGTGATTGCATGCTTCTGAAAAATATTTATGAATACTTCAGGGAGTTCGAAGCCGATCACGAGGCTATCAGAGAAAAACTTCAGGAAATAGTCTTCCGAGGGATTTTCGACCTCTTTGGCGTCAAATAAGGTAACCCAACTCTCAGGGCTGACCTCCAGGCCATTCAGCGCATAGAACTTCTTGCCGTCGAATCCCCCGTTCACTTCGTCCCAGAGAAGAAGCTGAACAGGGCTATCTGCCGCACGTGTGATCTGCCAATTGAATAAATGATAGAACCACCGGATATTGTTATTCTGATTCGGTGTCCCGTCGGGGCTGGGCCTTAGAATGTCGCCTGTAATGATGATTTTCATATTTCAACCCAATCGGTCGCGTCTGGTCCAGGAGTAGATTGCCTCTCCGGCTTTGCTTTCCAGCTCCTTGACAATTCTTACGAGAGTATTGCGTATCTCTTCTCTCTTTGAATAGGCCTCAATTGTTTTTTCAAAAAGTTCACCGGCAAGTTCCTGTCTTGCCCGGCCGTCGATCAGATAGTCCTCCTGACTGAAAATACTCATCGCCCCATAATTCTTATGCCAGTAATATTCATCAAAGACACAAGAGACGACAGGAACCTTGCCCGCCATTGCAAACACAATCGGATGATGTTTCATGGTCAGGCATAAGGTCGCATTTTGTATTAAGCCGACGGCAATCGATGGATCGTAGCTGTGGGTCGGAAAAGATGCAGCTTTTTCCATGTGTCCCATGGTTTCATGGATGGAGTCCTCATCGGAGCTGTGCATGGGGACGAAAACGATCTGAAGACCCAACTCTTCTTTTATTCGATCCAGAGCTTTCGCAAGTTCGGCGATGATTGTTTTAGTGGCTTCCGGCGACTGGCCCCAGTAATGGCAGTTGACCGCTAAGTAGGGCGCCACGGGGTCGATGCCGGCATTCTGCAAAAAACGATGAATTTCTTCCGGGGGGGCGGGTTCATAAAACAAGGCATCGTCAAAAGTAGATCGGACTTTCTCCGCTGATATGCCTATATTCGCCAAGTCCTTTGGGGAATCGATATGATCCCGAAGATAGATCATGTCGGTCTTCTTCAATCCCCATTTTGCCAGTTTCCGGCTGATTTTATCCTTGAAGACCCCGATCGTCTGACCAGACAGAACGGTTGGGACACCGAGTGCATCTGCCAGTCGGATCAACAGCATATTATCCCAGAGTCTCGTCAGGGTCATTCCGGTCAGGTACCCCCCACCCGACAGGAACAGCAGGTCTGAATGGTTCAGCTCATCCAATAGCCTCGCCTGTCGTGTCGACAGGCCGAAAGTCGGCATGCCGGCTCTGATCAGGCGGGCGTTGAACAGGCAAAGTGCCGCAACAAGGAAAAATCTCCGTTTGAATATCCGGTCTGACCCAAAATACTGAAGATCGTCTCTTCCGAACAGAGAGAGCCTTGTGGCCAGTTCGGTGCGGATCGGTCCATGAACCTCCTCGGTATACTCCCGATTGGGGGTAAGTACGGTAAGTCGGCATTTTGGGAGAGCCTTTTTCCAGTGTTGCAGATTGGCGGCAAGCTGAGCCTCGTCCCCAACATTGCCATACCCGTATCCCCCGGCGATGAGAACTCTGAGTTTTTCCTTGGCTGATATGCGCCGGACCGGAATCGCTCCGAGGAAAAGAGCTCCCGAACGGGCCAGCGGGTAGAGATACCTTTGCCAAAATCGCTTCATGAGGTTTTTCGCCTTTGTTTTCCATCCAAGAGACGGCCGGCTAAGCCAGATGAGGGGTTTTACCGGAACCTTTCCCAGGCGGAAGTGGAGGAGTCGGGACAGGTGCATGATCATCCGAAGGCGAAAATATTCGCGGGAAGCAGGATGCCGCCACCGCCTCTCGGCGCCGAGTGGCGAACCTGTTCGTTCGATTTCCCGTCGGAGAGCGTTCTTCCAGACCATGCGATCCCTGACCTCAACCTGTTTAAAGGTTGCTGTGGCCCTTTGCGAATCAAGAAGCTCGCCAGAGTCGCAATCCTCAAGAGATAATTTGCATTCCACGGCCATTTGGCGCAGATCGGAAACGAGTTCCTGGTTTCTGACGATCAGGAGAGACTTGCCCAACGGGTCTTCGCTCAAGCGGCCCCAAGCGTCCTTGACGGAAAGGTCGGCTTCCGCCCCCCAGAAGTCGGGACAGTAGAAGCAGGCCTCCTGAGCGAAGAAGTAGTTTCGCCACATGTCGGTAAAGGCCGTGGTGAACCGATTGCGTCGTATCTCCCGGTCAGGCAGGCTGAAACAGGTGTTGAAGTTGTTGGCATTCGGGATGTTCATCTTGTCACGCAGGTTGATGGTGAAAGGCCGGCCAAGGGGGACGCCCTCTTTTTTTGCAAGGCAATCGGTAAAAGCTCCGGAGACGTTGTGGCTGCACACCAGGCAGAAGGTATACCTGATTTTAGCGCGAACCGGCGCGGGGAGTTTCTTGGCCCCACGTATGATGCAAGGAACCCCGGCCAATACGAAATCGCTCGCTTCCTCTGGAAGCCTTTGGAGTATTTCGGCGTAATTAAGCGGATGGTAATGTGAGCCTCTTCCCTGCTCCACCTCTTCGGGGGTGCGGAATAGCTGGACTTGGGAATGAGGTTCACCGACTGGAGATTTTAACGGCAGTGAGGCGATGATCCCCGATGCCTTCCCACTCTCAAGCAGATTTTTGAAAATCCCAGTCAGTGCTCCCCCTGACGCGCTTCGCCGACGCTTCTCCTCATCCGTGTCGAAAGCGATGAAGTAGGAAGACTCCTCGGCCAAACCCCACGATTCACCATCAGGCATCGCTTCGGTGGCTTGGCGCACGAGGTGTTCCGGGGTGTTGGGGCAGGCCTCCAGACAGGCCCCGCAAGAGTTGCAACTCCCCTCGAGAACGGAAGGTCGCCATGTTTTTTCGTTGCTCCACTCGAGCGTTATCGCCCCTTGCCGGCAGGATGGGCGGCAAAAGCCACAGCCGATGCAAAGACCGAGGTTCTCTATAGCCGAAATATTTTTGAAAGGGACAGACCTCATCTCTTCTGCTTATTTCTTATGGTTACGGCCAAATGAGTCCCGCCAAACACTTTCGAGGTGATCGAGTTTCCGAAAAGGCATTGGATTTTCTCATATGGCCTTGCGGGCGTAAAGTATGGAGAATAGGCGGGATCTGTAAGCGGGTATGTGGCTATATGATAGTCGATCCCTTTTGATTTCAGGAAATGCTCGATTCCCCTTTTTGTAATGGCCCAGAGATGCCTGGGAGGATCGATGCCGTGTAAAATTTTGCCGGTCAGGAAACTCCACAAGATACCAGGTCCACTGGAACCTTGCCCCTTTTGAATCTGCATTATTCTTTTTGTCAGACCTTTGTCAGTGTAAGCCAGGTACTCCAACGATTGACCATTTGGGAATACCAGGAGAAGTGTACCGCCCGGTGCAATACAATTTATTATCTTATCTATAAGGGCAAGCGGGTCCAGAAGATGCTCAATTAAGTGACGGCACATGATGAAGTCGAATTTCTCTGTTGGATCCAAATTCAAAACATCGTCATTTGTAACCGTATCGATATCGAGCTCTCTCTGGGCAAATTCACATGCTTTAGGGTCGAGGTCCACGTATGTGCTTCTGCCATATCCAAGCTCCTGAAATGCCTTGGAATAAAACCCTCCGCCACCGCCCACGTCGAGCATTTTTAAGTCGCGCCGAAATTCCAGATTCAGATCGCCGTATAATATTTTTGCACTTGTCATCACCTTGGGATAGTTTTGAATGTCGGCACGGAACAAGAAGCCATTATAGAATTCTTCAAGTTCGGATATCGTGGGTAATGGCGATACACCACCAGATCCACAATATATACATTGATAAATATTGTAATCACCCATTTTGTACACAAATCGACCAAGGCTTTTACAAAAAGGGCATCTATATTGATGGTCGACTTCCGACATCAGATCGCTTCCATTCTCCATGCAGCATCAAGTTGAATCGGACACCCTCCGAAGAAATCACCTTTTACAATAAATTCCTTCGCAGCATAGATCCACAAAAGGTGTTTGTTGTTGCCCTCGTCAAAAACGATAATGTTTAAGTAATATGTCCCCGGATTCAACATAAGCTTTTCTATAACCAAAGTTATCTTGTTCTTTCTGCCATCGTTCTTAAATACGGTATTATTGTATTTGGAATGGCATTGCGCAATAAGGCTGCCATCTTGCCCCATTATCCCTAATGAAATAATATAAGTCTCATAATCGCTGTTTACCTCTAGATCAAATTTGACATGAAATGAGTCGTTGTATTTAAAAATATCAGTTTCGGCCCCGCTCTTTATTTTTATATTGTGAATTTTCGCCTCGCCGGTTCCCGCTGTCTTTGTCTCCTGTTCGCCAAACATGTTGTTGTATAGTTGAATTCCTTCATGCGTTTTTCCCAGGAACTTAGTAAGCCCCTGTCTCTGAACAATCACCTTGTCACATAGTTTTGCGACTTGAGGCATTTGATGTGAAACGAAAATAACGGCGCTTCTCTTAACCAAATCAGCGATTTTCGAGTAGCATTTTGACCTGAAACCGATATCTCCAACAGCCAGAACTTCATCAATCAGCAAGACATCCGGCTCCAGTCGGGCAGCTACAGCGAATCCAAGGCGCACTTTCATCCCCGAGCTGTAATTCTGCACCGGGGTATCCAGAAATTCCTCAATCTCGGCGAACTCGACGATCTCGTCGAACTTCCGGCCGATCTCCTCCTTCGTCAATCCCAGCACCGCCCCGTTGACGTAGATATTCTCCCGCCCCGTCAAAATCGGATTGAACCCAGCCCCCAGCTCGATCAGCGCCCCCACCCGGCCGCGCATGGAGATCCGCCCCTTGTCCGGCTTGATCAGGCCGTTGAGCATCTTGAGCAGGGTGCTCTTGCCGGCGCCGTTGGGGCCGATCAGCCCCAGGCACTCGCCGCGCTTCAGCTCGAAAGAGACATCATTAACCGACCAGAATTCCCCCGGGCGAAGTTCGTCCTTGGAGTCGCCCCAGCCCGTGATCTCTCCGGCGACGTCCTTCACGCCGTACCAGAGCGATTTTTTCAGGTCGCGGCAGAACTTTTTGGACACATTATCAACTTTGATGAGCACATCGCTCATTTCATTCGCTCGCTTAGTGAAATGTAAATCCTGAAAAATATGGAATGTGAAATGTGAAATGTTATAGTCAAAATCTCTATCCTGCTGATTTGGAGAGGCCGTATAGCATCTTTGAAATGTCAGTGACCTCCGACATTAATTTCGCGTGCAGGGCCGGGTCCAGAAAGCCGAGCATGTGCGCTAGGTCAAGTTGTGTATCCAATTCGCTCAGTGATCCCTGTGCTATGTTGATAAACTGCTTGAACTCTCGGCTTCCCCGCCTTGCAGCACCCCCTGCCAAATTGCTGGGCACGGAGACGGCCGATCGTCTAAGCTGTGAACTCAAGCCATAGATCTCCGATCTTGGAAAGGCTTCGGTCGCGGTATAAATCTCCCTAGCCAGCGCCATCGATTTTTTCCAGACTTCCAGTTTTCGGTGCGGCCTGATGTCCATTTCCCCCCTCTCCTGAAATCGGTAAAAAGTAAAATGTTAAATGTAAAAGGTTCTGGGTTTTCTTTTCACTTTTCCCTTTTTACATTTCACTAGGTCCTCAAGATCCGATTCTCTCCACCAAATGCGGCATCGCCAGTCGGTAGACGATCCAGCCGAATATCGACAGGATCAGGGTGGCCACGACGACGAAGATGAACCCGCCCAGGTGGGTGAGGTCGCCGCCGGTCAGCCACTGCCGGGTGGTCACCAGCAGCGGGGTCACCGGGTTGAGCTTCGTCACCAGGGCCGCCAGTCCCCCGTCCGGCGCGGGATAGATGACGGGCGTGACGAAGAACCAGATGGAAACGGCCACGACCAGCATTCTCTGCACGTCTCCGTAGAGCATGGCCAAGGGCATCAGCAGCAGGCTGATCATCATGCCGAAAGCCATCATCGCCAGAATACCCAGGGGAGCCAGCAGAATGGAGGTGGTGAGGGGGACGCCGAACCAGAGATAGACGGCGAACATCAGCACCAGGCGGATGCCGAAATTGACCATCACCTGTCCCATGGCGGCGAGGAGGATCGCCTCGTGGGGGAAGTGGATCTTGGTCAGCATCGCCTTGGACTCCTGGACTCGCTGGATTGGGCTCTGCAGCGCTTCGGCGAAACCCTGCCAGAGCAGCGTTCCGGTCAGAACGAAAGCGGGGTAGGGGATGTCGGTGACTCCGACGTTGATGATCTTCTGCGAGTTGAGGAAGACCCACACCAGGGTCTGCACCACAGGGATAAGCAGCAGCCAGAGATAGCCGAGCACGGTCTGCCGGTGCTGCGCGGCCATATTGCGCACGAACAGCCGCCAGGCCAGGAAACGGCAGGCTTTGAGATCGCCGAACATTCTCCCGAGCAGCCTGCGGGGGTTGAGCAGCTGGGATTCGGGAGAATAAACCGTCTCGGGCAACTCCTCCCCTATTTCCCTGTCGCTATCCGTATCAAGGGTCAATTGGGAATCGTGCCTCATGATTTTGCCCCCGCTCCTGCCGAAAAATGGATCTGTTCAGGTGGTATTCCGAATTCGAGAAGCTGCGACCGGAGTTGGTCCCCTCTCTTGAGGGAGGTAATGATCATATTGTCGGTGAGCGGAGTGTCCAATGCGGAGAGCGAGCCTACGGGGTACTGGAAAAAAGTTTTTCCGGCCATTGCATCATCGATCACCCTGTCCAACTCAATCCCAGTCTCCTGTAGGGATAGGAAGGCGATCTCCGCCACCTCGTCCACCCCGCAGAACACAACGCTCCTCACCCCATCCGCCTCAAGGCTCCGAAACAGGGCCAGGTAGTCCTGCCGGGTAGTGGTATAGAGGCCGGTGAAATAATTCAGATGCTGGTAGGCAAGGCGGCTTTTCTCGGCGATGCCCTTGGGGGTCAGAAGATATGTGTAGCGATTGCGAGGGTAGTTTTTGACTCGGATAAAACCTTTAGCCACAAAATTCTTCAGATATGAGTTGACCAAGCCCACGGCGATGCCCAGGCGCTTGGCCAATTCACGCTGGGAAGGGGAGTCGTCCTTTTCCAACTCAGACATGAGAAGAAAAGAACGGTAGGAATCCTGGTCTTTATCGCGATTGTTGTTCATAATATGAACACTACAGCAACAAGGGTTTGGTTTCAAGGTTGAAAAGGAGTTTTAGTTCAAAAAATGAACGTAACCACCGGTCCGTCGGGCTAGAGGGAAAGTTTGCGCTGCAACCAGCGGGAAAATGGGCGCAGGCCGATCTTCTCCAGAAGATAGCGCCGGCAGACAGCGGAAAAGATCTGCCAGCCGAAATAGAGGTAGTTGACGACCCCGGGTCTATGCAGGCGCTTGGCCTGCAAAGCTTCCCAGCGGTTGCGGGCCCAAGACTGGCTGGAACTTCCTCCCGCAAGCATATGGGTGAGGGTTTTGGAGAGGTGGCCGAAACGGAGCCCATGCGTCTTGGCGCGAAGAATCCACTCATAATCCATGGCGATTTTGTAGTCTTCCCGGTATAATCCGATCTTTTCATAAGCCGAACGATGCACGAACATGGCGGGATGTCGGATGGTCATGCGCCGTTTTAATCCCTTTTCGCGGCCGGGAATTACCCGGACAAGTTCGTCGTCCTCCCAAAGCGCCAAATCGCCATGGACAATATTGACCGGGTGCTTATGGAAATAGTCGACAACGGCCTGGACCGTTTCCGGCGAGTACCAATCCCCGGCATTGAGGATCCCGACAATGTCTCCCTTTGCTTGCAGAATGCCCTTGTTGAAGGCATCGCTGATTCCCTTGTCCGGTTCACTGCTCCAATAGTCCACATGTTCCCGGTGTTTTTTTACAATATCGACTGTCCCATCGGTGGACCCTCCGTCGATGACAATGTACTGAATATTTTTATAGGTTTGTTCTTCGACGCTCCTGATCGTTCTTTCGACAAGGGCACGGGCATTAAGACAGATGGTGATGATCGAGACAGATTTTTTTTCAGTCATGGGCTTTTTTTCCGTGATCACCACGATAGCATTCTTGAAGCCGCTCCAGTGCCTTCCCCCGGCTGAACCGAGAGCCGACATCCTTCAGGGCTGCATCGGCCAGATGAGAAGCAAGATGGGGCTCCTTCAACAACCGGTCGATGGCCGCCGCCAGGGTGACGGGGTCGCCGGGTCGGGCCAGCAATCCGTTTCTTCCGGCTTCCACGATTTCGCTAACTCCACCGACATCAGTAGCAATGATCGGGCAGCCCGCCGCCATCGCCTCCAAGACAACCAAGCCAAAGGATTCACGTACCGATGGCAGGACGAAAAGATCGAAGCCGGCATAAGCCTGTTCCACTTTGGTCATAAAGCCGGGAAACCGGAATGCGCTGACCACACCAAGCCTCGAGGCGTGGGTGCGGAGCGACTCCAATTCTTCGCCCTCCCCGATAATAACAAAATGCATGTCTGGATATTTAGAAAGAAGATGGGGTGCCGCTTCAACGAGATAACGGTGCCCTTTGACGGGATTCAGCCGACCCACCGATCCGATGACGGGAACTTCCGACGGTACCTGCCAGGCTTTTCTCATCTCGTTGCGCCATTGCGGGCGAGGGTGGAACCGCTGTGGGTCGATCCAGTTGTGAATCACTTCGACCTTTTCCCGAGGAAACCCCTTGTTCTCAATGCAGAAACGGGCCGTATCCTCGGTGACGGCAAGGGCCTTTTCGGCCAGATGCATGAGAAGACGTTCCAGTGCGTAAAGTGGTTGCATCGCCAGACGAGAGCGGCGGTTTTTTTCAGGCGCGCTGTGTTCATGAGTAAAGATGCGCCCAACGCCGCCGAAGCGAGCGGCAGGAACGCCGAACAGGCGAGATCCGAGGAGATGCGTATGAACTATTGCGGGGCGTTCTCGGCGCACCAGCGCTACTAGCCGAAAAAACTTGATTGGATTATATCTGCCACCGGGAAGCTCCACTACCCGAATATTTGAATTCTTCAGGATGTCTACGAAGTGCCGGGATTTGCGTAGACTGCAGACCAGAGGGTCAAATTGTTTTCGGTCCAACCCTGCCAACAGATCGACTAGCAGTGTCTGTGCGCCGCCAAGCCCGAGATGATCGATAATCATGAGAACTTTAATCGGTGATTTCATGGCGATGCTCTATCCCGAGTCCTGTAAATGGAGCCCCTCGCTTGCTGTCCGGCAATAAAGTTGGAGATACTGATCGGCTACCCTTCCCCAGGAAAACCGCAGTGCGATCTCCCGGGATCTGAAGCCCATCCGCTCTGTTTCGGCTGGATTCTGCAGTAGTGCGACAAGGTTCTCGACTAAAGACGCCAAATCGCCGTATTCAGCAAAAACGGCATTGCCGTCGAACAGCTCTTCGCGCCCCCCCTCGGCGGTGGTGACGATCGGCAGGCCGCAGGCCATCGCCTCCAGGACGGTATTGCTCATCCCCTCGTAAAAACTGGGCTGGACGAATATTCCGGTGCGGCGATAGAGGGCCGGAAGGGCATCATGGGGGACGTGGCCCAGGAGGTGAATCTTTTCCCCCAGGCCGAGTTCCCGGACCCGAGTTCGCAGTTGCGGCTCAAGGTCGCCTTCTCCGACCAGGGTCAAGCGGGCACCAGGCACGGAAGCGAGCACCCGCGGCATCGCCTCGATCAGGTGCTGCACCCCCTTGCGGCCGATCAGCCGAGAGACGCACAGCAGATGCTGCGGTTCCCTCTCATCCGGGTCGGAAGGGCAGAACTCGCCGGCATCGATACCATTCGGGATGACCCTGATATCGATCTCTGGAGCAAAGGAATCAGCCAGGCGGTGCAGGCCTGCGCTGTTGACCAAAACGAAACGAGCCCGGCGCCAGATGCGCCGGAACAGGGGCTTTAGCAGTATATACTGACCTGAAAACCGGGGGTTGAATCCGGGCACGTCGGAGCCGCGGAGGGAAACCAAATATGGCAGGTGCGAACGGCGCAGCCAGCTCAGCATTCCTGACGGAAAACCAAAAAAGGAGTGGCTAAGGTCGTATTCGCGGTGAGCCATCAGCTCGCCGGCTTTGCCATGGGCCCGTCGCAGCCAGCTCAGAACCTCCCGCTGGGTCCAGAAATGGAGCGTTTTTTTATTGATGTTCAGACGGTGCAGGGTGATGTTGTCGGAAAACGAAATCGTTTCGTCCCTCTGGCCTTCTGAGCTGGTGATGCAGTCGATCTGCAGCTCAGGCATGCGAGAGAATTCCCGGAATAGATAGGCGTTTGCGTTAGCGCCGCCGCCGCCGATGGGTGGGAACTCAAAATTGAAAAACAAAACTTGCATAATATTTTTGGTTCCCATGACGATGCAATCAGGTTTCAGTTTTTTCCGGCTTCAACGAACTTTATAGCGGTGCCCCAGAGATTGGGGTAAATAAAAAGTGGTAGATGTTGAAAAATGTTCAGCAGCCAAGAGCCAGGAGGCCCTAAGACTTTCCTGACTTTGGCAAGATTGTGCGAGGTGCGGATCTCGTTCTTTTCGATGCAAACGTTGCTGAATCCAGTATTCTCGAGAAGCTTTCGCAGAGCGCCGAGTCCCTGCAGTGAGCAATGATAGGTCCGCCAGCGGGTCAAGGACCGGTTGTTGAGTATTTCCCACGGGATATTGACCCATTTGTTGGGAGTCTGGAAAATCAACTTACCCCCCGGCCTGAGAACACGGCAGACCTCCTGCTTCAGAAATCTGTCGACCTCCGGGATGTGCTCGATAACATCGAACATGGTAACCACGTCGAAATTTCCGTCCGGAAAAGGGATCGCCTTCCCATCATAGTTTTGCAGTCGCGAAGCTATATCCGCATGAACAGATTTTCCCTGTCGGATGGGCCCGGGATCAACGTCGATGCCGTAGGCCTGCGCGTATCCTGCCGCGGAAAGTGCCTGGACAAAGGAGCCGAACCGGGTTCCAATATCCAGAATTTTCGCGTCCTCTTTAATCTGAAGACCGCTAAAAAAGGCAAAACTGGAAGCAATATTTCCATGTTCGGGTAATTCTTGTCTCATGGCTCAGGTGGATGGCAGCGGCGGCGCCGGCCGGCCTTTTACCATCGGGTATAGCGTACGGTAGTAATACGCTGCTTCGGGGTCGGGTTCAGGGGTTATCCGCAGATAGGTCTCCAGGGCGCTCAATCCTTTCAATAGTTCCTTGCGTCGCAGGTAAACGCCGGCGACCTCCCGGAGGGCCTTGTAGCGCATGGGGTCTTCCCTGTACAGCAGCTCAGCCTGAGCCAGGATGGTATCGTCGATTGATCGCAGCGGCAGGCGATGCTGACTCAGCCATTTCGAATCGACGGCTTCGGCGCGTACAAAAACGAGGGAGGATCTGTCCGCGAACACCAGAGCCCAGTCGTTAGCTTGACGTAGCGGGTCGATAAGGCCCCGTCGCCCCCCCAGGTCGAAAATGAGAGGACTTAGCACTAGGGTGTTGACTTCATGTCGAGCCAGAATCTTCTGCCAGGGTTCTTCCCCCCTGCTGATCTGAAGACCGTCAGCGAACATTTCTCTGGAATCCGCCCGCCCGTCCCAGAAGACTTTATATTGGGGGAAGAGGGTCCACATCAGGTAACCGCCCCACTCGAATGGCTGATAGAGATTGGCCGGCAGGTGGTGCTTCTTTACAAATTCGGCGGCCGCCACGGGATAATTCCAGTCACGAAGTCCCAGATTGAAAAACCCCCGAATTTTGTGAACATCATTTACAAGGAAAGTCCCGATGGCAAAGGCAGCTAGGATGACCGTCATGCGGGAGGCCATACGGAGCTTTATCCCCAGGCGTTCAGCTGCTGGCCGGATGGCGGCATCCAGATAGACCGGCAGGAAGGCTGCGATGCCCATGTATAAAAAAGGAGTGTGTCGGTAGAGTTTGAGACTCATGATGGTAAGACCGGCAAGTAGGAAGAGATCAGTCAGAGAGAGACGTCTCCATCCAAGAATCAGCAGACCTCCACCAATAATAAGTGAAATAAAAAAAGGGCGGTCTCGCCAGAAGGAGACGGGGCGCCAATCCATGTTGAAGACTTGGGTGATGGAGCCGGATCTCTTCTTGCCCGCAGGATCTTCGACGATCGCGGTGTGGAGTGGGAGTGTCGGGTTTTCCACCACCGGACCGGAGACCGGTGCCTCCGGCTTCACGGTCTTACCTCCCAGGCCAGGAGCAATAGCTAATGTCTTCAGCACCTGGCCGCCGTATGGAGTGGCGAAAGTCGTACCCAGAAGCGCAATCAGCAGAACCCACAGCGAGGCGTAGGAGCGGATCCGGGATGTGGTGCGCCGGGGCAGCAGGCGCAGTCCTTCACCGAACAGGTAAGCCGCCATAATCGGGAAAGCCAGGACCGCGGCGCCATGCATGTTGACCCAGGCAAGCATCGCCGGTATCAGGAGCCAGAGAAGCTTTCCTCCGAACTTTTTGTGCCGCTCCAGCAGCAAAAGGAAGAGAGCAAAGAAAAGATAAGACCAGAGTTGAGGGCGCGCCAGCCAGTGGCCGTTGGTCAGCAGGAAGGCCGCAGGGAAAATCAGGAGAATGGCCGTCCAGGAAGCGCCCCGGATCCGGGCGGTCCAGGCCAAGAGCGCTGCAGTGCCGGTCAGCAAAAGGCCTTTAAGGATGCTGATGGCTTCATATCCCCCTGCAAGATAGCTGAAATACAGGATAATATCGTGCATCCACATGTGTTCGAACCGAGGAGCGTCAGCTGCAAGCGTAAAGATGTCCTGGCGAATAATGCTGCTGGTCTCCACCATGTATTTGCCGGTTTGGAGCTGCCAAAAGACGTCGAAAGAATGGATCTGGGACGCTGTGAGGCCCAGTAGGAGAAAGAGGAAAGCCAGGAAAAAAAATTTTTCAAAGCCGAGCAGCCACAAGTTCAAGCGCTTATTCATCCGACGCGCTCCTTCAATTCAAGTCTCGAATTTTGTCCCGATTCCAAATTGATCGTTTTTCGGATGGCGTAAATCGGTTTATTCAGGGCTTCGTGGTATGTCCGGGTGATGAGTTCTCCCAGAAGTCCCATGGCAATAAAATGAACGGCAGTAAAAAGAAGGAAGGCTGTAAGCACCAAAAGCGGATTGCGGTTCATGTTGAAATCTTCAAAAATTTTCATGTAGATAGTTGTTGCTCCGGTGACTCCGGAAGCCAGAAATGCACCTATGGCCCATTTGCCGAAGAGCTGAAGTGGCCGAGTTGAATACTGCAGAAGGAATTTGACCGTCATTAGATCCAGAATAACACGCATGGTTCGGTCGATGCCGTATTTGCTGGCACCCGCGCAACGAGGGCGATGATTTACCGGTATTTCCGTCACCCGAGCACCAACCTGATGAGCCAATGCGGGAACGAAGCGGTGAAGTTCCCCGTAGAGGTTGACCTCAGCAAGAATACTCCTGCGGTAGGCCTTCAGAGTGCACCCGTAATCGTGGAGGCGGAGGCCGGTCATCTTTGAAATAAGCGTATTGGCAATAAGAGAAGGCAGGCGCTTTGAAAGAGGATCTTTTCGCTTTTTTCGCCAACCCGATACCACATCGTAGCCTTCCTCCATTTTCGCCAGAAGTTGGGGAATATCCCGTGGGTCATTCTGTAAATCACCATCCATGGAGATAATAATTTCACCGGAAGCGGAGCGGAATCCGGCGGCCATTGCCGCGGTCTGGCCAAAGTTTCGTCTCAACCTTACGACTTTGACTCTCTGGTCACTTGCCGCCAATTCGGACATGCGGTTGAAAGAAGCGTCGCGGCTTCCGTCATCCACGAGTATAATTTCGTAAGTCAGATTGGTATTTTCAAGTACTTCGCTGACTTCCTTGTAAAGAGGACAGAGGTTCTCTGCCTCATTGAAAATGGGGACTATAATGGAAATTTCCACGAAAGCTCCTGATTTTTTAATTGGAAATTGGCCATAGAAAAAGTTGTAGCTCTTTAACCGGGATAATTCTAACGTGTATTCCGGCCTTTTTTCTTGTGGCACGTTGTACAGTAACTCGCCATTGAGGTTGGATCTTCTTTTAACAGCAAATTATAAGGGCTTCCATGAGGGAAATGGCAGGATGCGCAATCAAATTTCTGGCCAGGATGAAAAGGATCTTTCTCGATTCGAATGGGATGACCTTTTCCGGCGTAGGATAGAATGACATGCGGGCGTGACGCAGTTTCTGCATGACAAGCGCTACAAAGATCGGTCGTTTCCATCTTTAAAAAAAACGGGTACTCCGATCCATGTGGATCGTGACAAGTAGTACACCGCCCCATGGCGACGGGGCCGTGATAGTATCCAGCTTTTTTCCAACTTTCGACGGATTCTTCGTGGCAGGTCCCGCAGGTGATTTCATCAGAATCCTCAATCCGGTATTTTGATGATGCGGATTTCTGCTCATGGCACATGAGGCAGGATCCTACCGAAACGGGTCCGTGAACGTATTTTGAGCTTTTCCCCTCTGTGTGGCAGGGGAAACAGCTTGAATCCAGGGGAACAGCGGGATTCGGAGCCTCATGGCCGGAAGGCATCTGGTGGCAAAAACTGCAGTATGCCTCATGATTCATGGTATGGAAGTAATACTTTTCAAAACCAGGCGGCGGAATCACCGCATTCCGGAAAAGATCTGATCGAAAAAAGACGGAAGCGATTTTTTCTTCAACGATCTCGCCATTGTTGAGAAGATAAAGCCGAATGCGGTTCGGGCCTTCGGCAAGCTTCGCCCCCCCGATACAAAAGATCTTCCGCTCCTTCAGATCCAGTATTGGCGGCAATCTGTTTCCGTTAATCGAAATGCCGACGGCATCCGCAGGAACATCCCCTTTGTGAAAAACGAGGGAAATCGTGGATTCCTCCACAAAGGATTGATCGATGGGGATGATGATCCGCGGTTGCTGAAATTCGGCCCGGGAGGATGTATTAAAGATGCAGATGAGGGCAGCGGACAGAATCAGCCTCGAGCATCTTACAATGGGTCGCAATTTCATTCAACATTATCCTGATCTGGCATTCGGGCGCAGCGGACCTCTTATCGGATGCCAGTGAAAACAAAACGGGTAAGCCCGGCGACAGTCAAGGGATTTATTCTGAGGCGATCATTCTTTCCAATGACTGCCGGTAGGCTTCGGCGGCTTGCGCGACCTCTTCTTTCTCTTCGTGCATTTTCCCCTCGTAGAGAAAAATTTCGGCGTCCCGCGGGTTTTGTTCGGCGGCCTCCCGGAATCTTTCAACCGACTCCTTCTTCCGGTCCGTTTTGCCGAGTGCGTATCCCAGATAAGCTCGGCAGATGGGATAATTGTCTTCTCCTGCCAGGGAACGATCGAGCAGCTCGATCCCCTTTTCCGTCTCTCCTGCCTCGACGAGGAGCAGTCCCATCCGGCAAAGCGCAACCGAATTCTCCGGCTCGCATTCCAGAGCTTTGGTGAGCTGTTCCCGGGCGGCGGCGAGATTGTTCCTGTCACGATAGAAAGCGGCGAGGCTCAGGCGGGGGGAGATGAAGCGGGAATCGGATTCCGCCGCCTTCAGGAAATACTTTTCAGCCATCGAGGCCATTCTGCCCGATTTCAGGCTTTTGCGGCCCAGTTGGTAATAACGCAGAGCCGTCTTGTTCGGCTGATATCCTTTTTCGGCCTCTACCTCTATCTTTTTCCCCTCTATGAGGTTCGAGATCAACAGTTCCATCTCCCGGGCCCCGACCAGAGGAAAACCGGAAAGATCGTAGACGATCTTCCCCTTGGCGTCGAGGATAACCGTACTCGGCACGGCGATGACCCCGTAATCGCGAAAGGTGGCAAGTCCTCGATCGATCATGACCGGAAAATTCAGGCTCATGGCGTCGGCCGTGTTCCGAACCTTCAGGAGGGATTCCGCGGAAAAGTTCTGGTCGTCGACATTGATCGCCCCCGCGGAAAATCCGCGCGCTCCGTAACTTTCAACCATTTCCTTCATTTTCAGCAGATTTTCTTCCGATTTCCGGCTCCAGGTGGACCAGAAAACCACTGCCGTCAGCTTCTCGCCCCGAAGTTCGGAAAGGCGGACCGTTTTTCCGGATAGGGATTCCAGTTGGAATTCCGGAGCTTCCACCCCTACCTGCAATTCCTGCAAAGTGGCTGCAGCGGGCACGATCCCAAGTATTCCGATCAGGACGGCCAAGGCGGAGAAAAGGTGGGATTTCCGACGGACCAGGCCGGCGGCAACCGAAAGGGACATCAACGCCTTCCCTCCTGGTATTTCGCAATTCCCGTCTTGAACTCGGACATGGCCTTTTCGTGCTCATTCATTTTCTGGTACAGGCATCCTAACTCATAATGGACCCGGACCGGATCGGGATTCAGCACGAGCGCCTCCCGAAGGGCCTTTTCCGCTTCATCAAGACGACCTTCGCGTGCCAGGGCGATTCCCAGACCCGTACGTGCCGAAGGAATCCCCGGCTTGTCCTTCAGAAGATCCTCGAAACAGGCCCTTGCCTCCGGAGGGTCTTCTTCCAGCAGGAGATAGCATTCTCGGCTCCGATCGGCAACCGAATTCTCTTCATGGTCGGTCACGGACTCCGTCGATTTTTCTGTCTTGGGGGGTGTGCTGTCCCCAGCATGGACCGAGATTCCCGAAAGCAGAAAAAAGAGTATTGGCACGACCTTCAGGCAGCGCATTAATATCACCTGTTTTTCGCCGGTTTCTTGCGGTCGTATTCGAAGAGTTGATGGCACCCGGGAAGGCATTTTCCCCCCGTTGACGTTTTGGTGAATCCAATCGGAAGCTTCCAGGCATTGAAGGGTACGGCATCGCGGATGTGCCGCGGATTGCGAGAGGCGTGCGCGTCATGGCAGGCCCGGCAGGTTCGTCCCTTGACCGTCTTATTGACGTGGATGTAATGAAGGTTCTGATCGCCATTGCGGAAACCCGTCATTGTAAGAGTGGAAGGCTCCTCGGCAAGGTTCTCTTCGTGGCACATGAAACAGAGGCTGTAATTATCGGGATTATAGCCGGCATAAAATCGTTCCGGGAACGGCTCCCGCAGAATCCGGAAATTGGAGGATCCATGGGGGTTGTGGCAGCTGGAACAGTCGTTGTCCGCTATTGGCCCGTGAAGTTCAGGTCTTTCGGCCAGATAGGTCTTCATGTCGGCCACAGTGCCGGACGGTTTGACATACTCCCGGTCATGGCAGCTCAGGCAGAGTTCGGCCGGTCCCATGACCAGCAGTCTGGACTGGTCCGAAAGATGCGGATCGTGGCATGCCAGGCATCTGGTCTCGGTAGTGAGGCCTCCGTGCTTAACCAAACTGGTGGTGATTTCTTCGTTCTTATCGTCGTGGCATTGGAAGCAGAGTTCTTCATTCCCCTCGCGGGAAAGGATATTCATGTAATTCGAGCTGTGCGGATCATGGCAATTGACGCAGGCATCGGCGACGGGCGGATGGATGACCTTGTCGTCGTTGATCTCCTCAGCTTTGTCAAAATGACATTCGAAGCAGACCTGATTTCCCACGGCCGGCAGAAGCTTCGGAAAATCTCCCGAATGGACATTGTGACAGGTGCCGCAACCACCATCGGCCACGGCACTGTGCACGAATTTTCCGTTGGTGATCGCATCATCATGGCAGAGCATGCAGAGATCCGCTCCGGCGGCCTTTAACAGGTAAAGGTAGGATGATTGATGGGGATCATGACAATCGGAGCAGAGGCCTTCCCTGACCGGGGCGTGTCCAACGGAACGGATATCGACCTTCTCATGGCATTGAACACAAAGCGCCCCCACATCTTTAATGGGCTCGAAGGAATGATCCCCTTTCTCTATGTGGCAGAAGGTGCAGTCTCCGACCGCTGCCGGCCCATGAACGAATTCACCCTTGCCCATGTTGTCATGGCATTGACTCGTAGTGCAGGAGTCAGCGAGTGCCTGGCTTCCGGTGAAAAAAAACAGACAGAAAAAAAGGCGCAAAGGGACTGTAAATCTGAATGGGGTCACGATCGGTCCTCCTGCAGGATAAAATGGAAAAAATAAAAAGGCCGCACCGGGAGCGGCCCTTTGAAAAAAACATGCTTAAGGTTCAGCGGGCAACCATCGGTCCTCGCTTAGATCCGGGTGTCCGGATCCAGTATTAATGAACTCCAATGGTAAAAAATCGCTCATAAGATGAGAAAAGCAATAAAAGTGCCAGCGTCCCTTTGTTCACTAAACTCCATTGAGAAGACCCAAAATCAGGGCATTTACAGGATTTTCGCGGTAACTGAGGAATGGCAATATTATTTTGAAAAGAGGCTCTTTAAGCCAAAAGGCCAGTTGTTGCGTTTTTTGACGGTAAAGAGGTTGATGGTAGTATGAGCGAGCGAGAGAGAATTCTTTTGATAAAGAAATTTATTTCACTCTAAAACCAGCCGTGGAATTTTATGGCAGGCAATCCGCCCCCCTGAACGCCGGCGCGGCGGCATCTTTCGGCGACAGGGTGGGTTCCCCCTCGAGCGGCCAGTCGATGCCGATGTCGGGATCGTTCCAGCGGAGGCTCCGTTCGTGTTCCGGGGAGTAGAAGTCGGTGGCCTTGTACAATACTTCGGCGGTGTCGGAGAGCACCAGGAATCCGTGGGCGAAGCCTTCGGGGACCCAGAATTGCCTCTTGTTTTCGGCCGAGAGGATCGTCCCGGTCCACTTTCCGAAGGTCGGAGAGCTTTGGCGGAGATCGACGGCCACATCGAAGATTTCCCCGGCAACCACCCTGATCAGTTTCCCCTGCGCCTGTCGGAGCTGATAATGCAGGCCGCGCAGCACCCCTTTTCTCGACCGGGAATGATTGTCCTGAACGAAACGCGTCTCCAGCCCGGTCGCTTCTCTCCAGGACAGATCGTTGTAGCTTTCGAAGAAAAACCCACGCTCATCGCCGAAGACTTTCGGTTCGATGATCAGGATGTCGGGGATGCAGGTTGGGATTATGTTCATAAAATCGGTTTTAAATAGCAGGTTTCAGTTTCGAGGCCCAAGGCCCAAGGTTCAAGGTTCGAGGTACAAGGTACAAGGGGTTCGGGTTTGAAGTCCAACTTAAAACTAAAAACACCTTGAAACGTAAAAACCGCTTTTTCAATATCCATCCTTGTATATCATCTCCAGATAATCCCGGTAGCTGGATTTCGGGGTGTCTTCGATCAGCTTTTTCATGCCTTCGCGGTTCACGAATCCTTTTCGGAAAGCCACCTCCTCCAGGCAGGCGATCTTGAGTCCCTGCCTGGCCTCGAGTGTGCCGATAAAATGGCTGGCTTCCAGGAGGCTCATGTGGGTGCCGGTGTCCAGCCAGGCGATACCGCGGCCGAGTTTCTCCACCATCAGCTCCCCTTTTTTCAGGTAGGCGAGATTCACGTCGGTGATCTCCAACTCTCCGCGGCGCGAGGGCTTCAGGTTTTTCGTGATCTCCACCACCTTGTTGTCATAGAGGTAGAGACCGGGCACCGCGTAGTTGGATTTTGGTCTTTTCGGTTTTTCCTCGATGCTCAGGACCTTTCCTTCCTTATTGAACTCCACTACCCCGTACCGCTCCGGGTCGGTGACGGGATAGCCGAAAACGCAGGCGCCCCCGGAGAACTCCTCCACTGTCCTGTCCAGGCCCATGCGGCCGTAGAAGACGTTGTCCCCCAGGATCAGACAGACGTTGTCCTCTGCGATGAAGTCCTCGCCGATGAGAAAAGACTGGGCGATTCCTTTTGGTTCGGGCTGCACTTTGTAGGAGAGCCGGATGCCCCAGCGTCGTCCGTCGCCGAGCAGTTCCATGAAACGGGGCGTGTCGTGGGGAGTGGATATGATCAGGATGTCCCGGATTCCCGCCGTCATCAGGGTGGAGAGCGGATAATAGATCATCGGCTTGTCGTAGACCGGCTGAAGCTGCTTGCTCGCCACCATAGTCAGGGGATAGAGCCGAGTCCCGGCGCCGCCGGCAAGTATGATGCCCTTTTTGATCACAGATCACTCCTTCTGAGTTTTTTCGAATCTTTTCTCGCGCCCTTTCACTTCGCTCACTCGAGCACGCGTAGAACGCAGAGAAAGCGAAAACCAAGGCACGATAAAACTAATTCCGACTGCGTCGAACTGCTTCAAAATGATTTCTGACCCGGTTTTCTCTGTGTTCCCCGCGAACTCTGCGAGGGACGCTTATGGGTTCTGTTTTGTTCCAAAATACCGTGATAATCCATCCCGCCACTCCGGAACCGGCTCCCCGGTTGCTTCTATATACTTATTCTTCGAAAGCACGGAATAGGGCGGCCGTTTCGCGGGGAGGGGATAGTCCTCCGTTGCGATGGGGAGAATTCTTTCGACTTTCAGGTCCATGTCCCTCTTTCGGGCGTTTTCCACGATCTCTTCGGCGAACTCGTGCCAGCAGCAGCTTCCCTCGTTGGAGAAATGGTAGAGGCCGTAATGGCCGTGACGGGTGACGCGTGACGCGTGACCGGGGAAATCCAGAAGCCTGAAAATTCCGGCCGCCAGATCCTCCGTGTATGTCGGACATCCCACCTGGTCGGAGACGATGCGCAGTTCTTCCCGTTCGGAGGCGAGACGAAGGATCGTTTCAACGAAATTCTTCCCGCCGGGGCCGTAAAGCCAACTGGTGCGGAGGATGAGAAAACGCTCCAGTCCGCTCTCCAGAAGCGCTCTTTCCCCGGCCAGCTTGGACCGGCCGTAGGCGGACTGCGGATTGGGCGAATCCTCTTCCGTGTAAGGTTCCCTCTTTGACCCGTCGAAGACGTAATCGGTGGAAACGTGCACCAGAACGGCGCCGTTCTCCTTCGCCGCCTCTGCCAGATTGCCGGGGCCCTCCCCGTTCACCCGCGTCGCCAGCTCCTCCGCCGTCTCGCAGCCGTCGACGTCCGTGTAGGCGGCGCAGTTGAGGATCACATCCGGGCGGAGATTGCCTATTTCCGAAAGGAGCAGGTCTCTGTGCGTGATATCGAATTCCGGAAGATCGAAGGGAACGATCTCGAATCCCGGCGGGGCGCATTTCTTTACAGCCTGCGCCAGCATGCCGTTCGCCCCTGTTAGTGCCAATTTCATATTACACGTGTTCAGTTTTATTTTTTAGGCTCGTCAGCAGAATCTGTGGTGGTACTCCGGTTCCGGCAATTTGCCAAGTTCATGAAATAATGCAATTTCCAGGCATTTAAGGGTCTTGAAACC
>JAGXHI010000053.1 GCA_024636295.1 Desulfuromonadales bacterium
CCGAGATCTACACGTAAGGAGTCGTCGGCAGCGTCAGATGTGTATAAGAGACAGGCCCGCCTGAGCTCTCCGGAGCCCGCACGCATGGAAATTCCCTCCCGGGTCGAAGCCCGCGCGGACTGGAAAGACCTCGATCTCGCCCTTTTTTCTCCCCTTCTTCCTGAAGGAGAGGTCGCCGGCACCAGCTCCGGCAGCTTCGAGGGAAGCTGGGGGCCGAAAAAACGTCTGGAGGCGCGGGGTAGCCTGGCCGGCTCGGGCATGGTGAAATACCGTGAGCTTGATCTTGACGTGCGGAGCGTCGAGGCCGAATTCAAATGGGATCCGAAGGGGCTTCTGGCGGTTTGGGAGGTCGGACTCGGCAACAATGGACGCCTCAGCGGACGTGCAAGCTCACCTGAGTCGGCCCGCCTGGAAATCCCCTCCAGTGGAGAGGTCAGGGCCGAGTGGGAAAAGCTGGATCTGGCTCTTCTCTCCCCTTTTATGCCCGAAGATCGCATCACCGGGGCCAGCTCCGGCTCGGTGACCGGTCGGTGGGAGACCAATCGCCGTCTGGCGCTGGAGGGTGATATCCGACTCTCCGGCGCATGGTCCCGCAATGATCTGAAGCTGGCGGTGGAACAGTCCCGGAGCCAATTTCGCTGGAATGATGAAGGTCTCAGTGCTGAGGTGAACATCCGGCTGGCGGAAAAGGGTGGAAATTTGTCCCTGAATTTGTCCTCCCCCGATGCGGGACGGCTCGCGATCCCGGAAAGTGGCAGACTGGGAGCTTCCTGGGAAGGAATCGATCTGGCCCTCTTGCGAGTCTGGGTGCCCGAGGGGATTTCTCTGGAGGGAAATCTCGACGGGAAGACCGAAGGGGAGTGGATGTCCAAAAATCGTCTTGATCTTCGGGGGGAGACCCGAATTATGGGAGGGCGCATCGGCTGGCAGGGGGAGGAAGGGGCCATCTCCGCCGATCTCGATTCGGCCCTTCTGGCGTGGCAGTGGCGCGATCAGGCTCTGGAGGGGAATCTGGATCTCTCCCTGGCGGATTACGGCCGCGCCAAAGGAAGTTTTCGACTGCCTCTTCCCGCCAGATTCCCGACTGAAATGAATCCGGGTGGGGCGCTTCAGGCCGAGCTGTCCGCCCGCGTTCGGGAACGCGGGCTTTTGACCGCTCTCATGCCGGGACTCGTACAGGAGAGCCGAGGGGCGCTGGAGCTGGAAATCCGGACAGGGGGAACCTGGGAAAATCCTGATCTGAGCGGTCGTGCAAGTCTTTCCGATGCCGGGACTTATCTGCCTACGGCGGGCATTCACCTCAAGGACATCGCTCTTCTGGCACGCCTGGAAGGTGAAGAAATCCGGTTGGAATCATTCCAGGTGCTATCCGGACCCGGCCGGATCGAAGGAAGTGGAATTCTGGAGCTCGATGGGTGGAAGCCAAGCCGATATCAGGGGAAAATGGTCGGAAAAAATTTTCGCCTGATCAATCTCCCCGAATTACAGATACTGGCCAGTCCCGATCTGGACCTGGAGGGAACACTCGAGCGCCTGAAGGTAAGGGGGGAGGTCCTGCTGCCTGAATTGCTGGTACAGGGCCGGGGCGACCGGCCCCCGGTCTCCCGCAGTCCCGATGTCGTCATCGTCGATGCGCCCGAAACCCGAAAGACGCAGATTCCGCTGGATCTGGATATCAAAGTGCGGGTGATCCTCGGAGACCGGGTCCTGGTCAAGGCCGAAGGAATCGACGCCCGGCTCAAGGGAGATTTCCTGCTCGATGTCCAAGGCCCCAAAGAGATCAACGCTCAGGGTGAAATCCGGGTCGTCAAGGGTACTTATTCGGCATACGGTGTCAACCTCAAGATCGCCCGGGGACAGATCCTGTGGCCCGGGGGCCCGGTGGATCTACCCACACTGGACATACTGGCCCAGCGCAAGATCGGGGAGGTCGAGGCCGGCGTTCAGGTCACCGGCACCCCGAGGGCCCCGGTGGTCAAGCTCTATTCCGATCCGAACATGCCTGATACGGATATCCTCGCCTACATCGTCCTGGGGCGCCCCATGGGAAAAGGAGGAGGGGATGCGGGGCTGCTCATGACGGCCGCCGGCTCCCTTCTCTCCAAGGGAGAATCCGCCATGCTTCAGGACAGGTTAAAGCGTCGGCTCGGACTCGACGTTCTGGAAATCGAGGCCGGTGAAGGGGAAACCAGTGGATCCCAGATCACTCTCGGCAAGTATCTCAATCCGGATCTTTTCATCAGCTTCGGAAAATCCCTGTTTTCAGAAGAGCAGACGGTTAATCTCAGGTACAACCTGACGGAAAACTGGCAGATTGAATCGAAGGTCAGTCAGGAGAGCGCAATTGATCTCTATTACAGGATAGAGTTTGAATAGATAACAGGAAGTTCTCTTTACAACTGTGATTGTGAAGATCTCCCGCGAGCTGAATAGAATAGAGTTTTTTTCTCAACTTTTACGGTTATCGATTCCCTGGAGTGAATTTTCCGCTCACTCCCATGCGTTCCCGTCTGCTAAGATCGTCATTGCTAGAACAGGCCAGAATTCTCCTGTTTGAACATTTTCCTGGAGATTCCAGCTTGCCAAGTCCGCGGTGTCGATGATAGTCTCAGGCACCTAAAAAGCTGGTTTATCCATCCAATACGGCACAATAAATTTTTTTAACATCTGTATTTGCGCTTCCATGCAGGAGAACCACATGCTCGAAAACATTCAGGTGCGAACGAAGATTCTTGTCACTTTTGTAGCAATTTCAATCATCCCATTGACCATCTCCCTGTTTATCGCCTCCGTTCTGGTAGAGCGTCAGCTTGAAAGTGAGCAGCGGGAGCGTCTGGAAATTATGTCCGGCCTGGTCGAAAGCAGCCTTCGACTGGCGGTGGAGGATGCCTCTGAAATTGGCGCTGGTTCCATTAAGAGGGAATTCCTGCTTGAACTTTTCGGGGACAATCCGGAAACCCGAGGGATGGAAGTGGCTGTCTACGGTCCCAAGGGTATTACGACTGCGACCCGGACGATGTCGGGACTGGCTCTGAAAGAGATTCTTGGCGGAAGCGTCAACCAAACAAACATCGGGGGAGAGAGTTTTGCCGTTTTCAGTCGCCCGCTGGATAAGGACCATGGGATTCTGGTCTTTCAGAATCGCACCGGACTTATCGCTGCCCTGAAGTCTTTTCAGAAATATATGTTCATAGTCGCTGGTATCGTGCTGCTTGCAGCGATTCTCTTCGGCCTGGGTATTTCCGCCCATATACTTCGCCCCATCGATTTCATCGGTTCCACGCTGAAGGAAATGGGTCAGACTGGGGGCGATCTGAGGCGCGATTTACCGGTTCGGGGAAAGAACGAGATAAGCCGTCTGGCCTATCGACTCAATTTCTTTCTGGCGGGGCTCCGTAAATCCGTTATAAACACCAGGGAAATGATCAAGGATGTTCAGGATGCTTCGGACAAGATCCGGCAGGCCTCGGGCAAAGTGAACGAGGGGACCCATCGGCAGTCCAGGGCGCTTGAGGAAAACCAGCAGGGAATGGAAGGGATTTCCGAGTCGATCTCCGGAATCGCCGAGAGCACCGGGATGCTGCTTGAAAATTCGGAGGCCAGTTCCTCGGCCACCATGGAACTGGGGGCCACCATCGAGCAGATCGCCGGTCAGATGGAGAAGCTCTTCGGCATTGTCGATGAGGTCACCAGCTCCATCAACGAGATGACGGTGACAAGCCAGCAGGTCACGGACAATGTCAACGTTCTGGCATCCAGCACCGAATCGACAGCTTCCTCCATAGCCGAGATGGATGCTTCGATCAAGGAGGTCGAGGAAAACGCCAATCAGACCAACCAACTCTCCGAAGCTGCGGCCAGGGATGCGCTGGAGGGCAAGAAGGCCGTGGAAGAAACGATCCGCGGGATCGGGGAAATCAAGGAGATGGTGGACCGGGCGGCCGGGGTTATTCAAGACCTGGGGAGCCAATCGGAGTCCATAGGCAAGATCCTGACCGTAATCGATGAGGTGGCCGATCAGACAAGCCTTTTGGCCCTCAATGCCGCCATCATCGCCGCTCAGGCCGGCGAGCACGGTCGGGGGTTTGCGGTCGTGGCCAATGAGATCCGGGAACTCGCCGATCGCACGGCCGTTTCGACGCGAGAGATCGCATCGATCATCGGCAACCTTCAGACCGGCACCGGCGATGCAATCCGGGCGATGGAGGCCGGCAGCGCGCGGGTACACGAAGAGGTGCTGCGCTCCCGAGGGGCAGGAGAGGCGCTGGAGAAGATCCGGGCCAGCACTCTGAAATCGTCCGAACAGGTTCGCGGTATCGTCCGAGCCACCCAGGAGCAGTCGCGGGGAAGCCGACAAATCACCGGTTCAATCAACCAGATCTCGGCCATGCTCGGAGAGATCGCGTCGGCGGTGCGACAGCAGACCGAAGGGGCTCATCAGCTCTCAAAGGCGGCCGAAGTGATGCGTGATATCGCCTCACAGGGGAAAGTCGGCACAGGCGAGCAGACTAAAGGCAGCCGTCAGATCAGCATCAGCATGGACCAGATCCGCACGATGGTGGAGCGGATCGATGAGGCGATCCGAGCCCTCAATACCCGAAGCCATGAGGTCGGTGAGGCGATATCGGTTATCCGCAGCATCGCGGAGGAAAATACGGAGCGGACCGCCGATCTGGACCAGGCCGTTGACATTCTTTCTCAGATTTCCACTTCCATGGAAAATCGGGTCAGCACCTATCAAGCCTGATTGTACGCAAAATGCTTTTCTGAATATCGGTGCGGCATATCCTTCATCCGAGTCGGATCGACTTGGTCATTTTTCCGTGATGCGCTCTCAGTGGAGGAGACGAACAGGGGGTCCCCCGCTTCTTTTCCTTATGGAAGGTATGGTATGCTGTGCGTATCCGATTCACCTGCCCCGATAAATCGGGGCATTTTCTTTCTACATGGTACAGTGGGTTCTGCTTGGAAAATCTGCTGAAACTCCCCGTAAACCTCAGGTGAAAAATATGCATTCGTCCCACAGGCCTCCTGCCTGGCTCATGCTGACGACGGGAATGATGGTGACCCTGGTCGTCCTGGTTTTCGCAAGACTGGCTTTCGGATTTATTCTGCCCCAGATGCGGGAAAGTCTGGGCCTGACCTACCAGCAGGCCGGGAACCTTGGCACTGGCGCCGCACTGGGATATCTCTGCCTCGTCATGGTGGCAGGAGCGGCGGCGGCGCGTTGGGGAGGACGCCTGGCGGTGCTGATCGGCCTCGGCCTCGCCACTTTCGGTTTTCTCGGTTTGACCTTTGCATCTCATTACTGGGCGCTGCTTGTTTTCATGATGCTGCTCGGTTTCGGTACCGCATTCGGGTACACCCCTTTGATTTCCCTCCTTGGCACCTGGTTTCCCGAGCGAAGGGGCGCGGTAATAGGGCTTCTCGGCAGCGGGGTCGGAGTAGGCATTCTGATTGCCGGCTTTCTGGTTCCCTGCCTTGCCGAGGCCTTTGGGGAAAAAGGATGGCGGATCACCTGGGGGATTTTTGCAGCGACCGGAGCTCTGACCGGCGTGGCCGCGCTCGCGTTTCTTCGCGACCCGCCGCTCCCCGTGGGATCGGAAGGCAAGTCTTCGGAGCCCTTGAACAAGTGGACAGTCTATGGCAATCGTCATGTCGTCATCGCGGGGCTGATTTATGGAATCATCGGCCTTACCTACATCATTCAGGCGATTTTCATGTTCAGCTTCGCCCTTGAATCCGGACTTTCGCAGCTGACTGCCGGGAAACTGGCTGCCCTGATGGGCCTGCTTTCCATCGTTTTCAGCCCCTGCTGGGGCTGGCTGTCGGACCGCATGGGTCGTTCCTCCGCATTGCTGCTCTCCATGGCACTGACCCTGCTCGGAACGGTATGTCCCGTGGTTTGGCAAAACTTTGGCGGATTCGCAGCTCACTATCTTATTCTTGGCGTGGCACTGAATGGGCTCTTCACCGCTATACTTGCGGCCTCGACCGAACAGGTGGAAGAGCGGGCTGCGCCTCTTGCCGTCAGTTACGTCACGTTTTTCTTCGCCGGCGGGCAGTTGATCGGCCCCGCTGCGGCGGGGGTGCTGATCGAGTGGAGCGGAGGATTTCGCTGGATCTTCGCCGGAACCTCGGTCATTCTTGCGATCGGACTCGGCCTTGCCTGGCAGTTGCATTCACTTCGGCATCGGGCATGGGCGCAAGAGAGCCCGAGCGTCCAGCAGGGGCAGCCCAGCGGTTGCGGCTTGGTGGAGTGATACGCCGCCATACCGGTGCCAGGGGCATCCCTGAGCCTTGACTTTTGCCGCCGGGAATGCTACATAGCGCGGGTTTCGGAATCGAAAACTTCACCCGGAAAGGATTATTCATGGAAAAAACATTCGCCATCATCAAGCCCGACGCTTTCGCTGCCGGGCACGCAGGTAAAATCATCAGCCGCATCTACGAGGAAGGTTTCAGGATTGTCGGGCTGAAAAAACTGTTTCTGAGCAAGAAAGAGGCGGAGGGCTTCTACGCTGTTCATCGGGAGCGACCCTTCTTCGGAGAACTGACAGACTTCATGAGCAGTGGTCCCTGTGTTGTCATGGTGCTGGAAGCCGAAGACGCCATCCGCAAGTGGCGGGATTTCATGGGCGCCACTAATCCCGCGGATGCTGCCCCGGGAACCTTGCGGAAGGATTTTGGGACATCCATCGGAGAGAACGCCACCCATGGATCCGATGCTCCCGAAACTGCCGCATTTGAAATTCCCTATTTCTTCGCCGGGCTTGAACTGCTGTAAACCCTCGGTTTTGGCGAGATTGCCCTTGTCACGGAAAAGCCCTTCGGATAGAATTCGAAGGGCTTTTTCGATTGTGGTGGCGCCCAGGCATGGCGCGTGAGCGCCATCAGATTAAGTGTGGGGGCTGATCTGTGATCGGGGGGTGCAAGTCCCCTGTAGCCCCTGTCCGATGCTTTCGGACTCGTTCCCGGAAAACTCGTAAAATTAAGTCGTTGCGCAAGCAAGACCGATTGACGCAAGATTGCGGAAAGAAGCGATGGCAGACAGCAAAGTCGATATCAAGGGGTTGGACCCCGAAGAGTTGATTCAGTTCCTTGCCGGCATGGGAAAGGAGAAATTCCGTGCGGGTCAGATCCTGAGCTGGATCTATGCCCGGGGTGTGACTTCCTTTGAAGATATGACGGATCTTTCCAAGGACTTCCGTGGAGAGCTGGCCCGGCGCGCCTTCATATCGGACTGGACCCCGGAGAAGGTCGAGACCGGATCCGACGGCACCTGCAAATACCTCTTTCGCCTTGACGACGGCCAGACGGTGGAGACGGTACGGATTCCGATGGAGGAAGGCCGCACGACCCTGTGCATCTCCAGTCAGGTCGGCTGTGCCATGGGGTGCGCTTTTTGCCTGACGGGTCATTTCGGGCTGATGCGGAATCTGTACCCTGCGGAGATCATAAACCAGGTATGCGCCGCTTCCAAGGAAGGTCCGGTCAACAATATAGTCTTCATGGGAATGGGGGAGCCGCTGCACAATCTGGAGAATGTCATTATCGCTCTCCGGATCCTCTATGCTCCCCACGGCTTTGATTTCAGCCCCCGAAAAGTTACCCTTTCCACCTCGGGCCTTGTCCCGGAGATGCTGGAACTGGGCCGGAGAATTCCCGTCAATCTGGCAGTTTCCCTCAATGCTACAACGGACGCGGTTCGCAACGAACTGATGCCCGTTAATCGCCGCTACCCCCTGAAGGAACTGATGGCGGCGTGCCGTGATTTTCCTCTCAAGCCCCGCCAGCGGATCACCTTTGAATATGCGCTGATCCGAGGGGTTAACGATTCACCCGAAGATGCCCGGCGTCTGGTCAGCCTGCTCCACGGAATCCCGGCGAAAGTTAACCTGATTCCGTTCAATGAACACGAGGGCTCCGCCTTCCAGGGCCCCACGGAGGAGACGGTCAGGATGTTTCAGACCGCGCTGCTGAACCGGGGACTTGTGGCAATCCGACGCAGCAGCAAAGGGCGGGATATCTCCGCCGCCTGCGGGCAGCTCAAGGCGAAGATGTTGGAAAGAGAAGAGCGGGTAAACAGTGAACAGTGAGCAGTGAGCCAGAGCCCAGGTCACCCACTATTTCAAATAAGGTATTTCAAGGGAGGTGTGGAAAATGTCCCAACCGGTTATTGGGGTTATCGGCGGAAGCGGTCTTTATGAAATGGAAGGATTCTCGGATGTGGAGGAGATCCGGATCGAGACGCCCTTCGGTGAGCCCTCCGATGCGTTTATTGCCGGGAACCTCGATGGCGCCCGGGTCGTTTTTCTGCCTCGACACGGCCAGGGCCACCGACTTCTCCCCTCGGAGGTGAGCTATCGCGCCAATATTTACGGCATGAAGAAGCTCGGGGTGGAGAGGATCATCTCCGTATCGGCAGTGGGGAGCATGAAGGAGGAGATCGTCCCCGGGCATATTGTGCTTCCCGACCAGTTTTTCGACCGGACCGCTGGAAAGAGATCCACCACATTCTTTGGTGAAGGGGTGGTCGGGCATGTACAATTTTCGGATCCGATCTGTGCCGATCTCGCCGGGACCCTCCATGAGGCTTCGCAGGCGGTGGGGGCGACGGTCCATAGGGGCGGGACTTACATCTGCATTGAGGGCCCTCACTTCTCCACTCGGGCCGAATCCCGCATCTACAGAAGCTGGGGCGTAGACGTGATCGGAATGACAAACGTTTCCGAGGCCAGGCTGGCCCGCGAGGCTGAGATCTGTTACGCCACTATCGCACTTGCCACGGATTACGACTGCTGGCACGAGGAGCATGACGATGTTTCCGTGGAGGCGGTGGTCGCTATCATCCAGCAGAACGTGGCAACCGCCCGGGCGATCATCCGGGAAGCCGTCCGGAGGCTGAAAGGAAAATCAGACTGCAGTTGCGGCGAGGCCCTCCGGTATGCAATTATGACCCCGAGGGAGTTGATTCCGGAGGCGACGAAAAAGAAGCTTGATGTGATCATGGGTAAACACCTCCGCTGACACACGCTAGTCGGTAATCCATTTAGTGCCCATCCGGAAACCCCGGGAAGCACAAAGGCAGTTTTCGATCTGGAGACGAGCAATTTTTCGCAAGGTCAAGGAAATCAAGGATTTGAGCGGAGGCGTAGTACTTTACGCCGCACAATCAAATCCGCGGATTGACGCGGAGATTGCGGAAAAGGGCCGTTTCCGGACGAAAACCATTTAGCTCGTCGCACCTTGAAATGGGAAAGACAGGGAATTTCATGGGTATTCTTGTTGTTGGTTCGGTGGCTTTTGATTCGGTGGAAACCCCTTTCGGAAAAGTGAAGGAGGTATTGGGTGGGTCCGGGACCTTTTTTTCCACTTCAGCCAGCTTCTTTTCCGAAGTCAATCTGGTTGCGGTTGTCGGGGAGGATTTTCCGCAGGACCATCTGCAGTTTCTACGCTCACGAAATGTGGACCTGGGCGGCTTGCAGACCTCACCGGGAAGAACTTTCCGCTGGGAGGGTCGCTACGGTTACGATCTTAACGAGGCCGAGACCCTGGACACCCAGTTGAACGTCTTTGAGGCTTTCGATCCCCGTCTTCCGATGGAATACGTCGATGCGGATTTTGTCTTTCTGGCGAATATCGACCCCGAACTCCAGCTCAAGGTCCTGAAACAGGTCCGAAGGCCCAGGCTGGTTGCCTGCGATACCATGAATTTCTGGATCGAGGGAAAACGCGCGCAACTTCTTGAGACTCTTCACCATGTGGATATTCTGGTCATCAATGAAGGGGAGACCCGGCAACTGGCGCAGGAGCCGAATCTGGTCAGGGCAGCCCGTGTTATCCTTGAAATGGGCCCCCGGATTCTGGTCGTCAAACGGGGGGAATACGGTGTGCTGATGATCAGCGAACACTCCCTGTTCTCCGCTCCGGCCTATCCGCTGGAATCGGTGTACGATCCTACGGGGGCGGGGGATACCTTTGCGGGTGGTTTCATGGGATATCTCTCCGGGACCCGGAATCTGGATGAGGGAAGCTTTCGGCAGGCGATTATTTTCGGAAGCATCATGGCTTCCTTTGTTGTTGAGGACTTCAGCCTGGATCGGATGAGAACTCTCGAATTTGAGGAAATTGAGGAACGGTTCCGTCGTTTCAAGCTGTTGACTGAGTTCCAGGGGCTGGGCTGAGACAGAAGGGGGCGCCATGTTTCAGTTTAACGAAAAAGCTCGAGGCCTGGATCTACCCGGCAGCAGGATCATCCGGGCCTATCGCTCCCTGAACAATGCCCAGGTTGCCCTTCCCGGAATGCCTGCCCAGATTGCAACCGCCTACCTGTGCGCTTTTCAGGGGCGTAACGGGATTCTTACAGTGGCCGCACTTCATCTTCACACCAGTCGGAGAGTTTTCTTTTATTTCCACGACGGAGGTGAGGCCTTGGAAGATGGAGCGGAGCGGGCTTGGGAAGAAGGGGTCCGCTTTGCGGAATCGATGGGTTTCATGATGGGGGATCTTGATTTTCACCTTCATTCCCCCAATGAACGAGACGCTCTATGGGACGCTTTACCCTTCCGAAATGGAGATCCGGCCACCTGCGAAAAAAGGACGGGCCGGGACAATCCCCCTTCAGCATCACCGGAAACCGCACCTTCACCGTTGCCCGAAAAGAAAAGGGAGGTGGATGAAACAGGAATGTCCTCCGCAACACCCGTATTGAGCCGTTTCCCTGTCGACCGGGAGAAAACCCGCCGGTCAGCCAGGCCTCCCCGGAGTACTGCAGAAATGGCGGAGAGACGGAAAACCTTTGTCGAAAATATGGGTCGCTTTCTCGCATCCCTATAAGGAGAACATGTGAGTATACTGTTTCGAAGGATTACCCCGTTCATATTTCTTTTACTATTGGTCGGTTGCGGTGTCGGGGAAAAGAACCTTAAGCAGGCCGAGGTTCACTACATGCTGGGTCTTTCCTATCTCAAGGAGCAGAAACCTACGTTGGCCTTGCAGGATTTCCTCCGTGCTGCGGAGTTGAACCCTGAAAATGCAGATATTCAGGCGGCCATCGCCCAGGCCTACCAGATCAAAAAGGCCTATCCCGAGGCCGAAAAACACTACCTTCAAGCCCTGGAGCTCAGCGGAAACAGTCCCCGCCTGCAGAATAATCTGGGAGCTCTTTATCTCGACATGCAGCGTTGGGATGATGCCGCCCGGTATTTCCGGCAGGCCTCCTCCAATCTTCTCTTTGCAACGCCCGAGGTGGCCCTGACCGGTATGGGCCTCGCCTATTTTCAGCAGGGGAACATCCCTGAGGCGATCGCCGCCTATAAAAAGGCCATCGATCAGAATCCCCGTTATCCAAGAGCCTACCTGCTCCTCGGGGAGGTGTACTCCGAAATGGGGAAAAATGACCTTGCCATCGAGAAGTTCCAGAGGGCGATCTCCCTGGCGCCGAATTACAGCCGAGCCCATTTCGATCTCGGGGTAGCTTATCTGAAGGCCGAAGACCAGGAAAAGGCAAAAGAGGTGTTTCGAGAGGTTCGCCGCCTCTCCCCTGACTCTGAATTGGGCCGTCTTTCCGAAGAATATCTGAAGGTCCTGGATTAGCAGCCACTCGGGAATAATCTCAACAGCGGGAGAGATGCCATGAAAATCCAGTGCCCGGAATGCGGCGCCGGTTACCGGATCAAACCCGGCGGAACGGAGAAGCGCACCGCCCGGGTCAAATGCCCCCGGTGCGCACATGTCTTCCGAATCAATCTGGGCGGTAAAACCGCCGAGCCGAGCCCCGAGGTATCCATACCATCCTCATCAGGGGGAGGACCTGCCGGAAGAAAAATTCTGGTAGTCGACGACTCGAGGTTTTTCCGGGAACTGATCGTGGAGGTGCTCACGCCTCTGGAGGTGTCCTTTCTCACCGCCGGTGATGGTATCGAGGCGCTGGAGATCATTCGCCGGGAAAGTCCGGATCTTGTCCTGCTCGATCTGAATCTTCCTCTTAAAGACGGGTACGAACTTATCCGGGAGATCCGGGCCGATTCCTCTCTTTCTTCCGTTCGCCTGATGGCCATGAGCGGATTTTTCAGGAAACAGGAAGATGTCGAGAAAGCCTCGCAAAGCGGCGCGGACGATTTCATCAGCAAGACCTTTAAGCCGGAGCAACTGCGGGAACGTGTGATGAAGCTTCTCGAAAATGCTCGCCCTCGGAAACCTTGACCCGTTTCAAAGACTTAATTTCATTAGAAATTTGCGCCATTTGCCATCTCGCTTCTAAAATTACAGCTAATCGGGGAGAATGGATGCTTGTCCTATTCTTAAATATTTGTAATTGTTGGCGAAAGGAGAGGAGAGGAGAGGTCCTTTTCTTGACAGCCCAATGCCCCATGGTAGACTTTGCCATTATTATCAGGGGGTACGGGTTTTGGGGAAAAAGATTCGCAAAATTCTAATCGTGGATGATGAGGAAAATGCCCGTTTCGGCCTGAGCAAACTCCTGTCTCAGGAAGGCTACGAGGTAGAGAGTGTCGCAAACGGGTATGAAGCGCTGGAGTTTCTCCGTCACCATAAGGTCAATCTGGTCATCAGTGATATCAAGATGCCCGAGATGAACGGCCTGGCGTTCCTTCGGGAACTGAATCGGTATTATCCCAGTACTTCGGTGATTATGATAACGGCATTCGGAGGCGTAGAATCCTACTTGGAGGCGATGAATCTTGGAGCTTTTGAATATATCCATAAACCCGTCAAGCTCGATGAGCTCAAATCGGTCATGAACAAAATTTTCAGGCAGCAGCCGGTCAGTGCCGGATAGCCTATTTCTGTAATTTCATGGAGGACTTATGAAAGACTTCAGGACCATTCTTTTCCCCACGGATTTCTCCGAAAGTTCCGACTACGCTTTTAAGTTCGCCCTTTCCCTGGCCAAAAAATTCAGTGCCAAGCTGGTGATCGTCCATGTCATCAACGAACCGGTGGATTTGAGGGGGTTCTATGTTCCGCATATCTCCTTCGATAAGCTTGAGGAGGAGATCGAGCAGGGAGCGCGGAAGATGATGGAGAAGTTCTGCAGGACCTATATGCAGGATTACCAGGATTATGAGACCTTTGTTCTGCCCGGAATTCCCTTCGATGAAGTCATCAAGAAGGGGAAGGAAATTTCTGCGGATCTCATTGTCATGGGCACACACGGGCGAACGGGACTGGATCATGTCCTTTTCGGGAGCACGGCGGAAAAAGTGGTGAGAAGATCTCCCATTCCCGTCATGACCGTTCGCATGGAAGAACACGCCTGACTCCACATTTTCCCTTTCAGAAAGGCAGCTTCGCGCTGCCTTTTCCTTTCCTCTCTTAGCGCTTGAAAAATAAAAGAGGGGAAGGTATCCTACCAGTCCTTCCGCCGGAAATATCCGTTCAAGAAAATGGGACCGAGTGCCATGGGTGAAAAAATCCTGGTGATCGACGATGAGTGGATCATTATCGATCTGACCTCTATGATTCTGCGCAGCAGAGGCTATGAAGTCCTGTCGGCCGAAGGTGGACGAGAGGGCCTTGAAATCGTCGCTGCCGAATCGCCGGCTGTCGTTCTTCTGGATTATATGATGCCGAATATGGACGGCATGACCGTCCTGCGCAGGATTCGAGAGCATTTCCCCGATACCTATGTCATCATGTTTACCGGAAAGGGCAGCGAGGAAATCGCCGTGGAACTGATGAAGGCCGGCGCTTCCGATTATATTCTCAAGCCTTTCAATAATCAGGATCTGCTGGATCGGATCGAAAATGTCCTGCGGCTTCGACGAATCGAGCTGCATAACCGGGAACTGCGGGAGGAGCGGGAGAGGCTTCTCAGGGAAATCGAAGAGTGGAACAGGGAACTTGAGCGCCGGGTCGAAGAAAAGAGCCGGGAACTCGAGCGGGCCCATACGGAAATTCTCCAGGCGGAAAAGCTTGCGGCTCTTGGACATCTTGCCGCGGGAATGGCCCATGAAATCCGCAATCCGCTCAATTCCATCAGCCTTTTCGGCCAGATCCTCAAATCGGCCGCTGAGAGCCGCCCCGAGCAGAAAACCTATGCGGAAAAGATTCTCAAGGAGGTGGACAGGATCGATGATATCCTGATCAAGCTGCTGGCGACCAGCAAACGACCGCGATTCGATCTGAGCATGATCTCCGTGGCCGAGGTCATCGATCGTGCGCTGTCCGGCATCGGCGAACAGCTGAAGGCCCAGGGCATTCGCCTGGAGAAGGATTTTGTCTCTAATCCGCCGCCCATTCTTGCCGATGAACTGGAAATCGAGCAGATTTTCACAAATCTCTTCGTCAATTCCCTTCATGCCATGCCTGATGGCGGCGATCTTGGTGTCAGGCTTTCGCAGAATGATGGTGTCACGGAAATTACCATTCACGACACCGGGGGAGGGATCCCCCAGGAGAATCTTGGACAGATCTTCGATCCTTTTTTCACCACTAAGACCAAAGGAACTGGATTTGGGCTCTCGGTGGTTTTAAGGATCGTCAAGACATACAATGGTCGTATCAGCGTAGAGAGCGAAGAGGGGAAGGGCACGACCTTCCATATCGAGCTTCCCCTCTCTTGAGGGTTTATCTGAAGGCAGGAAGTGAGAGAAAATAGACCCGGATGGCTCTGATTCTGCGGGAAATCGCTCTCGAACTGGAGGAGAGCGAAGACGTTCTGCCTCACCTGGTAGCACGGCAAGTCGGGCTTCCCCCATCAGGAGTGCTCCGGTTGAAGGTGTTGCGCCGAAGTTTTGACGCCCGGAAAAAACCTCGCATTTTAAAAATTTTCACCGTGAGATTCGAAACGCGGGACGAGGAAGGGGTCCTGCATCGGAACCGGGATAATCACCGCCTCGCCCGTGACGAAGATCGCCGCATCTCACCGCCGAACCCCCTGAGGGGAGAAAAACTCCCGGTGCTGGTGACGGGCATGGGACCCGCCGGACTCTTCGCAGCCCTTCGCTTGACCCAGCATGGTTTTCGCGTTCTTCTGGTGGAGCAGGGGCGGCCGGTAGAAGAGCGGGTCACGGATGTACGCAACTTCTGGGACGGAAAGGGACTCGACCCGGAGAGCAATGTGCAGTTCGGAGAAGGAGGAGCCGGAACTTTCTCCGATGGAAAGCTGACCACACGGATAAACGATCCCTGGATGCGCCTGGTGCTGGAGACGCTCGTTGGTTTTGGTGCACCGGAAGTGATCCTGACAGATGCCAAGCCCCATATCGGCACCGACCGCCTGCGGCTGGTCCTGATCAATTTCCGCCGGGCACTGCTGGAAAAGGGAGTTGAAATCCGCTACCAGACCCGGCTCACCGAATTGGCCATGGCCGGCGGAGAGATCGGTGCGGGAATTTTAAACGATGTCGACGAATATTCCTGCGGAGCCGTGGTTCTCGCGCCGGGACACAGCGCCCGCAGCACCTACGAGATGCTTTGTCGGAAGGGGGTGCGCCTGGAGAGCAGGCCTTTCGCCATCGGGGTGCGGGTCGAACATCCTGCCGCCCTGGTTGACCGCATCCAGTACGGGGTTAGCGGACATCCCCTTCTTCCCTCGGCCGAATATGCTCTTCGCTGGAATGATGAGGCGACCGGAAGGGGGGTCTATTCTTTCTGCATGTGCCCGGGAGGGCGGGTCGTCCTCGCCTCATCAGAACCGGAGGGGGTGGTTGTCAACGGCATGAGTTTTCGACGACGCGACGATGTTTTTTCAAACAGCGCCCTGGTGGTTTCCGTGCGTCCGGCCGATTTTGGTGACCTTGGTCCGCTGGGGGGTATCCGTTTTCAAAAATATTGGGAAAAGAAGGCTTATCATGAAGGGGGAGGGGATTACCATGCTCCCGCCCAGAACATGATGAAGTTTATGGGAAGGGGCGTGGGGCCGGTCACCTCCACCTGTCGCCCAGGTGTTCGGGAGGCTGACCTGGAGAGGGTCCTTCCCGATTTCGTGACCGAGGCCCTGCGGAAGGCGCTCCCCCGGTTCGGCAGCAGGATGCCCGGTTTCCTCACAGCGGAGGCGACCCTGGTCGGAATAGAATCGCGGACTTCCGCGCCCGTGCGCATTGTGCGGGGGGAAGACGGTCAATCTCTTTCGCATCCCGGACTTTATCCGGCGGGAGAGGGTGCGGGATATGCCGGAGGAATCATGAGCGCCGCCGTTGACGGAATCCGGGCGGCGGAGCACGTTGTTGAAAATTACCCAAAAAAGCTCGGGAGTAACTGGTGAAGAAAATATTTGTGGAAAATATCCGGGAAAGGGAATGGGTCGACAGCCCTTTTCTCGTTCGCGAGAAAATTATGGCAATGGCGCGAAACGGCAAGCCCTATATGACCCTGAAGCTGATGGACCGGACCGGCGAGGTGGAGGGGCGTGTATGGGAGCGTGTCGACGAGTTCTCAGATTGTTTCGAAAAAGACGACTTCATCCGGGTTCAAGGTAAGGCCAGCGTTTATCTCGGAAAGATGCAGCTGATCGTTCAGGAGATCGAACCTCTGGAGGAGAAGACCATTGAGCTTTGCGATTTCCTCCCCGCAGCCCTTCGGGGCGCAGAGGATCTGATCACCGAATTGAGGGAGAAGGTTGATTCCCTGCGCTCTCCCCACCTGCGGGCGCTGATGGAGAGTTTTCTGTCCGATTCCGAATTTCTGCGCTGCTTCAGTATCGCTCCGGCCGCAAAGGCGATGCACCACGTCTACCTCGGGGGGCTCCTGGAGCATTCGCTGGCTGTGGCCGATCTCGCGGATGACGTTTCCCGGCGCTATCCGACCATCAACCGGGATCTCCTGATCACCGGCGCCCTGTTGCACGATCTGGGAAAGGTGGCGGAACTCAGCTATCTGAAATCATTTGACTATACGGATGAAGGCAAGTTGCTGGGCCATATCGTGATAGGGGTGGAGATGCTGGAGGCGAAAATCCGGGAAATTCCCGATTTTCCCCGCAGGCTCTCTACGCTGCTGAAACATCTGATTCTTTCTCATCACGGGCAGTACGAATTCGGTTCTCCCAAACGCCCCAAAACCCTGGAGGCGGTAGTGCTGAATTTCCTGGACGATATGGATTCCAAAATCAACGGGGTGCGCACCCATATCGAGAAGGAGCCCGACAGCCCTTCGGCCTGGACCAGTTATCACCGGCTTTACGACCGATATTTTCTGAAAGAGGCTTTTCCGGAGGAATCGGGCGAAGCGCATGTGGATGAAAGACCTTCCAATCCACCCCCGCGTTCCGCCGCCCCGCGTCAGGAAAGAGGCGGGGATGGAAAAAGGCGCACATTCGGTGTGAGCCTGGGGGAACAGCTCAGGGGGAAGAGCCTCGACCTGTTCGGGTCCGATGGAGAAAAAAATGAATGAAATGCTTGTTCAAAAGCTGGAAGTGGGACCTCTGCAGGTCAACTGTTATCTGATCGGCTGTCCGGATACGCGACAGGCGATGGTCGTGGATCCCGGTGGAGACGGAGAGAGGATCCTTGAAGCTCTGCGTTCGCATCATCTGGAACTCCGGGCCGTCGTCAACACTCACGGACATTTCGATCACACCGGCGCCAACCGTTTCCTGGTGGAGAAAACCGGGGCCGCCCTGATGATCCATGAATCGGACGTTCCCCTGTTGAAAGTGGGGCATCAGCATGCCGCCGCTTACGGTCTGACGGCGGAACCCTCCCCGGCGCCCGATCGCCTCCTGAGGGACGAGGACTCGTTGACCATCGGAAATCTGAAGTTTACCGTTCTGCATCTTCCGGGACACTCCCCGGGAGGAATCGCCCTTTCGACGGAAGGACGTGTTTTCGCAGGGGACATTCTGTTCGCCGGCTCTATCGGCCGCACCGATCTCCCTGGCGGCGACCACAGGGCGCTGATCGATGGAATCCGTCGCAAACTGATGATCCTTCCCGACGATACCGTGGTTCATCCAGGTCACGGGCCCGAGACCACGATCGGCCGGGAAAAACGGATCAACCCCTACGTTGGGGGTGGATAGGCTGAAGATCCCAAGGGGGTGAGACCATGCTGAAGGGGAAAAAAATCGTACTGGGCGTCTGCGGAGGCATTGCCGCCTACAAGTCGGTGGAGCTGTTGCGCCTTTATGTCAAGGCCGGCGCCGAGGTCTTCGTCGTCATGACGCGAAGCGCCATGGAATTCGTTGCGCCCCTGACATTTCAGACCCTCTCTGGAAGCCCTGTCCACACGGATCTGTTCAATCTCTACCAGGAAAGGGAAATCGGCCATATATCCCTGGCGGATCGGGCCGACCTTTTTGTGATCGCTCCCGCCACGGCCAATGTGATCGGAAAAACGGCATCCGGAATTTCCGATGACCTGATGACCACCACGATCATGGCCACCAGGGCTCCGGTTCTTTTCGTCCCATCCATGAACGTCAACATGTGGGAAAATCCGATCTATCAGCGGAATGAAACCCGATTAAAGGAATCGGGTTATCATTTTATGGAGCCCGATTCGGGATTTCTGGCCTGCGGCTGGGAAGGGAAGGGGAAACTCCCCGATCCTCAGCGGATTCTGGAGGAAACCCGACGACTGCTCTCGCCACAGGATCTTAAGGGGGAGACGGTGCTGGTCACCGCCGGACCGACACGTGAGAAGATAGACCCTGTTCGTTTTCTCAGCAACTTCTCTTCGGGCAAAATGGGATATGCCGTCGCCCGGGCCGGCCGGGACCGGGGCGCCCGCGTGATCCTGATATCGGGGCCCACTGCTCTCGAGCCTCCCGCAGGGGTCGAGTTCATTCCTGTATCCAGCGCACTGGAGATGCGGGATAAAGCGCTCGAAGCGCTTCAGGACGCCACGGTCATCATCAAGTCCGCCGCCGTGGCGGATTACCGGCCCGCGGAAACAGCCGATCGAAAAATCAAGAAGGAGAAGAAGGGCGATCTGGTTCTGCAACTGGTGCGCAATCCGGATATCCTGGCTGAGATGGGCGCCGTCAAGGGCGGACGAATCCTGGTTGGATTCGCGGCCGAGACGGGTGACCTGCAGTCCTATGCGCAGAGTAAGCTGGAGAGGAAGAACCTCGATCTGATCGTCGCCAACGATGTCACTCTAGAGGGCGCGGGGTTCGACGTGGATACGAATATCGTCCATTTCCTTACGCCGGACGGCAGGGTGGAGGATCTTCCCCGGATGACCAAGGACGAAGTGGCGCAGCGGCTTCTGGACAAAGTCCTGGAGATCCGCAGGGCCGGAAAGTAACAGAAAAGACTTCACCCGGAAATGGGGGGCCTTTACATTTTTGCCCGGGAATCGATCAGAATTCGGATAGAAGCTCGAGAAGGCGATCCGGTCGGGTGATGCCTTCCCGGAAGCGCGGCTTGAGCGTCTGGAGGATGTTTTCGGCCTCCGCAGCGGGAAGCTTGCCGTCGAGCCAGAGCAGATTCAGATTCCGACGGATCATTTTTGCTGAATTCAGCGCCCGCTCCCCTGCGGGATCGGATCTCCAGTAGGGACTTTTTTCCATATCCTTCAGGATGCTTTCGGTCGCTTCACGAGCGAGGGTAAAATATTCCGTCAGGTCCTCTTCGCGAAGAGCCCACTTGGATGTGCGATTCATCGATCGCAACATTTTCTGCCACTGCTGAAGGCGGCTAAGGAGCAGCAGCGAATTGAAAATGCGCTTGTTGTTGTTGAAGGACAGAATCGTTTCGGACAGGACGCTGCGCATCAGGGCGTCGTTCTGGCTGAAATCCTTTCTCGCGATCGTCCTGGCAAGCGCCCATATCTTTTTATCCACTTGGGATTCTAGGCGCACCTCCCAATAAGTGTGTTTGAGAAACACGGTGTTGAAGGTGTGTATCATCTGAAAGGGGACGAAATAGGAATGGGCCACCGTGTCGGCGGCGAGGTGCCCCAGATACCCATAGGCGCAGGCTCTCTGGGAGTCCGTCTCGGCGGATTCGAGAATTTTTTTAGCCATTCTCCAGCTGTGGCAGTGCTCCAGATAGTGCGTGAATTTTTTTCCCAGGGTGATGTCGGCACTGATGCAGCCGTAGAGAAAATCGTGCGGATAGGCGTTGAGCAGGGTCTGCAGGGCAGCCGGGAAAATAGAGAGATTGGAGAGGACTTGGGAGCCCAGGTGCAGATGGACTCCGATGCCCCACGCCAAAGCCTCAGACGGAATCAGGACCAGAAGACAGCAAAAAAAAAGAAGATAAATCGAGAACCGCATGAGTGTGTTTTTAAATTCTTGAAAGATGGTTAAACAAGAATAATTCACTCCCTGAGGGAAGTAAAGGCATTATGCCCGACGAGGACCGTCAAAATCTACGGGAAACAATCATTCAGATCCGGGGATTACTGGAAGATCAGCGTGACCTCGGCATCCGGGAGGTTTACCCCGAGCATGTTCCGGACGATCTGCCGGCCTGTCCACCCGGCGTCCAGGGGCTGGATCAGGGTGGAGAAGCTTCGTGCCGGAGGGAGACGCTCGAGGAAATCCGCGCGGAACTCGAAAATTGCCGCCGCTGCGACCTGTGCAAAGGTCGAAGGAATATCGTTTTTGGTGTCGGCAATCCCCGGGCTCATCTCGTTTTTGTCGGTGAGGCCCCCGGGCGGGAGGAGGATGAAAAGGGGGAACCTTTCGTGGGGGAGGCGGGGCGCCTTCTGGACCGAATCATTTTCGCCATGGGGATGCGGCGCGAGGATGTCTATATCTGCAATGTCGAAAAATGCCGTCCCCCCCATAATCGGGATCCTCTTCCGGAGGAGATCGAGGCCTGCGAACCTTTTCTCAAACGGCAGCTTTCGGCCATTCGACCGCAGCTCATCGTCAGCCTGGGCCGATTTGCGGCCCAGTGTCTTCTGCGGGACAAGGCACCAATGAACCGTCTCCGGGGACATTGGCGGGAATATGAAGGCACTCCCCTCATGCCGACGTATCATCCGGCGTTTCTGCTGCGCAACCCTGCCTCCAAAAGGGAAGTCTGGGAAGACATGAAGCAGGTTATGAAACGCCTGCGCGAGCATGCCTCGTAAGATGGAGACCCTGACCATTGAAAATGTCCGCAAGATCCGGAAGGGGCCCGGCGGAGAAGAAATTGAAATACTCTCGGGGATTTCTCTCCGTGCCCGTGCCGGTGAACTGCTGACGGTAATCGGACCTTCCGGAGGAGGTAAAAGCACCCTGGTTCGTCTGATCAACCGCCTTGAGGATCCCACGGACGGCCGCATCCTCCTGAAGGGAAAGGACGTTCTCACCCTTGATCCCCTCGAGCTGCGCCGCAAGGTGACCCTGGTTCAACAGAAACCGTTCATGTTCGAAGGAACGGTTCTCGACAATCTTCAGATTCCCTTTCATTTCCGTGGGCAAACGCCGCCCGATCGGGATGATCCAACACTTCGGGAAAGCCTTGAACTCTGGCGCATCTCCCCCGACTTTCTGGACCGCTCGGCACGTACTCTTTCTCTTGGTCAACAGCAGCGGGTCGGTCTGGCCCGGATCCTGATCGGATCGCCGGAGGTTCTTCTCCTGGACGAGCCGACCAGCGCCTTGGACCGTCCGACGGGAGATCGTCTGGCCGACACCCTCCGGGAGATCTGCCGGTCGAGGAATCTCACGCTCCTGATGGTTACCCACGATCTGCGATTGGCGGAAAGAGTCTCGGATCGCCTGGCTTTTCTCAGCGATGGACTCATACTTGAGGAAGGGGATGCGGCCGACCTTCTGAACCGTCCCCGGCATTCTCGATTGCGGGATTTTCTGGCCATGCCTCAAGCGGAGGCAGAGATATGAACGAGTCTTCCATAATCGACCTGCAGATCCCCGATCTTGCAATGGCTTATGGTTTAATCCTTCTGACAGCCGCCGCGGCTCGCCTCCAGGGAATAGGGCAGGGGAAGAACATGCTATGGGCTTCCCTGCGCATGGTTTTTCAGCTCCTTGCGATCGGCTACGTCCTCAAGTTCGTCTTTGCCATCGAACATCCATTGCCGGTTCTGCTTCTCTTGCTGATCATGACGGGGTTTTCTCTTCAGGTGATCGCCGGAAGGATCAAGGACCGGATGCCTGGGTTCTACCGGGTGGTCGGCGCCTCTATGTTTATCGGATGTGGAAGCATCACTTTCTTTTTCTGCCTTCTGGTGGTGGGGATTTCTCCCTGGTACGACCCGCGCTACCTCATTCCTCTGGCGGGCATGATCATCGGCAATTCGATGAATGGGGCAAGTCTGGCCGCCGAACGGCTCGCGGCCGAGATGCGAGAGCGACGCGAGGAAATCGAGACGGCTCTCTGCCTCGGCGCGGGCAGCCGACCGGCGAGTCGGACGGCGGTGCGCAGCGCTTTTCGTGCTGCGCTTCTTCCTGCAACCAACACAATGGCCGCCATGGGGATCGTGTCCCTCCCGGGAATGATGACCGGCCAGATTCTCTCCGGCACCTCGCCGATGATCGCCGTTAAATACCAGATCGCCATCATGTGCGCCATAACCGGCAGTGTTGCCATCACGTCCTTTCTCATCCTGGTTCAGGGATACAGGCGCTATTTCACCCCCGCCCACCAGTTGCGCGAAAATTGATGTCCTAAGCGTCTTCAGTTCAATGGTCTGGAGATCTCGATTAATAACCTTCTACGCAAAAACGGCGCCCTTGCAGGCGCCGTTTTTGTGTAAGAGGGTTTCCGAATAATCAGGCTTTTTTCCTCCGGAAGGCGGCGAGTCCGGCCAGTCCGGAGCCCAGGAGGAACAGAGTGGCCGGTTCGGGTACAGGAGTTACCGATTCCACGATGACTACCATGTCCATGTAATCCATGTTGCCGCCGTTCAATTCGCCTTCGAAGGCCAGGATGTATTCATGATTGGCGAAGAGCCCGGTGGTCCAGAGCCCAGGGGCGGGACCCGTAAGACGAAGATAGTCCGTCTCATTCCCTGCGTAGGCGAACATGTGATCGAATCCGTCCACGTTCCTGGCGGTTTCGCTGTGGAAGGTGAATTCCCCATTATTGAGGAAATAGCCGAAATTGCTTGTGGCGAAATCCGTTCCGGTATATTCGCCGTTTAACCACACCTGAAAATTGCCGGTAGACATATTCTCAAAGGTGGCGAGTGCGGCATTGCTGCCTCGAACCGCGTCGGAGGAGAACAGCTCCACATAATCCGACCCGTTGTAGACCCCGAAGCTCTGACCGCTCTGGGTGCCCAGCAGCTCGTAGATGATCCTGCTGGAAGCAGTGCCTGACGCCGAGATTTCCCAGTTTTCATCCAGAGTCACGAAATCCTGAGTAACATCGATGCTGCTGGGGCCGGCCACGGTGATTTCGTCAAAGAGATCCTGGAGGTTGGGGGAGCCCTCCAGTGACGGAACCGCCATGGCGTTTGTTGCCGACCATAAGAGCGCGGCGGTGAGAAGACTTAAAAAAATACATGTTTTCTTCATTTCATACCTCCTTGTTCATTAAGAATTGTTTCCCTGTTTATCCGACCCCGTTAGTGACTGTTTTTGTAGAAGCAAGCCATGTGCCAAAAACACAAGTAGCCGTTTGATCGAAGGAAATCGCGTTGAAAAAAAACACCTTTGGATAGTGTAAAGATTTCCGACGGGTTGGTTATGGGTAATCGTTGAACAATTCCTGATTTTTTAAAAAGCCTAATGCAAAAAAAATTGAATTAAAAGATTGCATTTTGCTCAAAGCTTGATAAATCTAAACACATTAAAGATATTTATTTTTCCACTCCTATACTTCATCACCGTTGACCCTACATGCCGTTTTTTAAATTGCGGGTTTCCCGCAGCGGGAGATTTCGCCTCGATGGGAAATAGCGTCCGTTGCAGCAGAAATTCAAACTTCACAACCGTAATTTCCGGTTGGGGGTAAATTATCGGATACAAGGGGAAGGATCATTCATGTTGGTGAAAAGTTTTTCGACAACTCGCTGTTTTATCCCTCTTCTGCTTCTGACTCTTCTGGCGGCCTGCAACAGCCCCACAAAAGAGGAATTGCTCAATGAAGGGATAGAGCATAATCGCAGTGGCAATTATCGCGGCGCAATCGTTCTGTTGAAGAACGCCCTGGAGAAGGATCCCAATTTCTACGAAGCCCGGTTCCATCTGGCCGAATCCTACATGGAGACGGGTAAATACGAATCCGCGGAAAAGGAATTAATGAAGGTTCGGCACCAGAATCCCTCATTTGAGGGGCTTTCCCTGAAGCTGTCCGAAATTTACAACCGAACGGAACGACCGGAAAAAACACTGGAGGAGATGGAGGAATACCTCCGAAAGCACGGGGAATCTTCTCTCGCCCTTGAACTTACGGGACGCGCCCATGCGCTGATGAACAACGGAGAAAAGGCTCAGAAAAATCTACAGGACGCGATCCGGATCGATGAAAGCAACAATTCCGCCCGCCTTCACCTCGCGGAACTTCTACAAAAACAACAGAAGGAAGAGGCGGCCGAAATAATTCTGCGGGAGGTACTGAAGAAGGATGAAAGGAATACGGCTGCCCATTATCGATTGGCCCGCATCGAGCTAAATCGGGGGAATTCGAAGGCTGCTCTGGATCTGCTGCAGCGCCTCACGAAGATTGATCCCTCGGATATCGATGCCCAGTATGCCATGGGAACCATTTACCTGGACGAGGGGAATTTCGATAAAGGTGAACAGCTCGGAAACCTCCTGTCACGGAAGTTCCCTGAATCCTCCAAAGGCCCTCTTCTTCTTGGCCTGGCCAATTACCTTCAGGGAGACTACGCAGGATCGGTTCTCCAGCTGCGCAAATCGATCAGCAAACATCCAAATCTGACGGCCTTTTATTTCCTGGGGCTCGCCCATTACAGCCAGGGACAATATGAGACGGCCTTGAGCCAGTTTCAAAAAGTGCTGGATCATAGCCCTGATTCGGTTCAAACAAGGGTGATGGTAGGCATCACTCTCCTGAAACAGAGCCGCTCACAAGATGCCATCCGGGAACTCGAACGCGCTCTGGCGATCGATCCCGACCATGCATTGGCGCACAACGCACTGGGGAGCGCCTACATGACCGTGGGGGAATATGATTCCGCGATGAAGGAGTTCGACCGTGCAACCGATCTGAATCCGGAGATGGTGGATGTGTATTTCAAGCGGGGTTTATACAAGCTGAGCAGTGGGGAAAGCAATCTGGGAGAAGCGGATTTTCTGAAGGCCGTCTCCATCGCCCCGGATGTTCTGGATACCCGGCTGGTTCTGGCCAATCACTATCTACGGCAGGAAAATTATTCCGCGGCACTGAATACTTTACGCGAAGGGTTGTCTGAAAAACCGTCCGACGCTCTTATCCATAATTATATGGCGGCCGCTTTCTTTGCTCAGAAAGACTTCACGGCCGGTGTCGAATCCTTGAAAAAAGCCAAACAGATCAAGCCGGATTATCTGACACCGTACTTCAATCTAGCATCTTTCCATGCAGCGCGCGGCGATTACGAGGAGGCGGTGACGGAATATGACGAAATTCTGGCCCAGGATCCCTCCAATGTGCGTGCGCTCCTTCAGAGTGGTTCCATTTACGAATTGACGAACCAGAAGGACAAAGCCGAAGAATTCTTCCTGCGGGCAAAAGAAATAGACGGTTTTGAGGGCATCCTCGGACTTTCTGAGTTTTATCTCCGCAATTCACAACCCGAAAAAGCCCTTGCGGTTCTAACGGAAGCTGAAAAGGCCAAGGCGTCAAATCCCGTCCTGCTGGAGGCGATCGGCAAAATCCTTCTTCGCACCGAACGGGGGCCCGAAGCCATCGAGGTATTCGAAAAACTGCAGAGGATCAACCCCCAAAAGGGTTTTCCCCTTCTTATCGGGGCGCTGACAAGGACAGGAAAAACCGCTCGGGCGGAGGAGTTGTCCCGGTCGTTGATTCGCTCCAATCCAGAGACGAATTTCGGATACCTGATTCTCGCGGGTGTCTACAAGAATGCCGGAAACAACGAAAAAGCTGCCGAAGTCCTTGGGGAAAGACTGCAGGCGAAACCTGAGGATCTTCCGGTGCAGATGATGATGGCCAGCCTTCGCGACGAAATGGGGGAGTTCGAACAGGCCATCCGAATCTACCGGAAGCTGATGGAAACCCGTCCTGATTATTATCCGGCGATTTACGCCCTGGGGACCATTTATGACCGCCTCGGCAACAAGAGAGAGGCTCTCGAGCTTTATCGGAAAGTCCTCACCCGGAAAGAGGATTTCGCACCCGCACTGAACAACCTCGCGTACCTGTATGCCGAAAACTACGGCAGCCCCGAAGAAGCGTTGAAACTGGCTTTCAAGGCCTATCGGCTGGAGCCCAACAATCCTCAGATTATGGATACTCTGGGTTACGTTCTTCTCCGGAATGGCAAAAACGAGGAGGCCTTGAGATTTCTGAAGCGATCGGCGGAGCTTCTGCCCCAGATTCCGACGGTTCACTATCACCTCGCCCTGGTCCAGCACGACAGTGGAAACAGGGACGCCGCCGTGCATTCTCTGAAAATCGCACTGGGACTTGGAGATTTCCCGGAAATACGGGAGGCCGAAGCTCTCCTCGAACGACTGACTCGCGCCCGAACGGTTGGGATGAATGAATAAGCCCATTTTACTTTTGCTCCTTGGTGATTACCTCCTGGCGATATCGGCGCAATATCTCGGGATCTGCCTGAGATACCAATCGATGCCGAATTGGGAAATGCTGAATCAGGGGGGAATCAGGAGCCTCATTTTCGCAACGGTGGTCGTGCTTGCGGGATACCTGTCCGAGTTGTACCGGGGCGATTTGACCTTCAATAACAAAGAGATATTTTTGAGGGCATGTTCCGCCAATTTTCTGGCCTTTCTGGGATTATCCGTTTTTTACTACCTTTTTCCGAACCTGATGCTCGGACGAAGCGTCCTGGTAATGGCCCTGGTGATCTTCTGCCTTTTGCAGTTCCTCTGGCATTGTCATTTCCCCGGTCTGCTCCGAATCCCCTGGGTCATGCAAAAGGTCCTTATCCTGGGAGTGGGACCCACGGCGTTGCAGATCAGCAACCTGCTCGATAAAACCCGCCACAATTACGAACTGGTCGGATTTATTCAACCTGCAGGGGAAATGGCGTCGATCAACCTCTCCAGTGTTCTGGGCTCAATAGAATCGTTGGCGAGAACCGCTACGCGGGAAAAGGTGCACAAGATCGTTATCTCCCTCTCCGAACGAAGGGGGGTCCTGCCGGTTCGGGATATCCTTGGCTGCAAATTCAAGGGGATTGATATTGTGGACGAGATTTCCTTTTACGAACAGATCACCGGAAAGCTCATGATCGAACGCATCAATCCAAGCTGGTTCATTTTTTCCAATGGCTCACGTCTGACCCCTTTTATGTTCTTTTACAAGAGAGGCTTTGATCTGCTTTTCGCGGCGGTGGGCCTGGTTCTCTTCCTCCCTCTGATGCCGCTGATCGCCCTCGCGATTCGGGTCGATTCGAAAGGACCTGTCTTTTTCCGCCAAGTGCGGGTCGGCAAGGGAGAGAGACCTTTTGTTCTGTACAAATTCCGCACTATGGGCGAGGACGCGGAGAAAAAGACAGGTGCGGTCTGGGCGCAGGAAGACGATCCCCGGATTACACGTGTCGGTCGTTTCCTGAGAACCAGCCGCATGGATGAAATGCCGCAGATCTTCAACGTCATCCGTGGCGACATGAGCTTCATAGGACCGCGTCCCGAAAGACCGGAATTCGTCGAAACCCTCAATGAAAGGGTCCCGTACTACTCCAATCGTCATTCCGTCAAGCCCGGGGTCACAGGATGGGCACAGGTAAAATATGAATACGGCGCTTCGATGGAAGATGCATTGGAGAAGCTCCGCTATGACCTTTATTACATCAAGAACTTTTCAATATTTCTAGATTTTCTCATCATTATGGAAACGCTCAAGGTCGTTATTTTCGGCCGGGGGGCACGTTGAACATCACAGTCGTGGGGAGGAATTTATGAAGTTTCGCTTGATGAGCTCAATAATCTTTTTGACGTTTCTACTGGGTGCCGCGGTTTCTTTCGCAGGCGATTACGTCATCGGTGAAGGAGACGTTCTGGGGGTCGCCGTCTGGGGTGTAAACGAGCTGAGCTTCGATGCCAAAGTCCGGCCCGACGGCAAGATCACCGTTCCGGGTCTGGGAGAGGTCCTGGCCGCCGGAAAATCCCCGAAGCAGCTTCAGCAGACATTGGAGAAAGACCTGAAGAAACTGGTCAAGAATCCCATCGTTACGGTGACGGTTCGGGAAATCACAAATAATCAGGTTCATGTGTTCGGCGGAGGGGTGCCCGCGGGTGTTTTCGATCTGAGTCGAAGAACCTCTCTGCTGCAGCTTCTCTGCAATATTTCCGATTTCACCAACGCCGACCTCAAGAGAGCTTATGTCCTCAGGGATCAGAAAAAGATCAAAGAGGGATTCGAGGAAATTTTTCTCGAGGGTGAGGCCTCCCAGGACATAATCCTTGAAAGCGGGGATGTCGTATTTATTCCGGTGGCCGATGAAAAGAACGTCTATGTGGTCGGCGCCGTGAATACCCCGAAATTCATCGCCTACCGGGAGGGGCTGACCGTCATGGAAGCGGTGCTCGAGGCCGGAGGGTTCAATAAATTCGCCAAGCCCAACGATACCGTCATCGTACGAGAGGTCAACGGAAATGAAACCCGCATTCCGGTGAAGATGAACGATCTCATTAAATCCGGGGATCTCACCCAGAATGTCAAACTTCAGACCGGGGACTACGTCATTATCCGGGAAGGTCTCTTTTAGAGAGGTGTTTTCATGAAATCGAACGACAACGAATTCCGCCGGTACATGAATATTCTTCTCCAGCGGAAGTATCTTTTCACCGCAATCGCATTGCTGGTTATTTCCGCGGGGATTGCCCTGAGCTATGTGCTCCCGGAGAAATATCAGACCAAGTCCACGGTGTTCATCCAACGGAGCGTTATCAACGATCTGGTTCAGGGGATTGCCGTGACCCAGTCCATTGACAATGAGCTCAAGGTCCTGACTCATTCCCTGACAAGTCGTCATCTTCTGCTGCAGGTGGCCAATGCACTGGATCTTGACGCCGTCTACACCACGCCGAAAAGGGTCAATGATCTGATCGAGAGATTCAGAAAGAATCTCCAGGTCCGAGTGCGGGAAAAGAGTGACCTTTTCACGATTGAATATGTCGATCGCGATCCGCGGCTGGCCCGGGATTTTGTCAATGTGCTGATTCAGAAATATATCGAGGAGAACCTCACGTCCAACCGTGAGGGGTCCTACGGAGCCAGTCGCTTTATCCAGGAGCAGGTGGAGAATTTCCGCAGCAAACTTACGGAAATCGAGCGAAAGCTGGCAGAGTTCAAAAAGCAGGAGGATTTCGCCGTCCTGGATGATGAGACCACCTTGATTAACGATATCCGTACAGCGCAGATGGATCTCGAGGACATCCAGATCAAAAAAGAAGGACTCCAGGCGAGGAAAACTCTGCTGCTCAATGAGAGAGTCGGCGGCGAAAACTCCCTCCAGGCGCAACTCGACACTCTCAACAGCAAGCGCGAACAGCTTCTGCTGATATACACGGAAAATTATCCCGAGGTGGTCCTTCTCAGCGCGGAAATCGAACGCCTTGAAAAACACCTTGATTCTAAAGCGCCTTCCGCCGATACCCGTCGGGGAGAGACGATGGACAGTTCAATGGTCGCCATTGAACTGAACTCCCTCAGCCGCAAAGAGCAACAGCTCAGGCAATACATCGAGACGAAAAGAGCGATTCTCCAGGGGATCCCCGAGAAGAGGAAAGTTCTTAAGGAGCTTGAGAGGGACCGTGACGCTTACAAGAGCACCTACGAGCAGCTTGTTCTTCGGCACGGGAAATCGGAGGTTTCCAAGGAGATGGAAATCCAGGACAAATCCGATACCTTCCGTGTTGTGGATCCGGCCTTTTTGCCGATGAAACCGGTGAGTCCCAACCGTGTGAAGATTATTTTCCTGAGCCTGGTTGCGGGAATCGCCATCGGATTCGGGGTCGTCTATGCCCTGGATTTTCTGGATCCTTCCATCCGCAGCATCGAGACGGTGCACAAAATCGGTCTGCCCGTGATGGCGGTCATACCTCAGTTCAGCACCCGGGAGGAGCTTCTCTCGAGAAAAAGAAAAAACAGGTTTCTGTTCGCCTTCGTTTCGGTCTACATGCTAGGGGTTTCAGCCATTATGGTTTTCGAATTTCTGAAGATGACGGATATTGCCGTCGCTGACGAACTTCTGCGAAACCTCTCGCTGGGTCAGTATTTAGCGGGACTTGGCAGGTAGTCTTTCACCAGAGGAGGGTATTTTGAGTCGAATAGAAAAAGCGCTGGAAAAGGCGGCAGAACTCCGTGGGGAGGGAAAAAAGATGCCCTCACCTGCCGTAAAAAATGCTGATTACAGAACGTCGGATGCGCAGGAAAAACGCGCCGAGCCGCCCCCGCAGCGCCCGCAGGGGCGATCTCCACTTCCGGATGTTCCCGTCGAACCCCTAAAAATCGATCACCCGCTGATCGTCACGTATCGGGAACCCAAATCTCCCATTGCCGAGGAATTCCGGAAACTCAAATCCATGATCGTAAAGATGGGCCCCCAGGGTAATGTTCCGAAAACCCTGATGGTCACCAGCGCACTGAGCGGAGAGGGAAAGAGTGTAACGGCCGTGAACCTCGCCATCACGCTGGCACAGGAATACGATCATTCCGTCCTTCTCTTCGATGCCGACCTGCGAAAGCCGTCGATTCACAAATACCTGAATCTGGAGACCCGGTTCGGTCTCTCGGACTGCCTTCTCGACGGCATCGACCTTTCGGAGGCGCTCGTCCGCACGGGTATCGGAAAGTTGTCGTTCCTGTCGGCCGGCCGATCGGTGGAGAACCCCACGGAGCTTCTGGGCTCGAGGAAAATGAGGGCGCTTGTACAGGAGGTTCGGCACCGCTATCCGGAGCGCTTCATTATTTTTGATACTCCACCTGTTCTGCCCGTCGCCGAAAGTCGTCTCCTGAGCACCTATATGGATGGGGTCATCTTTGTTGTCAGGGAACAGGTCGGGTCCGTCATGAATGTGCAGGACGCGATAGACGCCCTCCGCAGAGAAAGTATCCTCGGCATCGTATACAACCATGTAAGAAACGAGTCGCTGAGCGGAAGATATCATTACTTCTACGACGGCTACTAGGATGTATGAAAAATATTTTTCATTAAGTCGAAAACCGTTCGAGCTGATTCCGAACCCGGAATTTCTCTACCCCAGCCGCTCTCATCGCAAAGCGGAAAACTACCTGGACTACGCCGTGAGGGAGAAGGCGGGATTCATTCTTCTGACGGGCGAAGTCGGCTCCGGGAAAACGACGCTCGTTCGGCACCTGCTAAGGAAGATCGGTTCCGACGTCCGGATCTCAAAGGTGTTCAACACCAAATTGAAGCCTGAGGAATTGATCCAGACCATCAATGAGGACTTCGGCCTGGAGACGGAAGGCCGGAGCAAAGTTCACCTGCTGAAGGATTTGAACGATTTTCTGATCGAACAGTACGCAGAAGGAAGAAGGGCGATCCTCATCATCGATGAGGCCCAGAACCTCTCTCCCGATTCGCTGGAGGAGGTTCGGATGCTCTCCAATCTGGAGACCGACGACTCCAAGCTGCTTCAGATCATTCTGGTAGGACAGCCGGAACTGAAGGAGGTTCTCTCGAGCCCCGAACTGCGTCAGCTTCGGCAGAGGATCAGCATTCATTGTCATCTTCAGCCACTGACCCTTTCCGAAACCGAGGAATACATTCTTTACCGCCTGGAAATTGCCGGAGACCGGGAGGCCGTCATTTTTTCTCCTGGCGCCATGGAGCTGGTCTACCGCTTCAGCAAAGGCATTCCTCGGCTGATCAACATCATGTGCGATTTTCTTCTGCTCTCGGCTTTTGCGGAAGAGACGCGGTACATCACGGAGGATCTCGTCCTCGAGGTGGCGGGAGACACCCAATTCGAAGGCCAGTTTCATATAGAAAACGATCTCCTCCTTCAGAAGCGGTATCGGGCGCCGGAGGTGGAATCATCTCCTTCCGCACAACCCGTTTCGGAAAAAGGAGATCTGAATTTCGAATGGAACATGGAGAAGGGGGAAAAATCGGCTGGTTCCGAGGAGGCTGAAACGATTTATCTGGACGAGAAGGATATCGTTTTCAGTCCTCAAGACAGGAGGACTCCGGTGAGGGAGGAGAACATTCAGGAAGGATTCATGAGCAGGATAAGACGATTTTTTATGCAGGAAATCTTTTAATTCGCATTTTATCGGGTTCCGACATGAAATTCAATGCTGTTGCTGTTCTGGGGTTCGCGGTTCTTTTTCTGTGGGTTGGCCTTCCGGTTTCCGGATACGGAGCCGAATTTCACCTGGTGCCGACCCTGGCCGTGAGCGAAATCTATACCGACAACCTGTACAACGACAATGAAGGGGAGGTCACGGAATTCATCACCCGCTTCCTTCCGACGGTGGCTCTGGAGTACGAGGCGCCGCGGATCGTTGCGGATCTTGCCTACTCCTTCGATTACCGCCTTTATGCAAGAGGAGAAAGGGACAACGAATCGACGCATATCATTGCCGCATCGGCTCTGGCGACACTAGTGAAGAATCTCGCTTTTCTGGAAGTCAAGGACAGCTACGAGCAGGTTTCCCTGGACTCTACGCGGGACTTCGCGGAGGAGAGTCTTTTTGACCGGCAGTCGGATCGGAATGTCTTTTCCGCCAGCCCTTATCTGAAATTCGGTCCTTACCGGCGGTTTTCCCTCGAAACGGGTTATCGCTTCACGGATGTCCGATACGAGAGGGACACGGGAACAGACAAACAGAGTCATGCCTTTTTTGCGGATTCGGACTATGAATTGACGGAGCGGACGCGGTTCACCTCCGGATATTCCTACACCATCGAAAACACGGAAGAGGATGATTATACAAGCAATAAAGCCTGGGGCGGACTTCGGCACCAGTACATGGAGAATTCGTTTATTTACGGAAACCTCGGTTACGTGTGGATCGATTTCGACCGGGCGGACGGTGAGGATAATTTCTACTGGGACCTGGGAATAACCCATGATTTCGGAACGCTTACCGGTAGCGCAAGGGTCGCGGTCGATTATCAGGAGGATCCGGAGGGCACGATCCTCCGGCGTGAATATTACGACCTGACCCTGATCTGGTATTTTCAACGAGGCAGCGCCCTTCTTTCCCTGGATTATTCCGATTACTTAGATGCCGCGACAGATGAAGTGGATACCAGACGTTACGGAGGTGATTTCAGTGTCCAGTACGAACTGGCTCCGCGGTTGAGCGGGTCTGCCGGGTTCTCCTGGAAGGAGTTCGAGGAGAGGGATAAAGTGGAGGCTGGGCCGGGAGTCTTTATCGACAATGATACCGACACCCGCCGCCTCATCACGAGTGTGTCTCTCGCATACCTTCTTGGCCGCGATTTCACCGCCACTCTCGGGTATTACTTTATTGATTCCCATTCGCCCCAGGAAGAGGACGATCGATACGAGTCCAATCGAATCATTCTCGAGGTCAGAAAAACTTTTTGAAGAAATCGACCGCTGTTTTTCCAGACAGCTGGAGTGGTGAGATGCGCAATGCTCTGACAATCGATGTAGAAGATTATTTTCAGGTGAACGCCTTCAGTCGGCGGATCCGGGTGGATCAATGGGACAGCTACCCCCTGCGGGTGGTCGAGAATACGAAGCGAATTCTCGATCTTCTCGATCGTTTCGAGGTGAGGGCGACATTCTTCATCCTTGGCTGGGTTGCCGAGAGGCGCCCTTCACTGGTTCGGGAGATCAGTGATCGTGGACATGAAATCGCCTGCCACGGCTTTTCACATCAATTGATCTACAAATTCCCGCCCGAGGTTTTCAGGGAGGATGTCCGAAGGGCCAAGGCGGTTCTCGAGGATATCTCAGGGTCCCCGGTCATAGGTTACAGGGCTCCGAGTTATTCCATCACGGGGAATTCCCTCTGGGCGCTGGATATTCTCATTGAAGAAGGATTTACTTATGATTCCAGCATATTCCCTATTATCCACGATGTTTATGGTATCCCGGGGGCGCTGCGCGAACCCCACCAGATTACACGGGCGGCAGGGAAGATTCATGAATTTCCGGTTTCCACGATCAATTTCCGATTTCTGAACAGGCAGTTTCGCCTGCCGGTCGGGGGGGGCGGATATCTGAGGCTTTTCCCCGTTTCCTGGATTCTGCGGGCTCTGCAGCATCTCAATATCAGGGAAAAAATACCTGCGGTCCTTTACTTTCATCCATGGGAAATCGATCCGGAACAGCCCCACATACCAGCGGAGTTGCGCTCAAGGTTTCGCCACTATCTGAACCTGGATAAGACGCTGGGGAAAATCAGTTGCTTACTGGACAATCTTGCATTCGCCCCCATGAGCGAAGTTTTAGAAATCCTGCCCGCCAGAATACATCGCCCTCGTCCTTACCAGCGTAAGGCGGGGGACTGGAGAAAGAAGCATGCGGACACTGATCGTCGACGAGGAGATGCCGCTTCCCCAGAATACGGGGAAAAAACTGCGGACCTTTAATCTGCTGAAGCGGCTCCAGAAGTCACACCGAATTACCTATGTCTGCCATGGCAATGGCCAGAAGGAATTCGAAGGGCTGGAGAACGTTTCCATAATTACAGTTCCCCACAGGATCAGGAAGCAAGCAGGGCCTGCATTCTATGCCGACCTGGGCAGAAATATTTTCTCGCCCCGGCCCTATATCGTCGATAGCCATTACTCCCGGGCGATGGCCGAAACGGTCAGAAAAACTCTGGGGGGAGCAAAGTACGATCTGGTCCATTGTGAATGGACGCCGTATACAGAAGTGCTGAAAAACAGTCTTGCTTCCCATGCTTCGGTATTGTCGGCTCACAATGTGGAAGCCCAGATCTGGAGACGATATTTCGAGCACGAGCGCAACCCGGCTCGCAAAATATACATTTATCTGCAATGGCAAAAACTTCACCGCTACGAAGCCCGGTCCTGCCACCGGTACTCCAGAGTAGCGGTAGTCTCTCCCTCCGATCGCGATCTCATGGAGCGATGGTACGGCTGCCGGGATGCTGCCGTAGTCCCCAATGGCGTCGATGAAGCCTATTTCGCCCCGCGGGAGTGCGCGGAGCGGCCCCTTTCACTCGTTTTTACCGGTTCCATGGACTGGCGGCCGAATCAGGACGCCATGAAATATTTCCTCGAGGAGATTTATCCCCGAATTGAGGAAAGAGTTCCGGGCGTCAGTCTCAGCATCGTTGGCAGAAATCCACCGGGGTGGCTTTGCGAATCCACCGCGCGTTTTCCAAATGTAAAGGTCACCGGAACCGTGGAGGATGTACGTCCATTTATCGCTGAGGGCGCACTTTATATCGTACCCCTGCGCATCGGGGGAGGCTCCAGGCTGAAGATACTCGAGGCCCTGTCCATGGAAAAAACCGTTCTTTCCACAACCGTGGGTGCGGAAGGTCTGGAAACTCGTGGCGGGAAACACCTGTTGATTCAGGACAATCCGCAGGCGTTCGCCGAAACGGCCGCGGAAGTGCTGAGACGGCCGGAGGATTTTAAGCATCTAGGAAAAAAAGGCAGGGAACTTGTCCTGAAGGCCTACACCTGGGATGCGATTGCCGGACTGCTGGGAGATGTCTGGGCAGAGGCGGCAAAAGAGGGCAAATGAGTGAGACGCTGAACATTCTTCATCTGCGGGCCAGCAATTTCATCGGCGGACCCGAGAAGCAGATCCTGGAGCATTTTCGACGCGTGGATCGGACGCGATACCACCTTGTGCTCGGTTGTTTCTCGGAATCCGGCAGGGAATGCGATCTGCTTCGGGCGGGGCGTGATTCCGGTTTCGATTGTTTTGATCTCCTGTCCAGATCTTCCTATGACCCGGGGGTGCTCGGAAAATTGAAGACCTGTATTCGCGAAAAAAAAATTCATGTGCTGTGTACCCACGGCTATAAACCAGACGTGGTGGGGCGGATTGCCACCTGGACGTGTGGAATCCCCGCAGTGGCGATTTCCCGGGGATGGACCGGTGAAAGCCCGCGGGTGCGGGCCTATGAATGGCTGGACAAAAGATTTATGGCCCTGACGGATAAGATCGTGGCTGTTTCCGAGGGGCAACGGAAAAAAATTCTTGAAATAGGAATCCCGCCGGAGAAGGTAAAGGTGATCTACAACGGAATAGAATCCAACATCCCCAAAAGGCGCTCCCGCATGCAGCTTAGAAAGGAACTCGGGTTTCCAGCCGATTCCACAGTGATCCTCTCAGGCGGGAGGTTGAGCCCGGAGAAGAATTTCGACCTCATGATTGAAGCGGCCCGGCAGGTCGTGTCCGAAAATTCGAATACTCGATTTGCCATTTTTGGAGAAGGGGTCCTGCGGCCGGAGCTCGAGCGAAAAATCAGGGAGGCGGGACTTTCAGGCAAATTCCTTCTGCCCGGGTTTCGTCCGGATTTCCCCCAACTTCTCTCCGGCGCGGATATTTTCGTTCTCCCATCCTTTACGGAAGGTCTCCCTAACGTACTTCTCGAGTCCTATGCTCGGAGGGTTCCTGTCATCGCGACACCTGTGGGGGGCGTGCCCGAAATCGTGGAAGATGGGGTAACTGGATTTCTTGTGCGGACCGACGATGTCCGTGGGCTGGCGGATAGAATTTCCCTGTTTTCCAAGGACCCCGACCTCCGCCGCGCTATGGGAAAGGCGGGCCGCGATTTTGTCTGCCGGAAATTCAATTTCGATCTTCAGACGCTCAGCTACCAGGAGCTTTATGAAAAAATGGCGATGGCCCGATTTGAACTGCTGGGCAGTCCTCTGAAATTCATGAAATGAGCCATGACACAGATTAAGCCATTCCTCTCAATCGTCGTTCCGGTGCGAAACGAAGCACGTTTCATCGCCGGAACCCTGGAGCAGCTGCTTCGCCAGGATTACCCCGGAGACCGGTTTGAAATTCTTGTTTCCGACGGGCTCTCCGAGGACGGAACGGTGGGAATCGTGCGCGAATATGCCCGCAGGCATCCCCAGGTCAAACTTCTGGTTAATGAGAAGAAACTCTCCAGCGCGGGCCGCAACCTGGGGTTCCGCAAGGGACGGGGGGATTTTTTTCTGGTGGTGGACGGGCACTGTCATATCGAGGGCAAGCAGCTCTTTCGAAATACCGTCCGGTGCTTCCTCGAAAATAAGGCGGACTGCCTCGGTCGGCCCCAGACTCTCGATCCTCCCGGGCTCACCACCTTTCAAAAAGCGGTGGCGGCTGCCAGAGCCTCCCGGCTTGGCCGAAGCGGAAGCTCACTCATTTACAGCGATTTCGAGGGATATGCAAGTCCGGTCAGCAATGGTGCGGCATACGGCAGAAATGTATTCGTGAAGGCTGGATATGTGGATGAGAATTTCGATGCCTGCGAGGACGTAGAGTTCAACTACCGCGTGGAGAAAGCAGGTCTGGTCTGTTTCAGCAGCCCTTCCTTGAGGGTGCGGTATTTCCCTCGGGAAAACCTCAGAGGTCTTTTCCGGCAGATGACCCGGTACGGAAGAGGAAGATTTCGTTTTCTGAAAAAGCACCCGGATGCCTTTGCCCCTGAGACGATGATCCCCGCCCTGTTTCTGGCAGGGATGATACTGCCCCTTCTCTTCGGAAGCGTGCTCCTGCTGTTCGGTGACGCCCCGGTTTTTCTCGAAGCAGTCTTCGGCGCGACAGTTCTGCCATATATTCTGTATGCGATGATGATTATTGGCGGATCGGCCCGGATTGCCGCTGCGACAGGATGGAGGTTTTTTCCCTTCCTGCCGGCCATCTTTTTGGCTATCCACGCCGGGCTCGGTTGGGGATTCATACACGGGACGGGGGAATATCTTCAGGAGAGAGTTTTCGGCAAAGGAACCCGGATGTCGGAGGCCAAGACTCCATGATCCGGATTGCGTACGTAATCGACACGATTGAATCGCCTACGGCAGGGACGGAAAAACAGTTGCTGCTTCTTTTAGAGCATATGGACAGGCAACAATTTTCCCCTCTTTTGTGTGTTCTCCGCTCCTCTCCGTGGCTGGAGAGGAATTTCGACCTGTGCCCGGTCTACAAGGTGGAGATTGATTCCTTCAAGACCTTTTCTTCCTGGAAGCGAATCGGGGCATTTGCTGGATTTTTGAAACGGGAAAACATCGAATTGGTTCATGTCTTCTTCAGGGATTCAAGTCTGGCCGGGATTCTTGCCGCACGTCTTGCCGGTATGCGAGCGATCATCGCCAGCCGGAGAAATCAGGGCTACTGGATGAATACTGGAGAGCGAATCCTGCAGAGATCCTTGAATCGGTGGGTTGATCTGATAATCGCAAATTGCAGAAACACAGCGGATATGGTGGTGCGCAACGAAAAGTTTCCAGAAGAGAAAGTGCGCGTGGTGTACAACGGATTGGAACTAAAAAAATTTCAATCCGTATCAGGCAGTTCCATGCGACATCTTCGATCGCAACTCGGCATTCCGGAATCTGCCGCGGTGGTAGGAACGGTTGCCAATCTCCGCCCGATAAAAGGCCTGGACATTTTCATAAAGGCTGCCGGCATAGTCGCCCGCGCCGAGGGTTCGGTGCATTTTGTGATAGCGGGTGAGGGGCCCGAGCGAAAAAGACTTGAAGCTCTTGCCCTCGAATCCGGCCTTGCGGGGCGGGTTCATTTTCTCGGAAGTCGGCAGGATATCCCGGAACTGCTGAGTATGTTTAATGTGGGCGTACTCCCCTCCCATTCCGAAAGTTTTTCAAACGCGCTGATCGAATATCTGGCCGCGAGGCTCCCGGTCGTCTGCACGGACGTGGGTGGCTGCAGGGAAGCGGTCGAACAGGGTGTAAATGGCTTCATAGTCCCCCCGGGAGACTTTTCGGGAATGGCGGACCGTGTCCTGGAGATCCTTTCTGGAGCGTTTCATTTCCAGGATACCCTGGCGGACGATCAGTTTGCCTTGTCTGAAATGGTTGCGGGTTACCAGGATATCTATTCGAACCTTCTGACGGATGTCAGGACAAACCATCTGATTCAGGAAAGTAAACTCCCTTCGAGCCGATGAACAGGATTATGGCTGATGTACAGTGAAATCAATAAAGGTGACTATTTTTCCGCTGTGGTCCGCAACTTGATCGCTCCATTGTGGGCCGCGAAGGAAAAAAGTCCCTACCTGAAGCACCTGCGAAGCCTTGAACGGTCCCAGTATCGTGCGCCGGAAGAAATTCGGAAAGATCAATGGACCCGATTGAGCACGCTTCTGCGGCACGCCCGGGATCACGTCCCCTTTTACGCCGAGCGGATGCGAGCCTGCGGTCTGTCGCCTGAAACGATCCGCACATGGGAGGATTTCCGGCGACTGCCCCTTCTGACCAAAGACGATATCCGGACGCACCGGGACAGGATGGTGGCGGACAACTTCCCCCGGGAGAAGCTCATCCCCAAGAAAACATCGGGATCGACCGGCGTTTCCCTCTCCTTTTATGTCGACGAGGAGAGCCGGCAATGGAAGCGGGCCTGCGCACTCCGGCACGACCAGTGGACCGGGTGGCGACTGGGAGAGAAGGTCGGGGCCATCTGGGGAAATCCCGAGTACCGGAAAAGCTGGCGAGGATATGTCCGCAATTTCCTTCTCGAACGTTTCACCTACCTGGATACTCTCAGGATGGACGAGGACGCCATGCTGAGCTTCTACCGGGAGATCCGGCGGAAACGACCCACGCTGCTTTTCGGCCACGCCCATTCCCTTTATCTTTTCGCCCGCTTCCTGCAACAGAGAAATTTAATGGATATCCGGCCTCGCGGAATCATCAGCACCGCCATGGTGCTTCATGATTTCGAGCGCCGCACGATCGAGGAGGTCTTCGGTTGTCGGGTGACCAACCGCTATGGGTGCGAGGAAGTCAGTCTCATCGCCTGTGAATGTTCGGCGCATGAAGGACTGCACCTCAACATGGATACTCTGGTGGTGGAATTCCTGCGGGACGGCCAACCCGCGGAGCCCGGAGAGCCGGGCGCCATCGTAGTCACCGATCTGACCAATTTCGGGATGCCTTTCATCCGCTACCAGGTAGGTGATGTCGGAATCCCCTCCAGCCACGCCTGTTCCTGCGGCTGTTCGTATCCTCTTATGGAATCTCTGGAGGGGCGCGCCGCCGATTATGTCGTCACTCCCGAAGGTGAATACGTCTCCGGCATCTCACTGACGGAAAACTTCGCCATGTATCTCGAGGGGGTGAAACAGCTGCAGATCGTACAGGAGAGGGTGGATCACCTGATTTTCCGAATGGTGAAGGGAGAAAATTTTCACCAGGAGGAACTGGATCATATGTCGCATCTGGTGGCCGATCGTTTCGGCCCGGGAATGACTCACGCGGTGGAATTCGTGGATTCGATCCAGCAGGAGGCTTCCGGAAAATATCGCTTCTGCGTTTCAAAGTTGTCCAATCCTTTCATGCAGGAAGGCGCCCAACAATGAACATTTCACGCAAAGCCGGATTTCCGTATCCCATCGGGACGACGGATGCAAAGGCAGGAGAATACGGAGACAAGAGCCCGTGATTGAATCCTCGAAAAAAATATCAGGAATTCCGGATCATCCGCTTTTCACGTTGGAATTTCAGGAACCCGATCATGGACTGGAGGGGTTTGTGTGCATCCATTCCCTCGGGAGGACCGGGTCGATTGGCGGATTACGGTGGGCCGAGGATATTTCCCGGCAGGAAATCGAAGAAATCGCAAGAACCATGGCCTACAAATATGCATTCTTCGGCATTCCGACCGGTGGCGCCCGCGCGGGCATCAAGATTTCCTCCGTTGCAGGCGACCGGGAAGAAATCATTCGCGCGGTTGCCCGGCGTCTGGAGCCACTGGTCAGAAAAGGAATCTGGTCCCCCTGGACGGATATGAATTTCTCCAGCAGCGATCTGGTCACCTTCTATGCAGCGCTGGGAATGAAATGCATCCCGAATGCACGGGAAATTTCCGCTTATCGGACCGCCGTTTCCGTTATTTCCGCTATCCGTGGCTGGGTCCGCCACCGTAATGCGCGGCCGGAGGATATCCGTATTCTCATGGAGGGTTTCGGAACGGTGGCCGATTACCTTTGCTCTTTTCTGGAAGAAGAAGGATTTCAGATGGTGGGCATTTCCAACAGTCGGGGAGCCGTTGCCAACCCCTCTGGGCTGGACATGAAAAGGATTATGGCGGAAAAGAAGGAAAAAGGAAGCCGTTGGATTCTTTCAGAGGGACCGTGGGAAAGAATTTTCAGAGATGATCTTCTTTCGATGGACGCAGACCTTCTTATTCCCGGCGCCCGGGCTCATTCGATCTCGGAAGAGAACGCCGGGTCTCTGCAGGTCGAAGCCATCATTCCCATAGCCAATGCACCCTGTACCAGCGGTTCTCTTGAAAAGCTGTGGAATCGTGGCATCCTTTACATTCCGGATTATGTCGCGAACGGTGGAGGAGTATGCGGACACCTTTTCCCCGTTGCGGCGGACGGAACATCCCGAATTTTTTCCAATAAATTCACCTCGATGATTGAAAGACTTCTGGCCCGAAGCAACAGTTCGGGAATTTCCCCCTCGATTCTCTGCAATCAGGTGGCGGAGGAGAATTTCCTTTTCCTCACCGGTTCCTCGAATCAGGTCTCGGGAAAGTGGAAAAAAATTCAGGATGTCGCTCCTTTTCTTAAAGAAGCCAAAAGACGCAGGGAAAGAATGGAACGGGTGCAAATAACGTGGGATATTCTCGACAACGCAGGCGATAAAAAAATTTCTCTTCAAAATTAAAAAAAAATAACTAAATAAATTTACTTTATTTCACGGGGCCAGAGCTGCAGCAGCTTTCCCCGCTATCCCCGACAGGGACCCTCTGATGAAAATGCTTCAGAATCAGGCCGGATTTGTTGCCCCCGAGTACCGACAGGCTGTCGTGCCGCTGAAGGACGCCATCCGCGACCGGAGTCTCCTTTCTCCGTGTCGACGCTGGAACCTGTCGGGATTTCTGGGTGGGGGGATAATGTATCTCCTCTGCAACGGATATGATGGGGTCGTGACCGTCGGGCACCGCAGTTCCCTCGCGTTCGGGTTGCTGAACCGTCTGGCGCCTCGCATGAAGGTTCATATTGTCAAGGAGATCTGGCTGGGTGAGAGCAACTCTCGGGGATGGAAGCGGCTATTGAAGGGCATTCTTCAGAGGGTCTATCGATTCGGATTCGCAAAGGTATCCAAGGTCATTGTCACCTCCCGGAGTGAAATCGAGACGTACGCGGACATCCTCTCCCTCCCCCCATCGTGTTTTGAGTTCATACCATGGCCGAGCAATATCGATGTGCCGCGGATGGTGAAATCGCACCAGGGGTACATTCTGGCTGCCGGCCGGAGCCTTCGTGATTGGGAGACCTTTTTCAGGGCCGTTTCAGAAGTCCCGTGCAAAGTTGTCGCCATCGGAGCACGAAGTGATCTGGAGGGCATGGAAATCCCAGGCAATGTCACTTTGTTCTGCGATATTCCCCACGGACAGTACCTGAAACTTCTGGAGGGAAGCAGGATAGTTATCGTTCCGCTGCTGAAATCCCGTCGGTCGGCAGGTCAGGCCGCTTTTCTGGAAGCAATGGCTCTCGGAAAACCAGTGATTGTGGCGCAGGTAACCGGCGCTGCAGATTATCTCGAGGACGGCCGGAATGCTCTGCTCTATCCCCCCGGGAATTCGGAGGCGCTCAAGGATAAGATCCTGGGGCTTCTTTCCGACAGCGACTTGTCGGAAAGGATTTCATCCGGAGCCTTAAACAGTATTCGGGAACAATTCAATAAGCGGGCCTACGCCCTTCGTGTGCTCGAGATAGCGGCACGGTCGGTTGAAGTCGAAAGAAAAAATCCGCCGTCTTCGGTTGCTACCGGGCAAAATAAAGGATGAGGGATACCCATATGGATCATGGTTCCGTAGAGGAAATATCCATCGGCTTGAAATGTGGAGGAGAAGCTTTCGTGGTGATCGATTCTCTGGTAAACGGCACCAGTTCAGGAGGCGTGAGAATATCCGCGGACATCGCCATTGACGAGGTGCGCGCGCTGGCGCGGGAGATGACCCTGAAATTCGGCTTTTTCCGCTTGCCTCGCGGCGGTGCGAAATGCGGTATTCGCATCCCCGGTGAAATCTCTCAGGAAAACAGAATGGAACTTCTGGAAGATTTCGGGAAGAAAATCAGCCACCTGATAGGAAAAGGGATTTATTACCCGGGCATGGATATGAACTGCGGCCCGAAGGAATTGAAGGCTATATACCGCGGGGCGGAATGTCCGATCGGGGATATTACGGATACTTCCTGGTTTACGGCCCTTTCGGCGGCCAATGCCGTCATGGCGGCCCGGGAATTTCTGGATTTGGGAAATCGACCGCTGACCCTCGCGATCGAGGGCCTCGGAAGCGTCGGCGATTACCTGTGCCAAAGACTCAATCCTGAAGAATTCCGGATTGTTGCCGTTTCAACTGTTGCGGGGGCCATTGCCATGGAGACAGGGTTTGCCGCTTCCCGGATAACGAAAATGAGAAAGGCGCACGGAGACGATTTCATCTCTCGTCTGCCCGAAGGAAAGAAGATACCCAGAGAGGATCTTTTGAAGCTGAATGTGGATATTCTTGTACCTTCCGCACGCACCTGGTCCATTCGGCAGGAAAATGCCGATGAGATCCGGGCGGCCTGTATCGTGCCAGTGGCCAATGCACCTTACGCGGGCAGCGCTCCGGAACGTCTGCACCAGAAGGGAATCTGGTGCCTTCCCGGTTACGTGGTCAACTCAGGGGGTGTTTTCGCCTCATCTCTATCTGACAGCGGCGTCCCGGCACGAGAGATCGAGACGCTTGCCGCCACTTTCTTTCGACGAATCGTTTACAAACTTCTTGTGAAAAGCGCAGAGATGGGAATCTCTCCGGTGGAATCTGCCGGGAGAATTGCACGTGGATCTTCTGAAACGAAGAGAAGATGGAAGAGGGGACTGATGAAGAAAGCATTTCGAAAAGGATTGCTGTCAGAGGATCGATACGGCAGGTTCTATCTTCGGGAATTCACCCATGATCTGAAAGAAATCGAAAACAGGGTGGCCCGGTATGCCTGAGAACAGGGAAGAAATCAGGAATCCGCTGGTCAGCGTGGTGATGCCCGCATTTAATTGCGAAAAGTTTCTGGCAGAGGCGATCGAGTCCGTCCTGGGGCAGGACTATCGCCCTTTAGAACTCATAATTATAAATGACGGTTCGAAAGATCAGTCCGGAAATATTGCCCGATCCTACTGTCGGCCGGACGGTTCCGTTCGGCTTATTGAACTCCCGAACGGTGGGCCGTCGAAGGCGCGCAACCGCGGCATGGAGGAAGCGAGGGGAGATTTTATCGCCTTTATCGATTCGGATGACCTATGGCTTCCTGAAAAAATTTCAAAACAGATGATGATTTTTGCAGAGAAGCCCGAAATTGGGGTCGTGTATTCCCAGAGGGAAAATATCGATGAAAGGGGAACAGTTTTTCAGGGCTATAAAGCTCCGGTTTTTTCCGGGAATGTTCTTCAGAGACTGTATGTCGATAATTTCATCTGCTGCTCCTCAGCCGTGATCCGCAGGTCGGTTTATGAAAAGATCGGCGGTTTTAATCCGGATCTTAGGATGAGTGAGGATTTCGATTTTTTTCTTAGAGTGACACCTTTTGTCTCCGTCGAAGGTATTTCCGAGCCCCTTGTCCATTACCGAAACCACTCGGAACAGGCATCCAAAAGGGTCGAAGAAAGAATACAGGTTGTCTGGAAGATCCGAGAGCGGTTCAATGCAGAATTCGGGCACCGCATCCGCTGGTCCACCCGGATGCGAGCCAGGAGCCGTCATTACGCCGGAAGGGCGTCACGGGCGCAAGCCGCCGGAGAACGATGGCAGGCTGTACATGCCGGGTTCCGGGCTTTTCTGTACAATCCACTGGATCTCACTCCAGCGATGGCGGTTATTCGTGTTGCCCTTCCGGATGAATTTATCGCCTTTCTGAAAAAGCGAGCCCGGCGACGGCACGCGTGAGGATGCCATGATTTATCTGCTTGCAGGCTACATGTTCCTTTTCATTTTCCGGCCCTTCGAATACTGGCCGGAATTGGCGGAATGGCGGATCGAACGTCTATACATGATCTTCCTGATGATTTCGGTCTTTTTCTGGAAAGGAAAACGGTATGTCCCGCATTCGATCAACCGGAAAATAGTGTTTTTTCTGGCGGTTATGTTCCTTTCCTCCCTGATGGCCCTGAATGCCGCCCAGGCGCTGGATTCTACTTACGATTATTTTAAAATCGTCGTCTTCTATGTTCTGGTTGTTCTCACAGTACGGAATGAAGAAGATCTTCAGAAATTCATTATGGCTTACCTGGCGGTAATGTTTGTTTACGTGGGCAAGTCCGCCTGGGAATTTTTTATCCACGATCGATATATTTGGCGAATGGGCATCCGCCGTATGGTCGGAGTGGATCTCACTTACGGCGATCCGAACGCCTTTGCAGCTTCCATCGCGTATTCCCTGCCTTTCCTGTGGGCAATGATCCGCCTGGGTCATCCGAGCCGGTGGGTCAGAAAATCTCTGTGGGCCTACGGCATACTGGGAATCGTTTGCATAATATTTACAGGCTCTCGAAGTGGGATGGTGACCTGCCTCTTTTTCCTCCTTCTGCTCTGGTGGGAATCTTCGAAAAAATTTGCCGGTAGCTTGATGCTTATAGGTGTTCTGGCGCTGGGCTGGAATTATATGCCGGACGACCTCCAGGGCCGATTCCTTTCCATCTTTGTCGAGGGAGTCGGCCCAGCCGCCGAATCCGCCGAAGCCTCGGCGGAAGGGCGAATCGCAGGGTTGAAGCAGGGGATTCGGCTTTTCAAGGAAAATCCCCTGCTCGGGGTCGGCCCGAATAATTTCAAGCTCACATGGAAGGACAAAACGAACCCCCATAATCTTTACGGGCAGGCACTGGGCGAGTTGGGAGGTTTGGGCTTTCTTGCCTTTGGCGGGCTTGTGTGGTGCATCTACCGTACTCAGAAGAAAAACAGAAAAATTATAGATGAGCAGCTCGGGGATCATTCGGGAGAAAATGATCAGCTCCTCAGGTACACCGCGATCGCCTCTATGCAGGCCATTCTGCTTCTGCTCTTCAACGGGAATTTCGGGCACAATTTGTATCGTTACAACTGGCTGTGGATCGGAGCGATCGCGGTTCTTACGTCTTTATTCCTGAAGGAAAGGGCGAGTAAGGAGAATGCCCTGTGATTCGTTTGCTGGTTGTTGCCCGATGGCCTCTTGGGGGGATCCGGACGTATATGAAATATGTTTACCGGTATCTTGACAGTGAACGGTTCAACATCACCCTTATTGCCCATTCAACCCAGGAAGATGCGGCTTTGATCCAGGATGCCCGCGAGAATGGGATCAGGCTCATTCTCCATAATTCTGACGATCAGAAGATGTCGATGTACCGGAGAATACTCAGGGAACTGACCTGGAGGGAACGCTATGACCTGATTCAGAGCCAGGGATTCACCTCCGGAATTCATGTTTATATGGCCAATCTTTTCTTTCGAATTCCCCACGTCCTTACTATCCACGGGGTCCTTGAAAAGAAATACATGGGTGGTTTTCTTGCGCCGTTGAAAAAACGCATTGTGGTCAAGGTCCTGAAGGGGGTGGATGTCGTTTACGCCGTCAGTTACGACATGAAATCTCATGTCCTGGAATATGCTCCTGCTCTGAAAAAGCACCCTGAAAGAACGGTCGTTATTCAAAATGGGATTTCTCTTGAGGAATTCCGCCCGGCTGAAAGGTGCAGCTCTTTTCGACAACCGCTGGATGTCGGGCCGGATGTATTTCTTTTCGGCTTTGTGGGCAGGTTCATGGCAGAAAAGGGTTTTGGCCTGATCATCGATGCCGTAGAGAGTCTGGAGAAATCCGGGCTTCGGAAGGATTTCCGGATTATTGCTGTGGGTTCGGGTGATTTTCTTCAATATTACAAAAATGAAATCACGAGGAAGCAACTGGAGCACCGGTTTGTTTTTCTGCCCTTTCAGCGGGAGATTTCTACTGTTTACAGGGATCTTGATGCCGTGCTGATGCCCTCCCTTTGGGAGGCCTGTCCTTTGCAGCCGATGGAGGCGCTTTGCTCCGGAATCCCTTTGATCGCTTCGGACTGCATCGGCCTTCGGGAGGTTGTGCAAGGGACGCCGGCACGTATTTTCCCCAGCGGCAATTCCGGGGAACTCGCGAGAGAGATGGCGGAGGAGATCCGCACCCCGACAACGGATCGATTCCGAGCCTTCGCACCTGAAGCCGCTGAACGTTATGACGTGCGCAAGACGTCCATGGAATTTGAAAATCTCTGCATCCGCATGACCAAAAGTGACTCTTTCCGGCGATCGCCGGTGGCGAATTGATGAGCTTGCCTCAGGGAGGAATGCCTTGAAAATCGAATCCGTTAAAAAGCGGATCGCTGTTAATACGGCCACCAATCTGGCCAGATACTCTTCCAGCATTCTGGTCGTCTTCCTTATCACGCCATTCATTATCCACAACGTGGGAAATGACATCTATGGCGTATGGGTGATCATCCTGTCTCTGCTCTCATACGCTGCGATGCTGGAGTTCGGTTTACAGGAGTCCCTGGTCAAACTCGTATCCGGCTATGAAGCGAAGGGAGATAACAAAAAAATAAACGAAGTTTTTTCCTTTTCCATATGGTCCATGAGCTTATTCTCGATTCTGTGTTTTCTTGTTTTTTATTTCGTACTTCCCAATTTTCTGGATGTGTTTATCAAAAATCAAGCCAATATGCAGGTCGCTGAGGCGCTTCTGATGGTTCTTTCATTCGATGTTGCGATCATCCTGCTCAAATTTGTTTTCAATGGGATGATTTACGGATTCCAGCTTTATTACATAAAAAATACTTTGGATATTGTGCTCAGTGTCGCCAACCCATTGATGATTTTTCTTTTCATCAGGGGGGGATTGGATTTCATGGCGTTGGCCTGGGCTAAATTGATTGTAGATGCCCTTGCTTTATTGATCTACATGGCCATTGCAAAATGGAATTTCCGGCCATTGAGACTCATGATCCGCGGTTTGAGAATGGAGACGCTCAGAGAAATCTTCAGTATCGGTATAAAGATCTTTTCCTCGTCGACGGCGCAGAGGGCGACGCGCAACGCCCAGCCGCTGATTATCGCATTTTATCTTCCAGTGCATTGGAATACTCTTTATGCCATTCCGGCGAGACTGGTCGATTACGGGACCGATATGCTGTATGTGCTCTCACAAGGATATATGCCCATATTCAGCGAATACAAGGCCAAGGGGGAGGATAAGCTCATCCGGAGCCTCTACTTCCGGAATACTCGATACATTCTGGCGTTTTTCAGTCCCATCGCGATCCTTTTTCTTTTTTTTGGTGAACCGTTCATTCGAATATGGATAGGGGCGGAATATGCCGACAAAGGGGAAACGGTCCTGGTTCTGCTTTCGGCCGCCATGCTGGTCAATTCTCTTCAACCACTTTTGCAGCGAATGCTCATCGGCGTCGGGAAAATCAACATTGTCGTGAATTTAGCAATTCTGTCATCCCTGTTTCTTTTCATCTCCGGAGTCGTTCTGACAAAACTCTTCGGAATCAACGGGATGGCGGGCAGCATTTTCCTGACAGCGGTTATTACACAGGCTTTCTGGTTCAGATACGTCCCGGGTTTACTGAAGATCCGGATATCGGAATATTTCCTGAACTGCTATTCGAGAGTTTCGATTTGCCTGACCGCAATGTTTGCCTTGGCGGCTTTGCTTAAATCTTATCATTACCCCCGGAATTATCTGGAGATCACCCTTGAGACCGGCGCCGCGCTCGTGCTCTATGCTTTTATGGTCTGGTTTCTGGTTCTGAGGAAAGATGAAAAGGCTTTCCTGCAGGAAAAGGCGGCACATATGCTTCACCTCGCCCCCGGGGGAGCACGTTTATGAGTAACAATCCTCCGAATTCACATGTTAAGAATTTTCCGGAGCGATCATGACCCGGCTTTTGAAGATCTTTGCCCTGCATTGCCTGATGCTGCTCCCTTTTCTGGTGACACAGAACGGGTGCAGCGGCGCCGTCTCATCCGTTTTCGGTGAACCGATCCAGCTTACCGAACCGGGGGTTCTGGACCGGAAGAATGCCTCCTATGTTCTGGCCGGGGATATCGTCGCTCCGGGGACGGCGTTCATCATCCGCGAATCGGGGATCACTCTCGACCTGAACGGGCATACGATCCGTTATGGAGAGAAGGACGCCAAAGAGGCCTTCGGAATTCTGATCGAGGGCTATCACCGGCGGGACATCCGGCTTTTGAACGGCATCATTGTCCAGGGGGATGGCAACTGCAGCGGAAACAAGCATTCCATCGGGTGCAATCCCGTGTATATCCCAAGCGGTGTGAAAAACCTGGAAGTAGCACACCTTGACATCACCTATGCGTCTTCGAGCACTTCCGGGATTCAGATGATGTGGGGCGGGGAGTCGGATATCCATCATAATGTCCTGAAGGATCTCGGAACCGAATTGGGCAATCGGCATCAGGGTGCGGCGGTGATCGAGGCTCACCGGGGGGAGAAGATGTCCGTTCATCATAACCGTATCGCGCGGGCCCGCCACATCGGAATCCGTGTGGGGGAGGAAGGCAGCATTTACGACAATGAGATTCATCTGGATAGTTGCGCCACTAATTCTACCGGAATCTCCGCAGCCGGGGGCCTGATCCGGAGGAACCGGATCACCGGGGAGGGCATTCACCCCATTGGAATCTGGCCCGGTAACAACATCCTTGTAGAGGATAATTACGTGGAGGTGCAGAGCACTCGGCCAGGAGAGGAATATGGAAGCACCGGCGCCGCCTGTCTGCGCATGACATGGGGCAACGACAATGTCCGCGTCAGGGGGAATACGTTCATTCTTCATGCCGGTGGTGAAGGGGAAAAAGGGTTTTCAAGCTGGGGAAGGGCATTGTGGGTCGGTCTTCCGGACCCCGGACAGAAGGCGGTTTTTGAAAACAACAGGATCGTGGCGCTTAATTCCGACGGGAAATCAATAGCTGCCGCAATCGCGGTAGTCTGCAATAACGCATCTCCGGATCTCATTTTCCGGAACAATACCGTGGTCAGCAACTGGGGCAATGTTCTTCTGAGCGACAAGTACGGGCATGCCGACGGGTACCCCCGTTTCGTGGGAAACCGGTTTGTTCGGAAAGGAACCGACGACACTTACCGGACGATTCGAAGCCGGTACTCATCTCGTCCGAGCACGGGGATCTTCATCGGAAACACCTATGTCGGGGGCGCTTCCCGGGAGAGTCTTGACCTGGAATTCCATGGATCGGGGAAAAGGGAAGTCGGATTCGGACGGTTCATCGACATCGAGGTCACCGATGCGACGGATCGGCCCGTTCCGGAGGCCCGTGTGCAAATATCGAACGGGGAGGGCCGGACCATCTCCTCCGGAAAGACGGATGGTACGGGGAGGTTCCGTGCGGAAGTCGTCGATTATTTCCTGACGAATGAAAATGGACAAAAAAGAAACGGGAGGGCCGATCCGACAGAAAATCCCGTACGTCGGGCGGAGTCTCCTTTTTCCGTCGTAGTGGAAAAAGACGGAAAAAGGGTCAGCCAAACCTTCGACGACTCGATCCCTTCCGATTTCAGCATTCCTCTGGAAGACAAGGAATAAACCCATGGAGGAAAATACCGCCGCAGTTTTTCCGGATGTTCTAGGCAGATCCAGATTCTGGCTGTTCGGAGCAGTTCTGCTTGTCGCACTAGTCTATGCTGAAATTATTGCCGGAATGGTGGGGCAGTGGTACGAGGACCCCAACTACGGACATGGGTTCCTGATTCCTTTGATCTCCGGATATTTCATATGGCAGAGGAGGGAGGCCCTGCGGCAGGCCCACGTTCGGCCAAGTTGGTTCGGATTGCCTGTGATTCTCGCATCACTTCTGTTGTTGATCGTGGCCCACGCGGGGACCGAAAACTTTACCATGCGGGCTTCGCTGATACTCCTCCTTGCGGGGATGACGCTGTTTTTCTTCGGGCGTGAGGTTTTCCGACTTCTGGCATTCCCTCTGGGATTCCTGATCCTCATGGTTCCCATTCCCTACATTTTATATGACGCGGTGGCTTTCCCCCTCAAGTTGTTCGTTGCCAAATATTCCGTTTTTTTCCTGAAGATGATCGGTGTGATCGTCCTTCGCGAAGGCAATATCATCATGTTCCCCAACGCCGTTTTCGAGGTGGCGGATGCCTGCAGCGGCATCCGGTCTCTCATTTCCCTGATTGCCCTGAGCACGACCGCTGCTTTTTTAACCCAGAAAAGCGCCGCTAGAAGAGCGGTGCTGATCGCGTCCGCCATCCCGGTGGCGATTTTTGTCAATGGAATACGGGTCGTGGGAACCGGTATTCTGGCGCAGTATTGGGGTGCCGCAGCGGCGGAGGGTTTTTTTCATGAATTCGCCGGGATGGCGGTATTCATTGTAGCGATCGTGATGATTTTCGGTTTATCCGTCCTTCTGAGAAAAATGGGAACACGGCATGATAAAGAAGTATAGATTCATTCTTTTTTATCTCCTGCTGGCGGTGGGAGGGTTTTTCGTCTATTCGGGCGCCGAAGACCCCGTGCCTATGAACCGGCCTTTTTCCGAATTTCCAAGGGAGAAAAACGGCTGGCGAGTTACGGGAGAAAGCCGGTTCAGTCAGGATGTTCTGGACATCCTGCGTCCGACTGATTACCTGAGCCGAAAATATGCCGAATCCGGAGGAAAGGAAATCTTCCTCTATGTGGGCTACCATAACGGTGGGAAGGATACCGGGGGGATCCACTCCCCCAAACATTGCCTCCCCGGGAGCGGGTGGTACGAAATTTCCGATGGAGAAATCGAACTGGATGTGGGCGGCAGACCACTTTCGATGGCGAAGGCCGTTTATCAGAAGGGTGATCAGAAGGAGCTCTTTCTCTACTGGTTTCAGATGCGGGGAAAATCTCTGTCGAATGAGTACGCACTGAAAGGAATGGAGATTCTCGGATCCCTTGTTCATCACCGAAAAGATGCTGCCTTCGTGCGTGTTTCAGTCCCTTTCGAGTCGGACGAGGACCATGCCCTGGAAGTCGGTAAAAATTTCATCAGGGAATTTCAGCCTGTTTTGCAAGCATTTCTCCCACGGTAAGGATCTATGATTCAGATTGCATCTACAGCTTTGGCCCTTGTTCTGGCGATTGTTTTCGCTGCATGGATTCTGATGCACAGGAACAGGGATGTCAGCGCATACGCCCTCAGCGCGGGCCTTCTGGCCTGTGTGGCGCTTGAGGTTTTCGATCTGGCCGCACTTCTGGATCCTGGCGGCCTGGAGATATGGAAGCGAGGGGCGCTTTTTTCCGAAGCTCTTCTGCCTCCCGCATGGCTCATCTTTTCCCAGACATTTTCCAGGGAAGGAGGGTTGCGCCGTCTATCCCTTCTGCAGAAAACCCTCCTTGCCCTCTCCCCGGTTTTTCTTGTGAGCGTATTGTTTTTTGCGCCAGGAGAATTTTTTTATGCCCCCGATTTCCCTGATGAAATGATCCTTTTTCTTGGTCGTGCGGGTTACATTTTCTACATCGGAGTATTGCTGTTTCTGGTTTTTGCCCTGGTCAATCTGGAGCGGACACTGATTTTTCTTTCCAGACCCGAACAATGGAAAGTCAAATTTGAAATTGTCGGGGCGGGTGCTCTGTTGGCCATGCTGGTCGTTTATTACAGCCAGGGCATTCTGTATCGTTCCATCGATATGAGCCTGATGCCGGCCCGCACAGGCGCGCTGATATTCGCCATCATCATGATGGGATATTCAAGGCTTCGGCGTGGAGAAGCGGTCCGTATCCAGGTTTCACGGGATATGGCTTATCGTTCCGTAGTGATCCTAGCAGTGGGTCTTTATCTCATTGGACTCGGATTGATCGGCGAAGGAATGCGCTACTTCGGTGAGGCCTATCAGAGGACTTTGTTTGTCGGAATAAGTTTTCTCTTCGGCGTCGGCGTCCTGGTTCTTTTCCTCTCCGAATCGGTGAAGCGCAAAATCAAGGTTTTCCTTCATAAGAATTTTTACCAGTCAAAATACGATTATCGAACCCAGTGGCTCAGATTCACGGAGAGACTGTCTTCCGCCCGGAACGAGACCGAACTGCAGAAGGCAATCCTTTCGGTTTTCAGCGAAATATTCGCTGTTAAGGGTGCTCTTTTGTTCTTGAAAGATGGCGAAGGGGGAACATACCGGGTGAGAGCCAATCATGAAATGCGGGAAAACAGACTGGTTTTAGATGGAGAAAATTCCCTGGTGCGGTATTTGCGCGACAAACCGTCCTGGATTTTTTCCGTGAGAGATGACTCTCCCCGCATCCGCATAGAAAACAGAAACTTCCTGGAAAGGGACCAGGTCTCATTTGTTATTCCGCTGCAATTTGACAGGAAGCTCGAGGGATTCATCGCACTGGGTGAGTCCATCAACAGAAATGAATCCTATACCTATGAGGATTATGACCTCATGAAGGTAATGGCCCGTCAGGCCACTGCGGCCATCCTGAGTCTCAAACTGGCGGAACAGCTTTCCACGTCACGGGAAATGGCCGCCATCGGCAAAGTTTCCGCTTTTGTCATGCATGATCTCAAGAACGTCGTCTCCAACCTGGGGCTTACTGCGGAAAACGCCGGTGAATACATCGGCGACCCTGAATTCCAGAAGGACATGCTGGAAACGCTGACCGGCTCGGTGGGAAAAATGAAAACCATGATCAGCCGTCTCAAGAACCTCGAGGAAAAGACCGAGTTGAATCTGGAAACATACGATCTCATGGAAATCATCCTCAAAGAAGCTCGGTCTTTTTCCTCCCATGAAATTCAGGTCCTGGGGCAGTCCGTCCAGGCCCGAATCGACCGGATGGAATTTTCAAAGGTTATCCTGAACCTGATTCTCAACGGATTGGAAGCCTGCGAGAGGAAAAGCCCTGTTATGGTTGAAGTCGGACAGAATAAGGCGGGGGCTTTCGTGAAAATTGCAGATCGGGGTTGCGGCATGTCCGAGGACTACATAAAACAGCGGCTTTTCAAGGCCTTCGAAACGACAAAGAAAAAAGGCTTTGGCATCGGTCTTTATCAATGCAGGAATATTGTGGAAGCTCATGGAGGGAGTATCGAAGTCGGCAGCCGGTTGGGCAAGGGCTCCGAATTTATTGTTAGTCTTCCCCCTTTAAAGGAAGTGGAAATCGGGAATAAGGCGGAAATGAAGCCAGGGGAAGGAACTGTGGCGCAGGACCAGAGTCGATCCGAGAAGAACGAGCTCGGCGAAGGCAAGGCGCCCTGGCCTGCAATCGGCACAAATGAAAGGTGAGATCCGAAGGGAATCTGTTATGGAAAAACTTCTTATTGTCGACGATTCAATAGAAATCCAGAAACAACTCCGATGGGGGCTGGGAAAGGATTATAAGGTACTTCCGGCGGCGAACGGCAGGGAGGCCCTGGGCCTGTTCAGAAATCACCAGCCTTCGGTTGTCACCCTCGATCTCGGCCTGCCTCCGGATGAGGACGGCGCCGAAGAGGGACTTCGCTGTCTTCAGCAGATGCTTCAGGAGAAGCCCCTGACAAAAATCATCGTCCTGACGGGAAACAATGAAAGAGAAAACGCGCTGCAGGCGGTCCAGCTTGGAGCCTACGACTTCTACCAGAAGCCGATCGAACTGGGGGAGCTGAAGGTCATTCTGAAAAGGGCCTACCATCTGGCTGGGCTCGAGGAGGAAAATCGACGCCTGCAGAATTCACTGGGAAGTCGAAAGGCGGCCCTGTCCGGAATGTTCGGGCAATGCCCTCAGATGCAGGAAGTCTTTACGATGATCAGGAAGGTTTCCTCCTGCGATGTTCCTGTTCTGGTTCTAGGAGAAAGCGGCACCGGAAAAGAACTGGTCGCTCGGGCCATCCATGAAAGAAGTCTTAAAAAAGACGGAACATTCATTCCGATCAATTGCGGCGCTATTCCGGAAAACCTTCTGGAATCGGAACTCTTCGGCCATGAAAAGGGCGCCTTTACCGGGGCGCAGGCGAGAGTTCAGGGCAAAGTGGAATTCGCCCACAAGGGAACTCTGTTTCTCGATGAAATAGGCGAACTTCCGCTCTCCCTTCAGGTAAAGCTCCTTCGATTTCTTCAGGAAAAATCGATTCAGCGGGTCGGCGGCCGAGAAGATATCGAGGTCGAGACGCGCATTATCGCTGCGACGAACATCGACATTGAGAAAGCCATTCGGAACGGAGATTTCCGGGATGATCTCTATTATCGAATCGGTGTTCTGACCATTTCGCTGCCGCCCCTTCGGGATAGGGGAGAAGACATCATCCTTCTGGCTAATCTTTTTCTGCGCCGTTTCGGCGATGAACTGGGTAGGAAAATCCGGGGATTCAGCCCCGCCGCGGTCGAAGCCATTCAAGCCTACGATTGGCCGGGAAATGTGCGGGAACTGGAGAATAAGATCAAGAGAGGAGTCATTATGGCGGAGACCTCTGTTCTCGATCCTGCGGAATTGGGCCTTTCGGAGCCGCACCCGCCTCCGGTCGCCGAGGCGCTTCCCACCCTGGTTCATCAGATGGAGAGTCTGACTCTCAAGGAAGCCCGGGATCGGCTGGAAAATGATATGGTTATTTCCGCCATCCAGAAGCAGGCGGGGAATATCGCAAAAGCTGCCGAAGTGCTGGGAATCAGCCGCCCGACACTGTACGACCTCATGAAAAAACACGGATTTCATCAAGTTTCCTGATCCCCGCCCTGCTATTAGAAGAAGCCCGGACTATAGAAGCCGGATTTTTCTTCGTCCACAGTCCACCATCCACCCTACGCGTTAAGTTCTCAATTCTCGGCATTTATCGCCTGCCACCTGCCACCTGCCACCTGCCACCTGCCACCTGCCACCTGCCACCTCCCAC
>JAGXHI010000054.1 GCA_024636295.1 Desulfuromonadales bacterium
GCAAAAACTCATAGGATGGCTAAGCAAAAATTTCGTCCTACAAGGCCTGGTGGTTTTTCAGGGGCGAAGGCATACATCAGGTATGTCGAGGTCCTGAAAAAACGCCGTAACGCCGTAGGGCGGACTTTTTGCGACGCCATCAATTTTCAGATGGATGAATAACTCGCTTCCTTTTTCACAACAGGCCAAACTTTTGCCATTATCACCCCAAGCAGGGCAAAGGTCAAACCGACCACATCTGCCATCCAATTCGGATAAATGAAGCAAATCCCCCCGACGAATAGAAAGACCCTGGTAATTATTGAAAGATGTCCCAAACCAAAGGTCCATCCCTCAAACGCACTTGCCAGAAAGAAGGAGCCTGCCAAAGCCACCGCAATCGAAAGTACGATGTCCAGGGGTTCTCCATGAAAAATCAATGCCGGATTGAGCACGAAAACAAATGGGATAAAAAACAGCACGACACCTAAACGCATGCAGGTAAAACCGGTGGCCATCGGGTGGCTCCCTGATATTGCCGCCGCTGAAATGGAGCCAAGGGCCACAGGGGGGGTAATGTAGGACAAGTTGCCGCAGAACATGACAAACAGGTGACAAGCCAGAGGATCGAGGCCAACAGCGACCAGGGCCGGCGCAAGAACCACAGCCAAAAATACGTAACACGCGGTGACCGTCATCCCTATGCCCAGAACAAAGCTTGTACAAGCGCCAAGAATCAGCAGCAGAAAGATGCTCTCGCCAGCGAAAATCAGCAATTCCCGGGAAAAGGAATTTGCCACACCCGTCGCGGAGAAGGCCCCGACTACCAGACCGATGCCGGCAAGAACGGCCGTGATATGTCCAACAACCACGCCGCCCTCATAAATAAAGTTTTTAAGTTTTTCCCAGTTCAGCCGTGTCTCTTTGCGGAACATGGAACAGACGAAGAGGAACAGTATGGTGTAAAAGGGAGCGAGGGCGGTGATCCGGTAAACCAGCAGAAGGTAGATCATAAAACAGATAGCGGCCAGAAACATCCAACCTGTCTTTAATACTTCCTTCGTATCGGGTAGTTCCTCCTCCGAAAGACCCTCGATATTCATTTTGGCGGCATGGAAATCGGCCTGAAGAAACAAAACAAAAAAGTACAGAAAGGCCGGGAAGATGACGGCAAGCATGACCTGTGAATAGGGGATATTCAGAAATGACGCAATCAGAAATCCTGCCGCGCCCATAATCGGCGGAGTAATGGTGCCTCCGGTAGACGCACAGGCTTCAATTGCGGCCGCATATTTGGCGGAATAGCCCGTTTTTTTCATGGCAGGGATGGTCAGTGTCCCTGTCGTCACGATATTCGAGACGACACTGCCACTCAGACTGGCCATAAAGGCGCTTGAAACGATGGCCACTTTCGCGGCGCCTCCTCGCGATTTACCCAGAAGGGAAAGGGCGAAATCCATGAAAAATTTACCCCCCCCGGAGGCGACAACGGCGGCCCCGAAAAGGATGTAGCCGATAATATCGTTTCCAACGACTCTGGTGGCGATGCCTATGATGCTTTCGACTCCAAGAGCATGAAAGGAGGCGGTCTCGTTTAGAGTAAAGGGCGTACCCCACAGCATGCCACTCAAATACTGTCCGAAAACCGGATAAAAGGAGAAAATAAAGCAGATGATAAAAAGCGCAAATCCTGCGGCACGTCTGACCGCTTCCAGGGCGAGCGCCCAAAGGACATAACTCAGAATCAATGCCGGAGTCGGCGCCTTGTATTCCCAGGCGGCCATCAGTATCTCATAGGAATGAAATGCAAAATACCCATTCACCCCCATACAGAGAATATATAGAACCCAGTCATACCAGGGCACGGTCCGCGCGTCTTTCGAGCGGGCTGGAAAAATCAGGAAGGAAATGGACAGGAAGAAGGCAAGAATATAGTAAAAATATCCGGATCCGATGGGAAAAAAACCGAACAATTTCAATTGAAACAGCTGGTTGACCGATAAGAGAATCCCCAGTGCCGTTGTGACCAGAAGGACGACATAGGAAACTCCCTCGATTCTTTTGCCGGATTTTCCCTCAAATTCTGGGCTGGCTGCTTCTTTTTTCATGTCAACTACCTTAATGAAGAATGGGTGTAAAAATCCTTCAAAAGCAACCCTTGAAGGCTGATCTTCGCCCTATGGACTCGACCTTTATGGACTTTTCATCCTGAGAGGGTGCACAGTCATGCTGCGCGGTTGATGAATGCGGCGCATGGACTGCCCGAGGCAATTCCCCGTTGGACGGGTTGATGAGTTGACTTTGACACATCTGTATTCGGTTGGGTCTGTGGATCGCAATGCAGCAGGCCTATCATCAGTAAAGGCCTGCTGCATTGCAGATGGATTTGGGTTATTGCAGACTGCTCAATTTTTTTGTCCAGAAACTTTCGAACTCTTTTTCTTTCAGGCCTTTTTCCTGAGCCTCTTCAATAGCCTTGTCCCATTCCTTCTTGATCTTTTCAAGTTTGGAGACCCTCTGCTCCTGCCATTTCTGGTTCTCTTCCGTCCACAAGCCCTTTTCCTTGAAATATTTTATTGCCCCTTCGTGGAAGGGGATATCAGTGGGAACTCCCGAAGATAACTTGATATTCCAATCCTCCATGCCGGCAGCGGCATCTTTATATAAAGGGAAAGTCTCGTCGAGCGCCTTGGTCAGGTTGTAAATAAATTCGGCATCGGCATCGGCATCAACGGTTACGATCGGGTAACGGTAGCCCATGGCGTCCACCGGGTTTTCCTTGGAAATGGATGCGCCTATTGTTTCTTTACGGGGAAAAGCGGATGCCAGAACATTTTGGAATCGCCTCCAGCCTTCCTTGTCCTCTGGAGGCAGAGGAATATGGAAAATTCCCTTATTTGAACTCTCTAATTCGTAAAGGATGCTGGCATGAGGGGAAGAAATCGATGCATCCGTATTTCCCTGGATCAACGCCTTGAGGGAATCCGCGTATCCGGAGAATTCGACCCTCTCCACGTCATCCCAGGTAAGGCCGGCAAATGCCAGATAGGCTTCCATTTTCACATTCAGAGAGGCGCTTCCAGGAATCCATGAAACCCGTTTTCCTTTGAGGTCGGCTGCCGTTTTAATCCCGCTTTTCTCGGTAGTGACCAGCACAACGGTTGTCGGCCGGCCCAGAACTGACCGGATGTCTTGAGGGCCCCATGAATAAGAGGCGAATTCGTAACTCCCGACCGATGCGAAAAGCGCCTCACTGGCAAGCATTCCAACGCTGGCCTTTTTTGTCGCCAGCGCCATGGTCCTGCCGATTCCCGTTCCCGAAGGGACCAGCCTCACGCGGATATCGTACTTCTTCAGAAAACCATTGGCGATAGCCGATGCCTGGACGTATCCGGACGAGCCAACGTCATAACAACTCCACACCATGTTCTTCGGCAGGTTGACATCCGCGGCAAGGGCGCCGCCAACGGAACCGATAACCAGCGTGAGAACCAAACAGAGTACGCTAAGCTTTTTCATAGGCCTGTCTCCATCTCTGAATAGGTAAGCTTATTTCCTGCTATCCACACCCGATGTGCAGAAAAAACGAAAATAATGTGGCAGTCGATGCAGGTGCCGCAGCCGATGCATCTGTTCCTGTCGTAACGTATCCATGGCGCCGATTTGTCCCTCCGGGTTCGCACACCACAGGCAGCGCAACGGACATCCCTTCAGAAAGATAAGGATTCTTCCAGTTATAAAGGCAGTATAAATGCGCTATGATACGTGTAAAATACATTATTTAACTTGAATGATACAATTTTTGAATCATAAAAAGTTGTTCCATTTCAGTTGTTGCAGATATCGTAGGAATTTCGGTATTTTCAATTGTTCCGAAAAATCATGATCACATCCTGCCCCCGGTTACAAAAAATATAAAACAATGTTACAACCTCCGTGCCAATTAAACAAGTGCAGGCCTAATTATTTAAAATAACTGGAAAATAATCCCTAATGCTTCATTTTTCAAAGGAACGCGAGAATAGTCATCAGCCCGCTGCCTCCAAAATATTGGACCTTTCTACCATTCTTCGTAGCTCCTGCAGACCAGGGGGGGACTTTGGCTGTCGCCACCCCTTTTTTCAGCAACCGGGATTTGCCGAGAATACCCTCGGTGCGTAAACGATAGATATCATCCGGAGAGAGGCCCAACAGGTTTTTGAGGACGGCATCGGTGTCCTGGCCAATTCTCGTCAGGACAGGACTGCTCCGCGATTTTCAGCATTTGGAGAAATCCGCCCGATCTTTTTTGAGAAAAGCCCTTACTCCCTCTTTGCATTCCGGTGAACTGAAGGCCTTGTCGCTCAGCTCGAGGGATTGAACAAGCGCCTCTTCCAGGGACATCTCAAGGGAGAGGTCAACGGCCTTTTTACACAACTGCAGCGCATAGCGGGGACGCTCGACCAGAACGGATGCCATGCCCAGCGCAGCATCAAGACTCGCTCCTTTGGGGACGACCCGATTGACAAGCCCCCACGCCAGGGCGGTCCCGGCATCGATGGGCTCACCGAGAAACATCATTTCCTTGGCACGACTCTCCCCTATGCGACGAGTGACCCGAGCCGGCCCACCGCTGCTTGGGAAAACACCGAGCTTGATCTCGGGCAAGGCAATCCGGCAGTGTTCCTCGAGGACCAACAGGTCGCAACATACGGCGATCTCCAGACCGCCCCCGTACGCAATCCCATTGATGGCGGCAATGGTCGGTTTGGGAAAATTGTCGAGGATGCCGAAGACCTCCTTCTGGCGTTCCAGCTTCCTGGGCACTACCTGACCGGGATCCATCATCTCCGCAAACTCTCCGATATCCGATCCGGCGCAAAAGGCCCGTTCTCCGGCGCCTGTTATAACCAGAACGCGGACGGCGCCGTTGTGCAGCAAATCCGCAAGGGTCCGGCCCAGCGCCATGGTCAGGCTTCGGTTCACTAAATTAAGTGGCGGGTTATTGAGCGTGACGATGGCCACGCCATCACGAACATCGCATAGAATTGGATCGTTCCCCATGATGTTCTCTCCGGTTAACTCTGAGCCTCGCGGATCATATTGCGGGCTATCACTATTTGCTGGATCTGAGAAGTCCCTTCAAAGATTCTGAACAGGCGCACGTCCCGGTAAAAACGCTCAACGGCGTAATCGCTGACATATCCCGAACCGCCATGGATCTGCACTGCCCGGTCGGCCACCCTTCCGCACATCTCGGAGGCGAAATACTTGCAGCAGGACGCTTCGGTCCCGACGTTCTTTCCTTCGTCACGCCGGCGAGCTGCATCCAGGTACATGCTCCGCGCAGCGTAAATTTCCGTCTTGCTGTCGGCCAGCATGGCCTGAATCAGTTGGAATTCGGCAATGGGTTGGCCAAATTGTTTTCGATTGACAGCGTACTCGAGGGCATCTTTCAGCATGCGCTCGGCGACCCCCGTGCATAATGCGGCGATGACAATCCGTCCTTTTTCGAGCACTCTCATGGCCGTCCTGAAGCCAACCCCTTCCTTGTTTCCGATCAAATTTTCCGCGGGGACCCGACAGTTTTCAAAGATGACGTCGCAGGTATGGGCCCCCCTCTGACCCATTTTTTTATCTATCTTCCCCAATGAAAGACCGGGGGTGTTTGCCTCCACGATAAAGGCGGAAATCCCTCCGGCACCCCTGATGGTGGCATCGGTTCGCGCCATAACCGTGAAAATGTGGGCTTCGGGAGCGTTGGTAATGAATCTTTTGGTCCCATTGATCACGAAATAATCACCATCCCGTTCAGCCGTGGTGCGCAAAGACGCCGCATCTGACCCGGCATCCGGTTCCGTAAGCGCAAATGCTCCAATCATCTCACCAGAGGCGAGTTTGGGAAGATAGCGATTCTTCTGTTGCTCGGTACCGTCGATTACGATGCCGGTGGAACCAATGCCGATGTTCGTGGCGATTGCGGAACGAAAGCATGGAGAGGCCTTCCCCAGTTCATGAGTGACCAGGGCTTCTTCTTCCATGGTCAAGCCCAATCCTCCGTAATTTTCAGGTATCGTGATGCCAAACAGTCCCAGATCCTTCATCTCCCGCAGGATTCTCGCCGGAATTTCATCGGTCGCCGCCACTTCTTCTTCATGGGGAACCAATCGTTCCTTGACGAAACGGGATACGGTATCCAGAAGAACATTGAAAGTTTCCTGATCTCGGATCATATTTTCATGCCTCTCAAAAAAAAGTTTGCCCTGCCCAGCCGGATGCAACAGGCAATGCGCGGCAGGCTTCCCATCCAGGAAAACCTGCCGCATTGCCCATCACATCCGATGCCACAGCGCCGCCTACCGGAGCAGCAACGAACATCAGGAACAGACAGACCAGGAAATGCTTTCTCATCGAGCTTGCCTCCACGTTAACAGGTTCTGCTTCCCTCACCGGGTGCGAGAGTAAACAAGACCCAACTTGTTTTCCGAAATTCCAACCGTGATGATCTGGAAAATCAACAGTCAACGCCAATTCTGAAAACTGCGTAAACCTTCAAAGCCGCAGAGAGAGAGGTGGCGATAAAAACACCGTTGCATTTGCCGTACCAAACCGACAGCAAAAACAAGTCCAACCCTAAATACTTAAATATGTGAGGTTTTTAGAGACTCCACAAAAAGGGGGTGTAACCATAAAAGAATTCAACTCCAAAATATAAGAGGCATCCATGATTTGCCTGACATTTAATTAAAACAGGGTTTATGGGACCTGAAAAAGAGATCTGCATCTGGGGGGCCCACCCCGGGAAGGATCGGAAATCTGTTTTACAGGTGCTGCCGTTTCCTGAAGGGGGCGTACGATGGCGTCAGGACTGAGAGGGCTACGGCCTTGCTGATCAGGCTACCTTGCAAAACTCCGGATTCGAGAATGATCGCGACGAATCGACAGAACTCCAGCATTTCGTAGATTCGACGATATACAGTTGCTCCGATCCGTTTTCTCAGGGAACGCATTCCGCCACGCGGGAGCACGGGGTTCTGCGAAACAGAACCTTTTTTGACACCGCTTTTTTGCCACTCTTGTCTGGCATAAAAAATGTACCCTGCTTCAGGGAATTAAATGAGAGAGTCCGGTGAAGTACGTCTGCAAACAGGTATTCCGATCGCAAACCTGTTTCGGTCCACCGCACCGGTTCCACCCGGGTCGACATCTTCAAAAAATTCTCCAGATATTTCCCCCGGAAAATCAGCACAAAAGTGTGTTTAAGCATTTCTCTAATGAAAACGAAAGGTTATTCGCTACAGGGTTTTTCTTTTGGTGGATAGACCCCTCATATATGTGCTATTCTCAGTTTTGTTTGTGGAAAAATATATATGCCGCGCGCTACCTTAAGACCAAGCCTTCGGCTTCTAATCCAGGTTCAGAAACAACAGGGAGCAGTTCACGGTATGCGTTTTGAATCGACGCAAGGAAACCCGGATGAGAAGAAATCTGCTGGGTAATTGACGCGAGTAGGGGTTTTTCCCAATGGCGAATGAATCGTACAATTCAGGAAAGTATCTTCCGCCCTTCCAGACCGAAGACTTTTCGACTTTCTTCCGGACGGCGCCGTTCGGAGTGAGTCTGGTGGATTGTAAGCTGCGCTACCTCTACGTCAATGAAAAGATGGCGGCACTGAACGGAAGGCCCGCGGAAGAGCACATAGGGCGAAAAGTCGGGGAGATTCGTCCCGAAATCTCACTGAATGAGGAGCTTCTGTATCGGCGGGTCATGGAATCGGGGGAACCCCTGTTCGATGTCCAGGTCAAGGCTTCCTTTCCCGACGCGCCGGACCAGGCCAGGTACTGGAATCTTTGTTTTTATCCGATTCTTACCGAAGTGGGAATCCTGGAAGCGGTCGCGACGAGCATCCGGGACAAAACCGAAGTGAAGTCGGATGAGATGGAACTCAACGAACGTTTGCGGTTCGAAGCGCTCCTTTCCCGGCTTTCCACGATATTCGTCAATTTACCTTCCAGTGAGGTGGATTCAAAAATTTGTGATTCGCTGGAAAGCATTACCGAATTCCTGGGTTTTCAACGGGGCGTCATACTGGAGTTTTCCAGCGACCAGACCCGCCTTTTACTTACACACCAGTACAATGCACCCGGATCGCCGGTGCCACCGACCATAGATGTTAATGAAGTTCTTCCCAATCTGGTGAAATCGTTTCACCGGGGCCTCATTTCTTTCTTCTCATCACTGGACGAGCTGCCCGATTCTTCGCGGCGGGAAAAAGAATATCTCGCAAAAAACGGCCTGAAATCGACCATCAACATTCCCCTGAAGATAGGTGAGACGATTCTGGGCGGAGTTTCTTTCTCCTCCACGAAATCCGAACGCAGATGGCCTGAAGATATTATCCGGCGCCTCAAGCTGGTCGGAGAAATCTTCGCCAGCGCCCTTGAGCGCAAGCGGGTGGACCAGCGACTTGAAAAAACATTTTCGGAAATCAAAAGGCTTAAGGATCATCTGGAGGCGGAGAACCTTTATTTACGAGACGAAATCGAAGTCCTGCACAGTTATGAGGAGATCGTCGGCCAGTCGAAGGCGATCCGCAGAACCTTGAACCAGATCGAGCAGGTTGCCGGCACGAGCGCAACGGTTCTTCTGACGGGCGAGACGGGAACCGGAAAAGAGCTGCTGGCCCGCGCCATTCATAAACTGAGTTCCCGCAAGCTGAAAAAAATGGTTAAAGTGAATTGCGCTGCTTTGCCTGCCTCGTTGATCGAAGGTGAACTCTTCGGGCGTGAAAAGGGCGCTTACACCGGCGCCCTGACCAAGCAGATCGGCCGTTTCGAAACCGCCCATGGCGGAACGATCTTTCTCGATGAAATCGGCGAACTTCCACTTGAGCTCCAGGCCAAACTGCTCAGAGTTCTTCAGGACGGCCAGTTCGAGCACCTCGGCAGTTCGCAGACCATCCACGTGGATGTCCGTGTGATCGCAGCGAGCAACCGGGATCTGGCACAGGCGGTCAGGGAGGAAAAGTTTCGCGCCGATCTCTTTTACCGCTTGAATGTCTTTCCCGTCTCCGTCCCGCCTCTTCGGCAGCGCCAGGAGGATATCCCCCTTATGGTATGGGCCTTTGTCAAGGAATTCGCCGAGGCAATGGGGAAAATCATAGAGAAGATTCCGAAGGCCGACATGGAGGCCTGCAGGCGCTATGCCTGGCCGGGAAATGTGCGGGAGCTGCGCAATGTCATCGAGAGGGCGATGATTCTGTGCAAGGGAACAACCCTGCGACTTGAACTGCCGGGAAGCGCCGCCGGTTCGCCCGGCTCCCAATCCATTTTACTGTGTGACGTGGAGAGGCGGCATATCCTTGCCGTGCTCAAGAGCACCGGCTGGCGAATCAGAGGCAAGGGTGGCGCCGCGGAAATTCTGGCCCTCAAGCCCACCACCCTGGATGCAAAAATAAAAAAGCTTGGGATCAAAAAAAACACATCCTTCGAAAAATAGATCTTTCAGACAATCCCCTTTCAATATCCGCCCTGCAATCGGTTCCTACCGTGAAATACGGCGGACAGCTCCACACTGTCCGTCGATCAGTGAAAAATACGTTCAGGATGCGTTGCGGATCATATTTTTCGCGATGACAAGTTGCTGAATCTGACTGGTCCCTTCGTATAGCCTGAAGACACGCACATCGCGATAGAAGCGCTCGATGGCGTAATCGCTCACGTATCCCGATCCGCCGTGAATCTGAACCGCGCGATCCGCCACACGGCCGCACATTTCCGATGCGAAAAGTTTGCAGCAGGAGGCTTCGCAGCTGACGTCTTTTCCAGCATCACGTTGGCGCGCCGCATCCAGAATCATGCTGCGGGCGGCATAAATCTCCATTTTGCTGTCGGCCAGCATGGCCTGGATCAGTTGAAAATCAGCGATCGGTTTTCCGAATTGTTTTCTTTCCATCGCATAATGCAATGCATCATCCAGCATGCGCTCGGCCGTTCCGGTTGCGAGCGCCGAGAGATGGAGGCGGCCCTTGTCCAGAGTCTTCATGGCGGTTTTGAAGCCGATCCCTTCCTGCCCCCCGATAATATTGGCGGCAGGGACATGGACGTTTTCAAAGATCACATCGCAGGTATGAGCGCCTCTCTGTCCCATCTTCTTATCGGGTCTGCCAAGAGTCAACCCGGGTGACCCGGCTTCCACGATGAACGCCGAGATGCCGCTTGCCCCTTTCTTTTCTGGATCGGTTCGCGCCATTACCGTAAAAACTCCTGCGGTCGGCGCATTGGTGATGAACCGTTTGTTCCCGTTGAGGACATAATGGTCCCCTTCCCGCCTGGCGGTTGTCCGCAAAGAGGCAGCATCCGAACCGGCATCAGGTTCGGTAAGAGCAAACGACGCAATCATGCCCTTGGCAAGTTGAGGGAGATATTTCCGTTTCTGCTCCTCCGTCCCGTCGATCACGATCCCCTGGGAGCCGATCCCCACATTCGTTCCGAACAGTGACCTGAAAGCGGGCGATGTTTTTCCCAACTCAAACACAACCGAGACTTCTTCTTCCATCGTCAGACCCAGGCCGTCGTATTGTTCGGGAATCGACATCCCGAAAAGCCCCAGGTCTTTCATTTCCTGCTGAAGATTTTCCGGAATTTCATCCGTTTCGGCAACCAGCTCCTCGTTCGGTTTCAAGCGCTCCTTCACAAAGCGCGAAATGGTCTCCAGCAATACATTCAGCGTTTCCTGATCTCGTATCATTGGTGGAACTCCTTTTACTTTTAAAGTAGCCAGGGGATAGAGGACAGCTCAGTTTTTCTCTTGTTGAACGAACACCGGAGATCGCTTGGAAAAAAAAGCCGCAATTCCTTCCCCACATTCTTCCTGAAAAATTCCTTCAACGATCAATTGTCTCTCAAGATCGAGCTGGGTGGATAAATCATTGTGATAGGCTTTTTCGACCAGCTGCTTGATCCGCCCCATTGCCCGGGGCGGCCCGGCTGCCAGCTTCCCGGCCCAGGCCAGTGCGGTTTCCAGGGCGCTGCCCGGGACGCAGAGGCGGTTTATGATCCCGAATCGGTTGAGCGTCACGGCGTCGACCGATCCTCCCTCCAGCAAGAGCTCCGAAACCATCTGGGGCGGAAGCGCCCGGGCGAGAGATGCCGACACGCCACCGTCGGGGCTGAGTCCAACCTTCACGTGGGCCACAAGAAAACGTGCATTTTCAGCGGAAACGATCAGGTCGCAGGCCAGTGCCACCGAAAATCCGGCCCCTGCGGCCGCGCCCTCTACCGCCGCAATAATCGGCTTTGGGCAAAGACGAATTGCCCGTATCCAGTCGTGGAACTGACAAACGCCTTCATCGGCGACCCGTTGAGGTTTCTGCCGGTTTTCATGCATCCGTTTCAGGTTGCCGCCGCTGGAGAAATGACCGTCCGCGCCGGTCAGAACGATAGCGCCGATATCATCGTCCTCCGCTGCCTTTCGAGTGGCATCCAGTCCGGCGTTCCAGATCACGGGGTCGAGCGCATTGCGCACACCGGGATTACAGAGGGTAAGCAGCAGGGTTCGGCCCCGCTTTTCCTGGATTAATTTGCCGCCGCTGAATTCCACGTGAATCTCCTTTTTACTTTATCCTTGTCAACCCGGATCAAGGCAGCCGACCGCGCCCGTTGATATCCTTCCGGAAAACTCAAGTGAAAGAGCCTGGTTTCTGACTCGAAAAGCGCCTTTCTCGGGCAGAAAATGGTTAGATGCCGTGGCGGCCGATGATAGAAATGCTGGCCACGTTCTGATAGGGAAAGCCGCCCAGGTTGTGGGTCAAGCCGATTCTGGGGTCGGGCAACTGCCGCTCTCCAGCCCTGCCGTTGAGCTGCAGGTACATCTCGTAGATCATCCGCAGGCCGGAGGCGCCGATCGGATGACCGAAACATTTAAGGCCGCCGTCGATCTGGCAGGGAATCTTTCCGTCGGCGTCATAAACGCCGTCCAGCACATCCTTTACCGCACCGCCCGCCTCGGAGAGCTGAAGATCTTCCATGGTCACGAGTTCCGTGATGGAAAAGCAGTCATGCACTTCCGTCATGCTGATTTCGCTCAGCGGCTTTTGGATTCCCGCTTCCTCGTAAGCACGCCTGGCGGCGATTCGCGTGGTGTGGATATAGGAGCCGTCCCAGCGGTCGTAGCCGCCTTCCTCGCCGTTGGAAGTGCAGAGCTGCAGCGCCTTGACGCTGACCAGATCTTTCTTTCCGAGGCTTCTGGCAATCTCCGGGGTGGTCACAATGGCGCAGGCCGCGCCATCGCTCACCCCGCAACAGTCGAACAATCCGATCGGATCCGCGATAAGAGGTGCGTTCAGAACCCGCTCTTCGGAGACGGCATTCCGCAGGTGGGCCTTGGGGTTTTTGGCGCCGTTTGCGTGGCTTTTCACCGAAACGTGCGCCATGGCCCGCTTGAGGTCCTGCTTGTCGATGCCGTATTTGGCCCGATATCCCGCCGCCAGAAGTGCAAAAGCCCCAGGAGCAGAGAGATTGGGGAAGAAGAGATCGTTGGTCAGCCCGCGGGTCCTCTGCGGAAGTCCTCCGTACCCCACATCCTTGAGTTTTTCAAAACCCAGCGCCAGAGCGATATCGCACGCGCCGGAGGCTACGGCATAGGTGGCTGCCCGGAAGGCCTCCGTGCCGCTGGCGCAGTAGTTTTCCACCCGGGACACCGGAATATTCGGGAGTCGCAGAGCCATACTCAACGGCAGAGCGCCCGCTCCGACGTTGAATGCGTCTATGCCGGTGGCCTGCCAGGCCGCCTCGATCTGTTTTTTCTCGATCCCGGCATCCTGCAGGCACTCTTCAAAAGCCTCGGCCATCAGATCCGCGGCTTCGCAATCCCAGCGCTCACCGAATCTGCTGCAGCCTGCGCCGAGAATGACGACTTTATCCTTGATTCCACTTGGCATGATCTGACCTCTCTCTCGGATTATTGAGCCGGAATGGCTTTCCAGAAGTATTTGCGAAAGCCCCGTTGCGAATCGATCTGTTTGATCCGGAAATGGACCGAGACCTCGGCGCCCGTGTCAAAGTTTTCGGGGTCGACTTCGGTCATATCCATCAGAAAGCGGCCGCCGCCTTCAAAAACCACCAGGCCGAAATACGCGGGCGGATTGTAATCAAAAGTCAGGCGGTCGGCCGTCCAGGTGGCCACATGCCCTTTCTTTCCGGCCATGGGGTGATCCACCTGGGCGTCGTACGCTCCGCATTCCGGATTGACGCAGTACTTGTGCTTGGGCATCTGGACCGTATCGCAGGCGGTGCACCGGCCGCCTATAAAGCTGTTCACCAGGCCCTTGTTGCGGTAAATGACCGAAAGATAGGCCTGCTTGTCCATTTCGGCACGCTTGCCGAGGTCCTTCTCCAGCAGGTTATTGAACGACTGAAATTTGTTGTAGTTGCTTTCGGGACGGCCCAGGCTCAGATTTCCGGAGACGCCAAGGGTTGGCCGCTGTTTTTGTACCGCATCGGTCGCACGGAAGAGCAGCACGTCACACCCCTGTCCAAAGCCGACCACCAGAATCAGGTCTCCGGGTGCCGCCTGCTCCAGGCGGTGGGCAAGCAGCAGGATGGGCTGGGCGGCCCCTGCAAGCCCCACGGACTGCAGTAGATTGTCGGCAGCAGCTTCTTCCCGGATACCCAGCACCTTCGCCAATTTCGCCGGCACTGCGGCATGTTCAGTCGGCACCACGAAGTGGGCGATCTCCTCCGCACGAACGCCGGCATTTTTCAACAGGGATTCGACCGCCTTCGGGATGATCTTCATCAGGCCTTCATCCCGAATCCAGCGCTCTTCCCACCCGTAATCAAAATCTTTGCCGTCACTCCGGTAGTGATCGACAAAATCGATCGCCTGACTGTAGCCTGCGACGTATTCCGCCAGAACGCCATCTGTTCCCACTGCAACGGCCGCAGCTCCGTCCCCGTAGAGCATCTCCTCGCGGGAGGCGCAGCGGGTGCGGCGGTGCTCGGAGGCGACAAGGACCGCATCGCCTCTGCCGGCAGCCGCGATATCCAGAGCGGAAAGCAGGCCCGAGGTCGCTGCCCGCTGGGAGGAAGCCACATCCATGGTGCGCAGCCCACTGGTGTTCAGGTTCAGCGCTTCGGCCACGACAACGGAATTCTGGCGGTCGAGAAAGGGCATGCTCGACGATGCCATGATCAAGGCGGCATGCTCCTGCAGAGGTTCTCTGCCCAGGCAATCACTACAGGCTTCGACCGCCATGGTGATCGTATCCTCATCCCAGTTGCACATGGTTTTCTCTCCCTTTGCCAACCCTTTCAGGCTCGAGTCAAACCAGGCATTCGCATCAGCAATCGCCTGCTTCTGCAACCGCAGGCGCGGCAGATAGGCGCCGTAGGCGGTGATCCCGATCTCCGTTTTAACTGGTTCCATAAGTGCTTCTCCATTTAGCGCGATGATTGTGAAGGTCCGATTTCTCGACCGTGGCATGGCTCGTTCGAAGCGAGAAAATTCTTTGACTTTGCGTGGCGGGAATCCACAAAGATAGATTTCACAAATTGTGCCAAAAACCAGAATGTCGTTCATCCTCTACAAGGCTGATGTTGCTCGTAAAAAGGGCGCTGCATGAGGCAAGAAGAAAAGAATCCAAAACAGCCGGATCCGATAAATTGGAGAATCTACGATTTATCGGAGCTGGGCCGGGCGCGTTTTCCTCCCTGACAGCTGATACAGGACTTATTCCACTCCAGACAAGACCGTCCCAGGTGGTATAACCCCTGAACACAAGATTTGTAGGTTGGAATACCCGACGGGAACGGTTAAGCTGGATGCCTCCTTTTGCAAAAAATCACTTTTGATTATTTCTAACTCGGAATACACTGGACACACTGATTGATTCTGGATTCCGATCCAAAAACCGGGAAGGCTGGCAATGCGGATTCCATCAAACGCCAACGAAACCATACAAAAGAAACATGGTTATGGTTCCAGGGACCAGATAAGCACAAAAGAGATCCGGCCGAAGAGCCTTATAGTGGATTTCTTCCGGACGGCACCCTTCGGTGTGAGCGTTGTAGATTGCGAGCTGCGATATCTTTATATCAACGAGTTCATATCGCGCCTTTACGGCAAATCGATCGAGCAGCACCTCGGCAGAACAACCCGGGAAGTTCGTCCGGATATTTCACCAGAGGAGGAGAATGCTTACAGGAAGGTCCTCGAGAGTGGTGAACCGGTTCTTGGCACCGAAATTCAGAATCGCCCCGCGGACCATTCCAAGGCAGCCCTTGTCTGGAATCTGAATTGCTATCCGCTCAAGTCCTCCGAGGGAACTCTGCTGGGAATCGTTGCGAGCATCCGGGATAGCATGGATAGCAAGATAAAAGAGCGAGAACTCAATGAGCGCCTGCAGTTCGAAATACTGCTCTCTCATATTTCCGCCATTTTTGTCAATTTGCCCGCCAGGGAAATCGACTCGAAGATCTGCGACGGGCTGAAGAGCATTGCGGACTTTCTGGGTTTCGACCGAAGTATTATCGCGGAGTTTTCCGAAGACAATAACAAGCTTATCCGGACACATCATTATACCCTTCCCGGCATACCCAAACCTCCCGATGAGTCTTTGACCGAGATGCTGCCGATGTGGGTCAAATCGATCCGCCGCGGAGTATCGTTCTTCTCCAACCCTGACGAGTTGCCGGATCCGTCCTGGCGTGAAAAAAATTTCTGCGAGAAGCTCGGGTACAAGTCAATCGTGAGCATACCGCTCCAGGTCGGAGGCAAGATCCTCGGAGCGGTGGTTTTCACCTCTTCGCGAATTGAACGCAACTGGCCCGAGGATATCATCCGGCGCCTCAGACTCGTCGGAGAGATTTTCGCCAGCGCCCTCGAGCGCAAGCGAACGGAACAGAAACTGGAGAAGGCCCTCCGGGAAATGACTGCGCTGAAAGATTGCCTTGAAGCGGAAAATCTCTATCTTCGGGACGAAATCGAAGTCCTGCACAGTCATGAGGAGATCATCGGCCAATCGAAAGCGATCTGCAGGACCCTGGACCAGATCGAGCAGGTCGCCGGCACGAGCGCAACGGTTCTTCTGACGGGCGAGACGGGAACCGGAAAGGAGCTGCTGGCCCGCGCCATTCACAAACTGAGTTCCCGGAAATCAAAAACGATGGTCAAGGTGAACTGCGCCGCGCTGCCCGCCTCGCTGATCGAAGGTGAACTCTTCGGGCGCGAGAAGGGCGCTTACACCGGCGCCCTGACCAAGCAGATCGGCCGTTTCGAGGCCGCACATGGCGGGACGATCTTTCTCGATGAAATCAGCGAACTGCCGCTTGAGCTCCAGGCCAAACTGCTCAGGGTTCTTCAGGAGGGTCAGTTCGAGCGCCTCGGCAGTTCGCAGACACTCCATGTGGATGTCCGAGTGATCGCCGCGAGCAATCGGGACCTGGCCCAGGCGGTCACTGAGGATAAATTCCGCGAAGATCTCTTTTACCGCCTGAACGTCTTCCCCGTCTCCGTCCCCCCGCTGCGCCAGCGCCGGGAAGACATCCCTCTCATGGTGTGGGCCTTCGTCAAGGAATTTGCCGAGGCAATGGGAAAGACGATTGAAAAGATCCCAAAGGCCGACATGGAGGCCTGCAATCGCTACGCATGGCCGGGAAATGTGCGGGAGTTGCGCAACGTCATCGAACGGGCGATGATCCTGTGCAAGAGCACGACCCTGCACCTTGAGCTGCCGGGAAGCGCCCCCGGTTCATCGGCCTCCGAAGATACCACTCTCAAAGAGGTGCTGCGACAACACATTCTTTCCACCCTGGAAAACACCGGAGGACGTATCCGGGGAGACGGCGGCGCCGCGGAAATCCTGGGTCTAAAGCCCACCACCCTCGATTCAAAACTGCAGAAACTCGGGATCAGGCGGGAAATCTGAATGACGGATCGACTTCCAACTGAAAATCCTCCGAATTACCAATAAATTTGTCTCACTCTCCCTTGAAAGAACCTGTTCGCTTCTCAGAAATCGCAGCCATTGCCTCACGATGGTCCTGTGTTCTATGGGAAATGGCCTGCATGCCGGCCGCCATCTGCAGGTGGGTTTCCAGATCCGTTCGCTGCCCTTCTCGGATCAGCTGCTTGGCCATGCGTACCGAGAGGGGAGGATTGACGGCAATCCGCCTGGCCAGACCCAATGCTTCATCCATAAGTTGATCATCGGGCACGATTCTGGAAATCAATCCGCAATCCAGGGCTTCACTGGCGCTCAGAGGATCACCGGTCAAAGCCATTTCGAAAGTTTTCGACAGCCCGACAGCCTTGGGAAGAAACCATGATCCGCCATCTCCCGGGATGATTCCCAGCTTTACGAAACTCTCTGCGAATATGGCGCTTTCTGCCGCGATACGGATGTCACACATGCAGGCCAGATCCAACCCGGCGCCGATGGCGGGCCCGTTCACCGCCGCGATGAGGGGAACGTCCAGCTTGTACAATGCCAGAGGGATCCTCTGAATGCCTTGTCTGTACCAGTCCACCAGATCCGCGGGAGTTTTATCCGACTCGGTCATCTCACTGCGGATTTTCTTGACATTTCCTCCCGAGGAAAATGCACTGCCGTTGCCGGTGAGAATGACCACCCGCACGGCCCGGTCGTTTTGAGCCTCCTCTGATACTTTTACGATGGCATCCACTATGTCGGGATCTGAAATCGGATTTCGAATTTCCGGGCGGTTCAGTCTCCAGATAACAACTCCTTCATGGCGCTCAACGACCACCGAATCTTCCATTGCGTTGTCCTTTCGGTTATTGAAATCGAAATTCTAAAAAAAGCTGCGAAGGTCCTTTTCCCAAGGCTGTCAACCCGTTTGTGCGGTCAGAAAGGTCCACAACCGATCTTCTCCCAGCGCAAGGCAGAATTCTCCAAGACGACGGGACCAGTGATCTTCATTTCCGTATTCCTCCCGCCAGGACCATAGCCGTCGCGTATCCAGCTGCAGGGCGAATTCTTTGGTAAAGCCGATGGCGCCGTGGACCGCGTGTGCTGTTCCGGCAACAATTCCTACGGCTTCTCCCGAGAGAATTTTTGCCGCGGCAATGCATTCCCACTCCTGCGGGGTCCCGAGGTGGGCTATGGCCGTATCCGCCGCGCACCTGGCGGCATAGAGCTGTTCGGCCTGCACCGCGATCTGATGCTGGATGGCCTGGAATTTGCCGATCGGGCGGCCGAACTGTCGGCGTTCATTGGCGTAGGCAATCGTGCGCTCCAGAGCTTTTTGCGCTGCGCCGGCTATCTGCGCCGCACGGCCCAGAGCGAACCATGATCGGACCTGCTCTGTGGAAGTGGCGTGAATCAGTTTTTCTTCAGCCGGTTTTCTGGAGCTCACCAGGACATCGTCCCTCGGCTCTCCAGCCAGATTCCTATGCTCCTGGACCTGATAACTGTCGCGGTCAACCCACGCGACCCCTGTGGAACCATTGCGGCCCGGCAGAACAACCACCACGCCCCGCGCATGCCGGGCCCAGGGGACTCGGGGCAGCAGCAGGCGGCCATTGTTTTCGCCTGGGGGCGACTGGTCGGCAAGGGCCACGGTCAGCAGCCCTTCGGGTATCGGAAGTCCACTGGCGCTCAGCAGATAAGTGCCGAGAATCGCCTCGACCACCGGAAGAGGCGCGGCATGATAGCCGGCGATGCGCATGAGCGTATATCCCCCTGAAAGTCCGGTTCCTGCCCCCCCATCCTCCTCGGAAAGAGCGATCCGCGTCCATCCGCCGCCATCGAAGGTGCTCCATAGCGGTTCCGGAAATCCGCCGGATTCCATCGTTTCGATGGACTCGGGCGTTACCTCCTCTGCAAAGAGATCATTGACGGATTCCTCGATGATGCTCGTCATTTCGTTCATCGCAGTCCCAGTCCTTTGGCCAGAATGCCCCGCAGTATCTCCCGGGTGCCTCCACGCAGTGAGAATGACGGTGCAGTCAGAATGGATTTGCCGAGCAGGCTACTCATGCGCTCGCCGGCATCCACGCCCGGCTCGATGGCGAGCGGGCCGCGCAGCGCCTCCGCCAGATTCTGCTCGAAGGTGGTGCCAAGCTCCTTTACAATGGATGCCTCGTTGACCGGCAGTTCCCCCGCCTGAAGCTGCCCGGCGACGGAAAGAGACATCTGGCGCAGGTTCATGAGCTGGGCGGCCAGCCGTCCGATCGTCCGCGCCCCGATCTCCCCCTTGCCGGAGGTCCGCAGGAAATCCAGCCCTTCCGAAAAGAGGCGGAAGTTGCTGAGGAACCTCTCCGGGCCGCTGCGCTCGAATGCCAGCTCCGCCATGACCTGACGCCATCCGTTGCCTTCTTCCCCAAGAAGCCTGTTTTCCGGGACGAAGACCTGCTCCAGAAAAATCTCGCAAAAGTGGTCTTCCCCCGCCAGATTGCGGATCGGCCGGCGAGTGACGCCTTCACTTTCAAGGTCGAGAATAAACTGGCTCATCCCCTTGTGCCGGTCTGCGGCTTCGCTGCCGGGAGGAGCGGTCCGGCAAAGCAGAAGGACATACCGGCAGGTCATTGCAAAACTGGTCCAGGTTTTTCCACCGGTAATCCGCCACCCACCTTCCACCCGCTCCGCCCTGGTCCGGATTGCGGCCAGGTCGGAGCCGCTGTCCGGCTCGCTCATGCCGATCGCGAAATAGCACTCCCCGCGGACGATCTGGGGCAGGAAAAATTCTTTCTGCTCCTCTGTGCCGAAGCTCAGCAGCAGCGGCCCGGTCTGGCGATCCGCAACCCAGTGCGCACCGACAGGAGCCCCGGCCGCCAGAAGTTCCTCGACCACGACATAACGTTCCAGATAGGTGCGGCCGCCTCCGCCGTATTGTTTCGGCAGGGTCATCCCGATCCATCCCTTTTCCCCTAGAAGACGACTGAATGCGGGTTCGCAGATGGACCAGCAATCGATATAGCCGCCTTTCAGAAAGTCCCTTTGATCGGAAAGGAACGCCCTGACTTCTTTACGAAGCAGGTCCGTTTCCCGGTCGAGAGTCAAAGGTTCAAAATTCATCCATATCTCCTTCATTCTGCAAAATCATCTTGTTACCTGGAAACCGTCCAAATGCTGAGAAAAACCTTTTGTCTTTGGTTTTAAACCCAATTGTTCTGATTTTCTCATTCCTTTCTCAGTGGCCTCTAGAGAGCGCAGCGAACGGGTGGTGAAACCGCTCTCGACCATAAGTGGAAATGGACTTGATCTTGTTTTTCACTGGAGCCAGATGGATAACTCCCTCCTGAGATAATCAAATTCCTATAATCCCCCAAGAATAACTGTGCAGTTTGCAGACAAAATCCCTCCTTCCGCATGCACCAGACCATAATGGGGATCGGGTACCTGGCGTGGGCCTGACTCCCCTCGCAATTGTCGCACAGCTTCGGTGAGGTGGAAAACGCCCGCCGGTGCACCGAGATGGCAATGCGACAAGAGCCCCCCATGGGTACAGACGGGCAGGGATCCCTTCAGTGAGATGTTCCCATTCTCCACGAATGATCCGCCCTCACCCCGGGCACAGAATCCCAGTTCCTCAAGCTGCATGATTACCGCGATGGTATAGCAATCGTACAATTCGGCGAAATCGATATCGGCAGGAACGATCCCTGCTTTTTCGAAAGCCCTTTTTCCGGATGCCTTACAACCGGAGGTCGTCAAGTCAGGATTTTCAATGACATGATCGTGAGTAAACCCCATGCCGTATCCGGCAACTTTAACGGGTTTGAGCCCATTGGCTTTTGCTTTTGCCAGAGAGGTGACGACCAGGGCGCCTCCGCCGTCACTGATCGGACTGCAGTCCAGCAGGTGAAGCGGTTCGCAGATCATTTTTGAGTTCAGTACATCTTCAACAGTGATCGGTTGCCTGAAAACGGCCCTTGGATTGAGGCCGGCATGATTTCTGATTGTGACCGCAACTTCAGCCATCTGGGCGCTGGTGACCCCATATTCGAACATATACCTGTGGGCGATCATGGCATAGGCGCCGGGATTGGGCAAACCGAAAGGCACCTCGAACTGGGGATGGCGAAAAGATGCGTACTGCTCCACAGCATCCTTTCCTCGAAGTCCTGAACGCTGATTATCCGCACCTGCTACAACTACGGTCGAACAGATTCCCTGCTCGATCGCCATACAGGCATGCATCAGGCCCATGGCCGTCGATGCCCCGCCCATATGAATCGAAGTGTTGTAACTCAATTGCTGGGCAATCCCCAGATATTCAGCCACTGTCAGACTGTGGCGGGAAAAATTATCCACAAACGATCCCGCCGTAATCAGCCCATCAACATCCTGCCAGTCAATAGATGCATCGTCCAACGCCTCCCGGACCGCGAGTGCGTGCAGACCCAGTGAAGTGGACTGCTCCAGTTTTCCGACCGGAGTTTCACCTATGCCAACGACCGCACAACCCTCCATGGAATTCATAATCATCCCTCCTCCCCCTTCTCCGAAACAGGAGTGAAGGCAGGCAATTTAAACCCCTCCTCCGTCGTTAAAAACACGCTTGAGAGTTTCATCCCAATTCCGATCTGGGAATAATTAACGATATTCGCCAGCAAGCGTGGCCCTTCCTCAAGATCGACCAAAGCCACCGCGTATGGGACCTGGGAATCAAATGTCTTGCCGGGGGCGCGGTGGACGATCGTATAGGAATACAGGGTGCCTCTGCCGGACATCTCGACGTACTCCAGATGGTCCGAATGGCACTTCTTACAGAGGGCTCTCGGGTAGAAATTAAGAGTACCGCAGGAACCGCACTTTTGAATCAGCAGCTTTTCCTGTTGGCATCCATCCCAGAATTCTTTGGTTACCGGATCAATCGGTGGTAACGGTCTGATCATCAGGGGACCTCCTTGAGAGATATATCCCGTTCGGAAACGAGCAGAATTTCCCCGGCAAACCAGGGGCGAAGAGGGACATGGCGTCTCGCACAACCAGGCCCGCGCGTTGACGCTGGATTTGCGGAAAAGGGCCGTTTTCGGAGCAGAAACTAACAAGGCCCGTCCGAAAACCCCGGGAAGCACAAATGCAGTTTTCGATCTGGAAACGAGTCATTTTTCGCAAGATCAAGGAAATCAAGGATTTGAGCGGAGGCGTAGTACTTTACGCCGCACAAACCAATCCGCGGATTGACGCTGAGATTGCGGAAAAGGGCCGTTTCCAGACGAAAACTAACTATGGGTTTTCGGATACGAGACGGCCAGAATCGGTTTCGGGCTCAGCCTCGGGCCGATATTCCCGATCGGAAATCGCAGCCCTGCCTGATGAAGCTTCTTCAGCCCGGATAGCGCTCTTTCCAGTTCGGCCGCGGGCAGTGCGATCGCTATCTCGTCGTCCGCGACGCTTCCCATCGAGCGTTCACCATAACAGGGAATGCTCAGGGCGGGTTTGCCGCTGACGTAACAGCGTCCCAGAGAGTCGGAACACGCTCCTTCCCCGATGAACGAGAACCAGAATTTTTCATATTTCTCCTTCTGCAGGCCGCACATGAGCATCATGATCTGCGCCGGAGTGCCGTAAATCAGCAGAACCTCCGGAGTGAATTTCATCTTTATCAAAGGCGCAAGGACGATCGCTTCGCCCGGCGGAATTCGCGGATACTCTTCCTGCTGGAGCAAGGCCTCCTCCTTGGTTCCAAACCAGGAGGTGGACAGTCGCTCGGCCTCGCCATCCTTGCTCTCCTCGGTTGGAGGCCTGAGTCCGCAGAGGCGTGTGCAGCGGTCATTGATATCGTCTTCTGTGGTGATTCCCACCGTGAACTCATTGACCCGAACGAGAAAGGGAATCTGGCAGAAGGTGAAAAAGTGCTCCATGCGTCTCACACCTTTAATCGTGTCAAGCTCCTCCGCCTTTTCAAGTCTCCTGTAGGCAATGATTCGGGTCCGCAACCGCAGCATTTCCTCTAATTTGGCGCCGAGCTCTGCCGATTTTTCCATGTTTGCGTCTCCTTTTCTTGAATCCTGACTTCCCGGTGTGATGCTCACATTGGGGGGGAAGCAAGGGGGAAGTGTTTTGGGGAAATTTATACCAAGGTTCATTCAGTGAAACAATGTTTCAAAAAATTATTGCAAAAAATTTAGTTTCCTGCAATGCTTTTCATGAGCAGATAAAAAAGACAGGGAACCGAACCAGGCCGAGAGGATTTTCCCACATGTATAAATTTCTGGAGGGTGTGCGGATTCTCGATCTGAGCACAGTCGTACTCGGACCTTTCGTCACCCAGTTACTGGGCGATCTTGGCGCCGACGTGATCAAGGTCGAACCGCCCGAAGGGGATGTCTTCCGCAGCGTCGCACCGGCCCGAAATCCATCCATGGGGGCAGGTTACCTCAACCTCAATCGCAACAAGCGTTCTATCGTTCTGGATCTGAAAAAAAAGTCGGGCCGTGATGCCTTCGACCGTCTTGTGAAGACTTCGGATGTCTTCTTTCACAATATGCGGCCCTCGGCGATCGAAAGACTTCGGCTCCGGTATGAAGATCTTAAAGAGACAAACTCCTTACTGATCTACTGCGCCGCCGTCGGATTCGGCAGTCAGGGCCTCTATACGGATATCCCTTTCAGCCGCATCAACTCCCTGGAAGATCGCTTCGGAAACTCCTGTCCGGAAGGGATAGCGGGGCCATCCCTGCGAGCGGCACGGTTCAGTGGACACCGAACGGGAGCAACAGATGTCTCTTGGATACGTCAGGATATTCGAAGTGGGCCCTCGGGACGGATTGCAGAATGAAAAGCATCTTGTTCCGACCGGGGACAAAATCCGTCTCATAGACGTTCTGTCCGATACGGGCCTGACCCGAATTGAAGCGACCAGTTTCGTCTCCCCGAAGTGGATCCCTCAAATGGCCGATGCGGCGGAGGTTCTGTCCCGGATCAGAAGAAAGGACGGCGTCCGCTTTTCCGCGCTTATTCCCAATATGAAGGGGTACGAAAACGCACTCAGAAGCGGTGCGGACGAGGTCGCGGTTTTCGCGGCGGCCTCCGAAGCCTTCAGCCGGAAAAACATCAACTGCTCGATCGAGGAGAGCCTGCAGCGCTTCAAACCGGTGGTTCAGGCCGCCACTGCTGACGGCATCCCCGTCCGGGGGTATATCTCCTGCGCGGTGGTCTGCCCCTACGATGGCGCCGTCCCCCCAGAGGATGTCGCACGACTGACGGAAGACCTCCTTCGGATGGGCTGCTACGAGGTCTCCCTCGGCGACACCACAGGCGCGGGCACTCAGGAGACGATCCGGGCCATGCTCGGCAGGGTCCTGGCCGTTGCGCCCGCTGAGCGGCTGGCGGGACATTATCACGATACGGGAGACAACGCGCTGGAGAACATCGAGGCAAGTCTGGAGCTTGGAATCCGAACATTCGATACCTCTGTCGGAGGACTCGGCGGCTGTCCCTATGCGCCGGGGTCAAAGGGGAATGCCTCAACCGGCGCCGTTATACGACGGCTGCACAAATTGGGCTATCGTACCGGTGTGGATCTCGAAAAACTCGCCGAAGCCGAAGCCATGGCGCGCACGCTCAAGGCGGAAGAAAGAACCTGCCGCGAGGAGACAGGAGATGACCGCAAATAATCAGGGATGGCAATTCGAAACCATTGCATTCGATCTGGATGAACGGGGTGTCGCCGTCATCACGCTCAACCGGCCGGAAAAGCACAACGCCTTCAACGCCCGGATGATCGCGGAGCTGCACGATCTGTCAGGAAAAGTCGCCCGCGATCCGGATATCCGGATCGTGACTCTGACCGGCGCAGGAAAGAGCTTCTGCGCCGGGGCCGATCTCGGGTGGATGAAAAGCCAGGCGGAAAAAGATCGTGCGGGCAAAATGGAGGAAGCCCGGTCTCTGGGGATCATGCTCCGGGATCTCGATCATCTGCCCAAACCGGTCATCTGCCGCGTGAACGGACCTGCCTACGGCGGCGGCATTGGATTGATGGCCGCGAGCGACATTGTCATATCGGCTGAAAGCGCCCGGTTCTCTCTGACAGAGACGAAACTGGGTCTTATCGCCGCCACGATCGGGCCCTATGTCCTGACGAAGCTGGGGCAAGGGCCTGCCCGCCGCATCTTCATGAACAGCAGGGTTTTCAGCGCTCAGGAGGCGAGATCCCTGGGTCTTGTCTCCGATGTGGTTTCGGAAGACCAGTTGGACGATGTCGTGGAGCAGGAAATCCAGTGGTTTCTGCAATGTGCGCCGGGCGCCGTGGCCGATGCCAAGGCCTTGCTGCGGGAGCTTGCTCACCTGCCTCCGGCGGACCATCTGGATTTGACGATCGGGAGGCTTGCCGATCGGTGGGAAACGGAAGAGACCGTCGAGGGAATTCGCTGCTTTTTTGAGCGGAAAAAACCCAGCTGGATCACTTGAAAAACGCTGACGGAATATCAGGGGATACCCTTCTCGCAGGCCATTGGACTCCAGGGAGAAACAACATGTCGGAAGAAGCCGTAATTCTTGAAATGATAGATAGTTTTCTGGAAAAGGATGTGAAGCCCTTTGTGCAGGAATTGGAGCGCAAGGACGAGTATCCCCACAAAATAGCCGAAAAAATGATGGAACTGGGACTCTTCGGGGCGACGATCGCCCCTGAATACGGAGGCGCCGGCCTCTCCGTCAAAACCTATGCAAAAATAATAGAGAAACTTTCGGAGGTCTGGATTTCCGTGGCCGGCCTCATCAATACCCATCTGGTCACGGCTGCGGCGATCCAGAACTTCGGGACGGAGGAGCAGAAAAAGTACTGGCTCCCCCGCATGGCGTCGGGTGAAATTCGCGCCGGCATCGCACTGACGGAACCCGATGGGGGCACCGACCTGCAGGCGATCCGCACTCGGGCCGTAAGAGATGGGGACGATTATGTCGTCAACGGATCCAAGATATGGATCACCAATGTCATCTATGGCCAGATTCTCGCACTTCTGGTCAAAACGGACCCCGAGGCGCGGCCGCGTCACAAGGGGATGAGCCTTCTGATCGCCGAAAAAGGCGAAGGAATGACCGTCAGCAAGATGGAAAAGCTCGGCTACCTCGGCATCGATACGTGCGAAATCGGGTACGACAATTTCCGGGTTCCGGCGAAAAATCTCATTGGCGGGGTGGAAGGCCAGGGACTGAAGCAGATCCTTTCAGGCCTTGAACTCGGGCGCATCAATGTTGCCGCACGGGGTGTCGGCCTGGCCAGAGCCGCCCTGAACGAGTCGGTGGCCTATGCCCAGATCCGGAAGGCTTTTGGCAAACCGATCGTCGAGCATCAGGCGATCGCCATCAAGCTTGCGGATATGGCCACCAGGGTGGAAGCATCGAAGCACCTGGTTTATGCCGCGGCCGAGGCTTACGAGCAGGGGAAGAAGTGCGACATGGAAGCAAGTATGGCAAAGCTTTATGCGTGCGAGGCCGCAGTCACAAATTCCATAGAGGCCATGAGAGTACACGCCGCCTATGGGTATTCGAAAGAGTGTAATATCGAGAGGTACTACAGGGATGCCCCGCTCCTTATCATCGGGGAAGGAACCAGTGAGCTCCAGAGGCTTCTCATCGCCAGGAACCTGGTGGAGAGAAATCCGGCATGAAGGGTGACGGCGTCGCAATCCTGCCTCTTTTTTCAAAGGGTGAGAGTTTCAATCATCGCCCGAGCCATCGTATAGGGCTCGGGCTGCCTTCCCATTATCCAATTCAGCCCTGATACCCTCTGTCACCTTATAAAAAATATCCTTTCCGTGCCGCGCCCAGGGCATTTCACCAGGCAGCGGCGGAGCCGAAAGTTGCTGTTATTTTTTGTCGGCGCCGGTGGGCGGTTCGCTCAGGATAATCAGTGCGTCAACAGCGGCGCATCCTCCTCCAGAGGGTCCAACGATGACCGGGTTGAAGTCAGCGCTGAGCACCCGGCTTTCGGGATCGGACATCATGCGGCCGACCGCCATCACCGCCTCCACGAACGCCTCCTTATCGAGAGGCGGTTCGTCGCGCACCCCGTCAAACAAGGGGGCGATTCGCAGGCGCGACAGCGCAAGCCGTACATCCTCTTCGGCAAACGGCAGCAACAGTATCTGAGTATCCGGGAGCGCCTCCACATACTTGCCGCCGTCACCTACCATTACGATAGGACCGAAGGTGGGATCAATGTGCGCGCCGATCATCAGTTCGCACTGTCCCTTGAACATCCGGGCGACAATCACGCCGTCAAACCGGCTGTCGGCAGCGGCAATTCGGCCTTCGATGTCAGAATACGCCTGGCGCAGCGCCTCTTCCGAGGAAATGCCAAGATGTACGATACCAAGCTCCGACTTGTGCGCGATGTCCGAGGAACACCCCTTGACGGCGACCGGACCGCCCAGGCCGGAGAACGCCTCGACCGCCTGGTCTGCCGAACGGCACACCCGGAACGGGATGGAGGGGATTCCGAAGCGTGCGCCCAGGGTGAGTGACTCGGCTTCATTGAGAAGGCGCTCCTTGCCTCGGTCGACCTTCTCCCCATGGCGCCGGACGGGGGTTTGGACAGCATGATCGCCCAGCAGACGCGGATAGGCCTGGGACATTCTTTCGACATGCGACAGATACTGGTTGAGGGCGGCAAACGCTTCGCCTTCCGTTGGATACACCGAAAGCCCGTATTCCTTGAAATGGACGGCGACTCCCGGCTGGGGAATGGCACAGACAAGCGGTTTCCCGGTTTCCCGCGCAAACGCGGCGGTATCGCGGGCAAAGGCGGGAACATCATAACCCTTTCCGGCAACCGGTATGCCGATCAGAAAGGCATCAGCGGCCGGATCACCTGCAATCACCGGCAGGATCTGGCCCAGCAGGCTGCTGTTGCTCAGTAAAGCCGCCGTGATGTCGACAGGGTTGCTGGTCGTCGCGAAGGACGGCAGGATGCGGCCGAGCTCTTCGCGGGTATCTTCGGAAAATGTCGCCAGAGGAACCCCTGCCAGAGAAGCGGCATCCGCGGTGAGGACGCAAATCGCGCCGGAGTTGCTGATAGCTACCAGTTTGCGCCCCGAGGGGCGCCAGCCTTTGAGATGGAGTTCCACCGCCCGAACCAGATCCTGTACCTCCTGTGCTCGCCAGATCCCGCATCGCTCCAGGAATGCATCGACGACTCTGTCCTCATTGGCCAGCGCGCCGGTATGGGAACGGGCCGCACGCTGGCCGGCCGGGGTGCGGCCGGATTTCAATGCAATGATGGGCAGGTTTCTTCCCGCCGCGATACGCGCAGTGGCGAGCAGGTGTTCCGGATCGGGAATGCCCTCAAGATAGAGAAGGAGCACCTTGAGATCCGGATCCCCGGCAACCGCCGACGCCAGCTCGAGCGTGGTGACATCGGCGTCGTTACCGGTGGCGTGGATATAGCGCACGCCGATTCCACGCTGCCGAAGCAGCCCGTAAGGGACCACGCTCATTGCGCCGCTCTGGCTGATGATGCCGATCGGACCATCCTCCGGCGTGGCCTCCTGAAACATGGTGGTAAAGTTCAGAATGGCGCCGTTGGCGAAGTTGGCCAGCCCCATGGAATTCGGCCCGATGAGACGCATGCCATGCCTGCGTGCCGTTTCGACCATGTGTTTTTCTTTGTTCTTCGCCTCTATGTCGTTGGTTTCGCCGAATCCTGAGCTCATAACGACAGCCGCGCGCACCCCGGACTCGGCGCACTGCCTGACCGCTTCGACGGCGCCATCGCCGGGCAGAGCGATAATCGCCGCTTCCGGCACTTCCGGCAAGTCCTCCAGACGAGAATAGGCGGCGATGTTCTGTATTTCGGCCCGGTTCGGATTGATTGGATAAATTTTTCCGCCGTAACCGAACTGCTTCAGATACTTTATGGGTCGTCCGCCTATTTTTTCAGGATTGTCGGAGGCGCCGACGATCGCGATCGACTTCGGATCCAAAAGGGCCTGCAGGGGCTTTTCTCTGGAATCATCCATGCTGCTCACTTTCATAAAAAGGTAGAAGTTTTCCGGCGACAGTGCGATAGCCGGCCTGGACCCTCTCACCGATGACGAGTCCCGCAGCGCCGTGTGCCATCATGCGAAAACCTTCTTCGGCATCGATCAGGAGGATTGTGTATGGTGCATAGGCCCGCAGCGCTTCGGTAGGCGCACGGTGCACCTCTGTTGCCGAATAAACGACTCCGATGCCTCTCGCCTGGCGCAATGACGGATTTCCATCTCCGCAGTGCGGACAGAAGCGACGTTGGAAATACCAGCGTTGCCTGCATGATCCGCATTCCTGAAAAACGATTCCAGGTCGGTCGAGAGACCAGTCGGCAAGCGCATCGGAGATGGCTTCGGGGTTTTGGGAAGACATGGTTTCGCACCTCATTGGGCTTGCTCCAGAATCAGGCTCACATGCGAGGAGAAAACGCCTCCGTCCCCGTGCAGCAACGCCAGCGAGACCTCCTTCGCCTGCCGCACTCCTGCCCGTCCCGTCATCTGCAGGTGGGTTTCAACCAGGTGCGCCAGCGCGCCGCCCACTCCGCAGTGGCCATAGGAAAGAAGTCCCCCATGGGTATTCAGCGGAAGGGGACCGTCAAAGCTGAAACGGCCCTCCCGGGCCATTTCGGGCGCCCGGCCGCGGGGCGCGACTCCGAGCTCTTCGAGCAGCATGCATAAGGTGATGGTGAAGCTGTCGTAGATCGCCAGGTAGCGCGCATCGCTCACCATGGCCCCGGCCTGCGACAAGGCGCGCGACATCGCTTCGGCCGCTCCGGTCGCCGCGATATCAGGCAGCGCGCTGATGTGCTGGTGCCGGTGCGCCTGCGAGGCGCCGATGATCCTGACACCGTGAGAACCGGTGCGTGAGCGGCTGACGACGAAGGCGGCGCCGCCATCGGATACCGGACAGCAGTCCATCACCCGTAGCGGCAATGCGATGGGCCTGGAGGCCACCACCTCCTCCACGGTGATCGCCTTTGTAAGATGCGCTCCGGGCCGCAGGGCGGCATGCCGGCGCATGAGAACGGCGAATTCAGCAATATCGGCAGAATCAATCCCGAATTCATGCATGTAGCGGGCGGCCAGCAAGGCGTAGTAGGCCGGTATGATCGGCCCGAGCGGCACCTCGTAGCGGGGATGGCCGACCTGGGCGAGGGTCTGGACGGTGCTGTCCCGGCTCTGGCCGGTGAGCCGGTTTTCGCCGGCGACCACCAGAATGTTCCTTACTGTCCCGGCCTGCACCAGCTCGTGCGCGAGCATGGCCATGCCGAAACCCGTCGCGCCGCCCATTTGAATGGCGTGAGCGTAAGCGGGTTTCAGACCGAAATGCTCGGCGAACACGGTGGCGAGCATCAGGTGCGGCAAGGTGGTCGAATACCCGCACACCAGACCATCGATGTCCTTCCGTTCGAGGCCGGCATCAGCGATCGCCTGCGATGCCGCCTCACTCATCAGGTCGAGCGTGTCGAACCCCGGCGATTTTCCGAATCCTGTGAGCCCCACACCTGTGATCCAGCTCATTTTTCAATACTCTGTTCGCGGCCATCGAAGAGACAGTGATAATATTCCAGCGGATTCTCATTGCAGGGAAACTGATGGAGAGAAATTCAATGCAAGAGAATGAAATTTCAGCCCATCAGCCGGTAGCAAGGTAGAAAGCTCGGGGACCGACTGACCAATTTCGCCTATCTGCTGCATTGCACGGAAGTGACGATTCCCCTCCTATCTCGTTTTCGTCCGGAAACAGCCCTTTTCCGCAATCTCCGCGTCAACCCGCGGATTTGATTGTGCGGCGTAAAGTACTACGCCTCCGCTCAAATCCGTGATTTCCTTGATCTTGCGAAAAATGACTCGTTTCCAGATCGAAAACTGCATTTGTGCTTCCCGGGGTTTCCGGACGGGTACTATCTCGTTCCTCCCAATCGTTCTTCCAGTTTTTTCTTTGCTTCCATCAGAAGAGGAACATGCTTTTCTACAACCTCCTCCATGGAAACGACACGTGCGGCGGCAATCATATTTATGCTGCAGACCACCTCGCCGCCATTCAGGATGGGAACTGCCGCAGCCCGGTTGCCCGGCAGATATTCCTGGTCTGAAACGGCATACCCCCGTCGGCGGGTCTCGTCGATGATCCGGGCTACGGCCTCGGTATCTCTGGCGAGAGCTTCAAATCTGTCATCCGACCGCTGCAATTGTTCAATAATCGCACGGCGTTCCTCCTCTGAACAGAATGCAAGATAAGCGCGGCCGATGGCAGTGGGCATGATCGGCACCCGGGATCCTCTCGTCCTGTTGATCGAAAAAGCTCCCGGTTCACGGTTGGTGTCCATGATCACCATGTTGTCGTGCTGAAAGATGGCAAGATCCGAGGGCCAGCCAAGGCGCAATCGAAGCTCTTTCATTATCGGGGATGCCGTTCCCAACAAAAAGCGGTCCGGACTGAAGTTGTTGGACAACGCGAGAACGCGCACCGTCACTGAATAGGTCTTCTGCTCCGGGTTGAAATTCACGTAGCCGGCGGAACAGAGCGTCTCAAGCATTCTGAAGGTAGTCGCCTTGGGAATCCCCGTCGCTTTCTGTATCGCTCCCAGACCTGCGGCTCCCAGCATGTTGACGGCTTCCAGAACGTCCAGCCCTCTAAGCAGCGCTGCAACGGGGTTGAAATTCATGAAAAAGCCCTTCCGGAAGAACAGGGTTCATTGTGTGAAACATCGGTTCATAAATAAGTATTGCAAATAGCGTTTTGATTTGCAACCCTTTTATGAAGCTATTTATTAAATTTTTCTAGATGTGCGAACCCTTGTCAAGGCAATCTCAAGAAATTGTTTTTACTGCTATTTTTTATAATTTAACAGCGATCATCACAAATTGTTCCTTCCCCTGCGCCTGCCCCTCTCCGACACAAGTGAATCAAAAACATCCTATCCATATATATTTTGTGACATCGTTTTATAATTGAAAATAAATTTCTTCTCGCGGCAATTTCGCTTCGGACACAAGGAAGAAACTGCCGTGGCATCGAGAATAGATGAAGCGGTTAAGCGGGATTTGGTAAATGAAGGTAGAGAAATAAATACCGGGGGCCTGAATCATCTTGGGAGAGGTGCAGTTTTTCACAGATTAAAGGAAGTCAAAAGATTGCACGGAGATATACCTTTGCGTCATTGATTGACTTCCAGAATGCTGAAAAGCCGGTTCAGATAAAACTACCTGCAACCTGATATTGCTAACCGAACTTACTTTTTCGCGCGGATCGCCCGGGCCTTCGCGACCGCTGCGTCCATATCGGGCAAATGAGAAAGCTCCGGCACCACTTGCAGATAGCGCACCATCCCGTCGGCATCGACGACCATCACGGACCGCGCGAGCAGGTGGAGGCCATCAACGAGCAGGCCGGTGGAGCGGCCGAAAGAGGCGGTTCGGTAATCGGAAAGATAAAGAATGTCGTCGAAACCGGTGGCATCGGCGAAGCGGCTCTGGGCGAAGGGAAGGTCCCGGCTGACCGTCACGGCGCGGATGCCCTCCGGGAGGTCTGCGGCCGCTTTGCCCAGCAGGCGAGTCTGCCGCTCGCAGGCCTGGGTGTCGAGGGAGGGAACGATGCTGATCAGCAGCACCTCTCCCTTCATCCCAGCCAGATCGACGGTCTTCATGTTGGTATTCACCAGTTCCGTCAAAGGCAAAGGCGCTCCGATGCGAACGGGATCGCCGAGCAGATCGAAGGTCGTGCCGCCGCCCTGAGTGACGGTGGAGCCGGGCTCCACGGAACGGGTGTCCACCGGGATCGAAGGTACTCTGGCGGCGCAGCCGATGAGAACGAGCACCACCGCGGCGATGATGACGTTAAACGTTATATTTCGCAACATGATCGCGGCTCCTTCATAAGATTCGGTTTTCTATCTAGTGCCCGTCCGGAAACCCCGGGAAGCACAAATGCAGTTTTCGATCTGGAAACGAGCAATTTTTCGCAAGGTCAAGGAAAACAAGTATTTGAGCGGAGGCGTAGTACTTTACGCCGCACAATCAAATCCGCGGATTGACGCGGAGATTGCGGAAAAGGACCGTTTCCGGACGAAAACTATCTATATTCTCTTAATCCTATTGTATCCCATTCTGAAGGAAAAAGCTTCTGGGAGTCAATCCTCAGGCATTTGCTCCCTGAAAGGCCCAGGCTGCTCCCGCCTCTCGACCAACACACCCATCATGACTTCTGGGCCAGGCTTTTTGAGGCGATCTCGTAAATGTCCCTGGAGATCTTCGGAGCGGCCGCGATCCGCTCGATCTGGGTGATCATCATCTTCTGGCGGGACTCATCGTACTTGCGCCAACGGGTGACGGCACCGAACAGGCGGGCCGCCACCTGGGGATTGAGGCGGTCGATGGCCAGCACCTGGTCTCCGAGAAAGGCGTACCCGGTCCCGGAGCCATCGTGGAAACGGGCCGGATTTCCGTGACAGAAGGCGCCGATCAGCGCCCGGACCTTGTTGGGGTTTTTGATGTTGAAGGCCGGGTGGGCCATGAGCCGTCTGACGTTCTCAAGGGTGTCGGAGCGACTGGAGGTCGCCTGCAGGGTGAGCCACTTGTCCACCACCAGCGGATCGTGCTGCCACTTGCGGTAGAACGCCTCCAGCGCCGCCTCCCGCTCGGGCGCCTCGCTGTTTGCAAGACAGTGAAGAGCGGCCGAGACGTCGGTCATGTTGTCTCCCCCGGTGAATTGATCGAGGCAGCGCCGGATGAGGTCGGCATCCTCCAGGGTCATGAGGTACGCCAGGCAGAGGTTTTTCAGGGCGCGCCGTCCCACGACGGCCGGTTCGATGCTGTAGGGACCCTCCGGAGTATTGGCTTTCATCACCTGGATGAACTCTTTGGAAAGGTTCTGCGCCAGAGTCCGGCGCATGAACTCGCGGATCCGGTGGATCGCCTCGGGATCAGCCACCTCCATCTGTTCGGCCACGTAGGTTTCGGTCGGAAGGGCCAGCGCCTGGGCGAGGAGGGCCGGATCGGCCTCTTCGTCCAGCAGACTCCGGCGAAAGGCGGCGAGGAAACCATCATCGAGTTCCGGCTCCCGCCCCGCCCTTTTATCTTCGATCAGCCCCAGAAGAATGCGCAGCGACAGGCGCTGCCCGGCTTCCCAGCGGTTGAAGGAATCGCTGTCGTGGGCCATCAGAAAGGCAAGATCCTCGTCGGATGTCTCCATGCGCAGCTTGACCGGGGCGGAAAACTCGCGAAGAAGCGAAGGCACGGGCTCTTCGGGGACGCCCACAAAGCGAAAGACCTCCTCCTCCCCGCGCAGCTCCAGCACCCGGGTAGTCCCCGCGGGGGCGGCTTCCCCTTCAAGTCGCAGCGGCAGATCATCGCCGTTTCGGTCGAGCAGGCCCATAGCCAGAGGGATATGAAACGGCTGCTTCTCCGCCTGACCCGGAGTGGGAGGGCAGTACTGTCGCACTCTCAGGGTGTAAACCTTCTGCGCCTCGTCGTATTCGGTTTCGACCTGAAGCTCCGGCGTGCCCGCCTGGCTGTACCAGAGGGCGAACTGCTCCAGGTCGCGACCTCCCGCCTCGGCCATCGCCTGCAGGAAGTCATCCGTGGTGACCGCCTGGCCGTCGAAACGCTCCAGGTAAAGGCGCAGCCCCTTGCGGAACCCCTCGGGTCCGAGAAGAGTATGGACCATGCGGATCAGCTCCGCTCCTTTGTTGTAGACCGTCGTGGTGTAGAAATTGTTGATCTCCACATAGGAGTCCGGGCGCACCGGATGGGCCATGGGACCGGCATCCTCCGGGAACTGCGCGTTTCGCAGCATCCGCACCTCCTCGATGCGCTTGACCGCCCGGCTGGTCATGTCGGCGGAGAACTCCTGGTCGCGAAAGACCGTCAGTCCCTCCTTGAGGGAGAGCTGGAACCAGTCGCGACAGGTGACGCGATTGCCGGTCCAGTTGTGGAAATACTCGTGGCCGATCACCCCCTCGATCGCCTGAAAATCGGCGTCGGTGGCGGTCTCCGGACGGGCGAGGACATATTTGGAGTTGAAGATGTTGAGCCCCTTGTTCTCCATCGCCCCCATGTTGAAGTCGTCCACGGCCAGGATCATGTAGATATCCAGATCGTACTCCAGGCCGAAGGTCTCCTCATCCCAGCGCATGGCCTTTTTCAAGGAGGCCATGGCGTGATCGCACCGGTCGCGGTTGCGCTCCTCCACATAGATGTGAAGCTGCACCTCGCGTCCCGAGGCGGTGACGAAGGCGTCCTCGATCCGCACCAGGTCTCCGGCCACCAGGGCGAAGAGGTAGGAGGGCTTTTTGAAGGGGTCCTCCCACCTGGCCAGATACCGCCCGTCGGGGAGGTCGAGGCTGGTCACCAGGTTGCCGTTGGAGAGAAGGACCGGGTATTTCTCCTTGTCGGCGACGATGCTCACGGTGAAGTGGGCCATGACGTCGGGGCGGTCGGGATAATAGGTAATCTTACGAAATCCCTGGGCCTCGCACTGGGTGCAGAAATTTCCGCTTGAGGTGTACAGCCCCTCCAGGGAGGTGTTCTCCTTCGGGTTGATTTCGGTCTCGACCATAAGCTGAAACCGCTCGGGAACGTCGAAGACCGTCAGGGATTCCTCCGACACTTCGTATTCATCCGCCGGCAGAGTGCGCCGGTCGAGATGGAGGCCCCGCAGGACGAGGTCTTTTCCATCCAGGACCAGGGGGCCGCCTTTTCCGGCGGGGTTGCGGCTCAGCTCCAGGCGCGATTTGACGAGGGTGGACTCTTCTCCCAGCTCAAAAATGAGCTCGACGCTCTCGACGAGGTAGGCCGGCGGCTGGTAATCCTTGAGATAGATCGGGTTATGCCGTGTATCGTTCATGGGGTTCGCTATCCTTTTGGAGGGCGTTTGGTGTCGGGCTCGGTGCCTTCTGCATGCGGCGCAGTGCTGCGGGGGTCATCACATGATCACTTTAGAAGAGAATTAAAAGACTTGAAAACATGCTCAAAAGATTCAAGCGTTTCTTGGACATATTTCTTTTTATTATCGATGAATTTTGGATGTCTAATCAGCCAGCTTGATGGAGAGAAGTGATCAAAATCTGACACTTCGGGTGGCATTAATTTGAATAAGGTTTCGACATTCTTTACTATTCGATCAGATTATCGACTCCACCCGCGCCGGATGGTTCTCGTCCTCTTCCCATCTCACCGGATTCCCGGCGATGTACCGCCGGATGCCGTCCAACTCTCGGTCATCGCGGATGACCCGTTCGTAATAATTGCGTTGCCAGACCGGGGCGCCGGGGTTTTTGCGTATTTTATTGATTTTCCGGGTCGAGACCGATTTAAAATTCTGAATAATGGCCCCCAGCGAACCACGTACCGTTCCATGCGGTAGGGGCGAAGCAAACGATTCACCTGCTTCGCCCTTGTTGTTGCCGTATTCGCCCTTGTTGTTGCCGCCATGTGCGTCATCATCAGAATCGGGCGAAGCAGATACACCTTGCTTCGCCCCTACGTTTGCCTCGACATTTCCGACAATGGACAGAATGGCGTGAAAATGGTTCGGCATCACCACGAATTCATCCAATTTGACGTGCGGAAAATGGCCCGGTAGGCCATCCCAACATTCCAGGGCCATCCGACCCGGATCATTCAACCGCATCATCCCATCCACCACCTCTCCGAACAGGCATTCCCGCTGCCATGCGATTATGGTTACGAAATACGCCCCGGCGCGGGAATAATCGTAATCCCGCAATCGGATGGACCGCCGGTGATGGATCTCCGGATTGAATCCCATTGCCCCCCCGTAGGGGCGAAGCAAACGATTCACCTGCTTCGCCCTGGTTTCCGTTACATTTCAATACCGGGCGAAACAAACCTTCCCCCTGGTTTCCTCATATTTCAATACCAGCGAAGCAAACGATTCACCTGCTTCGCCCTGGTTTCCGTTACATTTCAATACCGGGCGAAACAAACCTTCCCCCTGGTTTCCTCATATTTCAATACCAGCGAAGCAAAC
>JAGXHI010000055.1 GCA_024636295.1 Desulfuromonadales bacterium
ACCTTCGAGATCGGCGCCAATCTCGGTGAACTGGCGGAGCGGCTGAAGGAAACGCAGAAACGGACGGTGGTGCTGGCCTCTGGAGATCCGCTTTTCTTCGGCATCGGCCGCTATCTCCTGCGCAATTTTTCGGAGGAATCCCTCGAGTTCGTCCCCAATGTCAGCTCGGTGCAGTATGCCTTCGCCAAAATAAAGGAACCCTGGGATGACGCCGTATTTATCTCGGCCCACGGCCGTGGCCTGGGAGAGGCGGTGGACCGCATCGTCGCCAATGACAAAGCGGCCATTCTGACGGACGAAATACATACCCCCGCGGCCATTGCCGCCGAACTGATCGAGCGGGGCAGAGAGGGTTATGCGGCATATCTCTGCGAAAATCTTGGAGCCGAGCAGGAAAGAATAGTGACCACCGATGTCAAGGGCCTGCTGGATATCAAGGCGGCTCCGCTCAATGTGCTGATCCTGATAAAGGAATATGAAGCCGGCGTCGAGGGTTACGTTCCCACCCTGGGCATCCCGGATGAGGAATTCGCCACCGTCAAAAAGCTGATCACCAAGGAGGAGATCCGAGTGATCACCCTGGCCAAGCTCAAACTGCGCCATGACATGACGCTTTGGGATATCGGTGCGTGTTCGGGGTCGGTGAGCATCGAGGCGGACCACCTTCTGCCCAATGGGCAGATCTTCGCGGTGGAGCGAAATCCACAGTATCTCGAACTCCTCAAGGAGAACCTCAACCGTTTCAATGCACGGCATATCACTCTCGTGCCTGGAGAAGCGCCGGGATGTCTGGATGCCCTCCCCGATCCCGACCGCGTGTTCATAGGCGGTTCCGGAGGAAATCTCTGGGAAATTCTCGAGGCCGTGGACGCCAGATTGTCTGCCGAAGGGCGGATCGTCATCAATGCCGTCACCTTCGATACCCTGATCGCCGCAAACGAGTTTTTCGAGAATGCCGGTTACGAGGTGGAGGTGACCACGGTCAACATTTCGCGGACCCGCCCCTTGACCGATTACAAGATGTTCGAGGCCTACAATCCTGTTTTCATCATGGTTGCGGTGAAGGAATAAAAGATCAGTTCAATGTTCGGAACCTGAACCTTGAACTTTGAACTTTGAACAAAGGTTTTTCCCGATGTATTTTCCTCTGATCGCCGTAGGCGTGGGACCCGGCGACCCCGAACTTCTGACCCTCAAGGGACGGAGGAGTATTCGCGAGGCGGACGTGGTGATTACGCCCGTGGCCGACCTCGAGTCCTCCTCCGTGGCGCTCTCCATCATCCGGGAGCTGATCGATTCTTCGCGCCAGGAGGTGATCCCCCAGGTGTACCCCATGAGAAGGGAGGGGGATGACCTGACGGATCTCTGGGCGGCTTCCGCCGCGCAGATCGGCGACCGGATCCGGGAAGGCCGGCGGGTGGTCTTCGTGACTCTCGGCGATCCAAGCCTGTACAGTACCTTCCAGTACGTGCATCGAATGCTCGAAATAAGCTTTCCGGATATCCCTGTGGAAATCGTTCCGGGGATTTCCTCCGTTCATGCCGCAGCAGCGCTTGCGAGAGTATCCCTGGGCCTCGGGGACGACGGTTTGGCGATCCTCCCCGCGACCGGGGACAGGAAGAGACTGCGGGAGGCGCTGAATTCTTTTGAAACCGTCGTACTGATGAAGGTTCATCGCACATTTCCTGAAATAAGAGACCTGCTCCGTGCCTGCGGCCGGCTGGAGCAGGCGGTGTTGGTGCGGCGCGCGGGGCTTCCGGAGGAAAAGGTGTTCTTCGATCTGGACTGTGTGGCTTCAGATGAACTCGATTATCTGTCCCTGGTGATCGTCTCGTGATGGAAGCGGCCAACAGGGTAATTTTTGTAGGCGCCGGCCCCGGAGATCCGGAGTTGATTACGGTCAAAGGCCTCAAAGCCCTGCAAACGGCCGATTTGGTCGTCCATGCCGGTTCGCTGGTCAATCCGCTCCTCCTGCAGGACATGAAGCCGGGGGCTCGAGCCTGCGACAGTTCACCCCTGACCCTGGAGCAGATTGTCTCCCTGATGGCGGGTGGCGTCCGGACCGGGGGAAAAGTGGTCCGGCTCCACACCGGAGACCCCTCGATTTACGGCGCCATTCAGGAGCAGATGGAAGCGCTTGAAGATCTGGGGATTTCAAGTGAAGTCATTCCCGGGGTGACAGCGGCCAGCGCAGCGGCCGCCGGGCTCAGGCAGGAATTGACTCTGCCCGGCGTTTCACAGACCGTGATCATCACCCGCATGGAGGGACGGACGCCCGTTCCGGAAAAAGAGCGTCTCTCCAGAATTGCCGCCCTGGGGGCTACCACCTGCCTTTATTTATCCGCCTCCATGGTCGAGCGGGTTGTTTCCGAACTCCTGGCGGGTAAAGCTTTCAGCCGGGACACTCCGGCCGCGGTTGTCGCCCGGGTCGGCTGGGAGGATGAGACCATCGTGGAAGGCAACCTGGGGAATATTGCTTCTCGTACTGTCGCCGCCGGAATCACCCGCCAGGCGGTCATTCTGGTGGGGGAGGTCCTGTCGGCCAGGACAACAGGGGTGCCTCAGAAATCGAAACTGTATGATCGGAATTTTTCCCATGGGTACAGACGTGAGGAATAATTTTACGGCGGCACATGGAGAAGGAGCCGGAATTTTCGGGTATCCGATATGAATCTTGCTATCGTCGCCATCACGCCCGGAGGGGCCGATCTGGCCCGACGTCTGGGGAAAAATCTTCCCCGGGCCATTGTCCATCTGCCGGAAGCACTGCGCCGGGAAGACGGGTGCACCTATTTCTCCGGAGCGGTGAAGGAGCTTCTCCCGGAGCTCTTCAGGAAAGTCGAAGGCCTGATCTGCATCATGGCCTCGGGCATAGTGGTTCGCATCCTGGCGCCCCATCTTCGAAAGAAAACCGAAGATCCCGGTGTTGTGGTCATGGACGAAAAAGGTGCTTTTGCGGTCAGTCTCCTCTCCGGACATTTCGGCGGTGCCAATGCCCTGGCCTGGGAATTGTCCCGGATCTGCGGATGCCAGGCGGTGATCACGACGGCCACCGATGTCAACGGACTCCCTGCATGGGATGAAGCGGCGCGAAAGGAAGGCATGTGGGTGGAGCCGGTCAAGAACGTCCGTCATCTCAACAGCCTGCTGCTCCGGCGGGAAAAAATCGTTCTGGTGGATCGGAGGGACGGCCGCCTCGCACGGCATTTCGAATCCGTTCCGGAGGTAATCCGGGTGCATACTTTCGCCGAAGCGATTCTTGCGGGGGGCAAAGGCAAAGTATTCGTCACAAACCGGTTTATCCCTGACCTGGAACATCAGGACAGTCTGCTCGTCCTGCGGCCCCGAAATCTTGTCCTGGGGATCGGTTGCAACAGGGGTGCGCCCCTTGAAGATATCGAGAACGCAGTTATCACCGAAATGCATCATGCCTTTCTCTCCCTGAACAGCATCGCCTGCCTGGCCACCATCGAGGAGAAACGGGATGAAGAGGGGATTCTTCAGTTCGCCCGGCGTTACCGGCTCCCGGTGGAATTTCACTCCGCAGCCGATCTCAACAGGGTCTCCATCGCCAGCGAACCATCCTCTCACGCCCTTGCCGCGGTGGGTGCGCACGGGGTCTGCGAGCCTGCGGCCATCCTGTCTTCGGGAAACGGAAATCTGCTGGTAAAGAAGAAGAGACATCTCAACGTCACGGTGGCCGTGGCGGAAAGACCCGAGGATTAGCCTCCACACCCCCTTGTTACGGAATTCGAATCTGCAATGCCCGGAAAACTTCTGATCATTGGCATCGGTCCCGGAGCGCCCGAGCACCTGACCCCCGCGGCCCGGCGTGCGCTGGAGATCTCTCAAGCTGTCGTCGGGTACCAGCCCTATCTGGACCTGATCCATCCTCTGATCGAGGGCAGAGAAATTCATGCCACCGGAATGACCAGGGAAAGGGAGCGCTGCCTGAAAGCCCTGGAGCTGGCCGCGTCGGGGAAAATCACGGTCCTTGTCTCCTCCGGGGATCCGGGAGTGTACGGGATGGCGGGTCTCGCCCTGGAGCTGCTCGGGGAATTTCAGCAGCCGGTCGAAGTGGAAATCGTTCCCGGCATCTCTGCGGTCATGGCCGCCGCCGCTCGCCTCGGGGCGCCTCTCATGCACGACTTCGCAGTGATTTCCATGTCTGACCTTCTCACTCCCTGGGGTCTGATCCGCCGTCGGTTGGAGGCGGCGGCCGGTGCTGATTTCGTGACGGCCCTCTATAATCCACGCAGTCGTGGACGCACCACCCACCTGGGGGAAGCCAGGTGGATCTTTCTGCAAAAACGATCTCCTTCCACCCCCGTCGGAATCGTCCGAAACGCCTGTCGTCCCGAAGAAAGCATCATCATCACTGATCTCCAGTCCCTCGCCGATCGGGAGAGAGAGGTCGATATGCGCTCCCTGGTGATTATCGGCAACTCCTCCACGTTTCTCGACAAGAAGGGATGGATGATCACGCCTCGCGGCTATGATCTCCAGGGGCGAGGGGGCGGAAATTCGGGAACGGAGAAAGGCCCGGAATCGGATCCGGAGATGGAAAAGAATTGCCATTCGGCAAGAACCCTTTTCGTGGGGGGCACAGGATCGGATGTCGGAAAAAGCGTGATCGCTGCGGGTCTTTGTCGGATCCTGAAACGGAGAGGCTTCTCCGTGGCGCCTTTCAAGGCTCAGAACATGGCCCTCAATTCCGCTGTCACTCCGGAAGGGGGGGAGATCGGACGAGCCCAGGCTCTTCAGGCTGTCGCCTGCGGCCTGTCTCCGCACGTGGACATGAATCCCGTACTGCTCAAACCCAATTCCGAGATGGGCTCCCAGGTGATCGTTCACGGCCGCCCGGTGGCGAACATGTCCGTTAAGGGGTATCATGCTTTCAAGAAGGAGGCCTTCGGCCGGATCGAGGAATCCTTCCGCCGGCTAGCGGCGGCTCACGAGGTGATCATTCTCGAAGGCGCGGGCAGCATCGCCGAAATCAACCTGCGGGAGCACGATATCGTCAATCTGCGCTGCGCCGCCATGGCAGGGGCGCCGGTGCTGCTGGTGGCGGATATCGACCGCGGGGGCGTTTTCGCCGCGGTGGCCGGCACTTTCGAACTGCTTCAACCGGAAGAGAGGGCCCGGATCGCAGGGGTGGTGATCAACCGTTTTCGCGGTGATCCCGATCTTTTGAGACCCGGTATCCGGACAATTGAAGAGCGTACCGGGGTTCCGGTTTTCGGGGTAGTCCCCTGGCTTGACCTTCGCCTTCCGGAGGAGGATTCCGTGACCCTCGCCCGCAGAAAAAATCGGCCGACAGGGAGCGGCGTCCGGATCGGGGTGATCCGGCTGCCCCATATTGCCAATTACACTGATTTCGATCCGCTTGAACGGGAGGCGGGGGTGGATCTCCTTTATCTTGACGATCCCCAGGCACTGGGCGATCTCGATCTGCTCATCCTCCCCGGGACGAAGAACACCCTCTCGGATCTTCGTTTTCTCGAAAAGAAGGGCCTGGGTTCGGCGATCAGAAATTTTCGCAATGCCGGCGGAATGGTGGTGGGGATCTGCGGAGGTTACCAGATGCTGGGTCAGCGGGTGCGAGATCCAGAAAAGATCGAATCGGATTTCGCTGAAATGCCGGGGCTGGGTCTGCTGGATGTGGAAACACTCCTGCTTTCCGACAAGGAAACCCATCTCGCGCAAGGAGTTTTTCTGGATGCGGCCTCCGCGGGTGGATTCACTCCGGGGGAGACGGTGTCCGGCTATGAGATTCACATGGGGAGCACCCGGCGTGGGCCCTCGGCTGCTCCACTGCTTCGGCTTACCTCCCGATCCGGAAAGGATGCGGAAATGGAAGACGGGACTATTTCCGGCGATGGGAGAGTATGGGGGAGCTACCTGCACGGTTTTTTTGAAAACGAAGGTGTTCGCCGGGCGGTCCTGGAGCGACTCCGCCTCCGACGCGGGCTGCCCGTCCCGCCCCCGACAGAGGTGCAAAACCTCGACCGGGAACTGAGCCGCCTCGCGGATCACCTCGAGGCCCACCTGGATATCGACGGAATTTTTCGCTGCATGGGGCTGAAGAGAGGTTCGGAATAATGGACTGGTTACCTCCCGCCGCCTTCGCTCTGGATCTGGTGCTGGGCGATCCCCGAAGATTGCCGCATCCGGTGGTATGGATTGGCGCGCTGATCAATCATCTGGAACCCCTTTTCGGCGGACTGATCAAGAACGGCCGGAGGGCCGGAGTCCTGCTGACTCTTATCACTCTGCTGATCACCGGCCTTGCGTCCTGGGGGATCCTGCTTGTGGGGGATATGTGGCATCCTGCCCTCGGCGTCGCGATCGCGATATGGATGGCCTATACGTCGCTTTCCCTGCATTCGCTGCATCGGGAAAGCCGCTCAGTGGTGCGGCTGGTGAGACAGGGCCGGCTTGAGGACGCACGCCTCAGCCTGGCCTTGATCGTCGGCCGGGAAACAGCGTCCCTCGATGAGGAGGGGATTCTCAAGGCGTGCATTGAAACGGTATCCGAAAACACCAGCGACGGTATCGTGGCGCCTTTGTTTTACCTTTTCCTGGGGGGACCGATACTTGCGCTCCTCTACAAGGCGGCCAGCACCCTCGATTCCATGGTGGGTTACACCACGGAAAGATATCGGGAGATCGGTTGGGCCTCGGCCCGACTGGATGATGTCCTGAACTACATCCCGGCGCGGCTCACCGCATTTCTGATGATCTTCTCCGCTCTTCCCCTGGGGCTGAATCCGTGGGGGGCTCTCAAGGCGACTTTCCGGGACGGTGGCAAGAGCCAAAGTCCTAACGCAGGATACCCCCAGGCGGCTGCGGCTGGGGCCCTCGGGGTCCGTCTCGGCGGACCCGCCACCTATTTCGGGACCCCGGTGGTGAAGCCCTGGCTGGGAGATGACGACCGGCCCGTCACCGTACAGAGTTATCGGAAGATGGTCGGACTGATGTATCTGTCCTCCTTTTTGGCGCTGGGGCTTGGAATGGCGATCGTATGGCTGATCCGCTGAGACCCTTTGGTCATGGGGGAGAGATTTTTCAGACGGCTCGGGAGATGGGAATCTCCCCTGCGGACCTTCTCGACTTTTCCGCCAGTATTAATCCTCTCGGAATGCCCGAAGGCGTTTTCCAGGCGGCACGACAGGGCCTGGAAGAAGCGATCCATTATCCCGAGAGTGATGCCAGCTCGCTGACCCTCGCCTTGTCGCGATTTCACGATCTCTCCCCGGAGCATCTCCTCCCGGGAAGCGGCTCAACCGAACTCTTCTATCTTTTTGCCCGTGTTCTTCGCCCCCGCCGAGCCCTGGTGGTCGCGCCCGCCTTCTGCGAATACGAAAAGAGTCTGCTCCAGGCGGGCGCCGACCTCGATTTTTTCATCCTGCGCCCCGAGGAAAGTTTCCATCTCGATCCGCAGCGCCTTCTGCATGCCCTTTCACCCGATACGGACCTGGTTCTTTTTGCGAATCCCGCCAATCCCACGGGCATCGGAATCGATGCATTGGTTGTGGAGCGCATTGCTCGGGCGGTCCGGGAGCAGGCCCTGCTTGTTGTGGATGAGGCTTTTGCCGATTTTTGCCCGCGGCGGTCGGTGATCGACCGCGTTTCCCGGCACGAGAATCTGTATGTTTTTCGTTCGTTGACGAAATTTTATGCTATCCCCGGCCTTCGTTCCGGATATCTCGCAGGTCCGCCCCGAGGTATCTCCCGTCTTGCCGCTGAACATCCTCCCTGGTCCATCTCCACAGTTGCACTGGCGGCTTCCCGAGCCTGTCTGGCCGAGAAGGAGTACCGCGGCCGCACAGACCTGTGCATCGCCGACTGGCGTGGAAAACTTCGGGAGGGCCTTGGATCCCTTGGGTTCACGGTGTTTCCAGGAGAGGCCAATTATCTGTTGTCCCGCCTGGAAAAAAAGGGGCGAAGCGTCTCGGATTTGGCGGCGGGGTTGCGCAGGAAGGGGATTCTCATCCGGGAATGTCGCGATTTTCATGGTCTGGACGAGAGGTATTTTCGTGTGGCGGTGCGGACGGGCGAGGAAAATCAGAGACTTCTCCATGCGATCCGTGAGTTGTTGTCCCGGTAATTTCACGGGTCGTTCACGCTTCCTGTCCCTGTCGCTGTATTGTCCTTTGGCCAGAAGCTGTGTCTGGGCCGTCAAAGCTGGATTTTCGAATCCATTCCGCTCATCCTGAAAAAACATTCCTTCTCTTCCTTGATTTGTCTTGAGAAATGCTTTCGCAAAACCGGATAGAGGGTTAACAATAGGTGCCTCAAAGTCCTGGTGGTTTTCAGTGTGGGGGTATACATCCGGCATATCCCCGTTCGCAAAGACACTGAAAAATCGCAGAAGGGATCTTGTGCGATGCATTATTGCTCTCTTTCGACGATGACTTATTGACACCTGGGAAAAATGAGGTGTAATTGTAGTTATTAATAATTTCTCATATTAAAAATATTCGTATTTGACTAAGCCTCCTTTCGTTAAAAAACATTCGCCCTTCAAAACAGCCGAGGATATTCTTGTCCGAAGAAAATGCAATCAATGTGCGAATTCTGTACGGGATTGGCTGGTTCCTCTCAGGTGCGGCCCTGTTGTGTCTTCTGACCACGTTTCAGAACATCTTCCAGGGAATTCCCCTGACTCTCAAAAGCTATATCGTCCCATTCTGGTTCGGTGGAATCAGCGCTCTGGCCATCGGACTGTGGGAAATGAAACTCAGGGATTCGGGACGAAAGCTCCAGGAGAGCGAAAACCGTTTTCGCAATCTGTATCAGAAGACTCCGGTGATGCTCCATTCCATCGATCGCACAGGCCGGATCTTCAGCGTAAGTGATCATTGGCTTGAGGTCCTCGGCTATGAACGCGAGGAAGTCATCGGAAAAAAACTTTCCGATTTCCTGAGCCTGCAGTCCCGCCGGTACGCCAGAGAAACCGTTCTGCCGGAGTTTTTCAGGGCGGGATTCGTCAAGGACATCCCCTATCAGATGGTGAAAAAAACCGGGGAAATCATCCATGTCCTCGTTTCCGCCACCGCCGAGAGAGATCGGAATGGAGAATGCGGCAACAGTCAGACCGTCATCATAGACGTCACCGAACGCCGCCGGGCCGAGAAGGAGATCCAGAAGCTGGCCTACTACGATACCCTGACCGGACTGCCGAATCGCATTCTCTTTCAGGACCGTCTCCGGCAGGCGCTGGCCCAGGCCCATCGCGAGCGGAAGCAGGTTGGCATTCTCTTTCTCGATCTGGACCGATTCAAGGCCATCAACGATTCCCTGGGGCATGCGGCCGGCGACATGCTGCTGAAACTGGTTGCCCGGCGCCTTCAGGGCTGTATCCGTGAGAGCGACACCGTGGCCCGTCTCGGCGGGGATGAGTTCGTGGTGGTTCTCTCGGGGATCCACAACCAGGATGATCTGATCGCTTCGGCTCAGAAGATCCTGGAGACCCTTTCGCGGCCCGTAAGGTTGGCGGAAAAGGAGCTCTTCAGTACCGCCAGTATCGGCATTTCCATGTATCCCAACGATGCCGACAATGTGGATTCTCTACTGAAGAATGCCGATGTGGCCATGTACGCGGCCAAAGAAAAAGGCAGAAACACCTACCAGTTCTTCTCAGAGGAGATGAATGTTCAGGTGGTGGAGAAACTCGGGCTGGAAACCCGCCTGCGGCTCGCTCTGAAACGGGACGAGTTTTATCTCGCCTATCAGCCCCAGTTGAACCTGCAGACCGGGAAGATCACCGGGCTCGAGGCGCTGCTGCGATGGCGCCATCCCGATGCGGGTCAGGTCCCGCCGCTGGCTTTTATTCGGGTGGCGGAGGAGACCGGGCTGATTCTCGCCATCGGGGAATGGGTTCTGCGCACCGCGTGTATACAAGCAAAGGCGTGGCAGGACGCTGGATTTCCGTCCGTCCGCCTTGCGGTGAATATCTCGGGACGGCAGTTCGTGCAGCCCGATTTTATCGACATGATCGATACGATTCTCAAGCAGACGGGGTTCGATCCGAACCTGCTGGAGCTGGAGCTTACGGAGAGCATCGTCATGGAAAATGTGCCGGACACGATCATGACCCTGACCGACCTGAAAGTGCGTGGCGTTCGCCTGGCCATTGATGATTTCGGCACGGGATATTCATCCCTCAGCTATCTGAAGCATTTTCCCTTCGACCGCATCAAGATCGCACAGGAATTCGTCCGTGACATCACCGTGGATCCCGAAGACGCGGCCATCGTCCAGGCGATCACGGGAATAGCCGAAACACTTGGACTTGAGGTCATCGCCGAGGGTGTGGAGAAGAAGGAGCAGCTCGATTTTCTTCGGCTCAATCGCTGTGCCGAAATGCAGGGGTTCTATTTCGCCCGGCCCATGCCTGCCGAGGCGATGACAGGACTTTTTCAGAAAAGTATGGCCGGGGAAGGAGTTAACCTCCTTCACTAGTTTGCGTTGGCCTGATGTGCCGGTCCGAGATGTTCTCCCCTGATTATGCAGGTCAATAGCCGTAGTCTCCCGCCTCGATTTTTTTCACCCTCCCGTTTTCGAAGCGAACGATCCGCATGAAGCGATTCGGCCCCAGGTTGTAGACCCATTCTTCCACTTTGACTGCCGCAACGGTATGCCAGAGGATCCCGTACCGGTATATGGGAATGGACTTCACCTCTTCCCAGCTCTCAATAGAAATCGGTTCTCCACACGCGCGCAACACTTCGATCTTGAGGTCGCCCTCCTGAATCAGATCATTTCCGCAACGGAAGGCATGAAGCTCCGAACCGGGTCCGAGCCAGAACAACAGACAGAAAAAGAGGAATCCAAAAGATTTCATGGGGCTTCCTTCCGGACGGTATCGCCTTTCCGCATAAAGAGATTGTCTTCAGCTTTGTTCCCGGGTACTTTTATTTTAACAGGTGATATCACTATAGGGAGGATATCAAAGACGTGTCAGCCAGGGGACGCATGCCGTGGACAGCGGTTCGATATGGATTGCTTCAATTGCCGGAATTAGCCATGCTGACGCTGATTCTGATCCTGGTCCGTCATTGGGTCGGTTTTCCCGGATGGCTGTATGGAGTCATCCTGGGCGTTTGGATTCTCAAGATCATTCTTCTTTATCCCCTGGTCCGTAGTTCCTATCTGCCATACCCCCACAAGGCGGGAGCGTCCATGATCGGAAAATGTGGAATCGCGAGGGAGCCGCTGGAACCGCGCGGCCGTGTATCGATCCGGGGTGAGCTATGGCTGGCCAGCCTTGAGGACGAAGAGGATAAGGTCAAAACCGGTGAAACCGTGAGAGTTCTCGATGTGAAGGCACTGACCCTGATCGTTGCCGCTGAAAGGATGACCGGGAAAAAGGTTGACAGATAATGTACCGATCGGTATAGTAGCTTTTCAACCAACTTTTCCCGTGGAATGGAACAATGGACAATCGCGCCAGAATTCTCGAAACCGCGCTTCAGCTCTTTACGGGCCGGGGTTATGACGCCATCGGCGTACAGGAAATCTGCGAGACAGCCGGAGTCACAAAACCCACGCTCTACCATTATTTTGGAAACAAGCGCGGTTTACTGGACATCCTGGTGGAAGAACGATGTGCCCCCCTGATTTCAGATCTCGCCGCTGCGGCCGCTTATGGCGGCGATCTTCCTTTGAGCCTGCAGAGGGTTGTGGAGGCTTGTTTCAGTTTTGCAGCACGAGAACCGCTCCTTTACCGCCTGCTCCTCGGGTTGTGGTTCGCGGCTCCCGAGCATGACGCCTATCAGGTCGTTGCGGCCCTCCATGAACGGGAACACCATATTCTGGAGGACATGTTTCTCGCCGCGTCGAAAGATCACGGGAACATGCGGGGAAAAGAACAGACCTATGCCGCCACTTTTCTCGGGATGATCAACAATTACGTCGGCCTCTTCCTCAACGGGTATCTGGAATTGGACCCGGCGGCGGAACGTCAGGCGGTGAGACAATTTTCCTATGGCATCTATTCCTAGGCATTTTTTTAACACGCAAATATACCTACCGGTAAGTAAGGGAGTTCAAAATGAATGACTGGGCACGCGACGCTATCTTCTACCATATTTATCCCCTCGGAATGTGCGGCGCACCGCACCGCAACACCTTTCAGGGACCACCCGAGCCGCGAATGGTCGGGATAAGAGAATGGATAGGGCATCTGCGGGCGTTGGGGGTCAACGCACTTTACCTGGGGCCGCTTTTCGAATCGACTGCCCACGGATATGATACCGCGGACTTTTATCATGTGGACCGGCGCCTGGGTGACAACCGGTTGCTGACGGATCTTGTCGCGGAATTTCACAATGTGGGCATCCGGGTCATTCTGGACGGAGTTTTTCATCATGTGGGGCGGGATTTCTGGGCTTTTCGTGATGTCCTCACCCACGGACGGCACTCGCATTATTGCAGCTGGTTCAAGGGATTGGACTTCAACCGCCGAAGTCCCCATGGCGATCCGTTTTCCTACGAGGGATGGAATGGCCATTACGATCTGGTGAAATTGAACCTGGATCATCCGGACGTGCGTTCCCATCTTTTCGATGCCGTACGGATGTGGATCAACCAGTTCGGAATCGACGGGCTGCGCCTGGACGTGGCGGACGAACTCGATCGATCTTTCGTCCGTGATCTGGCCGCAGTCTGCCGCGCTGTTCAACCTTCTTTCTGGCTGCTGGGCGAGGTCATTCACGGCGACTACCGCCGGCTGGCCAATGCCTCCATGCTCGATTCGGTGACCAATTACGAGTGCTACAAGGGATTGTATTCAAGTCACAACGACGGGAATTTTTTTGAGATCGCCTTCGCCCTCAACCGGCAGTTCGGCGCGCACGGTCTTTATGCGGATCTTCCCTTGTATGCCTTCGCGGACAACCATGATGTTCCCCGCATTGCGAGCAGCCTGAAAAACTCCGAGCATCTCTACCCCCTCCATGCCCTCCTGTTTACCATGCCTGGGGCGCCCTCACTCTATTACGGCAGCGAGTGGGGAATCGAAGGGCAAAAACACGCAAATGACGACTGGCCGCTGCGTCCTTCGATCCGTTCTCCGGGTGAAGCAACGGCCTCCCATCCTGATCTGGCGAATGCTGTCGGGCGGTTCGCAGGCATACGGCACGAGATCGACGCTCTTCGGCGCGGTTCGTACGAGCAGATCCATGTCTCCGCGGAGCAGTTGGTCTTTGCTCGCCGGACGGAGAAAAGTGAGGCGATCGTGGCGGTGAATGCGTCGGAGGATTCCGTGCCGCTCGATCTCCATGTCTCCTTTGCGGAGGGGAGCGTATTCTCCGATCGACTGGAGCCGGACCAGCTATTTACGGTTTGCAGGGGAAGGTTGAAAATGGACGTGTCTTCGTGTTGGGCGAGAATTCTTGTTCGCCAGGACGGCTGAGAATGGACGGGGTATTCATGTCCAACGAGGCCGCTTCTCCGGAGAAAAGCCTACTTGTCCGGTTTCTCCGATCCATTCAGGGCTCTCCGGAGCTGTGAACCAAGTGATTCTCCGGGATCGTATCCGACCGTTTCCTCCAGGATACGGACGATCTCGTTCCGCTCTCTTGTCCACTGCTCCAATTCCGATCGGCTGCACGATATGGCGTGGGTGCCGCTCGGGTGGGCGCATTCCGGACAAATGCCGACATCCTCAACCTGATCCACGGCCGCCCTGGTCACCTGGAATACCGTCTGCTCGCTGTGGCACCGATGGCATCGTCCCTTTTGATGGTAGCCGATATTAATACCCGCCCCGACCTTCTTGGCGCATTCGAAACAGAGGTTCTTTCCGGACCAGTCCTTCATTCGGTCACTCCATGAATTGAAATCTTCATCAACTATAGCAGATCAATAAGTGTTCCGGAAATTGCCGGTTCTGTTCTCGAATCCGGACGGCTGCCCGCCCACTTGAGCAGCCCTGGATTTCGCTCCGATTTGACAGATCTCCGATAACATTGTATAAGTAGAGAGCTGAGTGAGGATTAATTTGGCTTGGGACGGTGCCGGTACCGCTTGCGCCGTTTCTTTTTCCACCCGAACCCAAGAGGAGACATGAATTTAGCCAGGCAAGCTAAAATCCCGACTGAATGGAGCCAGCTCGACTGGCGCGAAGAGCTGAAAAACAACGTCACATCCGTCGACGAACTGAAGGAGCATGTCCGCCTGACTCCCACGGAGGAAGAAGATCTGCGGAAAGTCGTCGATGTCCATCCCATGAATATTCCCCGTTATTACCTGAGCCTTATCGACCACGACAACCCCGATGATCCCATCCGCAAATTGAGCGTTCCCGGCCCCGAAGAACTGATCGTCGCAGGCTCCATGGGCGAGACGACGGGAGACCCTTATGGAGACGACAAGCACGACAAGGGCAACGGCATTCTGCACAAGTATTCCTACACCGCCCTGGTGGTCTCCACCGAGTACTGCTCGATGTACTGTCGGCACTGCTTCCGCAAGAGGATGGTCGGGCTTCCGAACGATCAGACGGTGCAGAATTTCAAAGAAGCCGCCAAATATATCGCGGAACATCCGGAGATCACGAATGTGGTGATGTCGGGAGGCGACCCCTTCCTTCTTCCCACCAGCGCCCTCAGGGAGATGCTGGAGGCGCTGAAGGATATTCCGCACCTGAATTATGTGCGCATCGGTTCGCGCGCCCCGGTGGTCTATCCGATCCGCTTCTTCGATGAGGAGCTGATCGAACTGCTGGCCGAGTTCAACGAGCGGAAAACGATCTACGTGCCCACCCATTTCAATCATCCCGACGAAATCACGCCCACCTCCACGGAAGCCGTTCAGCGCCTCCGGAGCGCCGGAATCGCCGTGAACAACCAGGCGGTTTTCCTACGGGGAGTCAACGATGACGAAGATACCCTGGTTAACCTGATGAATGATCTGGTGCGCATAGGGGTGAATCCCTATTACCTCTACCAGTGCATGCCGGTAGCCCGGGTGCGACACCACTTCCAGGTTCCGCTAAAAAAAGGAATAGATATCGTGGACCGGGCTCGTCGCCGGATGGACGGGTATGCCAAGCGGTTCAAGTTCATTATCGGACACGATATCGGCAAGCTCGAAATCTGCGGACGCCTCGGGGACAAGGCGATTTTCAAGCAGATTCACGCCCGTTCCGACCATCCGGAGGAGGCCTCCCGCCTGCTTGTCCGGAAGCTTACGGAGACGGGCGGATGGCTGGATGACCTGCCGGAGGTCGAGCTCTGATTTTCAATAGATTTGCATAAAAAAGCCCGCGTCATGCGGGCTTTTTTTATGCGTTCACCGTCACCGGGGATTCCAGGAAGGAATATTCTTCCGTAGGGGCGAGGCATGCCTCGCCCGGAACGCCGCCCCTCCCCTCAATCCCCTCCCACAAAGGGGAGAGGAGCCGTTGCAGGATGCGGTGAGTCACACGAAACCTCTACTCAGGTCCGTGTCAACTGCCGGTACTTGATCCGGTGGGGACGTTCCGCCTCCGCGCCAAGGCGCTCTTTACGATCGGCTTCGTACTCCGAATAGTTTCCTTCGAACCAGACGACCCGGCTGTCGCCTTCGAAAGCCAGGATATGTGTGGCGATTCGATCCAGGAACCACCGATCATGGCTGATGATCACAGCGCAGCCGGCGAAATTCTCGAGAGCCTCTTCCAGTGCCCGCATTGTGTTCACGTCGAGATCATTGGTCGGTTCGTCCAGAAGGATAACGTTCGCACCCTCCTTGAGCATTTTTGCCAGATGCACCCGGTTGCGCTCGCCGCCGGAGAGCATCCCCACCTTTTTCTGCTGATCCGATCCTGAAAAATTGAACCGTCCCACGTAGCCTCGGGAGTTGACCAGGTGTTTGCCCAGGGGGAGCTGCTCCTGTCCGCCGGAGATCTCCTCCCAGACCGATTTCCGGGAATCGAGTTCCCGGCTCTGATCCACATAGGCGAGGTTCACCGTCTCGCCGATCCGGAAAGTGCCTTCGTCCGGCTGCTCCTGGGAGGTGATCAGCCGAAAGAGGGTGGTTTTTCCCGCGCCGTTGGGGCCGATCACCCCCACGATGCCACCGGGGGGGAGGGCGAACTCCAATCCTTCGAAGAGCAGATGGTCGCCATAGGCCTTGGCCACGCCCCGGGCCTCAATGACCACATCGCCCAGACGGGGTCCGGGCGGGATATAAAGTTCCAGGTCCTTCGCCTGTTTTTCCGATTCTTCTCCGAGGAGCTTTTCGTAGGCGCTTATGCGGGCCTGGCTCTTGGAATGGCGACCTTTGGGGCTCATGCGGATCCATTCCAGCTCCCGTTCCAGGGTTTTCTGCCGGGCGCTTTCCGACTTCTCCTCCCGCCGCAGCCGCTCCTGCTTCTGCTCCAGCCAGGAGGAATAATTTCCCTTCCAGGGAATGCCGTGACCGCGGTCCAGTTCAAGAATCCAGCCCGCGACGTTGTCGAGGAAATACCGGTCGTGGGTGACGGCGATCACCGTACCGGCATATTGTTGAAGATGATGCTCCAGCCAGGCCACGGATTCGGCATCCAGATGGTTGGTCGGCTCATCCAGAAGCAGGATGTCGGGCTTCTGCAGCAGAAGCCGGCATAAAGCGACCCGACGCCGTTCACCGCCGGAGAGGACCTTGACGAGGGCATCACCGGGAGGGCAGCGCAAAGCGTCCATAGCCATTTCCAGCCGGGAGTCGAGATCCCAGGCATCCAGCGCCTCGAGTTTCTCCTGCACCGCCGCCTGCCGGTCGCAGAGTTTCTCCATCTCGTCGTCGTCCATCGGTTCGGCGAACTTGAGATTGATCTCCTCGAAATCCTTCAACAGGTCGACCGTTTCCTGAACGCCCTCCTCGACCACTTCCCTCACCGTCTTATCCACATCAACCAGCGGTTCCTGCTCCAGGTAACCAACGGTATATCCCGGAGAGAGAATCGTTTCCCCCTGGAATTCCTTATCCACTCCGGCGAGAATGCGCAACAGGGAGCTTTTACCCGAGCCGTTCAGACCCAGGACCCCGATTTTCGCCCCGTAAAAATAAGAAAGGGAGATGTCCTTGAGGACAGGTTTGCGATCGAAATTCTTGCTCACCCGGATCATGGAATAAATGATTTTAGTGCCTTCGTTGCTCATATCGATCTCCAATGGATTATTTTTGGCCAGTTGTACACGGGAACCGGTTCCGGGTCAACAGTGATCCTCGTTTGGGAAAGTCTGCTTCACCAGGCACGGAGGGGTGGGAAAAACCATTCAAAATCAAAGCCAGGCTCACCCAAAGTCGCCAAGACTCAAAGAACGCCAGAGGAAAACCACTGGAAAGACAGATTTGCCGGGTTTTCTTCGCGCTTAAGCGAGGGAAGCGAGCGGGCGGGTGACAACCTGTCGATTTTGCTTTATCCGCTTCGGATCGAAACTATAATAACATGATGTACGATTTCACGCGATGCAAGCTCTGCGGAGAGAAAAGCGCCATTCCCCTTTACGACCTGGGGGATACGGTCATTCATGTCTGCGCGGTGTGCGACTTTCATTTCATCGATTACCTGGACCCGGCGGACGGGACGGACGGAGGCGATGCCGAGGCGCTCGGGGAGAGCGCGAAAAGTACCATCGAGGAGCACTTGGCAGCGGACGAGGCACTCACATCGGCAAGGCTCGGCCTGGTCAGGAAATACCTGGACCTGAAAGGCGCCCGGGTTCTGGATATCGGAGCAGGAACAGGCCGGTTTCTGGACCTTCTCTCCGGCGAAGGTGCGACGGGCGCCGGAATCGAGCCCAGCCGTATCCGCAGGGCCTTCGCCCGGGAGCGGTTCGGAATTGATCTGTGCTGCAAGAGAGTGGAGGATCCCTGCTGGCCGAAAAACTTTGGTGGTTTTTTCCACGCCGTCACTCTGTGGGATGTCCTCGAGCACGTCAATTTCCCGTCCGAAACGATCGCCTCGGCTTCCGGGCTTCTGAAGCCGGGAGGACTGCTTTTTATCGACACCCCATCCCGGGGCGTCGCCGCCTACAGACTCAGCCAGTGGGCCCATCGGCTCTCCGGCGGCCGGATTCACCTTTTTCTCGGCACCTTCTATTCCCGGGTCCCTTTCGGCCACAAACAGATCTTCCGCCCCGGCCAAATAACCGCCCTGGCGGAGCGCACCGGTTTTTCCGTGGAGGTCCTCCGGAGGGAATATTTCTCCAAATATCTGAACCCGGGGAAACGGATTATCCTCATCGGCCGAAAATCCTCCTGAGCGGAAACAGAGGATCTGCCGCTTCAGTTCCTGCAGCAGGCACCCGTTTTTCCCTCTTTTCCTTGCCCCAACAGGGCCCGCGCTGTTATCCTCTGGACCATCAATCTCTTTTCCCACGGATCGAATCATGCCCCTGCGCTTCATCCATACCGCCGACCTTCACCTGGGCAAAACCTACCGCAATTCACCGGGCGAAATCGAACGTTACGAAGATTTTTTCCGCAGCCTTTCCGTGATCGTGGCCGCCGCCGTTCGCCAACAGGTGGATTTCGTCCTTGTCGCCGGCGATCTTTTTCATGTCGGCCAGATCCTGCCGAGGACCTTCGCCCGCACCATTGAAACCCTCCAGCCGCTTAAGGATGCCGGAATTCCCTGCGTGGCGGTCGAAGGAAACCACGACTGGATCCACCGGCGGGACCGCCTCTCCTGGATGGAGGCCCTCTCGGAAATGGGATATCTGCGTCTCCTGCGTCCGGCGCGCACCGAAGAGGGGGGCTATCGCTTCGATTCCTTCGACCCAGCCAGCGGCCGGGGCGGACGGCTCGAGATCGGCGGGCGTCATCTCTACGGTCTCGGCTATATCGGCGCCCAGGCAGGCAGCCATGTGCCTCGCATCTGCGAGGCGGTGAAAACCGAAGGAAACCTGCTCCTCTTCCACGTCGGGATCTGGACCTTCTCGCCGGTGGAGATCGGCAACATGCACCCCGCCGAGGCGGCCCCCCTGGCGGAAGTCTTCGATTACGTCGCCCTCGGCCACGGGCACAAGCCCTACCGCGTTCAGCTCGAGAACGGGAGCGAATACGCCTTCAACCCGGGCTCCCCCGAATGCGTCAATTTCGGCGAACAGAAGTACGATAAGGGCTACTACCTCGTGGAACTGGGAGAGGATGGCCGGGCCTGCTGGGAATTCCACCCCATGCGGACCCGGCCGATGCTGGCGATGACCATCGATCTGCAGGATGCCGCCGATGCCGATGCGGCCCTGCACCGCTTCCGCGAGCAGATCGAAGCCGGGATATCGCTCGAGGATGAACGTCGCCCCCTGATTGATCTCAAACTCACCGGCAAGGTTGGTTTCCATCCTTTTGAGATCGGCCGCGAGAGGCTCCTCGCCATCCTTGACGAGGTCGTGCGTCCTCTTCATGTGGAGATCCGCAATCATCTCTCCCTGCTTGCCCGTGAGGATACCGAAACCCAGACCTTCCGCAGTCTGGCCGAAATTGAACGCGAAGTCCTCGGAGAGCTGATCGGAGCTGGAAGCGCCTGGCAGGGGAGGGAAGAGGAACTGATCCTGCTCGCCCTGTCCATCCGCGACCGGGTGCTGAAAGGCGAGACGGACGGAGAGGAGTTGCTGGGTCTTCTGGACCGCAAGCCATCTTAAAGTTAATAAAACTTCTTTTCCCTCGGAAAGACGCAAGAATCGGGGTTTTTCATGCAGATTCTCTCCATTGAACTGAAAAACATCAAGTCCCACCGGGAAGCCGAATTCACTTTTTCTCCGGGAATCAACGTCCTCTCCGGTCCGAACGGGGCGGGGAAAAGCACGCTTTTCGAAGCGGTGGGGTATGCGCTTTTCGGAGTCGATGCCCGGGACTTCGTCAGCCGGGCGGACCGCTTCGTCACCTTTGGGGAGAAGCGGGGAGAAGTGATGGTGACCTTTCTGGCGGGCGAGGGGGATACCTGGCGCGTGAGTCGCAGCGTGGGGAGCAACAGCCGCTGGCTGCTGGCCCGGAAGCAGGGTGACGAATTCGAAGTGGAGGAGCACGCCGGCGCCGGAGAAACGGAGGCGCGGCTGTGCGAAATCCTCGGCCTCGATCGCGGGCGACCCCTGGCCGAGCAGTTCAGGCAGGTGATCGGCCCGCTGCAGAACGATTTTCTGGGACCTTTCGTGCTCAAGGGAGCCCGGCGGCAGGAGGCCTTCGACCAGATTCTGGGCATCGATGCATGGAGGCGTACCTTCGAGGGGACTCGTGACCTGCAGCGGGTGCTGCAGCAGAAACTTGAATCCCTGGAGGTCGAGATCGCCGGCCTTCGGGAGCAGGTGACAGTGCTGCCGGAAAAAAAAGGAGAAAGAAAGGACATCTCGCGTCAGGAGAAGGAAAAGAAAAACCTGCTTAAGAAGCAGGAGGCTGTTCTGAAGGAGCGGGAAAAAAGTCTGCAGGAGCAGGAGACCCGCAGGTCGGTTCTGGAGAAGAAGGTCGGCGAAGTTAAAATTTTCCAGGATCGGATCGAGAACGGGCGGCAGCGTATCACCGAGCAGAAGGTTCGAGTCGAAGAAGCGCAGAAGAGCCGGGAGATCGTGGAGAAAAGCAGGTCCGGAAAGGAAGCTTTCGAGGCGGCGGAAGCGCAACTGCTGGATCTTCGCGGCCGGGAGAAGAAGCTGCGGGAATTGGAAAAGAATATCGCAGGGCGCGAAAAAGAGCACCTGCAGCTCCTTCAGCAGGAGGAGCATGAAAAAAAGGAAATCGAAGCCTCCCGCCTTCAGCTTCGGGCCGAGGCTGAGCGCCTGTTTTCGCTGGAGAAGGAAGTGCGACCGGGGCGGGAACTTCCGCAGAAGGCCGAAAGGGTGCCCCGGATAAGTCGCGATCTGGAGGCCTGCCGGGCTCGAAGGGATCAGCTGGCCGGGCGACGCGAAAGTCTGCGCGAGGGGCGCGAGAAGCTGGCGACCGGCTCCTGCCCGTTTTTCCAGGAGGAGTGTCGAAATCTCGATCCGGCCGCCGCCGATCCTTTCGCCGGACGCCTAAATGAACTCGAAGGCGAGATGGACCGCCTGCAGAAGCGGGCATCCGTTCTTGAAACCGAGCTGACCGAGGCGCGCAAGGCGGAGAAAGACCTTGCCGTTCTCGCCGCCCGGGCCCGTGATGTTCAACGACAGAAGGATGGACTCTTAAAACGGGAGAATGTACTGGATGAACGGGAGAAGAAATGCCGTGAACTGGAGCCCTGTCTTGCGGTGACACGGGAGAGACTTGCAACTCTGCAGAAGGAAAGCGATGCTTTTGACGGCCTGGAGGAGCACATCGCGGCCGCTGAAAAGAAGCGAGCCCTCCATCAGCAGAGCCGCGATCTTTTTCAGGCCCACAACGGCATCGCGGGCGACCTGGTATCCCGTGCGGAGACCCTGTCGCACTATGAAGACTTTCTGGCCGGGCTGCAGAAGGATTGCGCGGCGAAGGAGGAAGAAGTCCGAGGACTGCAGGCGGTTTATAGGCCTGAAGCACATGAGGCGGCCCGCCATGAGCGAGATGGTCTGGTGGAGGGATCGGCCACCCTGCGGCAGGAGCTGAAGGGCCTGGCCGAAAACGGTTTACGCCTCGATCGGGAGATTGCCGCCCTGGAGAAGATCGCCGCCGAGATCGAAGCCAGGCAGGTCCGGGTTAAGGGGTTTCGGGAGAAGGATAAAATGATCAAGTACCTGCGTAATCAGGTCTTTCGCCACGTCTCCGCCAGGCTCTCCGAGCGCTTTCGCGAAGCGATCAGCAGGCAGGCCGACCGCCTTTATCGCACCATTGCCGAATCCGACGAGGAACTCGAATGGGGCGAGGGCTACCAGGTCCTGCTGCGCGATTTTGTTGAAGACGGAATCCGCGAGCGCAGCGACGATCAGCTTTCGGGGGGCCAGACCATGAGTGCCGTCGTCGCCCTGCGTCTGGCTCTTCTGCAGACGATCGGGGCCCGCATCGCCTTCTTCGACGAACCCACTTCCAATCTGGATGTCGCCCGCAGGGAGAACCTCGCACGCGCCTTCCGCGCCATCGACATCGGTCGTGAAGAAGTGATCGAGCACTGGTACGATCAGCTCTTTCTCATCAGTCACGACGTGGCCTTCACCGAGATAACCGATCGGATGATCGAACTCTGAATGGCGTCGCAAAAGTCCGCCCTGCGGCATTATGTCGTTTTTCAGGTCCTTGACATGACCGGTGCATGCCTTCGCCCCTGAAAAACCATCAAACCTTGCAGGACGAAATTTTGTTCAGTCATCTTGTCATCGCTTTGAGACAAAGAAAAAACGGGCGCCGATCGGGCGCCCGTTTTTTCTTTCCGTCGATTTCCCTGGACGGTTATTCCTGATAGTAATAATCGTATCGCTTTAGTACATCCCGGGTGAAATCCCAGGCTTCCGTATAGGAAAGGCTGCTGTCCTCGGGGATGATGATCTTCACGTACAGATCTTTCCCGTAGACCTGCTTGAGAGTCTCCAGCCGCCGGTGCATGTCTTCGGTATTGAAGGTGCTGAATTCGTTTTCCCCGGGGGCGCGAAGCTGAACCTGCGCGCTGGCGCCGTTGCGGCTGTATCGCACCTCCACGACCTGTCTTCCTTCGGCGGAACGAGCAGGTCGGATCAGCTCCTGGTATTTGGCATCCAGGTTGGTGTAATCGGACTGCAGGGCTGAAAGTCGCGATTCCGCCGCCGCCCTCTGCTGACGAAGGGTCCCGAGTTCGCTCAGGCTGGTCCGATACCGTTGCTCGAGCTGTGCCAGGGCCGCCAGCAGTTCCTCCAGCCTTTGTCCCCTCACATTGTAATCCTGTTCGAGCTGCTGCAACCGGGTTTGTGTTTGAGAAAGTTGGTCCCCCGCCAGAGATGCCTGCCGATTTACGCTCTGAAGTTCTTCGGAAAGCCTGTCGCGTTCGGTCGTCATCGCCAGAAGTTTTTCCAGCTGTTCCGTCAGTTTCCGTCGCTGTTCCTCGGTTATCTCTGAAAGTTGAAGATTTCGAATCCGCAGCTGAGACAGGTCGCTCTGAACCTGCGCGAGCTGCGCCTCCAGTGACTGACTCGTATGGTGTGCCTGGGCGATCTCCGCTCTGGCCGCCCGTTCAGCACTGAGCGTGGAACGAAGTTCGGACACAAGTTCCCAATTACGCATAATAAGTACGGTGCTGGTGATGATGAAAATCATCACGATGACCGTCATGATATCGGTGAAGGAGGGCCAGAAATTACCGTCGAGTCCTGAATCGCTGCGATTCTGCCTCAGGTCGATGAACCCATTATCCATTTTCGTTTAATGCTCCTCTGGGCCCGGAAGCCGGAACCCTTCACGCAGAATTTGCTTGATGCTCCGGATGTCCTCGGACATCGGCTTGGTTCGATGGTTCAAAATGGAGAGCAGGCCTTGAAGCTGCGTTCCGGCCTCGAGGTAATCAGCCTGCGCCGTACGCATCATTTCCGTCACTTCAGTGAGACCCTGGACCAGACCGTAGACCCGCTCCATCAGGTTGTCGGGGCTGTGAGCGTATCGCGGCATGAGATAGAGGGTGGTCACCTGTTCGACATCGCTGAGCACCTGGGTCTGGGCGTCGGTGAGTTTCAGGTAAAAATAGCCGTAAACGAGATAACAGACGATAGCCGTAATCGTGGTGGAAAGGGCTGTGGACATTCCGTGGATAACCATGCCCATGCTCCCCGGCTGCTGGGCGTCTCCCAGAATATTCGAGGCGCCTATCAGGGCGATGGACAGCGAAACGATGGTGCCGAAAACCCCCGTGAGGATGAGGATGTTGTTGACGAACTTGGGCAGGGAAATAGCGGTGCTCTCCCGCGCCACCAGCGTTGCGGCCAAGGCGGAATGATTGATGGGCGCTTTCACCCGGCTCAGGCCCAGAATGGCCTCGAAGCGGCGGGCGATAATGCTGCGCCTGTCCACGTGTGCGGCGGGGCGGAAGCTGTCTTCCTTCCACGCATCCACGAATTCCGCCAGGGCTCGCTCCTCACGGCCGTAGCGAACGAGCGCAGCCACAATTCTCCCCAGGCCGAGAAAAAACAGCGCCAGAATACCCCCATTGATGATCCAGCCGACGTAGGTCAGCTGATTCCGAAGGTAGACGTTGGCGATAAAATCCGCGCTGAGTGCAAATACAAGGGCTGCGATCACCAATACGATCACAAGGCGCACGAGCACCCCGCGGCTGAAATTGTGCTTGAATTCGGTCATAGGCATGAGAGTCTCGCGAGCGACTCAGAACAGCGCCGCATTGAAGGTTTCCTGATAGTTTAGCGCATTTTTCATCCCATGGCAATGCTTGAGAGCACGAAGGAAAAACAAGCGGACAGCCGAGCGATACATAATGTCTCGATTCGCCCCATGTGTGCAGGGTTTTTGGAATTGAAAATGAAAGGGAAATACTCTATTTTCGCTTTTAAAAGAAATTCCGGTCCTGATCCCTTATTTTATTGTTGCCAGGCAGATGGCCGTATTCCGTGAAATCATCGAGATCGAAAAAGAACTGAGTTCCCGATCATGCCCGTTTATGAATTCTACTGCAGCGAATGCCACCGGATCTTTAATTTCCTCTCGCGCCAGGTGAACACCGAAAAGCGCCCCGACTGCCCCCGGTGCGGACGGTCGGAACTCGAGCGCCGGGTATCCCTGTTCGCCATCTCCAGGGGAATGGAAGAAGAGACGATCCAGGGGATGCCGGATCTGGACGAGGAGAAGATGGAACGGGCCATGATGTCCCTGGCGGGGGAGATGGAGGGAATGGACGAGGACGATCCCAGGCAGATGGCCCATATGATGCGCCGGCTCTCGGAGAGCGCCGGGATGGATCTCGGCTCGGGAATGGAGGAGGCGATGCGCCGTCTGGAAGCCGGGGAGGATCCGGAGAAAATTGAGGAGGAGATGGGGGATTTGTTCGATGAGGAAAACCCCTTCTCCCGGGAGAAGATTAAAGGTTTGCGACGGAAATATGTACCGCCGGCGCAGGACGAAGCACTCTATGCATTATAAAGGCTTGCATGAATCGAGCACTCTCTCCATTGATGGGAGAGGGGAAGACGAAGCGAACAGGACCTGAGATCGGACTGGAATTGTAATGAACCACCTTCACCGGATTTTCGCAGTTGTCCTTCTGCTGGCCACTCTCTCCGGGTGCGGGAATCTGCCCGGCGGGCAACGATGGGGGGACCAGGTCCGCCTGCAGCCGGGATGGGACCGGATCGGAAAAGCCGCTGCTGATGCGGCTGTTGACCCCCTGACCTGGGCGCCACTGGCGGGAGCGGTGATATTCCGCGCCGGGGACCTGGATGACTCCCTTTCCGAATGGGCCTCCGACAATACGCCGGTCTTCGGGTCGAAAAAAAGTGCGGACCGCGCCGGGGATTACCTTCTGGGAGCCTCGCTGGTCACATACGGGATAACCGTGCTCGCCGCCCCCGGCGGGGATGATCCGGGGGAGTGGATGCGTGCAAAGCTGCAGCGAAGCGCCGTGGGAGGAGCGGCGGCTCTTGGCTGGCTGGGATCGGTCTCTCTCTTGAAAGAGGTCGTCGGCCGGACCCGCCCCGATGGCTCTGACACGGACGGTTTTCCCTCGGGGCATGTTTCCGGAGCAACGCTCTTTTCTACATTGTCCTCCCGAAACCTTGAAGCTCTCCCTTTGTCCGATGTCCAGCGCCGTGCAATGAATGTCGGACTGGCCGCCCTGACGACCGCGACGGCCTGGTCACGGATAGAGGCAGAGGAGCATTTTGCCTCTGATGTGCTGGCGGGTGTGGCACTGGGTCATTTCCTGGGCGCCTTTTTCAACCATGCATTTCTGGCCCACGACAGTATGGCCGAAATCCGGCCGGAGATCGATCTGGCGGGGAAAACCGCCATGTTTCATTTTACGCTGAACTATTGATCCCTTCCCCTTCAGCCCTCCGTCCGGCCGAGCCTCTCATGCCTGAACCCCGCGACTTGAGGCTTCCCTCTCCGTCAGGTGCTTCCAGCATTTTTTAGCCATCTCCTCTTCCAAGGATTCCGGCGCACCGTTGGCGATTTCTCCCGAGAGCCGGCCACCCTTCTCGCAGAGGAATGCCCGCGCCGCGCAGGACATACTGGATCAGCCAGCGCCGGTCCGGTGAGTTTTTTTTCTCAAGGGATGGGAGTGCGGGCATGGAATCTCTCCGGGATTGCATTGGAGAAATTTTGTGCCCGGTGTGACTTAAAATGTCGCACCGGTGAAAATAGGATAAAGAAATTTTTCGCAGGGCAGTCGGGAAAGAATGGCTTATTTTTTCTCCGGCATGAGATGAATGGAAATTTTGCAGGAGATGAGTTGAGAATGGTGCGCTGAAATTTAGAAATTATTGTTCTTTAACGGAAAAAAGAAATAAGAGGCCATCCGGCTCTTCTTGTCCCCGTTTCTGGTTTGATATTGAGGGAAAGAAATTTAGTAGCACAGTGTTCACAGCCCGTCAAGAACATCTTTTTCATCCACAATATATCCACAGTTATTCACAACATGTTGTGGGAGTCAAAAGTTAATTTCTCTAGATCTTGTGTTTTTTGGCTTGACACTTCGAGGCCCGGAAATGTACATTCCTTATCGTGCTTTAATCATATCAGGAGGGTTTGAATGCTGGAATTTATTCGGAAGAGGGACGGTCGGCTTGTTGCCTTCGAAGAGGTCAAGGTCTCGGAGGCGATCAAAAAAGCGGTGCGAGCCGTCGGTGGCGAAGACATGGACCGGGCCGCGGGAATCGCCCATCAGGTCGCCGGCATTCTTGACGTCCTCTACAAGGACGGCCGGATCCCCACGGTGGAGAACGTCCAGGATCTGGTGGAAAAGATCCTGATCGAGAACGGCCACGCCAAGACCGCCAAGGCTTACATCCTCTACCGCCAGCAGCACGAATCCCTGCGCAGGACCCGCGAGTTCATGAAGGAGTCCGTCGAGGCGATCGACTCCTACCTTGCCCAGGAGGACTGGCGCGTCAACGAAAACGCCAACATGGGCTACTCCCTCCAGGGCCTCAACAACCATATCGCCGCCAACATCACCAGCAACTACTGGCTGAACAAGATCTATCCCTCCTATATCGCCGACGCCCATCGCGAGGGGGATTTCCATGTCCACGATCTGGGGATGCTCTCCGTCTACTGTTGCGGTTGGGACCTGAAGGACCTCCTGCTAAAGGGGTTCACCGGCGCCTACGGCAAGATCCAGAGCGGCCCGCCCCGGCATTTTCGCACCGCCCTCGGGCAGGCGGTCAATTTTTTCTATACGCTCCAGGGCGAGGCGGCCGGCGCACAGGCCTTCGCCAACTTCGACACGCTGCTCGCGCCCTTCATCCGGAACGACGGTCTGAAGTACAAGGAGGTCAAGCAGTCGATCCAGGAGTTTATCTTCAATATGAACGTCCCCACGAGGGTCGGTTTCCAGACGCCCTTCACCAACATCACCATGGACATGATTCCTCCGCGCAACATGAAGGATGAGGCCGTGGTGATCGGCGGTGAGCTGAAGGAGGAAACCTACGGGGATTTCCAGGAGGAGATGGACCTGCTCAACCGCGCCTTCTGCGAGGTGATGATGGAGGGGGACGAATCGGGGCGCATCTTCTCCTTCCCGATCCCGACCTACAATATCACCACCGATTTCGACTGGGACAGCCCTCGTTTCCAGCCGATCTGGGAGATGACCGCCAAATACGGCATCCCCTATTTTAGCAATTTCATCAACTCGGACATGGACCCCGAGGATGCGCGCTCCATGTGCTGCCGGCTGCGGCTGGACAACCGCGAGCTGCGGCATCGCGGCGGCGGCCTCTTCGGCTCCAATCCCCTCACCGGCTCCATCGGGGTCGTTACGCTCAATCTGCCCAGGGCGGCCTATCAGGCGAACAGCCTGGAAGACTTCTTCGAGCGGATTGCCGAGCTGATGCGGCTGGCCTCCGAATCCCTGGAGATCAAGCGCAAGCAGCTCGAGCGCTTTACCGAAGAGGGTCTTTATCCCTACAGCCGTTTCTATCTTTCGGGGATCCGCGAGCGATCCGGGCATTTCTGGAACAACCACTTCTCGACCATCGGGCTTCTTGGAATGAACGAGGCCTGTCTCAACCTGACCGGCGCGGGCATCGACACGCAGGAGGGAAAGGCCATTGCCCTGAAGACCCTGCAGTTCATGCGCCGCCAGCTGGAAATCTTCCAGGAGGAGACGGGAAATCTCTACAACCTCGAGGCCACTCCGGCGGAAGGGACGAGCTTCCGGCTGGCCAATCGGGACCGCAAGAGATTCCCCGATATTATCACCGCCGGGCATGAGGAGCCGTACTACACCAACTCCACCCAGCTTCCCGTGGGGGCGACCGAGGATATCTTCCAGGCGCTGATGCACCAGGACGCCCTGCAGACCCAGTACACCGGCGGAACAGTTTTCCACGGCTTCCTGGGCGAGAGGCTCGAAGACTGGCGCGGCGCCCGACTGCTGGTGAAACGGATCGCCGAGAATTTCCACCTGCCTTATTTCACCATCAGCCCGACATTCACCATCTGTCCGGTGCACGGATACATTTCCGGCGAGCACTTCGCCTGCCCGCACCATCAGGCGGCGTAAATTTAAATCAGGAATCAGGCAACAGGTCTGAGGAATCAGGTTACCCCTGAACCCTGGAACCTGCTACCTGAAACCTCTGACTCCGAAGGAGGCAAGCGGATGGCCACAAAATGTGATGCAAAGACGGAGGTTTACTCGCGGGTGTGCGGATTTTTCCGGCCGGTCCAGCAGTGGAACAAGGGCAAGAAAGAAGAGTTCCAGGATCGCCGTGAATACGTCGTCGAAGGCAAGAAAAAGTAATTTGACATGAAAATCAAGGGATTCCAGGGGACGAGCCTCCTCGATTATCCGGGGCGGATCGCTTCCCTGGTTTTTTTCGGGGGCTGCAACCTGACCTGCCCCTACTGTCACAATCCCGGCCTGGTCCTGCACCCCGAGGAATTCGACGATTATCCCCTCGAAGCCCTGGTGGAGGACCTGCAGGAGCGGCGCGCCTTCATCGACGGCGTCGTCGTCACCGGAGGGGAGCCAACCCTCGACCGGGACATCCTATCCTTTCTCCGGGAGCTGAAGTCACTCGATCTCCTGGTGAAGCTCGACACCAACGGGCTTCTTCCGGGAGTCCTCCAGAACATCCTCTCAGAAAACCTCGCCGACCATATCGCCCTCGACATCAAAACCTCTCCCGCCCGGTACGGAGAGTTGCACAGCGCCCCGGTCGATTTCGTCCGTCTCGAAAAAACGATAGATCTTCTAGCGGAAAGTAGAGTGGAATACGAGATCCGAACCACCTGCGTTCCCGGACTGGTGGAGAAGACGGATATCCGCAAAATCGGCGAACTCATACGATGCGCGCCCCTCTGGGCTCTGCAGCAGTTCGTGCCCGGACACGCCATGGACGAAAACCTGCAGGAGATGGAACCGCACACCCCGGAGAAGATCCGCGCCTTCGCCGAAATTGCCGGAGAATATGTGGATGAGGTGGTGGTCAGGGGGATTTGACACAAGGTGTGGCAGGAGGGGAGATGTTCTGAATAATTGCAATAAAAGCCGTCTTTCGGGAAAACAGAAGGTGCGGCTTTCTGTTTTTCTCAGCGTTGGACGGATTATACAGTCTGTAAACCGGTGCATTCAGAAATGGAAAGTTACCGGAGATGTTCCGGATGCCGGAGGGCGGGGCCACTTGTGGCAGGGGCGGTTCGCCTCCAGTCCAATGGATGAAAATTACCTGCATGCCGCTGTGAGGTATGTGGAGCGGAATCCCGTCGCCGGAGGAATCGTAAGCTCGCCTGGCGAGTATCCATGGAGCAGTGCTAAGCACTATTTGGGGCTGAGAAATGATCCGTTGATTCAAAAATCACCCCTTGGTGATCTTGTCCCTGACTGGACCACTTTTTTGACCGGAGAAGTCGAGGCTGGAAACCGGGTGGCAATAGGCCGCGCCGAACGGTCGGGACGACCTCTTGGCACAGCGGATTTTATCGAACGAATCGAGGGGGCGCTTGGGCGCAGGTTGCTAAGGGGAAAACCTGGATCTAAGCCGAAAGGGAATTAAGTGAGGCCCCGAATTCCCGCCAGCAATAAGTTACCAACGTCCCTGGGCAGTCTCTTGAAAATTCAACTTTCAAGGGAGGACCCCTATGTCTTGTCCTTCTCCCCCTTGCTGCTGAACCGCGAAAAGACATAAGCAACGATCAGCAGAGGGTAGACAGAAAGGGCTTCGACAAAGTTCCCTTTGAATAGAGCGAAAATGCTGAACAGCAGGCCGACAGTTATCAGGACCAGCAGTAGCATGGCAATTGGGCGTCTCATAACGTCTCCTCCGGGATTTCCGGGTGGTCGGTTGAATGCGCGAAGCCAATATCGATCATACCAATATCGCAGGGGGCGTGACAACAGAGGGGTGATCGTCTATTCCTCGCTCGTGACATCGGGGGCGCCGCTGCCGCTACGCTCGTTCCTCTTAGCGGTATTTGGCAGGTGATCGGAGGCATTCAGGCAAACATAAAAGGAAATAAAGGGGGACGGGCCGGAACAAGTTAATCATATCCATAAATTTCTGGTCTTATTGACCAAAACCGTTGGGACAATCCAAATCGAAATCGGGATCGAAAAAAATGAGAAGATTACGCGGACTACGGCAATGGCAAGAACGATTTCGATCCCGATAGCGATTTCGATTTGGATAAAAAAGCATCCTCAAGGGATAGAAAAACGGGCTCTTTCCTGGCATCAGGCAGTTGACGCCCAGCCCTCCTGAAGGCAGCGCCCGCCGCTGTAACGGTTGCAATTCATCATTTGGACGATTAGCATAACGGCAACATCTTCAGGAGGTTGAACCGTGCCCGAACCGAAATCCCCGATGGCCTGTCGCGCCGTCGACGTTACCCCTTTTCTGGCTATGGAAATCATGGAGCGGGCCAAGACCCTGGAGCAGGAAGGGCGCGACGTCATCTACCTCTGCCTCGGGGAACCCGATTTCCCCACTCCCAAGGCGGTCACCGACGCAGCGATCCGAGCGCTGCAGGGAGGGGAAACACTCTACACCCATTCCCTCGGTCGGCTGGACCTGCGCCAGGAGATCGCCGATTTTTACCTGCGGCGCTACGGCGTCGAGGTGTCGCCTGAGCGGATTCTCGTCTCCTCCGGGACCAGCCCCCTGATGCTGCTGCTCTTCTCGGCGCTGCTGGAGGATGGGGATGAAGTCATTCTGCCGGACCCCAGCTATGCCTGCTACCCCAATTTCATCCGTTTCTCCGGCGGCATCCCCCGCTTTCTCCGCACCCGCCCCGAAGACGGTTTTCAGCCCCGCCCCGAAGAGGTGGGGCAGCTTATCACCGACCGGACCAGGGGACTGCTGATCAATTCACCGGCCAATCCCGCCGGCTCCGTCCTTTCCGCTGCCTGGTTGCAGGAGCTGGCGGACCTCCGTCTTCCCATCATCTCCGACGAGATCTATCACGGGCTGACCTACGAAGGGGAGGAACACTCGATCCTGGAGTTCACCCGCGACTGCTTCGTCCTGGGGGGATTTTCCAAAGCGTACGCCATGACGGGATGGCGCCTGGGTTATCTTATCGCCCCCAACTGGTGCATGCGCACCTTGCAGAGCCTGCACCAGAATTTCCTCATCAGCGCCAACAGCTTCGTGCAGGCCGGGGGGGTCGCGGCGCTGCGCGAATGCCAGGGGGACGTCGAGCGGATGCGCGCAGAATACGACCGCCGCCGCCGACACATCGTCGCCCGGCTTGATGCGATCGGCCTGAAGGTACATTGGCGGCCCCAGGGGGCCTTCTACGTCCTGGCCGACGCCCGTCACATCGGTTCCGATTCGATGGCCCTCGCCAGGGAAATCCTCGAGGCGACGGGGGTCGCTGTCACCCCGGGCATCGACTTCGGCCAAGGCGCCGAGGGATTCCTGCGGTTCTCCTACGCGAATTCCCTGGAAAACATCGACCGGGCGCTGGAGCGCCTGGAGGTCTATTTCCGCCAACAGGGGTGGCTGTAAATCCGTCACCTCCGCAGCAGGTTCACCGCGCCGGGTTTGCCGCACCGTGTGACGCAGAGGGGAAACCGGCGGCAGGCGACAATCCAAATCGGGATCGCTATCGGGATCGAAAAGAAATGGCCCCTGGATACGGAACTCTATCACATGGCGGCGATGCTCAGCCGGGTAGGTGATACGCGGAGTTCCACGTTCGCTACCGCGACGGCACTGCCGATTTCGATCCCGATAGCGATTTCAATTTGGAGAAAACCATTCACATACCTGAAACCACTTTTCAAACAACGAGGTGACCATGGAATTCCAAACGCTACGCTATGAAGTATCCGATCGCATTCTCACGATCACTTTGAATCGTCCGGACCGGATGAACGCATTGAACGGACGGATGTGCGATGAGCTGATTGCCGCTTTCGATCAGGCCGACGCGGACGATGACGTGAAGGTCGTCATCGTTACGGGTGAAGGGCGCGCGTTCTGCGCGGGCGCCGATCTGGAGCGGGGCGGTGAAACCTGGGGAAAGCACGACGAACGTATGGCCAGCCAGGCGGCGACCGAGCGGTATCTCGGCGACGGCGGCGGCCGTGTCACACGCCGAATCTTCGACTTCAACAAGCCTGTGATCGCCGCGATCAACGGTCCGGCCGTCGGCGTGGGGATCACGATGACCCTGGCGATGGATATCCGCATGGCGGTAAAGAACGCCAAAATCGGCTTCGTGTTTGCCGGGCGCGGCATCAATCCGGAAGCCTGCTCTTCCTGGTTCCTGCCCCGGCTGGTTGGCATCAGCAAGGCGCTGGAGTGGTGTTTTACGGCGCGGGTTTTCAGGACCGAAGAAGGGCTGGATGCCGGTCTGTTTCGCAGACTCCATGAGCCGGACGAGCTGATGCCCGCGGCGCTCGCCCTGGCGCAGGAGATGATAGACAACGCATCGTCGGTGTCGATTGCGGTCACGCGTCACATGTTCTGGCGGATGCTGGGGGCGCCGCACCCGATCGATGCCCACGAAGTGGATTCCGCCGCCATCGCGGCGCTGGGCAAATCGGAGGATGCGCGCGAAGGCATCACCGCATTTCTGGAAAAACGGAAACCCAATTTCAAGGATCGCGTGACCCAGAACATGCCCAGGTTCTTTCCGTGGTGGAAAAACCGCGAGTTCCGGAAGTTGTAAGCAGCTCGGGGTTCGGACCTGGTCGAAGGGGGTAGGGGGAATAGATGAATTTCGGTTTTCTGCTCTTCAACGGATTGGAGGAACTGGACCTGGTCGGGCCCTGGGAGATGATCTCGGTCTGGAGCAAGTTTTTTCACGGTCCTGGGCAGCGAATGCTCATTGCGGAAAAGCCCGAGCCGGTAACCTGCGCAAAAGGCATGATCTTGCAGCCTCATATCTCTTTTGAGGAATGTCCGCCCCTCGATTTCCTCCTTGTGCCGGGTGGAGAAGGAACGCGGACGGAAGTCGACAACCCGGAACTGATTTCCTTCGTCTCAACGCAGGCGGAAAGCTGCCAGGCGCTCCTCTGCGTCTGCACAGGTTCCTTCATCCTTCATCGTGCAGGACTCCTGAACGGCCGGCGCGCCACGACCCATTGGATGTCCCTGGATCGCCTGCGGGCGCTGGGGGATGTGGAGGTTGTCGAGGAGCGCATCGTCCATGACGGCAGGATCTGGTCTTCCGCCGGTGTTTCGGCGGGGATCGATCTGGCGCTTGCTTTCATAGAACACATCGCCGGAGAAGAAACCGCCGGCAAGGTGCAGCTGGGCGCTGAATACTATCCATCCACCCGGCGCTACGGCGAATCCCACAGTCACGAGAAGGCGCCGCAGTACCTCAAGGATAGATGAAAACAGGAGTCGAGGTGAGCTACCCGCGCGGGTTAAGAAGTTTATAGCCGGCGTCGAGGATTGAGTAACCTAGAACGGCCATACCCACAGAAGCATCGGCACACCGACCACGATTACCAGCAGTTCGATCAATAGCCCCAGACGCCAGTAATCCCCGAAACGGAAACCGCCCGGCCCGAGAATGAGGGTATTGTTCTGGTGTCCGATGGGCGTAAGGAATGCGCAGGAGGCGCCGACGGCCACGGCCATGAGAAAAGAGTCCGGGTTGACCTGAAGTTGCGCTGCGGTGCTCAGGGCGAGGGGACACATAAGCGCGGCGGCGGCGGCATTGTTCATGAAATCGGTCATCAGCATGGTCACCGCCAGGATCAACGTCAGGGCGACGATCGCGCTTTCCTGGGCGACATTCTCGATCAGAAGATTTGCAATCAGATCCGCCGCACCGGTCGTCTCAATGGCGCCAGCCACGGGCAGCATCGCTCCCAGCAGAACAATCACGGTCCAGTCGATCGCGGTGTAAATCGAACGAAGCTCCACGATGCGCATTGCGATAAAGGCCAGCACGCCTGCCGCGAACGATACCGCCACCGGCAGGAGACCAAACGCCGCCGCGGCGACCGCTGCAGCCATGACCAGCGTCGCCATCAGCGCCTGACCCTTCTTGGGTACGTGAATTTCCCGCGCGGCCAGAGGCAGACAGCCGTATTGGCTTGAAAAAGCGGACAATGCCTGGGGCGCGCCGCGCATGAGCAGAACATCGCCGGGCCGGATGATGGTTGAGCGCAGACGCTTGATCGAGCGCCTCCCCTGCCGCGAGACGGCAAGAAGATTTATTCCATAGCGGGTGCGCAACGTGATATCGGTGGCGGTGCGGCCGACCAGCATTGCACTGGGCAGGACCACCTGCTCCTGAATCACGACTTCTTCCACGGCGGGTTTTTCGTCTTTTTCCTTTTTTTCAGCCCCGGTCTCCTGTTCTTGATCCTTATCGTTTTTTTCGGAGCGCCCCTGGCTTTGCGTTTCTTCTTCCCCCTCGCTTTCGGTTTCCGGCGGAACATCTTCTTCGAGCTTAAGATCCAGGTCGGCCAGGGTCGATGAGAGAGATTCCGGCTCTGCCTCGATCACCAGAATGTCTCCCTCGCGGAGCAGATAGCGGGGGTTGGGCGCAGTGACATGAAGGTCATTGCGAACCAGACCGACGATCTGGGCGTCGATTTCATCCAGCATCGGCTCCACTTCGTACAGGCGCTTGTTCACAATCTTGCTTTCCCTGGAGACACGCACCTCACTGAGGTAGGTGCCGGTGTCGAAGCCGCCTTCCTCCTGCTGCTTTCGTGAGGGGACCAGTCGCCAGCCCAGCAATCCGATAAAGGCCGTACCGAGCAGCGCCAGGGTAAGCCCCACCGGCAGGTAGTCGAACATGGCAAAAGCACCGGAACCGGTCTCCGCGCGAAATCCCGCAACAATCAGGTTCGGCGGTGTGCCGATCAAGGTAGTGGTCCCTCCGAGGATCGAAGCAAAGGCCAGGGGCATCAAAAACTTTCCTGGCGGCAGGTCTCTTTTTTTGGCCATCTGGATAGCCACAGGCATCAGAAGGGCGAGCGCCCCGACATTGTTCATGAAGCCGGAAAGGACCGCCGCCAGTACGCAGAGTGCCAGAATGCTCAGGGTCGGCCCTGCCGATGAAGGCAGAACGCGTCGTGCCAGGACGTCGACCGCGCCCGTGATCTGCAGACCATGACTGAGCACCAGAACACATCCCACCGTGATGACTGCGGGATGACCGAATCCGGCAAAGGCTTCGCTGCCAGGAACCAGGCCCGCAAAAACGCACACCAGCAGCGACCCCATGGCAATCAGGTCGTGCCGCCAGCGTCCCCAAATGAAAATTCCCATGGTCATCAGAAGCACGGCAATAATCAATATCTGATCAGTTGTCATAAAAATCACATTCTCTGGAAATGAAGGGAAGTTTTCTTTTCCAGTATTTACATGCATTGAGAAGCAATATCAATACGGATGCTGTCTGAATACTAATTTATCTGCTACTATTCAATTTGGCCCCCACTTTCGAGAAGAAAGCAGAAGCCATTAAAACTTTGACAACGGCACGCTTCCGGGAAAAATGGCCAGTTGCAGGCGACCTCACCCCTCTGGCGATTCGGCCAGGACGCCATCGAAAAAGATATCATAAATCCAACGGGAGGTTTCAATCATGGGCACAGGAGAGCAGGCGAATGTCGAGTATCTTATTTCAGAAGAAAAGAAAGGTTATCCCTTCTCGGAAGCGGTACGCGTAGGCAACATGCTCTATCTGTCAGGTCAGCTTGGTCTGAAATCGAGAAAGCTGGTTCCGGGTGGTATTGTTGAAGAAACAAGGCAAACAATGGAGAACATAAAAACCACATTGGAGAGTTACGGCTCATCTATTGATCACATCATCAAGGCGACGGTCATGATGGCGGATATGAGCGAATGGTCGGTAATGAATAAAGTTTACGTCAGCTTTTTCTCAGGCAGTTTACCTGCCCGAAGCGCATTTGGAACCAATGGTCTTGCACGTGACGCTCGGGTTGAGATTGAGGTTATCGCCGTACTCAAATAATTGGGCCGGACAAACACGAAGTGCGCATGAAGTCATTAGCCTCACCATATGGCGTTGAGGTGAGCGGGGAGGGGGTAGAAAATGCCGCGGGCGAATCGTTATTTTCCCAAGGCTGCGCCTTGCCTGAACATCACCCCCCCCTCGATACATAGAAAGATTTTTTTGCGCTTGATCGCAGCCCTGTGGTCGCGTTTTAATGAAAGCATGAATCTGCGTTTCGAACGACTTGATCCGATAGGAGTCCCGCTTTATGATTACCCCGGAAGATTTCAACAGTAGAGCAGCAGAGAAACTGCCCGGTCACCTCGGGATCATCATCACGCACGTCAGTGAGTCGGAGGTGCGCGCAATAATGTCTGTAAAAACATCGGTTATGGCGCCGAATGGATTTCTGCACGCCGGAAGTGTCGTCACCTTGGCCGATACCTGCGCAGGCTACGGGTGTATCGTCAACCTCCCGAAGGGCGCTTCCGGGTTCACCACCATCGAGCTGAAATCCAATCACCTCGGCACCGCCCGTGAAGGGACCATCGAGTGCACAGCCAGGGCGGCGCACATAGGCAGAACGACACAGGTGTGGGATGCAGTGGTATCGCATGGAGAATCCGGAAAGAAAATTGCGCTCTTCCGGTGTACCCAGATGGTCTTTTATGAAAAGCAGCGGGAGGACCCGGGTTTCAATTTGCGACCTATCCCCTGAACGATATTTCAGAATTCAGACCACAGAAAACAATTCAATCCGATGCAGAAAGCGAAATATTGTCTCTGTCGACTTAAGACTCTGCTGGGTCGGAGGGGCCTGTCCCCCGCTCATATGTTGAAGTGAAGGGTAGTCATGGATCGTTTTCGTATTTTGATGTTGCTGCTGATCATTATTATCGCTACGGGGTGCGGCGGCGGGGAGAACGAGAGCCGGGACATCGGTTTCGGCCAAAGCCGCCCGGACCTTTCGGACATTGAGGTGTACGCCGGCGACAGTCCTTATCTGGCGGTTCTCAAAGGGTGCGTTACGGTGTCACATGTGGAGAATCTCTGCAGCATGGAGACCCTGCCGCTGCTTGGACAGGAGTTCGATGATCCGATGGTCGATGACATCATGGGGAGGGTGCTGGTTTCGCATTTGTGGATGGGCGACCGCTTCCGGGAACTCCTGGCTCAGCTCCCGGCCGATATCCGGCTGTTGATGAAGGGAGTCACCGCCATTGTCATCGACAGCGACATTCGCCCCTCCTTTTTTTCTGCGGACACCGCGGCCATCTACCTCGATGCCAAAGATCTCTGGCTCACGAACGAAGAAAAGGCGTCCGTGTCCCGGACTGCCGATTATCGCAGCGGAAATGGCGACGGCCTGACATTCAGAGTTCTCTGGCGTTATGCCAGAGAAGACCAGTACGCCTATGACAGGTACTCCCTGACAGGTTCCGAGACCCGTCAGATCGAGGACATCCTCTTCCCTATGGCCCGCCTGCTCTATCACGAACTGGCCCATGCCAACGATAGACTTCCACCCATGAGCATTGCAGCCCTCGACCCGCAGTGGACACCCCGCGCGGCCATTCGGTCCCTGGCCCAGGAAAGTGTGGCGGCAGGTCTGAGAGCCTCCCATCCTGTTAATTCCTCTGTATGGATGAAGCTGGCACGGGTGCTGTATTTCGGCGATTTTCTCGGGAACGCTCTGGCCCGGACTACCGCGGGGGAGGCCGGCGCCGAATTCCAGGCCGATGTGGCGAACGATTTCTACAGCTATGCGACCGCTCACGAGGACGTCGCGATGCTTTTCGAAGAAACGATGATGAAGTACCACTTCGATATCGACCGCGATATCGCACTGACGACGCCTCCGGAAGAGGATACTGATACCTGCGCCGATTATCTGGTCCAGTGGGGGGTCAGAAACCGAATCGGTGATGAAAGGGTCAAGGAGCGCGCGGCACTTGTTGTTTCACAGCTGCTGCCGGATGAAGACTTTTCATCTTTCCTGGCCAACCTCCCCGCGCCGGCGATGATGACGGTTGATCGGGATTGGTGCGAGAATCTGGTCCTCGGCCCCGCAGCCTCGCAACTCATGGCCCTTCCGGACCGCGTCGGCATCAAGCTGCCGGAGCGGGATCGGTTGCCTCCGGAATAAGTCACCGGGATTCTCGTGGTCTCCCGGTTCTCGTGATGAGAACCTTTGACCTTGCATATTTCAACCTGGGTCAGGTGGATAACCACTGTAATCGGCACAGGAAAAACAAGGGCTCGTTTACAATTTCAAGTTTTCCTTTCCGGGGGTCTGACCGGAAGAGACGGAGCGGAATCATGTCCAGCAGTTTCGGAAAATTATTCAGAATATCCACCTTCGGCGAATCGCATTGCGCGGGGGTGGGCGTAACGGTCGACGGCTGTCCGCCCGGAATGGAGCTGAGCCAGGAGGATATTCAGATGCAGCTCGATCGTCGGCGCCCGGGCCAGAGCCGGATGGCGACCGACCGCAAGGAGGCCGATCGGGTCGAGATCCTCTCTGGTGTAGAGTTCGGCAAAACCCTGGGCACGCCGATCGGGCTCCTGATCGCCAATCGGGATCAACGACCAGGTGATTACCGGGAGATGGATCGGATACCGCGTCCCTCTCACGCTGATTACACCTATCAGATGAAATATGGAATCCGCGCTTCCAGCGGTGGCGGCCGCGCCAGCGCACGAGAGACGATCGGACGGGTGGCGGCGGGGGCCATTGCAGAGAAATACCTGAGGAAGAGGTACGGCGTCGAGATCGTAGCCTGGGTCAGCTCGGTTGGCGAAGTCGATTCGGGGGAGGTCGACGGCGGCACCGTCACTCGGCGGCAGGTCGATGGCAGCGCGGTGCGTTGTCCGGATGCCAAAGCCGCGGAGGCTATGGAGAAAGAGGTCCTGCAGGCCCGCGACGCCAAGGATTCGGTCGGCGGGGCAATCACCTGCGTCTGCCGCAATGTTCCGGTCGGCCTGGGCGAGCCGGTGTTCGATAAGCTTGAAGCCAAGCTGGCGCAGGCCATGCTTTCGATTCCCGCCTGCAAGGGGTTCGAGATAGGATCCGGCTTTGCCGGTGCGAGGATGCGCGGCTCGGCCCATAACGATCCCTTTGTCCTCAAAGGAGATCGGCTCGGCACGATCACCAACTTCAGCGGAGGAGTCCAGGGGGGAATCAGCAATGGAGAGCCGATCTTCTTTCGGGCGGCCTTCAAGCCGCCGGCGACGATCGGTCAGCCGCAGAAGACGGTCGATATGGACGGAAACGATGTGATTCTGGAGGCCAAAGGCCGCCATGACCCCTGCGTGGTGCCGAGGGCGGTGCCGATCGTGGAGACGATGGCCGCTCTGGTTCTTATTGACCTGCTGCTGTGCCAGAGAACGCGGGAGCCCCTTTTCTGACCACTAAAAATTACAATTTCTGACTTCAGGGAGGGGATCAATGAATCCGATCACCGTTACCTGTCCCCACTGCGGGCACACCAAAGACGTCGACCCCCGGAAAATTCCCGCCGATGTCAAATCAGCCCTCTGCCGGGCCTGTGAAAGGTCATTTCCTTTCAGCCACAGGATGGAAACTGACGCGTTCAGGGCCGCAGTCGTGGGTTTCCAGGAAGAAATCCCCTTTGTCTTCACCGGCAAGGCTCGGGAATACTTCGGCATCTGGATCGTCAACACTCTCCTGAAAATCGTCACTCTGGGAATCTACTCCCCCTGGGCCAAGGTGCGCAAACGTCAGTATTTTTATGGCAATACCCAGCTGGATGGCGAAAACTTCGATTATATGGCCAATCCGCTTGTCCTGCTCAAGGGGTTGCTGATTGCCGCCGTCCTGTTTATTTGTTACACCGTGGGGTCCAACTACAGCCCGATGCTTGGCATAATCCTCGGCATCCTGTTCTTTCTGCTGATGCCGTGGGTGATCGTCCGCTCCCGGCTTTTCAATAATCGCAATTCGGCCCACCGCAATATCCGTTTCAATTTCCGCCCCGCCTACGGGGAGGCCTATGCCGCCTATGCCTGGCTGCCGATTCTGACGCCCTTCACCGGAGGGCTTCTGTTTCCCTATGTCTATTATCGCCAGAGACGGTTTCTGATGGAGAACAACCTGTTCGGAACATCCCGTTTTACCTTCAAAGCCCGGGGGAAGGACTTTTACTTCATCGCCCTGAAGACCCTTGGCCTCGGTTTGCTTCTGATCGGTGGATTGGCGGCATCCACGACTATGCTGATGACCGGTTTGCTCAAGGCACCATCCATGTCTCCTGTTATTGCCGGGATTGCCACGCCGCTTGCGATAATAATCGGCTATTTTCTGGTCATGATCTATGCCTATGTCCGCACGGTCAACCTGACCTGGAACAGCACCCTCCTCGGCGAAAATCACTTTGTGAGCTCTCTGCGGGCACGGGATATGTCCTGGATTCTGCTTTCAAATCTGGCCGCCGTCATCCTTTCCTTCGGTCTGCTTGTTCCGTGGGCATCCATACGTCTTGCCAGATACCGGCTGAACAAACTGATTTTTGTCGCCCATGGCGATCTTGATCACTTCAGGGCCGCTCAGTTGCCTGAAACAAGTGCCGTCGGCGAAGAAATCGGCGATATTTTCGACATCGACGTGGCTTTCTGATGGAAACCCATGCCTCCTATTTCGATGGTCGCAGTTCCGGGTCCCGTCAGGTGGTGCTGCGAATCGAGGGAAGCGAACTGCGGTTGCACGGAACTGACGCAAAAGAGTGCTGGCCGCTGAAGGATGTGCGCCTCTCGATGCCTCTGGGATCGATTCGCAGGGCGATCTATTTTCCGGACGGCGCCAGATGCGATGTCGAGGACCGACACTTTGCCCTGCGCATCGAGCGAATTCAGGGGAGGGGAAAATTCTTCCGTGGAATACATAGCTGGGAGAACAGCCTCAAACTCGCTTTCACTGCCCTGGTGCTGACAATAGCTCTGGTTTGGGGTTTCATTCAATTCGGCATTCCGGAGTTGGCTGAGCGAGCCGCCTATGCGGTTCCCCCCGTTACGGAAACCGATCTGGGCCAGGAAACCCTTGGAATTCTGGATAAGACTTTTTTGAAACCTTCCGGACTCGATGCAGGCCGACGGTCCGAATTGAAAAAATTGTTCGACCGGGTGGTGCTCCGACTGGATGCCGCCGACCGTCTCTACCGGCTGGAGCTGCGCAGCAGCCCCCGCCTCGGCGCCAATGCCTTCGCCCTGCCGGGGGGAATCGTCATCCTGACCGACGAGCTGGTCGCGTTGGCTGAGCACGATGAGGAGATCGCCGCCGTCCTGGCCCATGAGGTCGGCCATGTACGCTACCGGCATTCAATGCGTCAGGTGATTCAGAATTCTGTCGTGGGACTGCTGGTCGCCACCCTTACGGGGGATGTCCTCTCCGCCACCTCGATGGCGGCTGCCCTGCCGACTATGCTGGTGGATTCCAAATTCTCCCGTGAGATGGAACGCGAGGCGGACGATGTCGCCGTTGAGTATCTGCGGCGGGAAGGCGAGACCGCCGACCGCTTTGCATCAATAATAGCCCGGCTGGAAAAGGCTCACGCAGGAACGGCCGGCCAGGACAGCGGTGGCGAACGCTCCAGAATCGCCGACTATTTCTCCACCCATCCGGCCACCGAAGAGCGGATCGAACGCCTTCGTCAGGGCAGATGAGTAGAGGATTTCTCCGGCTTTTCTCCCTCTGCCAGCCGTTCGAGCCAAAGAGAAAACAAACCACAACACTGAATGCCCGAATTTGCAGGATTCCAGGATGCCTTCCGGATGCATTTTATTGAAATTAGTTTGCCTCCTTCGGGACTATATGCTATTTTGCGCGCTGTATGGATATATGCCAATTCAAGCATAAAGAAGGAGAGATGTGATGGAAAACAGGATGATGAAAGTTGCCTTGATGTTGATATCCTTGGGTTTTCTGGTGCTGGCAGGTTGCTCTTTTGGCCCACACCATAGCAATCGTGCTGACAGGTGCGCCAACTGTCCCATGCAGACCACTGCCGTTGCAAAAGCGCAAAAGGCATCGGAGCAGACTGCAGAACGTCGCGACATCCTTTTTGTATGTGACTGCGGTGACCAGTGTCGCTGTAATTCAATGGGAGTCAAGCCGGGCAACTGTTCATGCGGCAAACCGATGAAGGGTTACCATGTGGTTCGTGTCGAGGGATCGGAAGCCCTGCTCTGCACCTGTGGGGAAAATTGCCGATGCACTCTCGATCCGAAGAATCCGGAAAAGTGCGCCTGCGGAAAACAGGTCAAGAGGGTCGACCTGCAGGGTTCGGGCATCTTCTTCTGCAACTGCGGAGGATCATGTTCCTGCAATACGCTTTCCGCCCAGGCAGGCCAATGCGCCTGTGGGATGCCGTTGAAGAAAGCAAATCAGTTTTCGTCCGGAAACGGCCCTTTTCCGCAATCTCCGCGTTAATCGGCGGATTTGATTGTGCGGCGTAAAGTACTACGCCTCCGCTCAAATCCTTGGTTTCCTTGACCTAGCGAAAAATTGCTCGTCTCCGGATCGAAAACGGCCTTTGTGCTTCTCGGGGTTTTCGAAGGGGCATAAAACAGGTTTCTGTCCGAAAAAAGGGGACGTTCAGTCCCCTTTTTCGGACGGTTTTTCCCCGTCGGGATATCCTCTTGTGTTCTCGTTTCCACATGTTTTAATTAGGGTATGGAGCGCAGAGAACAATCCGATAGAACATTATCCAAATGCGGGCTTTTCCTCATTGTTTCATCACTCCTCCTGTTTTGCTCTGGAGCGGCGACGGCGGTCGAGATCACCTCGATTTCTCCTTCGACCGCGTCTCCGGGAACCTATATCACCCTTACCGGAGGACCATTTGAGGATGGAACGAAAATAGTTGTGGGCGAAGAGCCCGTGGCGCCGGAGCGGATGGAAAAGCGAAAACTCCTTTTTACCGTTCCTGGGTTGCCTGAAGGCTGGTATGCCGTATCCCTTCGAAATCAACATGAGACATTTCCCTCAGGATTCACCCTCCATATACTCGAAGTCGAACCCCGGATCGAATTAATCACCCCATCAGAGATCGATGCCTGTTCTTCGCCCGAAGAAAGAACGCTTGCCATCCTGGGCGTCAATTTTAAGCCCGGAGCGATAGCGCTCCTCGATGGCGCAGCCGTTTCCTCCCTGCAGTCAGAGAAAAATGAAATTACTTTCATCGCCCCTCCCCTTGAGGAGGGGATTCATAAAGTTCAAGTGGCGAATCCCGGGGGACTCCAGTCCCTTCCACACATGATTTCGGTCAATGGTATTCCGGAAATTTTTTCGGTAGCCCAGGGGGAAGAAGAAGTTCTCAGCTATGAACTGATTATCCATGGGAAAAACTTCCTGTACCAGTCGACACTGGTCGTCAACGATATTTCCATCGACCCGAACAACGGTGGAACCCGCCCTCCCATTTTTCGCCCCCATACCGGTTCCGTCAAGTACTTGGACTGCAATACGATTATTTACCACCGCCGGCCGGTCAGCACTCAAATCAAACAGATTTCCCTGCAAGTGGTAAATCCCGGCGGCAAACAGAGCCCCGTACACTATGTGACGGTTCCCTGATGAAGTTGCCGGCGCCAGGGTTGATGTTTTGTGCCGTTTTCCGTCGTTCAGTATTGGCATTTTTTTGAGAGAAATTTTCCAAGCGAACGGGTCTTCCAGAGTGGCGCGACAAATTAATTATGGGATGCAATGGATATTTATCTGCTAAAATGAATGCCGCCAAAAGTTCAAAACTTCCGAATTTCTCCAGTAATTGCACCATTTTAAGAAAAGAACGCCTGAAAGGCGATTTTTCTGTTCCATCTCTTTGCCGACAAGGACGGAGACCTTGATCCTGAAGCCTCAACAGAAAATAGTCGTCATCTATGTCGTCATCGCCGCGCTGTGGATTTATTTTTCCGATTATTTCGTGAACTTCCTTTTTCAAAGTCCCGAGAAAATAACCATCGCCCAGCATGTCAAGGGCTGGTTCTATGTCGGGTTCACCGGGACGATTCTGTACGTTCTGATCGGACGGGATATAAATTCCGTCAGAAAAGCGAATGTCGACCTCATAAACAGTTACGAGCAGACCATGCGCGGCTGGGTCAGGGTCATGGACATGCGTCACAAAGAAACCCGCGATCATACTGACCGCGTTACGAAAATGACCGTGGAACTGGCAAGGCTGGCGGGCATTCCGGAGGAAAACCTGGAGAATATCGAACGCGGGGCGAGACTCCACGACATCGGGAAGATCGGGATCCCTGATGAAATACTGATCAAGCCGGGCAAGCTGACGGAACAGGAATGGATGCTGATGAAACAACATCCTGTGATCGCACAGGAACTGGTGAGTTCCATTGATTTTCTGGAGGCTTGCGGAGATATCCCTTATTGTCACCATGAGAAATGGGACGGGAGCGGTTATCCGAGAAGGCTGAAGGGGAGGGAGATTCCCATTGCTGCACGGATATTTGCCGTGGTCGATGTCTGGGATGCTCTGAGCTTCAAAAGGGTCTACAAGGAGATCTGGCTGGAGGAAGAAGTGCTGGATCATATCGAGAGTGAAGCCGGCGCGCATTTCGATCCCGAAATCGTCCCCCTGTTCCTGAACAATTACCAGCAGCTGAAAAGGGTTGGAAATGTTGGTTGACGATCGGAATGAGGTCATAGAGATGCCCGAAAACGGTATCCGTACAGAAATGATCAACTCCGGGAAGAGTCTGCGGCGCCATCGCCTTTCACGTTAAATCTCTTCATGAGGGATACGAATGTCTGAGATCATCACGCCAATGGCAGAATGGAGTGCAGCGATCATCGAGGTGCTCGGCATCGGCATCATCATTCTTTTTGCTCTTTATTCGCTGCTCAATGCTGTATACCAGCAGTTCAGCGGAAGCGATGCCGAAACCATCTTCCTCAAAACCCGTCGGCAATTGGGTCGCGGGATTCTGCTGGGCCTTGAGTTTCTCATCGCTGCCGATATCATACATACCGTCGCGGTGGAATTGACATTCAAGACGGTCGGCGTGCTGGCGGTCATTGTCCTGATAAGAACTTTTCTCAGCTTTACCTTGAATCTGGAGTTGACGGGCCGCTGGCCCTGGCAGGAAGAAAAATAGTCCAGTCCCAATCCGGAAGCCGCGGCGACCTATCAGGGCAATGGCAGGGATCAATCTCCGATCGGAAAGTGAAAGGAAAATACCTGGAACATCGGATCCTTTATTTTGTGCGTTTCCTTCGACCCCGCGATGGTGGAGGCGCGCGCCTTTACGCCTTTTGGGAAAAAAGCGATGAGCCGAAAGAAACCCGCATTTTCGTCTGAGGTGCCGCACAATGACCGATAGAGACAATGACATGCCCGAGGTTGTGGAGCTCCCCATCGACGGGGTTCTCGACCTTCATACGTTTCGTCCGGCCGAAGTGAAGGACCTCATTCCGGACTACCTGGATGAATGTCTAAAAAGGGATATCCTCGATGTGCGCATCATCCATGGAAAGGGAACGAGCAAGCTGCAGCGCACCGTTCATTCCATACTGGCCCGTCTTCCCCAGGTCGCCGATTTCAGGCTGGCGGGGCACGGCGCCGGCGGCTGGGGAGCGACCCTCGTGAAGCTGTATCCTCCGAAAAATTCCTGAAGTGAAAGCCGGATTTCCCATCGGGGGACCGCGCCTCAAATGCGCATTCTTCAATCCCTTCGGCCGATGAAATAGGAGCAAATTCCGGAAATGCTCTTGGAAAAAACACCCGCACCTGTCGGGACCGGCCCACCGGACAAGGATTCCTCCTCGTTGGTCTCTGCGCGGAACGGGGTAATTTTCGGTCTTTGCGCCTATACCATGTGGGGATTTTTCCCGCTTTTCTTCAAAGCGCTGGGGGGAGTCCCCGCCCTGGAAATACTGGCCCACCGCATTTTCTGGTCGGCGGTATTTCTGGTGTTGATCGTGGCCTTCCGCCTGCAGATCAGCACTGTTCGTCGCGCCTTTCACTTTGGGCCCCTTCTGGGGACACTGTGTGTTTCGACTCTCCTGATTTCCATTAACTGGCTGGTCTTCATCTACGCCGTGGAGCGGGGGGAGGTCCTTCAAACCAGCCTCGGGTACTTCATCACTCCCCTGGTCAGCATCCTGCTCGGCACCATTTTCCTCAAGGAGAGACTGAATCATTATCAGCAGCTCAGCGTAGCGCTGGCGGCCCTGGGTGTTGTTATCCTGGCTTTCTATCAGGAGGGATTTCCCTGGATGGCGCTGTTGCTGGCCTGCTCCTTCGGCCTGTACGGGCTGCTGCGCAAGATCGCCCGTATCGACGCGCTGGTGGGATTGACGGTGGAAACCCTTCTCCTTGCACCCTTTTCACTCGCGTACCTCCTCGTTCTCCATGATCTCAATCTGGACGCCTTCCTCTCCGGCCCGATTCGTTATGATCTGCTCCTGCCGTTATCCGGTGTGATCACTGCGGTTCCCCTGCTTCTGTTCATCGGAGCGGCGCGCAGATTGCGCCTGGCGACCATCGGGTTTCTCCAATATATTGCACCGACTCTCCATTTCATACTGGCGGTCTGGGTCTTCAAGGAGCCTTTTTCGGCAATTCACCTGTCCAGTTTCATGTTGATCTGGGTGGGTCTGGTCATTTATTCCGGAGACGCTCTGTTGGATTCGCGAGCGGGTCGCCGCGGCGGGCATATCGGCAAACCCAAGTAACTGGATGAAGGATTATCGGAATCGCACTCCAGAGATGGTAGACTTTTAGAGAGAACTCGAGGGCGCCGCCGGGGAGAAAATGGAAAATCCTTCGCTACTGCCAATGCTTGTCCTGGGATTCGTGCTGATCGCCACATTTCTGGCGATCGCCTTCGACTGGCTGGACAAAACCGTCGCCGCCCTTCTGGGGGCGGTGACTGCCGTCGCCCTCGCCATGGTGATGGGCATTTACCATGGTGAAAAACCGTACCTGACGGTTCATGAATTTATCCACCACGATCTGGGAGTGATCGGGGTCATCGTCGGCACCAGCATCATCGTGGCGATCGCCGCCGATTCTGGGCTGTTTCATTTCATCGCCGTTCGTCTGGTGAAAACGACGCGGGGCCGCTCCGCGCTCCTTCACCCCGCCATTATGGCGGCCACGGTGGGCTTTGTCACCTTTCTGACCATCGCACCCGGCGTGCTGATCATGGCGTCTCTGGTGCTGGTTATCACCCGCGCACTGGATGACGATCCCCGCCCCTATATCGTGACGGTGGCGATCGGGGCCAATTCGGGCGCCCTGATGACCTTCGCCTCGGGGATCCCCACATTGATGATCGGAACCAGTGCGGGAATCCCCTATGTTCAATTTCTGGTGGTCTCCACACCTTTGGCCCTGATCTCGGCCGTTGTGGCCTTTATCGTCATCCGGCGCTTTTATGCAAAGGCCCTGAGCGCCAATGCAGAGCCTGCCGCACGGGCCGCACGGGTGGCGGAATTCGATGAATGGGCGCTCGTTCGGGATCGGACGCTCTTTTATCGGTCCGCCATAATCCTGCTGGGAACCATCGTCGGATTCGCCCTGGCCCAGAAATTGGGGGTGGGCCTCGATTATATCGCTTTTGCCGGAGCGACCGCGGCTCTTCTCTTTTCGGGGCAGTCTCCCGAAGAAGCAATCCGCAAGGTCAAGTGGACGATCATTCTCTTTTTCGTCGGTCTGTTCATACTCATCGGAACGGTCGGGGAGACGGGCCTCCTTGAGGTATTGGCGGAGGGGATCTATGGTTTGAGCGGGGACAACATGGTTCTGGTCCTGTTGCTGATGGTTCCTTTCGTCTTTATAACGGCGGGAATCGTGGATAATATTCCAGTGGCCGCCACCATGATTCCCGTCGTGCAGTCGATGATCGAAAAAGGCCTGGCGGCGGAACCGCTCTGGTGGTCCTTGATTGCCGCCTGCAACCTGGGAGGAAATCCGACGCCCGTCGGCAGCATCGCCGCTGTTATCGCGCTGCACGCTCTGGAAAAGGAACGGGGGATTTCCATCGGCTGGGGGGAATATCTGAAGGTAGGCGGCACGGTTACTCTTTTTCAGATCATCCTTGTGCTGGTCTATATGAATCTGTATCGTATTTTCGATCTGTTCCCGCCGCTTTAGGAATTCAGTAAAATCCGGTTTTCAGCACCGGAGTGGAAAAAGGAGACGCGATGAGCGAGATCCAAAGCGACGACAAGGATATCCGCACCAACGTGGAGCGGTTCGAGGCGGCCGCCCGTGCCAGTAAAGTGGAGTTTGAGATTCCCCGCATCGACCGTATCCTTCTGGTCCTGGATGGCTCCAATCAGGATGCGACATCCGAGGGCCTTGCCACCGTCCTCGCCCGCAGTGCGGAGGCCGAGTTGAGGATATTCGCGGCGGATGGAAGTCGTCGCGATCCGGACCGAAAGGATTATCTGGATCGGAGAGCCGAAGCGCTGCGGGAGAACGGAATCCGGGCGGAAGTCGAAGCGCTGGAAAAATCCGCGGAGAACCTCAAGGCCTATGAGCAGATCCTTGCCGCCGCCGAAAGGACCTCCTGCGATCTTATGGTGCTTTGTGCTCCTTACCTGGAAGATTTCGACTCCCTGGGCCGTGAAAGCGTGGGAACCACGCTGGACATCCTGATGTGTCGCTCCGCCGTCCCCGTTCTTGCGGCGAGAGAACCCAGGGACGATCCCGGCCGGTGCCTGGAAAAAATCCTGCTCCCCATAACCCCTTTTCTCGATCCCGGAGCCCGCGCGGCGGCCTGGACCTTCCGGCTGGTTCGTGAAGGCGGCCACATTCAGCTGCTGGCGATAACCGGGGATGAGTGGCCGGAGACGCCGACGGACATGCCCGAAAATGCCGAAATAAGAGTGGCCGCGGGGCTTCATCGGGCGGAGGCGGCGGGACTGATCGCGGCAATGCAGCGCCGTTCGGCGGAAGCGGGACTCGGTTGCCGGATGGATCTTGCGAGCGGGGAGGTGGTGAAGGTGCTCGCCGAATGGGCCAACCGCGAGGAGCTGACGGTGGTGGTCCCCTGCTGTCCGAGAGATCCGGTCGGGACGGCCTATCAAAGAGTTCAGGCGCTTGTGCGGGAATTACGAAATCCGGTATTGATCGTATGATCAATTGGAGACTTCCACGGCTTCAGAGCCAAAGAACCACGGCCGAAGCCTGCGCTGTCAGTTGCGCCTTACAGTCCGGAGCTTGCTCAGGTCCGACCCCAAAGGGTTCAGAGTCGGATCAGCAGCAATCTCCTTGACAAAGTACAGTGTCAAAGTAAAATCATTACCAATTTTGTTATTAAAGGGAGGGCCTAGTGGCTATTCAGTGGAGTAAAAAACTTTCCGTGGGTTCGGATCTCATCGACGACCAGCATAAAGAGCTGTTTCGACGCTTCAACGATCTGGTTGAAGCTTGCCGTCAACAGAAAGGAAAACAAAAAGTCATTGAATTGCTCAACTTTCTCGACCAGTATGTCATCAGTCATTTCTCCGACGAAGAAAAGCTCATGGAGCGCTGCGGCTACCCGGGTCGGCTCGCCCACGGGGAGCAGCACCGCGATTTCATCGGGAAGCTTGCCGAGCTGCGCGGTGCTATGAAGGAGGAGGGCGCTTCCCTGAGAATCGTTGTGGAAACCAATCAGATACTGCTGGAATGGATCATACATCATATCAGGACGGAGGATGGAGCCGTCGGCGTTCATCTCTCCCGCCAGGTTAAGAAATCCCCTCTTCCATATTGAAACAGAACAGCGGACGGGACAAATTCATGCAAATTGACTGGAATTCCACCGTAGCGGCCATCTGGCGCCAGAGGAAAGAAACCCTTCGTCCGGTCAAGCACATCGACCTCATCGGGCTGGATGACCTGATCGGCGTGGATCGCCAGAAGAAGCAGATCGTCAGCAATACCGAGCGGTTTCTCGAAGGACTTCCTGCAAACAACGCACTGCTCTGGGGGGCGCGGGGGACGGGAAAATCATCCCTGGTCAAGGCCGTCCTCAATGAATATGCCCAAAGGGGTTTGCGGCTGGTGGAGGTCGACAAGGACGATCTGATCTTCCTTCCGGAGATCGTCGATGAAATCAGGGACCTGACTCACCGCTTCATTCTCTTCTGCGATGATCTTTCCTTTGAATCCGGGGAAAGGACCTACAAGCATCTGAAAAGCGTTCTGGAGGGTTCCATCGAGCAGCCCCCCGGCAATGTCCTGATCTACGCCACCTCCAACCGACGCCATCTTCTGCCGGAAAGCATGAAGGACAACCTGGACACCTCCATCGAAAATGGCGAAATTCACTATGTCGACGCGGTGGAGGAGAAAATTTCGCTCTCCGATCGTTTCGGGCTATGGATTTCCTTTCAGCCGGCGAGATTCGAAACCTATCTGGAGATCGTCGACAGTCTTTTCCCCGATTACTCCGGCGACAGAGAGGCGCTCCATGAGGCCGCCCGGCTCTTCTCCCTGTCGCGTGCCTCCAAAAGCGGCCGTACGGCCAGACAGTTCTTCAATTTTTATTCACAACCGTCTTCGGCCCCTTGAACAATGCCCACTCTCCTTTATCCTGAGAGAGGATGGCCTTTAGAAGGAGGGCAAAAATGGGAGTGAAATTACTGCTGACACTTCTGGTGGCGATGACGGCGGGAGTCCAGGACGGGAAGACGGTCGGGGAGAAGGAAGGCTGGCCTTCCCTGAAGTTTGAAAAGGTTGCTCATGGCCTGTCGAAACCCACCAGCATCGTTCATGCGGGGGACCGGAGCGGACGCCTTTTCATTCTGGAGCAGCTGGGGCGAATCCGCATTCTGAAAGAAAGTGCGCTGACGAAAACACCCTTTCTGGACATTTCCGCCCGGATCGTCTCCGGTGGCGAGCGGGGACTCCTCGGATTGGCCTTTCCTCCCGGATTCCCGGAAAAGAATCATTTCTATGTCAATTACACCCGCGCGCCCGACGGTGCGACGGTAGTGAGCCGGTTCGTCGTTTCGGACGATCCGGACAAGGCCCTCCCCGAGAGCGAGGAGGTGCTTCTGACGGTTCCTCAGCCCTACAGCAATCACAACGGCGGCCAGATCGCCTTCGGCCCCGACGGATATCTCTACATCGGGCTGGGTGACGGCGGAGCGGGGGGAGATCCGAAGGAAAACGGCCAGAACCCGGGGACGCTTCTCGCCACTCTCCTGCGCATAGACGTGGAAAGCGGGGAAAAATCCTACAGCATCCCCAAGGACAATCCCTTCCTCGGAAATCCTGAGGCCAAGGACGAAATCTGGGCGATCGGCCTTCGCAATCCGTGGCGTTTCTCCTTCGATCGTAAAACCGGAGATCTCTATATCGCCGATGTGGGGCAGGAAAAGTGGGAGGAAATCGATTACCAGCCGGCCTCTTCCTCCGGAGGGGAGAATTACGGCTGGAACATTCTCGAGGGGCCCGACTGCTACAATCCTCCGAAAGGATGCGAACCTCCTTCCGCGTATGTTCCCCCGATAGAAAGTTACGGCCACGATATGGGCTGCTCCCTGACCGGAGGCTACGTGTACAGAGGCCCGCAAAACACGGGGATGCAGGGGATTTATTTCTACGGCGATTACTGCAGCGGCCGCATCTGGGGCTTGCGGCGCACCGGAGAACAATGGGAATCAGAAGTTCTGGCCGAAACATCCTGGTCCATCTCCACGTTCGGCGAGGATGAGGAAGGTCGCCTCTATGCCGCCAATTATGGAAAAGGGGATATTTACCGGCTCGTTGAAAAATGACGTTCCGGCGTGTGCGGAGAGAAATCATATCCTGCCAATGAACAAGCGCATAGTCGTCAACGATCTCATGCAGCAGGGTTATGAATACCGGCGCACTGAACCGATGGGCCGGAACTTTCATCCCGATTTCATGCCCGAACTCTCCCCCCGGGAAATGCTGGAACTCGGAGTTTTCGGGGGAAAGTACATGACCGATTGCCGCGAGGAATTTCCGCTGGACTGGTTCGAAAACGCCAAACTCTGCCATGAATTTCACGATCCGGAGCTTAATTTTTTCGGAGTGAACGCTTCCCAGCCGCTGTCTTACTGGCGTAAAAAGGGATGGATCTACCATGAGGATCCGAGGGGCTGGTTCCAGTGGTATTGCCGTTACACAATGGGGAGGCGATGCCCCGATGACGAAAGGCAAATCAAGCGATGGCGCGCCATGCGGAGGCACATCGCCCAGATCCGGAAGAACTGCCTTGGAGGGGATCTGGCCTGTCGCCGAAAGCAGCGGCAGGCCCTGCTTCACTGGGCATACGATGCCCGCAGGATTTGACCGTCTGAATCCGCGGGTTTTCCGCAAAACCGGTTCTGGCTTTTCTCCGGTTCCCTGTGCTAAAGTCCCCTTCCGACAATAATCCATCTTTTTTGAGTTCCCATATTCGATGACCATTCAGGATCTGACCTATTTCGCCCCCTCTCCCAAAGGAGTCGAGAAATCCCTCGCGCAGGAACTGCGCAATCTGGGAGCCCGGCAGGTTCGGCCGACCCGGGCTGGCGTTTCATTTCAGGGCCCCCTGGAGACGGGATACCGTGCATGTCTCTGGTCCAGAGTGGCCAGCCGAATCCTGCTGCATCTGACCGAATTTGCCGCCCCAAGTCCGGAGGCGCTGTACGACGGAATCCGCGCATTCCCCTGGGAAGAGCACCTCTCCACCGAGGGCACCCTTGCAGTCGATTTCAACGTATCCTCCTCCCGCATCACCCATTCACAGTATGGCGCCCTGAAGGTCAAGGACGCCGTGGTGGATCGATTCCGGGATCTGACCGGTGTTCGCCCCTCGGTGGACCGGGACCACCCGGACCTGAGAATCAATGTCTACCTCCACCGGAACCGCGCACGGGTGAGCATGGATCTCTCGGGGGAGAGCCTTCATCGCCGCGGTTACCGTGAGGAGACCTCGGCGGCGCCGCTCAAGGAAAATCTGGCAGCCGCCATCCTGGATCTTGCCAGGTGGCCGGAAATGGCCAGGGAGGGCGTCCCGCTCATCGATCCGATGTGCGGGTCCGGCACTCTGGTCATCGAGGGGGCCCTCATGGCCGGAGACGTCGCCCCGGGCCTGTTCCGGGAACGCTTCGGATTCTTCGGATGGAAAAACCATGACCCTGAGCTCTGGGATCGAGTTCTTTCCGAGGCCCGGGAAAGGCGGGATGTGGGGCTTACGCACCTTCCGCCCATCGTCGGTTGGGATCGGGATTCCCTGGCCGTGAAAAACGCCTGGGCCAACGTGGAGAGGGCTGGCCTGCGTGGGCGAGTTCACATAGAAAAGCGGGCGCTGACCGCGGCGAATCCCTATCCCGAAACGCCGGGGCTGCTGGTGGCCAACCCTCCCTATGGCGAGCGCCTGGGAGAAGAGCAGGCCCTGACGGCCCTCTATGCCCGTTTCGGATCGGTTCTCAAGGAATCGTTTGCCGACTGGCGAGGCGCCGTCTTTACCGGAAATCCCCGCCTGGGATTGCGGATCGGAGTGCGGCCGGATCAGACCTTCACTCTTTTTAACGGTCCCATCGAATGCCGGCTCCTGATTTTCGAGGCGCGGGCCGAGCATGAAATCCCGGAATCCGGGATTTCGCGCCGGAGCGGGGGGGAAATGCTCGCCGATCGTCTGCGCAAGAACATGAAAAACATCGGCCGCTGGGCCCGAAAAGAGGGGATCGACTGCTATCGCCTGTACGATGCGGATCTGCCCGAATATGCTCTGGCGGTGGATCTTTACGGTGAGGGAGAGGAGATCTGGGCTCACGTGCAGGAATATGAGGCGCCGAAGACGATCGATCCGCTTCTGGCGGAAGAGCGTCTGGCGGAGGCGCTTTCGGTCATTCCCGAGGTTTTGGACCTCGGGCCGGACAGGATCTTTCTCAAGATCCGCCGGCGCCAGAAGGGAAAGAGTCAATATGGAAAACTGGCGCAGACGGGGCGATTCCATGAAGTTCGGGAAGGGGACCAGCGGTTTCTGGCGAATTTCACCGATTACCTGGATACGGGCCTTTTTCTCGACCACCGGATCACCCGAAATATGTTGCGGGAGATGGCCTCAGGCCGGCGCTTTCTGAACCTGTTCGGCTATACCGGGACGGCCACCGTCCATGCGGCGGCGGGCGGGGCGCTTCAGACCATCACAGTGGATCTTTCGAAAATTTACCTGGATTGGGCCCGGCGGAACCTGGCTCTGAACGGTTTTTCCGGACCGAAGCACGAGCTGATTCAGGCGGACTGCATGGAATGGCTTGAAAGATCCAATACCTCCCGATTCGGCCTGATCTTTCTCGATCCTCCAACCTTTTCGGTCTCCAAGCGCATGCGGGAGAGTTTTGATGTCCAGAGGGACCATGTCCGACTGATCGAAGCGGCCATGCGGCGGTTGGAACCGGGGGGCGTTCTTGTCTTTTCCGCCAATTTCCGTCGCTTCAGGATGGATCCCGTGATCCTGTCCCGATTCCATCCCGAAGAGATCACCCGCGACACCATCCCCCGGGATTTCGCCCGCCGTCCGGCTATTCATCGCTGCTGGAAGTTCATCCGTTCCTGATTGCTTTTCCGCGTCGTCCGGCCAAAAAATTTTCCATCTCTGGTAAAGTGTACCTGGGTGGAAAAAAATGGTTCAAACTCGGAAGCTCCTCCTCATTGCTTCCCTGCTCGGAATTTTTCTCCCTGTCTCCGGTTTTCCGGCCGCGGGTGAAAAGGGACCGGTGCAGGTGCACTTCTTCTGGGCTGTCAGCTGCCCGCACTGCGCCGAAGCGAAGGTCTTCTTCGATACCCTGACCGAACGCTACCCCCTGGAAATCCACGAATACCAGATCTGGAACAACCGTGAGAATTTCGAACTCCTGATCGATCTTTACAAGGCGCACGGCGGTGGTTCCGTGAGTACGCCGACCACATTGATCGGAAATCGCATGTGGGTCGGATTCTCCCCTATCCTGGAGAAGGAGATCGAGTCTGCAATCGCACGATGCGCCACGGCCGGATGTCCAGATCCTCTGGCGATCTTGAAAAAACCTGAGGAGCCGGCCCCATCGGAACTCACCCCCCCTGATGGAAAGCCAGATTCCCGCGTGAATCTTCCCCTGTTCGGGGAGATGGAGGCGGAAAAAGTCTCCCTTCCGCTGCTGACCCTCACGCTGGGGTTGCTGGACAGCTTTAATCCCTGCGCCTTTTTCGTGTTGCTTTTTCTGCTCAGTCTCCTTGTTCACGCTCGGTCCCGGCGCATGATGTTGCTGGTGGGCGGGACCTTTGTTTTCTTTTCAGGATTGATCTATTTTCTTTTCATGTCGGCATGGCTGAATCTGTTTCTCTTCGCGGGAGAACTGCGTTATGTCACGCTGGCGGCAGGAGCTCTGGCCATTATCATCGGAGTGGTGAACATCAAAGATTTTTTCCTGTTCAAAAGAGGGATTTCCCTCTCCATTCCCGAATGGGCCAAACCCCGCCTTTTCACCCGGATGAGGGGCCTGGTGCAGACCACGCGGGTATCCTCGGTCCTTCTCGGGACGGCGGTTCTGGCCATCGCGGCCAACGGCTATGAGCTCCTGTGCACGGCGGGATTTCCCATGGTCTACACCCGTGTCCTGACCCTGAACCATCTTCCCCCTCTCCTGTACTATGCCTTCATTGCCATGTATAATATTTTTTATATTCTTCCCCTCCTGCTGATCGTGGGGATCTTCACCGTCAGCCTCGGCGCCCGTAAATTGACGGAATGGCAGGGAAGGTCGCTGAAGCTCGTTTCGGGAATGATGATGCTGCTGCTGGGTGGAATCCTGCTGATTGACCCGTCCCTGTTGAACCAGCTCGGCACTGCTTTGATACTGCTTCTGACGGCTCTTTCGATCTCTGCTGCGATTATATGGGTCTATCAAAAGAAGCACCGGGAAAATTGATTTTACAAGGAATTGCGCACGCACAGTGGGCAGGGAAAGAGAGAATCTCATTTGGAGATCGGTCGTCCTGATCCCTTTGAGCCGTGATTACGTTATCAAAAAGGAGAAACAGCCATGGAAAAAAAATGTCCCTACGGGTTCGGCAAAGTGCTCGACATGTCCTACGAGGAGGCTCTGGAAAAGACCCGGAAGGCGCTTCAGGAGCAGGGTTTCGGGATTTTGACCGAAATCGATGTGCGGGAGAAGTTCAAGGAGAAACTGAACAAGGATTTTCGCCCCTATATCATTCTGGGCGCCTGCAATCCGTCTTTCGCCCACCAGGCGCTCCAGGCGGAGATCAACCTGGGGCTTCTGCTTCCCTGCAACGTGATCGTTTACAGTGAGGATGAGAATCGCACTGCCGTTATGGCCATGGATCCCGTGGAGGCGCTGAATGTTGTCGGCAATCCGGAAATGGAGAAAATAGCCGGACAGGTAAAAGAGCATCTCTCGCGTGCTCTGGACGCCGTTTTTGCCCAGCGATCCCCTTGACAGGCGGAGTTTAAACGATATCCCTTGCTCTAGGTGGTTGGAAAACAGTCGTTTTCTATTCTGAAGCTACTTTTTCTGGAGATATTCAAAAGAACTCAGGAATACGAAAAAGGTAACGGTCCCAAAGAAAGACGCTCTTCTTAATTCTCCTCGACCCCTCCGCCCGCTTCCGAGCAGGCCAGGGAAGAAGCCCAAGCGGTATGGGAGGAGGCTTCCCGCCGGGGCAAAGGCTTTCTCGAGGACCGCAAAGGGTCTATCGCCGGTCTGCTCCGCAAGAGATCGCCCCTTCTCCACCTGTTCCCGACCCACCCCATCTGTCTTTTGTAAAGACCGGTCCCGCTGTTCACCCATTAAGGCATCTTCTTTCCGGGTGTGCGGCAGGGCTGAGCCGATAGCCGCTCCCACCGCCATGCCCAGAGCCGCGAGGACCAGCGGCTGTTCATGCGCAGGGCTGTGGATTTTGGCCTTGACGGTGCATAGCCTCCCCGATTGACTTGATCCCCATTTCGAGATCGGGGAATTGAAGCTTGATTGCGAGTTTCTCCAGCATTCTGCGGTTGTCCATCCGGCGTGATTCGGAAAAATAAGAAAGCATGAGAGGCGTCATGACTTTACGCGCCTCTTCAAGAGATACCTGTGGTGGTCGAGACAATCCGAACGCATCGGCCACGGCATTGAAATAATGGGTCATGGTGGTGGGGTGGCCGTCGCTGAGGTTGAAGACTTCACCCCCCCGACCATTTTTGGCCGCGGCGAGACAGGTCCGGGCCAGGTCGTCCGCGTGGATGCGATTGGTCAGGGGCGCATCTTCCTCCCGAAGAACGGGAAGGCCTTGTCTGATCTTGTCGAGAGGGAGACGGTCGGGACCGTAAATGCCGGTGACCCGGAGACGGATGGAGAGCACTTTCCGGTTTTCGGACCACGCGGTGAGGATCGTCTCCGCATCCAGGCGGCGCCTGGCTCGTGGAGTCTGCGCTTTGACCGGAGTTTCCTCCGTAACCATTTCTCCCCGACAATCTCCATAGACTCCGCTGGTGCCGATATAGATTATTTTTGCCGGCTCTTCACCGGGCTCGATGGAGCCCAGGAAATTCCGGATGCGCGTATCTCTGTCGCCTCCGCCTGGAGGCGGGACGAAGTAGAAAACCACCCGGTTCCGGGTGGGCAGATCCGGGATGGGGCCGGGATCATCCAGATCACCCCGGACCGTTTGAATCCCCTCCTTTTCAAGGTTCCCGAGTCCTTCGGGCTCTCGGCCGAGAGCGGCAAGAGAGGAGCCCTGTTCCCGCGCGAGTCGGGCTACCCGTTGTCCGACATAGCCGCAGCCCACGAGCAGTACCTGTTCCGTCATTTTCCAACCGCCTTTCCCACTCTTGGGAGCATCCTAACCAAATTCTCCTGGTGGGAAAAGAGGAAAATCAAGGAAGAGTTCAATCCTGCTTCCGCCCGGGAGACTCTCAAAAGCATTCTGTTCAGATGCACAGTAGGGAAAGGGGGTTTTGAACCGTCAGTTCTGCGGTCATCCACGTGGTTCCGAAAGGAGAAAAGATGTAGATTGTTTTCATCCCGGGATCGGCTCCGAAAAGGACTCAGCTTTCTCGGCCCAAGACAGAAACAGAGCTCACTTGCCGATCCTTCTTTTGGCGCGTCGCACTTTCCTCCTGAGCGGCGCGTCTTTTTTTATCCGCGATTCTGATAAAAACGCATCGCCTCGGGGATGTTCTGCTGTATTTTCCGGATCCGCGTCTGGTCGGCGGGATGCGTGCTGAGAAATTCGGGTGAAGACGGTCCTCCCTGCGCGGCCATGCGTTGCCAAACCTCCACGGCGGCGCGGGGGTCATAGCCGGCAAGGGCCATGAAGATCAATCCCAGGCGATCCGCCTCATTCTCCTGCAGCCGGCTGTAGGGGAGCATTACCCCGATCTGAGCACCCGCTCCGAAAATCTGGGACCAGAGCTGCTGAGTCTGCTGGGGTTGGCTGGAAAGTGCAGCGGAAAGGGCTATTCCCCCCATCTGGGTCAGGAGCCCCTGGCTCATCCGTTCGCTGCCGTGACGGGCCACAACATGAGCGACTTCATGGGACATGATCGCCGCCAGTCCTGCTTCGCTCTGAGCAACGGGCAGGATGCCCCTGTACACCGCCACCTTCCCCCCCGGCATCGCCCAGGCGTTGACCTCCTGGCTGTCGATCAGGTTGAATTCCCAGTTATAATCCCTCAGGGATTCCCCCCGGCCCATGCGGCTGAAATACTCCTCAACAGCTGACGCGATGCGGCGACCGACTTCCTTGACCATGGCGCTCTCCGACGTATTGCGGACGACATCCGCCTGGTTCAAAAACTGCTGGTACTGCTGAGTGGCCGTGGAGGCCATGGTATCTTCGGAGACCAGATTAAGCTGCTGCCGTCCGGTTATGGGAACCGAGGAGCAGGCGCCCAGAAAGAGAAGAAAAACCGACAGAAGTGCTGATATTCTATACATGAGTGCGCCTCCGGACTTTCGTTGTTTTTTCCCGCAGGGGTCGATTCTCAAAGCGATCACCATGAGAAAAGTATTTTCTTTAAGGATAATTGGAGCTCGTGACCTGTCAACAGCTCGCATTTAATTTGATGGCACTCATGAGATTTTCGGTGAGAACCCGGGAGGGGAATTTTGGATTAATGCGGAAGGTCGGCTATAATGATGACTATTCGAAGTCGAAATGCGGAGGAGGAGCATGGCCGGGAAAACGGGGATTTTTCTAAAAGTGGAATGCTATGCCGGTTATCGGGGCGAAGAGACGCCACGCCGATTTTTTCTGGGCCGGCGAAAGACCGACATCGAGGAGATCCTGGATCGATGGATCGGCCCTGATTACCGCTATTTCAAGGTGCGCGGTGAGGATAGGGGAATATATATTCTCCGCCTCGACGTTATTGAGGATCAATGGGAGTTGACCCTGTACGACAGCGATATGCTGCAGGAAGCGCGATTATCGTCTTTCTGAGAAGAATCGCGGATGATGGGCTCCCGAGGACCGGAGCCGCGGATACTCGGCAAAAATCCGATGCGGAGGAGGCGTGGAAACTCGAGCCCGTAGAGCCGGTAGAGGAGCGGGAAAAAAATCTGGCCGAGTTGAAGGAGGAGGAGCCGTTTCAGGTATTGAATGAGCCGGCCGGGCCTCGAGAAGATGATTCGGAAAAGCTCTGAACTGCCGGGCCGGAAAGTGAAGGAGAACCCATGGATGCCGGACAATGTCCGGCACCAGCTCAAAGGCGTTCCTTGAACGGAAAACTGCAGGCCTCGAAAGGCACTGCAGCCGTCAGCCGGTATTCCGCAGACCGGAGGCGATTCCATGAATTGTGGCGGCAAGCACGTAATCGAGCTCCTCTCCCTCCTCGCCCGAACGCTTGCGCCTGAGCAGCTCGATCTGAATCAGGCTCATGGGATCGACATAGGGGTTGCGCAGCCGCAGTGAACGATCCAGATCCGGATTTTCCTCCAGAAGTCGCGACTGACCCGTGACCTCAAGGACCATCCGGCGCGTGCTGTAATATTCCTCCTCGATCATGGAGAAAACCCGCTCCCGCAAACTTTCATCCTCCACCAATCCGGAATAGAGTTTCGCCAGCGGGAGATCGACCTTTGTGAGGGCCATCTCGACGTTCCGGATCATATCGTTGAAGAAAAGAAAACGGCTCATCATCTCCTTCAGCAGCTCTTTTTGGTCATCGCCTTTTGAGGCAAACTTTTCCAGGGCGTAGCCTACGCCGAACCAGCCGGGGATAACGTGGCGACTTTGGATCCAGCCGAACCCCCATGGGATGGCCCGCAGATCTTCCAGCCCGCGGGTATCCCGTCGACGGGAAGGGCGGGATCCGATTTTGGCAAGCTCGAATTCCTGGACGGGGGTGGCCTGTTGAAAATAGGGCAGAATGTCCGGGTTCTCCGCTATTTTTGCCCGGTAAAAGGAAAAGGACGTCTCGGCCATTTCGTCCATGGCCAATTCCCAGGCGGGCTCGGCCGCCGTACCGGGGAGGTGGGGCCTTGAGAGAGCCTCCAGCGAGGCCGCTGTCATCAGCTCCAGACTTCGGGCGGCTAGAGACGGATCCGCATATTTGAAATTGATGACTTCTCCCTGTTCTGTAATTTTCAATGCGCCGGAGAAGGCGCCGCGAGGCTGCGAGACGATGGCCCGGTGCGTTGGTCCGCCGCCCCGGCCGACAGTTCCGCCCCGGCCGTGAAAGAGACTCAGTCGCACGTTGCATTCCGAGGCAACCCGATGCAGGGCGCGATGGGCCTTGAAGATCTCCCAACTGCTGGTCAACATGCCGCCGTCCTTGTTCGAATCGGAATAGCCGAGCATGACCTCCTGCCTGCGTTCCCAGGAATCAAGGTAGGGAGCGAAGCCGTCAGACATCCACAAGGTGCGGCAGATTTCCGGCGCCCGCCGCAAATCCTGAATGGATTCGAAGAGCGGCACCGGCATGAGACCGGGATCCTTTTCTCCTCCTGCCGCTCGGATGCCGCACAGTTCCATAAGCCACAGAAGGGACAAAACGTCCTCCGTCGCCGACGCCCCGCTGATCACATAACTGCGGATCGCCTCGGGCGGATAATGCTTCTTGATCTCCGCCAGGGTTCGCAGGGTCTCCACCAGATCGGTGGTCTCCCGGGACGGCGGGGGAGGCGGATCGGTCGGAGACTCCCCTTTCAGCCGAGCTCCTGCGGCAAGTTCGGCCACGGCCCGGGAATGAATGCGTGCGTGCTGGCGGATATCCAGCGTGTGGAGATGAAAACCGAAGGTCTCGACACGGCGCAGGAAAGGCGTTAGATACTGACGAATCAGCCTCCTGCCGCCGTTCTGCTCGAGACTTTCTCGAATCAGGCAAAGATCCGAGGCAAATTCCCGGGCATCAGGGTATGCGTCCGGGTGCTGCGGATCGGAAAGAGAAAGTCGCAGGCGGTAGCGCATAAAATGAATCAGGCGACGGTAAAGTTCGCAATCGGGGAAGAAGCCTGCCTCCGCTGCGGCGGGGGCGTATTCGGCGGCATACCTGTCGATTTTTCGCCCGAGAGATGGGGATGCGGTGATCCGGCAGGTGGATGGAGAGAGAAGACTGCGAAGGTCTTCCAGATCGTCGAGATATCGGGCTAAAATGGTTTCGCGCGCTCTCTGCAGAGCCATTCGGGTCGATTCCGGGGTGACGAAGGGATTTCCATCACGGTCGCCGCCGATCCAGGAACCGAAGCGTACAAGGCGGGGAAGATCCGCCGGTTCCGGTCCATCTCCGAACACCTCCCTCAGGGCGGATGCCGCGTCTTCGTAGAAAGAAGGCAGAGGCTCGATCAATGACCCCGGATAATGATCGAGTCCCATTTTCACTTCATCGCTAACGGAGGGCTGGCGACGACGAACCTCGTCGGATTGCCAGAGCGCGGTGATTTCGGCCAGAATCGCCTGCTGACGGTCGGCGGCTTCCTGATCGGTCAGAGGCAGACTGTCAAGCTCTTCGAGAATTCGGGCGATCCGCCGTCTTTTTGTGCGAACGACCCGGCGGGCCACTTCCGTGGGATGTGCGGTGAAAACGGGAACGATATCGACCTGCGCGAGCCACTCCAATATCCTGGGGACATCCAGTCCGGTTTCTTTAAGGCGTATCAGCGTGCCGCGCAGGGATCCAGGTTTATCTTCAATTCTCTGGGCAAGCCGGGCCGTGCGGCGACGCTTGCGATGATTGGCTTCCGCCAGATTGGTCAGTTCGAAAAAAATGGCAAAAGCTTTGATGATCTGATGAGCGTCGTTCAGGGAAAGATTCCGAATGATCCGCATTGCCTGATCCTGGAGTTCCCGCTCGGCTGCAGGTGTTTGCCCGGACAGGTTTTCACCATCATCGGACAAATCCCGTTGACGGATGGTCAGGCGTCGCAGATCCTCCTCGATTTCGAAGATCCGCTTGCCGGCCTGCTCCCTGATGACGATGCCGAGCAGGTTGCCAAGGGAACGGACGTCTCGCCGTAGCGGGCGCTCACGTACGTCCTCTTCGAAACTGATCAGCTCGTTCAGGCGTTCACTCTGATCCGGGGCGACCCAGAAGAGCTCTTCCATAAAATTCCCCCCGTGAAAAGGAAAAGAAACACGAAGAACAGGTCAGGAATTAAAAAGCCCGCCAGTGTGGCGGGCCGGAAGCGAAAGAGAAAAAGAAAAATCAGTCTTCTTTTTCCTTGTCCTCAATGCGCTGGTTCTCTTCCTCCGATTCCTCGTCGGAATCACTCATTCCTTTTTTGAAATTCCGCATGCCTTTCCCGAGTGCACCGCCGACCTGGGGCAGTTTGCCGGCGCCGAAGATAATCAGCACCAGAACAAGAATGATGATGAGTTCCTGAGGTCCCAGTCCGAACATGGTCAATGTGTCTCCTGAAGAGGGTTGAAATCTCCTCAAAGAATACACCGGCTGCGGAAAAATGGCAATGGGGACCTTTCCGGATCGGAAAAAATGGGGAGTTAACGCCGAAAGCGTATGAAAAAGAAGAATAAATCAAAAAAAAGGGAAGAGGCGTTTCGCCTCTCCCCTGGCGGAGCCACAGAAGCTTCGGCTCAGAAATTCACGGTCAGGGAGGCGTAGGCGTCCCAGGCCTTGTCGAAAGTGGGGAAGGTCGCCGGCACTTTTCCGTTCTGGACGTCCTCGATCTTGTGGGGCGCTCCCACAGGAACGCCGCTGCCGGTATACTCGTAATCATAGTAAATGGCCCCCACCTTGATGAACATATTGGGATTTATGTCGAAGAGGTAATATGCTTCCCCGACATGCCCGCGGGTGGCCAGTTTGCTCCCCAGCAGATCGTCCTGTGCCTGGGTGAAGGCGAACCAGTATTTGGAACCCCAGTTGTATTCCAGCCCCAGTTTGCCAAAAGGAGCAGGAATCTGCACGCCTGCATAGACGGAAAAACCGTCCTTTTCATCGTCGCTCGCGGCTTCCATGACCGGGGTTTCGGGGGTGCCGTTGCCGTCGAGATCGGCAAAGTTCACGATTTCGGCGTCCGTCAGGAGTCCTCCGAAGCCGAAGTCGCTGATCTTCCCGTTCGGCTTGGTGTGGTTCCAGCCGAGGGACGCGAACCATTTGAGGCCATTCTCTTCCTCCCGGGCGTATCCGACTCCTCCCAGGATCATGTCGCCGATATTTTCCGAGGCGGCGAGCCGGGCAACGACCGGGAACTGCTGGTTGTTGAAGGCCGGAACCGGCACGGGGACCGCGGCCAGACCTTTGAAGCCGTCCGTAATATCCAGGGCATAAAAGGCCGTAAACTGCAGGAAATTGGTTCCGTCATTGAGCGCATCGATGTTAAAGCCCCCGAGGTGCACGTCCTCGACATCGGCGATGGGAGATCGGGGCTGATCAAAAGTTCCGTTGCCCCAGTCGGACTCGTATCCCTGCCCATAGCAGAAGCGCACGACCTGTCCCTCGATTCCCGTGATCTCGCCGAGCCTGTAGCCGAGAGTCAGGCCGTCGAAATTGAAATTGACGAGGTGACCGGAAGGGGTGCCGCCCCGCATTTCATTTTCTCTGAAATTGGTGGGGGTCCCGTAGGTGGAGGGGCGCCGCCCGATGGAAAGATAAAAATTGCTTCCCGCGATATCCTTCCAGTCGAAGTAGGCCCTTTCGACCCGGAGCCAATCACCCGTTGGATTCCCGCCGTTGGTGCCGTCCATGGTGACGTGGTTGAAACCGTCGAAAGCCTGGACTCCGGTGGAATCCCCCCAGTTTTTGAACATCAGAAGGCGCCCGGCAAAATTGACGTTCTTGTAAACCTTGGCATTCATCCCGAGGCGAAGCCGGGTGGTGTACATGATATCGTTGTCGTAATCGAATTTCTCCGGTCTGGCCAGGGGGTTTCCGTCCATGCCGATAGCCGGAATTCCCCCGAAAGCTTCGGACATCTGACTGGAGAGAAGCGCTCCGGGATTGACCACGCCGTCTATGGCGTGCAGGCTCATGGCTTCGGTGCGGAGATCGCCGGACCATTGAATACGGTCGAGCGTGGAATGTCGCTCGTTCTTGTCGACTCGCCCGCTCAGGTAGTCGATCTCTTCCCAGAGTTCTTTGATTTTTTCTTCGACAGTAGGTTCGGCCAGAACCACGGTCGGGAAAAGACAGACCACCGCCAACAAAATGGCTAAAATGTTACGCATTGCTTTTGCCTCCTCAACGAACGGAAAAAGAAAATCAGAATTGAAAAACGATCTCTAGACGATCAACCGCAGGTCTGGGGCTGGGGAGAATCGACGGCGTGATCATGGAGAAACTGGTTGATGTCCAGAAGATCCTGTTCGGAAATGTTCTCCAGAACTTCAGGCTTATTGCGGTGCTTGTCCCTGCTGAAGAAACGGTCCCACTGGGCCTGGGTCTTGTTCATGGGAGTGACTTCCCCACCTTCGTCCCCTGCCGAATGACAGACTTTGCAACTTTTCTTGTACAGGTATTTGCCTTTCTTCGGATTTCCGCCTTCGATTGCGAACGCGGGTGCTGCAAGGCAGACGATCAGTGAAATTACAGCTGTGATTTTTACCATCTCTTTCATACGACCTCCATTCTGCTGATGTTCGGTTGGTTGATATCCACTCCTTCGGATTACTTAAACATGAAGGAAGTGTAATATGGTAAAAGAACAATAATGGACTATATGGAATTCACAATTCATGCCATAAGGGTGGCCACTCGCAAAATTCAGATATTATGCGGTAATTGCAATGAGTGCCTGGAAAGCGAAGTCGTTTTGGTCCGGGGAGAAAAAAGACAGGGTGTGGCCATTTGACGAAACATTCAGTGATATGGCGGAAAGGATGGGGAACGGCAGGAGAAAAAACGGATTACGAGTTGATCCGGCTCTTCAGAAGAAGCACTGGGGATCGTGGGCGAGATAATCGGCCCGCCCCAGGTTTGCCGAAGAGGCATAAGCGATTGCCCGGCAGCCTCTGCAGAGCGCCCATTTTTCGCAGCGCCCACAATTGCCTCCGTAGCGGGTTTTGTCGCGAAGGGCGGCCAGAACCTCCGATTCCGACCAGATTTCGCGGAGCGAATCTCTTCGGATGTTTCCCAGGGGAACTTCCAGTCGCCGACAAGGGAGCACCGTGCCATCCGGCAGGATAGTCAATCCGGAAACACCTGCGGAACAGCCGCCGAGCGGGAAATCGCCGTCTTTTTCGATGGTGTCGTTACGCAGGCAGGCCGCAACCGGGTCCCCGGTGACAATCTCCAGTCCGGACAGGTCCAATGCAAAGAGATCGCGGCAGATCGCCTCGAATTTCTCGGCCGGAAGCATCCGGTCCTCCAGGTCGCACCCTCTTCCCGAGGGCACCAGACGTGAGAATCCCAGGCGCTGCACGCCCAGATCGATTGCGAGGTCGATCATGTCATCCAGGCAGGGTGCATTGATCTCCGAAAGAGTGAGATTGAGGGTGACGGGAAGACCGGTATCCAGTACGTGGTTGACACCGCAGATTGCTGCATCGAAGCTGCCGCGGCCGCGAATCGCTTCATGCACCTTTTGGGTCCCTTCAAGGCTGATCTGCACGCCGCTCACGCTGGATTTTTTCAGCAGGTCGGCCCACCACCGGTCGATCAGTGTGCCGTTTGTCAGCAGATAAATGGAAAAACCATTCTCCCGAAGGAGGTTGAGAATGGAAGGGAGGTTCTCTTGGAGGAGAGGTTCGCCGCCTGTGATATTGAAACTCGGTCGGAAGTCGACGCCATAGGATGCGGACCAGGAGCGCAGGAGATCCGCGCATTCATCGATAAAATCCACGGATTCCTCGAAGGAAAGGTCGTCTCCTTCATGCCCGTTCTGATAGCAGTGGCTGCAGCGCAGGTTGCAGCGCTCAGTGAGGTGCCACTGAAAAAAAAAGTCAAAAGGGTGATTTTTCATGTGTGTTTTCGCGAATGGATCCGGCGGGGAATCGCCGATCCCCCGCCTTCCTTTAGCCGCTGACCAGCGGCTTCAGCTTCCGCTCTTTCAGCTGTTTCACTTCCGGCACATTCTGCCGGCCCGACCGGCTTCTGCTTCTTTTTGCCGATTCCAGAAAATCTCTTCATTTTTGAGTGTTCTGCCATTCGGGTCTCTTCGCATCGTCTTCACCTCCTCTCCTGTCCGGATTGGACAAACATATCGGAAGGGGCGATATAAAAAGATTCCTTGTACAGCTAGAATCTATATGAGGGAGAGTCCTTGTCAAGGCGTCGCTGAAAACTGATTTTCAGCCGCTCCCAGCGACGAATTGAGCGTTCCACCTTCCCCGTCCGGTCATTCTGTGCTATTTTTTATTATGCGTTGATTACCTGGACCTTTACAGCCGGAAGATTGCATGAAAAATGGAAATCTAAAAAAAATCAGGGGTATCCTTTTCGACCTGGACGGAACTCTTTTACAGGTGGAGATGAAGGAATTCATTCCCGACTATTTGAAAGCTCTCTCCCACTGTTTCAGCGATCTTGCGGACAGCCGAATTTTTTCGAGGGCCGTTCTGGATGCTACCTTCGCCCTTCTGCGGCGGGAGAGAAACGGCCGGACCAACCGCGAATTTTTCCTGGAATCCATCAGCCGAAGCCTGAATATTCCTGCTGCTCTGGTTGCCGATCGCCTGGACGAATTCTGTGGCAACGGCCTGGACGCACTGGCCCCCCATATCCGGCCCCTGCCCCTGGCGCGCAGAATCCTGCAGCGATGCGTCGATCGTGATCTGCAGGTGGTTCTGGCGACCAACCCCGTTTTTCCCCGGCCCGTTGTCGATGCGCGCCTGAGATGGGGGAATCTTCTGGATTTTCCATTTCGCATCGTCAGCAGCATAGAGAACAGCCACTGCTGTAAGCCCAGTCCCGCCTTTTTCCATGACATTCTGGAGGAAACAGGACTTCTCCCAGAGGAATGCGTCATGGTCGGAAACGACACCGAACACGATCTCGCGGCCAAGGAGGCGGGACTTGTCACTTTTCTTGTGGACACCTGGATGGTCGATCGCTGCGGTGGGGATTTCCAGGCGGATTTTCGCGGCGGGCATCAGGATCTTTTCAGGTTTCTGGGGCAGGTGGGTTCTTCCGGGGTATTAAATTGACATAACTTCTTTTTTTCGTTACCCTTCCTCTGTTTTTCAGCGAGGTTCGAGAGGATGAAATTATTGTCGCGGCTGATTTTTTTTCTTATTCTCTTTACGGTAGCCGCTTTATTTTCAGGCTGTGAGAAAAAGAAGGAAGCCCGGATTTCCACCTCTGTCCGCCAGGAGGACGCCAAACCTCCCGTGGAAGAGCCGGCGAAAGAGTTGCTCATCACGCAGAAGGCCTTTATCGAAGTCTCCGAGAAGGTCACCCCTGCGGTAGTCAATATCCGCGCCGCCCGCCTTGGTCGGGCGGGGCAGATAGAATCGTTATTCGATGAATTTTTCGGCGAATTTTTCCAACGGGATCCCCGGATACGGCCTCAGCCCGAACAGAGCCTGGGGTCGGGATTCATCCTATCCAAAGACGGATATATTCTCACAAACGAGCATGTGGTGAAGGGCGCGGAGGAAATCAACGTCCGCCTTTCCGATCGCCGAAACTATCAGGCCAAAGTGGTTGGCGTTGATCCCCGCACCGATGTCGCCGTTTTGAAAATCAATCCGGAGGAGGACCTGCCGACGGTTGTCCTCGGAGATTCCGATAAGCTGCAGGTCGGCCAGTGGGCCCTGGCCATCGGCAATCCCTTCGGCCTCGACCGGACGTTGACAGTGGGAGTGATTTCAGCCACCAAGCGCAGGGATATAGGAATCGAGGATTATGAAGATTTCATTCAGACGGATGCTTCCATCAATCCGGGGAACTCAGGGGGGCCGCTGCTGAACGTCTACGGTGAGGTGATCGGGATCAACACCGCCGTCGTGGCTTCGGGGCAGGGGATCGGTTTTGCCATTCCCATCAATCTCGCACACCTTGTTGCGGATCAGCTCATAGAAAAAGGAGAGGTCGTCCGCGGGTGGCTGGGAGTGAGTATTCAGCCCCTGACGGCTGAACTGGCCGAATCTTTCGGGTTGGATCGAGTGACCGGCGCCCTGGTGAATCAGGTGCTCCCCGGTTCTCCCGCCGAGATAGCCGGCCTGAAGCAGGGGGATATCCTGCTTGGCTTCGGCGGACAGGAAATCGAGGATATTCGGGAACTGCAGCTTCTGGTGGCGAATACTCCCACGGGCAAAACGGTGGATGTTGAAGTGCTCCGAGAGGGGAAGCGGATGAATCTTTCGGTTACCGTAACTGAGCGAAAACCAGAAAAAGCGGCCGCCGCGCCTTCGAATGAAAAAAGCCTTCGGGGGCTTGGGCTGAGTGTCGCCCCCACGAAAACCGGAGAGGGTGTCCAGGTTGCCTCCGTCAATCCGGAGAGTCCTGCCGCGAAAGCCGGCGTGAGACCTGGTGACGTCATCCTTTCCGTCAACCGCCGGAATGTGGACGATCCGGAATCGTTCAGGAACGCCGTCGAAAAGACTGAAAAAAACAGGAACGTCGTCTTTTTGATCCGTCGAGGCGAAAATACTCTTTACCTTGCTTTTCCCGTCTCCTGAGGACGGAAAGGCATCATTTTATTCATTTCTGATCAGAGGGAGAAGGTATGGCCAGGCTGGTGGAAAATCCGGATCTCGCATTTCGGCTGGCACGGGCGATCATATCGGATATCGCTCTCTACAACCAGGAGAAGGTCAGGCAGGGTATCAAAAACGATAATATCTTTGAGCTTCTGACCGATGAACTGGAGGAGGGACGGGAGCATTTTCACTCCCGCGTCTCTCCGGAGCTTTCCGACCGAGATCATTTGTACGACCGCGCCATCGTGGATGTCATGATCAAGCAGGCCGGCAAAATAGAAAGCCCGATCTGGTAGATGGAGAACCGAAGGTTCGTCTTTGAACGGGGGCGAAAACCGGAGCGTCTGGACCGGTTTCTGGTCTCCGAACTGCCGGAAATGTCGCGCTCCCAGATTAAAAACCTGATTGACGAAGGCCATGCGCAGATCGACGGGGATCCCGCCAAGGCGGGGAGCCGCCTGAAGGGCGGAGAGGTCCTCTCGGTGCATATCCCATCCCCGGCCGCCGCCGTAGCAGTCCCCCAGGATATCCCCCTGGTGATTCTTTTCGAGGATTTCCACCTGATCGTCATCGATAAACCCGCCGGCCTGGTGGTCCATCCGGCACCGGGGCATCGGGAAGGCACGCTTGTCAACGCCCTTTTACACCATTGTCACGATCTGTCCGGAATCGGGGGAGAGCTTCGGCCAGGGATTGTCCATCGTCTCGACAAGGACACCTCGGGCGTCCTGGTCGCCACCAAAAATGATATCGCCCATAACGGGCTTGCCCTTCAGTTCAAGGAGCACACGATCAAGCGAAGGTATTTCGCACTGGTTCATGGAATGGTACAGAACGATGAGGGGACGGTGGACCGCCCCGTCGGACGACATCCGATTCATCGGAAGAAAATGAGTTCCCAATCCCGCGCCGGCCGCCGGGCGGTCACCCGCTGGAAGGTCCTTAAACGATTCGACCTGGATCGGCTGACCCTCCTGGAGCTGGCCCTGGAGACGGGACGCACGCATCAGATCCGGGTCCATTTCGCCGAGATGAATCTTCCTCTGGTTGGAGATGCGGTGTACGGCAACGTCTCCCGAGCACGCGCCATTGGCGACCTCGAACTCCGCCGCAGGATTCAGGGGTTGAACCGACAGGCCCTTCACGCCGCGGTGCTCGGTTTTCTCCACCCTGTTTCCGGGGAATACATGGAGTTCCGGAGTCCGGTGCCTCCCGACCTTCAGGAGGTACTTGATTATCTGGATACAAAATATGCCTCCGGAAATGCAGCAGTCATCAGAGCACACCAGAAAGAAGGATAGAGAACACACAATGAAACTTGCCCGTCAGGGAAAAATTACTTACCTGCAGCCCGGCTGGGCGAAGAATGCCGCGATCAGATCCGGATTCACCACCCGCAACGGAGGCGTGAGCCGCCCGCCGTACAATTCGCTGAATCTGGGATTTAATACGGACGACCAACAACACAATGTGGAAGGGAACCGATCCAACCTGAGCCGCGCATTCGGCATCCCTCCTCATCTGCTGCTGACCGTCCGGCAGGTCCACGGCACGGATATTCTGTCGATCGATGAGCCCAACCCCGATCTTTCCCATTTTTTGAAAGTGGAATGCGACGCCATAATCACGGATCAACCGGGAATCATGATCGGAATTCTGGTGGCGGACTGCTACCCCGTCCTCCTTTTTGACCCCGCCCGCAGAGCTGCAGGGGTGGTGCACGTAGGATGGCGAGGGGCAGCGGACGGAATTCTCGAGAAGGCAATTCATGTGCTGACGGACCAGTACAACTGCCGTGCCCATCGACTCTATGCGGCAGTCGGCCCGGGAATCGGTGCTCACAGTTATGAAGTGGACCGGCCGGTACGAGAGGCCTTTCGAGCCGGCGCAGGCGACTGGGAAAAAATCACCGAAGAAATCGCTTTGGGAAAATGGAGGCTCGACCTTCAGAGAAGCTGTATGCTTCAACTGGAGCGTGCAGGGCTCGATCCAGCACGGGTGGAAGTCGTAAAAGAGGATACCTGCTGCCACCGGGAGCTTTTCTTCTCTTACCGACGGGACGGCGGCAACACCGGGAGGCAAATGGGTTTTTTCATACTCGATTGATCCTGGTTTTCGGTTCCGGATGGATTGTGAAGGGATGAGCTGGTGCGAAAAAAGAAAGGCAGGATGAAGCTGAAAAAGAAAGGCTCCGCCGGAAAGCGGAGCCTTTCTTCCTTGGGAATATTTTACAGCGGCATTACCCATCCGTGTACATCAGGGATTTTACCGTACTGGATTCCGGTAAGGGTATTATAAAGCTTCTGCGTCAGCTCTCCGATATGGCCACCGTTGAGATGCACGGTCCTGTCCCGGTAGGTGAACTGTCCAACAGGGGAGATGACCACGGCTGTTCCGGTGCCGAAAGCTTCCTTCAAGCGACCGTTTTCCACCCCGTCCATTATCTCGTCCACGGTCAGCGCCCGTTCTTCAATTTCGTATCCCATCTCATCCACCAGTGTCAGAACGGAACGTCGGGTGATCCCGTCGAGAATCGTCCCTCGCAGGGGGGAAGTCACTACTTTCCCGTCATAGAGGAAGCAGATGTTCATGCTGCCCACTTCCTCAACGAATTTGCGGTGCACGGCGTCGAGCCAGAGGACCTGATCGCATCCCCTTTGTGCCGCTTCCCGAGCGGCCAGAAGACTTGCAGCGTAATTTCCTCCCGTTTTGACCTCGCCGGTTCCGCCCGGCGCCGCCCGGACGTAGGTATCGGAGATCCATATTTTCACCGGTGCCAGGCCTCCCTTGTAATAGGCGCCAACGGGCGAAAGAATGATGTAGCAGAGGTATTTTTCGGCGGGCTTGACTCCGAGGATCGGCTCGGTGGCGATCATTGTGGGACGGATATACAGACTGGTTCCTTCGTTGTGGGGAACCCAGTCCGATTCCAGGCGGACCAGGTCGGTAATTGCCTTCAGAAAGAAGTTTTCGTCGACTTCAGGCATGCACATCCGGTCTGCGCTTCGGTTGAATCGCTTCACGTTATCCCGGGGGCGGAAGAGGGCCACGGCGCCATCCTGACGTCGGAAGGCTTTCAGGCCTTCAAAAATTTCCTGGGCGTAATGTAATACCACGGCCGCGGGATCCAGAGTGAAGGAGCTGTAGGGCTGTATTCGTGCCGAGTGCCATCCTCGTCCGCCATCGTATTCCATGACGAACATCCGGTTGGAGAACTGCTTTCCGAATACGAGATTCGCTTCATTTTTCGGGGGGGTCTTGTATTCCGCAAGGGGAAGAACTTCGATGTCCATACGGGGCGGCCTCCGGGGATAGATTGGGACGGATTGAAATTGACTCAAGAGAAATTTATTAACATAAAAATGAAAGGTCAGGCAAGGAATTCCTTTTGATTCCGCGCCTTCCCGGGCAGAAGCAACCTTATATGAGTCGGACAGGAGCGAAACCGCCGCCTTCGGTCTGCATGTTGGTAACCTGACCGCGATAGAGGCGGGCGGTGACTCCCAGAATGCGATCCCGGTAAACGAACAGGCGAAAATCGGTTTTCATCTCCAGTTGTTCACCTCGAGAAGGCTGGATGGAGGGAGGAACATGCCCCTGAACCAGTGTCTCTTCCGGAGGCAGCGTTTCGAAACGGTTGCGCGAAATTGATTTTCCCATCAGAACCCCCCGGCTGCCGAAAAGGGAAACGGGCTTGAAAACCCATTTTTTCCGGTCCCTCCAGCTTTCGTCCGGATCCATATCCTTCAACAATCGGCTCCGGGGGACCATCTCCTGGATCAGGTCGATGGTGCGACGGTCCACACCGATTTCGTCCATTCGGGCCGGATCGGTCCAGAGAATCATTCGTCTTTTATCGGCCAGCAATCCATAGGCAAAGGGATTGGGCGTGAGGCAGACCTTGCGCGCTTCATACGCCTCCCGAATGCCTTTCATCGCATCACTTTCCAGATAAAAATCGCAATGGCGGTTGTATATGAGATCGATACGCTCACCCTGCGTAAAAACACCTTCCGCTCCGGCCTGGAGTCCCCCGGGGTCTGCGATGACGGTTTCGGAGCCCCACTCCTGAAAAAGGTCTGAAAAAAAATTCATCTCCTGAAAAAGATATTGTTTTTCAGGATTTTCATCAATGATAGCCATTCTCAGCGGCCTTGAAGAAACACCAGCACTGAAGCGGCTCATTTCTTCCGCAAAAGGATGCAGGAATTTACTTTTCAGACGCTCAGGAAAGTTCGAAATTCCTTCAGCCGCGGAAGGGTGATGCGCAAGGTATCCGAGCAGTGCCCCGCCGGCATTGGTATTGACCTCGATGAGGCGGGGCCCCTCGCTGGTTACATGAAAGTCGTAGCCCATCATCACAGCGTCATGCCCGGGGTTGAAGCGGGTGATTTCGGGCGCCTGTCTGTTTATATAAGCACGATATTCCGGAATCCGGCTCATGCGGTACAAGGCGCGGACCAGACGGATCATCCAGGCAAGATCCCGGCGTGAAAGGTCCACAACAGAGGCGCTGATTGTGTCACGAAAAAGGGGCATCGGCAGACTTAAAATGAAAAATTTAGACAGCTATTCTGACACACTATGAACTCAGTTGAAAGCTTGACAGGAGCATGGAGAGAAAAAAGGGAGGGATGTATTCCATCGGGGGGAGTCAAGGACCTGATTGGAGGGATTATGCCCCCATGAAAAACAAAGGGGCCAAATGTATCCGGCCCCTTCGAAAAACTTGAATGTCTGATATTCAGCGGGCGATCTTCAGCCCTCGCTGGGGATCCGACTCCCTGATAAGCGCCATCGATTCACGCAGGAAGCGCGAGGCGCTACGCAGGTTCTCGTTGTCGGAGCTTTCCAGCATATCGTGAGCCTGTCGCATCAAGGCCATGGCCTCTTGAATTTCCGGTGACGTCATTGTCATTCCTCTACGCAAGGAGTTCCCATTGATGGTCACAGCTGAGGCAGATTTGCCTCGCACCGCCTTTTTTCTCGACGAAAACGCTTCCGCATGTGGGGCATATGGAGATTTTTCGATTTCGGCCCAACACGAATGCCAGCGCCAGATCGAGCTTTTCTACGCCATCGGCCAGGTTTCGTGTCGAGGAATTCCGGTTCATGAGGGATTTCATGAGAATGCTGCTGGCGTTCTGGATCAGGCTCAGAGCTTCCTGCACATCCGGTTGAGTATTCACCTGTTGGGTATTCATTTTATTCCGTGCCTCCCCCTCTATAGAATGATTGTTGCCCGGGTCTGGGGATCTTTCACAAATATATCTAGCAACAAGAGTGCCATAATCCCGTCTCGACAAAGTCGCGGTAAAAGGCCTGTATTTACAGCCGGAATAGGCAGGTGCAGTTTTTTCAGCAGGATAATATTTCTCTTGAGAAGGGCTCGTTTCCGGTCAAAAGACCAAAAGGCACGTCTTTTGACGGAATTCGCGTGGGAATTAACAACCAGAAATCGTGCTAAATGGCGGCTTTATTAGAAAGGCTGCTCTCGGATCGTCAGTAAGGGACATGAGGAGAGGGTTGCCCGGGCCAGGGGGCACCCGGAAAATTAACGGATTTCACCCTCCTCTGGTCGAAGAAGGCTTTCTTTCCAGTGTCGGTTACTCGTCCTCCTGATTCAGGGGCGGCTCCGGCATGAACTGGTGGCGCAGGCGTTCTTCGGGATACTGCTCGAAAAATTCCTCCCGGGTGAAGCAGAACCGATAGTCGGAGCAATATTCCAGAAGAATTCGATAGGCGGCGTTGATTCGGCGGATCGTTTCCGGATCCCCTTCCTCGGATCTGTCGGGATGATGTTGCTTTGCCAGTAAGCGGAAGCGTGCCTTGATTTCCTTCAGCGTGGCGCGTTCAGAAAGATTGAGAACCTGAAGCGCCTTTTGTAGTTCTTTGTAAGTCATCCGTTTCATCCGGTGATTGATAACAATATTATCATCTCTTTTGAGTGCCGGGACAGAAACCTCTTCCGTCCAAGTCCGTGTCTTTCTTTGCCCGTAAAAATCTCCCTGTGAGAAGTCTTTTTCTGATCATTCCTTGACTAAGAAAAACTTAATGATACCTTTTGTGTAAAAAACTACCACGAGAAGCCCATTCGGAAACCTACAAAATCGGGGGCAGAAAATGGGAGATCGACCTATGGAAAATCGCGGTTCGGGACCTCGAATGGACAATCCAGCGGAAAAGGCGGAATACGATGAACTTGTCCGGCGCTTTCTTGAGGAGGAAGAAAAAAACTACCGCGACAGTCTGTTGATGAGGGGTGAGCAATTTATCCGCCCCAAAAGCGGCAATTGACTGAACGGAAAGTTCGAGGACCCTCTGCTTCGGGCTTCCAGGCAAAAAGCGATGAGGGCGGGGAAATCCAATTCTCCACCGAGCCGGAATCGATAAAAGCAGTCGTCCTCATCTCCGGTTGGCGAGATGACTGCGGATCTCTTCCAGAAAATTGTCTCCGTATCGGCGCAGTTTGAGTTTTCCGACGCCGTTGATGCCGAGCAGATCCTGATGGTTTTCGGGAAGGTAGGCAGCCATCTCGGCAAGAGTGGCGTCGCCGAAGATGACGTAGGGGGGAACCCCGGCTTCATCGGCAAGGCGCTTTCGAAGCGCGCGCAGATTCTCGAAAAGCTCGCGGTCGTACTCGATTTCACCGACCTTCTTCCGGGCCGCCTTTTTCTCCGGGGCCACGCGGGCGCGTGGTTTGGCCAGAATCAGTTTTTCTTCCCCTCTCAGCAGCGGCCGGGCCGCCTCGGTTAGCTTGAGCACCGAGTAACTGGCGACGTCCTGACGCAGGTATCCGAGGTGGACCAATTGGCGGATGAGGTTTCCCCAGAACTCTGATCCCTGGTCCGCGCCGATGCCGAAGGTGGATAGCTGATCGTGGCCAAGCTCGAGCACCCGTTGAGTGCGTGCTCCTCGCAGAACATCGAGAACGTGTCCGGCGCCGAAACGCTGTCCGACCCGAAAGACGCAGGAGAGGGTCTTCTGAGCATCGACCGTGGCATTGTAGGTCTCCGGGGGATCGAGGCAGACGTCGCAGTTGCCGCAGTCTTCCACCATTCTCTCGCCGAAATAACCCAGCAGAATCCGACGTCGACAGTTGCGGGCCTCGGCGAAACCGACCATGGCGTTCAGCTTGTGCAGCTCTATCCGCTTCTGTTCGGCATTCTCCCCCTTTTCGATCAGCCCCCGGGCGATGGAGATGTCGCCGTAGCCAAAAAGGAGCAGGGCCTCGGCCGGCAGTCCGTCGCGGCCGGCCCGGCCGGTTTCCTGATAGTAACTCTCGATGTTTTTCGGCAGGTCGTAATGGATGACGAAGCGCACATTGGGTTTGTCGATACCCATGCCGAAGGCGACCGTCGCCACAACCACCTGAATGTCGTCGCGCAAAAAGGCCTCCTGCACCCGCTGTCGTTCGTTGGTGGACAGTCCGGCATGGTAGGGGGCCGCCTTGAGTCCGCTCGCCGCCAGACGTGCCGCCACTTCCTCGACCCGCTTGCGGGAGAGGGCGTAAACGATGCCGGCTTCGCCGCGCCGGGTCTTGAGAAAGGCCGCGAGCTGAATCTTCGGTTTCAGCTTGTCGACCACGGTATATCGGATGTTGGGCCGGTCAAAGCCAGCGACGAAGGAAGATGCTCGTGCCAGCCCGAGGAGGCTGCGGATGTCGTCGCGGGTGTGGGGGTCGGCAGTTGCTGTCAGGGCAATGACGGGCACGTCCGGGAAGAGCCGGCGCAGGCGGCCGAGCTGAACGTACTCGGGGCGGAAATCATGCCCCCATTGAGAGACGCAGTGCGCCTCGTCGATGGCGAAGAGGGCAAGGGGAATGTCGGACAGGCGGGCGAGAAATTCCTCGCTCATCAACCGTTCCGGCGCAATGTAAAGGAGATCGAGTTCGCCCCTGTGCAGATTCGACAGCACTCTGCGCGCCTCGGAACTTTTCAGTGAGGAGTTGTAGAAGGCCGCTCGCACCCCGTTGGCTGCAAGGGCGTCGACCTGGTCCTTCATCAGCGAGATGAGGGGCGAGACGACCACGGCGACTCCTGAGCGGTGCAGGGCCGGGATCTGGTAGCAGAGGGATTTGCCGCCGCCGGTCGGCATCAGGACAAAAGCGCTGCCGCCCTCTATCAGAGTTGAGACGACCTCCTCCTGTGGAGGGCGGAAGGTGCTGTAACCGAAGACGTCGCGCAGGGTTTCCAGGGGAGTGGAGGGCAAATCGAAGTGTCTCCATGACAATCGCGGGCCAGGGGAAAAGGCCGTTCTTCTCTCGGACGGCCTTACCGGCGAAAAACATTTTCATCCGGAATTCCAGGTGGCAACAATCTATCATTTCGTCGTCCTCAGAGCCACCGGAAAAACGCTGCGGAATCCCGTCCATACCAACCTCTTTTTTTCGCTGTGATAACGCCGGAAAGGCGGCGGCAGGCGAGGAAGAGTCAATAATTCCTTCTTTGCCAGGGCCCTGTCCGGATGTTATTCTGATCTACACCCGCTCAGCAGCTCAATTGGACCAGAAACCAGTGCAAGACCGTGTTCAGGATTTTGAAAGGAACTCGTGTGCGCATGTTTTCCAGGCCGAAACGTGAACAATCGCAAGCGGAAGAAATAGCGAACAGCATCAGCCATGGTATAGGGCTTGCCGCTGCACTTGGTGGAACCCCCTTTCTCATCGTGGATGCAGCAAAGCGGGGAAGCCCTGCATTTATCGTAGGCACGAGCATCTTCTCCGCGACCATGATCCTTCTATATCTTGGATCAACTCTCTACCATGCACTGCCAAGAGGCAAAGCCAAGCGCGTTTTTCGTATTATCGAACATTCCGCAATCTATTTACTTATAGCGGGCACCTATACGCCATTGACGCTCGGGGTCCTTCGCGGGGCGTGGGGCTGGACGCTTTTCGGGATAGTGTGGGGACTTGCCATCGCCGGAGTGGCGTTGAAGGCCTTCAATAAGGCCTCCCATCCCATTCTTTCCACGGGTCTTTATCTGTTGCTGGGGTGGGTTGCCGTGATCGCCATCGATCCGCTGTTTTCCCGAATGTCTTTCGAGGGACTGGCCTGGCTGATTGCGGGAGGTTTGTCTTACACGGCCGGTGTTGCATTTTTCGCAACCGATGCGCGGCTGAAGTATGGACACCTGATCTGGCATCTGTTCGTTATCCTCGGCACGACCTGTCATTACTTTGCAGTGCTCTGGTATGGAGCCTGATAACCCGGCCCGCGGCAAGTTAAAAACGGGTATCCCACCACGCAAGATGCTGGGAGGAGCGATTGAAAATTCCAGGAGGTAACATGGAGGGAAGACGGTTGCGCAAGGATGCCAGGGAAATTTTTCGGTCCGGACTCGATGCTGTGAATGCCGAATCTGCAGTTCGCCGGCATCTTCGCCTGGAGGGGTCGATACTGAAAATCGGTGAAAACGAGATCGATCTCCGGGGGATTCGGAAAATTCTGGTGGTTGGAGGAGGCAAGGCAGCTTCAGCCATGGCTTCTGCCGTAAAGGTTGTTCTCGGGGATCTCATCGAGGGCGGCCTGCTGGTGACCAAATATGGACATGCCGGCGAGCCGGCCGGCCCGATGGAGATCATTGAAGCGGGGCACCCCGTTCCGGACGAGGCCGGTCGCGATGGAGCGGCGCGGATTCTGGAGATTCTGGATGAGGCCGGAGAAAAGGATCTGGTACTTTGCCTTCTCTCGGGCGGAGGATCCGCTCTGCTTCCCTGCCCGGCCGGCAAGCTGACCCTGCGGGACAAGCAGGAGACCACCGAAAAGCTTCTGGCCAGCGGCGCGGATATCAGGGAGGTCAATGCAGTTCGCAAGCACCTGTCCTGCCTCAAGGGTGGGAATCTGGCCCGTCGGGCGGCGCCTGCCCGGCTGGCGACGCTGATCCTGTCGGATGTCGTCGGGGATCCTCTGGATGTGATTGCCTCGGGCCCCACCGTTCCGGACCCTACCACCTACGAGGACGCTCTGGAGATCCTGAGGCGTCGTCATCTGATGGAGGAAATTCCCGAGGGAGTGCGGAAGCATCTGGAAAAGGGGGCTGCCGGAGATCTGACCGAAACTCCGAAGCCCGGCGAGAACTATTTTCGGAATAGTACAAATCTTCTGGTCGGGACCAACCGAATGGCCGTGAACGCGGCCGCCGACCGGGCTCGGCGGCTTGGGTACAATACCCTTGTTCTTGCCACCTCCATAACGGGGGAAGCGCGGGAAATCGCCAGAATGTATTCTGCCATGGCACGTGAAATCCGTCTCAGCGGCCATCCCCTCAAGCCGCCGGCTTGCCTGATCTCCGGCGGAGAAACCACCGTGACGCTTGCCGGAAAAGGAAAGGGCGGCCGGAATCAGGAATTCGCCCTGGCCGCCGCCCTGCAGATCGAAGGCCTCTCAGGCGTGCTTATTCTCGCTGCGGGTACGGACGGAACCGATGGTCCCACGGATGCCGCTGGGGCCATCTCCGATGGTCGTTCCGTTGAGCGGGGGGAGAAGGCGGGACTGAATGCCGCTTCTCATCTGCGGGAAAACAACGCGTATCCCTTCTTCCGGAGTCTGGATGATCTCATCATCACCGGGCCCACGGGAACCAATGTCATGGATATATACATGGTCCTCGTTGAAGAAGACGAATCCGGGTCCGAACATGATCGGGCTCACACTTAAGAAAAACACTTTGCCCGAACCGGAATTTCTATTTGACTCAAAAGCGCTTCCGTCCTTCGCTTTAAAATATCCTGAGTGAATCTTCTGTCGTTCTGCCATTGGAAAAGTGAAAATTCCCGGAATTTTCTCCTTTTCAAGCAGAACCGATCCCTTGTGACCGTTCTGTAACTCTTTTTTGGGACATCCTCGTTTTTTCCTTCCTGGGAAAGCCGTCAATCGGCCCCGCAGTTGCTGAAAAAATTTTCATCTGTCGAAAATTTCAGCGATCCTCCCTTGACACTCAAAATAAAGATAGTTTAATAAATGAGAATCATGAAAATGAACTAATTATTATTTGCCCCTCTCTACATAAATCCCTGGTGTTTCAACAGGTCCATTACAATCGAAAAACCATTTGAAAATTTCCTTAAAAGAAGGAGGAACAAAATGAATTATTGCAGGCTTTTTGCTATGTTGTTTCTGGCTGTTGCCCTGACGGTTTCCGGCTGTGGCGGAGGTGGAGGCGGAGGAAACGATTCGGATATTATCGACCCTGGCACGGACCCTGGGACCGACCCTGGGTCCGACCCTGGGACCGACCCTGGGACCGGCCCTGGGACCGACCCTGGAACCGACCCTGGAACCG
>JAGXHI010000056.1 GCA_024636295.1 Desulfuromonadales bacterium
ACGTCCAAACCGACAAATGTGCTAGACTTTTTCATGACCTGCCTCCTTGGTTTTGGCTCTGTGTTGGGATTCGAAGGATTTCAACATAACCCACGTTGCAAGGGGGCAGGTCTTTTTGTCAACTGTCAGCCATTATGTCTAAAAGAAAAGAAGATCTCATCCGATAAGGTGATTATCGCTTTTTCTTTATGTTTTACCATGTCCAGAAACTGTTTATCTTTCAAAAAGTTGCATCCACCCCATTCGATGCTGTTCCACAATAGAAACAAAGTTTTAAAATTTGCTTGACATTATATTTTCATTTCATAATTATTGAGAAAATAATCTAAATTGCCATAATTATGAATAAAATTAAAAGTTATAAACTTTATGAAATCTTTGGAGGAACCTGCAATGAAAGGGACATTCAAACCAATTCTGATTCTTCTGTTCATCTTTTTTCTTTTGCCGGGTTGCGGTGGGGGCGGGGGAGGAGATAACGGTGACGACGGAGGGACGGCTGTGCCGGCCCTCAGCATCAGCGGAAATACCCTTACCTTTTCCGGGACGGAGGGGGAAACGGATCCCGCGGATAAGGCTTTTACCATCAGCAATACTGGAGATTCCGGCAGCACGTTGAACTGGACCGCCGGCATCGTCACCAGCGATGGAGGGAACTGGTTGGGCGTAAGCCCGGCGTCCGGCGCCCTGGCCAGTGCAGCGCAGGCGAGTCTCACGGTTTCCGTGGACATCTCCGCCCTCGAAGCTGGAAGTTATTCCGGCACCGTAACAGTCACTGATCCCGAGGCTTCCAGCAGCCCTCGAACCGTGAGCGTCAGTCTGCAGGTCGTCGAGCCCGCTGCGCCTCCAACCATCAGCGTCAATTACACCGGCTATTCACTGCCCATCGCGAATAATCCCATGGCATTTATGGCCGAGGAGGGCGCCAGCCCCACGCCCCAGACCTTGACCATTAACAACGCCGGTGAGCTGACCCTCTCCTGGGCGGCGGAACCTGACCAGACCTGGCTTTCCCTGGGTAGCACCCAAGGCTCCCTGGCGGGTAGTTCCGCGACGAATATTCAGGTCTTCGTGAACGCGGACAGTCTCGATCCGGGAGATTATACCGGCACGATCACAATCACGGACGAGGCCGCCGCCAATAGTCCCTTCGCTGTTCCCGTGACCCTCACGGTGACCCAGCAGGCTGCCGCAGCCTCGGGGGATGTTTTCATCGCGGGTAGCGCCGATGTCACTCAGTTTTCATCCCCGGTGGCAAGCGTCGGAAAAGCTGCGCTCGGCGCGGATCCGGCCAATGCTTTGGCCAATGTAAAGATCCTCATCACCATCATTCATCCGGATGGAACCACTTCCGAAAAAGTGGTCTTCACCAACGCTCAGGGAAATTTTTCCGCTCGGGTCACAGTCACCGAAGGGGACCGGGTCACCGTCAATATGGAGAAGGACGGTTATACCCGGTTCTCCAAGGCGATCAGGGTGGTTCCCGGAGAGCGTTACACTGTCATCGGTTCTTTGGCCAAGGCGGAGGTGATCGTCGCTAAACGGGGTGAGACCTACTTCAAAGCTTCCGGTCAAACCGCTCCGGCTTTCAAATTCGGACTGGTGCGCCACCGTGACGGCAGTCGTTCCACTTTCGGCAGCGAGGACAAATTGCAGGTCGCCAAGGCGGCCGGCGGAACCGCCGACCTGGAGGTGACTATTCCGGCGGCCAAGGTAGGCCCGGACGTGGAAACCCTCACCGCCCAGCTTGCCGGTTTCGATCCTAATAATGCGGCCGAGAGAAAGATGTTCCCGGGCGAATTCGTCGGTGCCGGCGGCATGATCGCTTCGGCCGCCACCGATGAGGGGGAATATCAGCTGGAGTCGATCGTTTTTCTCCAGGCCGACATCCGGCAGGACAACGGACAGAAACTCCAGGTCGTCACCGCCACCGGCCCGGCGGCCGCTGCGGACGAGGAGCCTATCACCATTGTCAAATGGGTTCCGACGGAGGGATGCGAAGCGATGAAGAAATATCAGGACAGGGATCCCGCAAAAGAAGGGATTCAGGCCCCCATTTACACATACAACCCGAACACCGGCAAATGGGGCTATCTCGGAGAGGGCACTCTTTTGGAGTACGATAGCAATCTTGGACGATACCAGACGGCGACCGTCACCGACCCGACCAACCTGTCCTGCGGTTCCGTTGATTATTACATCGAGATCGTGGTCGATACCGAGTGGTACACCTTCTGGAATCTCGATTACCCGCTCCTGTTCGACCAGCCGCAGGAGGTCTGCGTGCGGGGCGAGGTGGTCGACGGTGCAGGGAACCCCCTCCCCGGAGTCTACCTCTGGGCGAACGGACCCACCTTCTTCGATGGCTACAGCGACCAGAACGGCGAACTCGGGATCGATGTGGTCGTCTCCGACTTGTCGGAACTCGATCTGTATGACCTTTTTGCCTACAACCAAATGACGGGCCAGGACGTTTCGTTCTCCCTCGGCGAACTGAACGGCGAGTGTTACACCCCCGTTGTCACTCTGAAGGACCCCTTCCAGTGCCGCGTTGAAGGGGCGGTTGTCGACAGTGGACAGCCGCTGCGGAACGAATGGGTCTATGCCTACGGAACCGGGGGCAGGTTCTCCGGATGGCAGACTACGGATGATCTTGGCCAATACGCTTTCAAGACCACTTGCGAAAAGGATATCGTCGTCGAGGTTCGCGGCCAGACCAAGATGGTCAATGTCAACGGGATGCAAGGGGACGACGAGGAATCAGACGTGAACAATCTGGTCATGGTCCAGGATATCTCCGTCGTCAATAATCCACCCGAAATATGGCTCGAACTCTGGCCCCGGACGGCACGGGCAGGCGATGACGTTTCTCTGGATGCATGGGCCTGGGATTATGAGGGTGACGAGCCTCTGACCTACCAGTGGGAGGTGGTATATCCGGACAGCACAAGCCAGAATCTGGGCGCCGCTTACAGCGCAACCTGGTCCACGACCGGCCTCTCTGACGGGAATTACACCGTCAGGGTTACTGTCGAGGACAGCCTTTTCAACTCCGATTCGCGAGAGGATACCGTCACCATCAACACGACGAACCGCAATCCCGTGATCTGGGATGCCGGTTACCGTATGACCCCTGATGCCAATTGCAATCCGACCGTCACTCTCTGGGCCGATGCTTACGATTATGACGGGGATTATCCCCTGACTTTCACCTGGGATCTTCCAGACGGCGGCCAATTCACCGGGGAGGAAGCCGACTGGTCGACACCGGAAACGGGCGCGGTGACTCTGACCGTTGCCGACAGCCTGGGAGGGACTGCGACCACCAGTTTCACGATCGATATCGTCAACCAGCCCCCCGAGATCTGGTGGGCCTATGCCGATCCAAACCCGGCTCTCATCGGCCAGACCGTCTACCTCGATGCCTATGCGTGGGATGAAGAGGACGGCGATGTCGGCAGCTACCAATGGACCGTCACCGATCCCTCCGGCGGCTCCGTGGAGATCGACCCCATCGGATGGTTCTGGGATCCGGCGATCTCCGGCGATTACCAGGTGCGCCTGGACGTCTCGGACGCCTGCGGCGAGACGGCTACATCAACCTTCAGGGTCGGGGTTGCGGAAGAAGCCGGCGACACCACAGTCATAATTCAATAATGGCGGGAAGGCCGGCAGCTTAAGCATTCGGCGAAGGCTGCCGGTTCACCCAACAATGAAAAAATGGATTCATTTCAGAGGAGGAACATCATGAAGAGTTTGAGAATGGGGTTTTGTGGGATTCTGGCGGCGGCCGTCCTGGCCTTTTACGGCTGCGGCGGTTCCGGAACGGAGGCGGATAGCGCCGGAGGTGTTGCGGCGGCCGCGGATACGGGTACGGTAACCTTTCAGATCAAATTTCCCGAGCGGGAAGGGGCGAGCAAGGCTCTGATCGATGCCAATGCCGAATCGGTAACGATCGAATACGGCCATTACGACCAATTCGGCTATTTTGTTATGGACGGAGATGCGTTTTTCAACCGGGCTGATGAATTTGCGGAACAGACGCTCACCATGCCCATCGGCAAAACCGTCATCCGGGCCTGGGCATCCAGCAGCACGTCTGTCCTGGAGGAGATTCAGACCGTTGGGGAAATCGTCGCCGGTCCCAATACCGTCATCCTGACCTTCCTGAACGGAACCTGGAGATTCGTGGATGCGGGGGGCGCCCCGACTCCCATTACTCTGGTGGGGGGAGAGACGCTGGGCGGCTTCAACCTGACCAACGGCCACTCCTATTATGATGGCGAAAATGATTATGAATTCACCTGGTTCGACGATCTCGATTTTATTTTTCCCTACAGCTCCTGGGTTGATCATGCGATGTTCTTTGACGGCGCCGCCGGGACGAATCAGAGCTTCTTCGATGGCGGGGACTACAGCCTGTCGCAGAACCGTCCTGATTGGGAAATGGCCCAGCCCGGCGACCGGATGATCGTCATCGGAAGTCAGGATCCGAATGACACGGGGGATACCTTTTCCCCCGATATCACTTCCTACCTGAACTCCACAGTTGCCGACGGGACGACGATCACCGGAAATATTTTCGAATTGACTTTCGAGAGTGCAAGCTTCAACCCGGCTGATCCCGATCTTGTTTGCCCTGATTTTTATGCCGGCGGCTATCCGGCGAACGTCTCACGGGCCTCGGCCATCGATAAATCTCTTGGCGGCATTCGCAAGGCCGGAACCACTCTCGGCGGCCCTCTGACCATCCAGTTCACCGATTGCTGGGAGGAGTATGTCGACAAGGATGGCGACGACGATTTCACTAATGACAACTGGACGGATTTGAACGAAGATGGCGTCTGTGATGCCGCCTCCGAGATGACCAACGATTTTGACACGGACGGCGTTTGCGACACCACGGGATATGAAGTGGTGGCCGAAGAGATCACTGAGGTCTTCTCCGAGGTGACGGTTCATCCGTTCATCGCCACTGGGGAGCAATTGGTGGAGATGTCGCCCCCCTCGGGAAGTGGTACCATAATTATTCAATAGATAGCCTGAATGTTACGCCCGGGGCGGGAGAGCGCTTTCCCGCCCCATTTTTTTGCCGGAATTGAATTCTGACAATTTCCGACGGGAGCACCTCCTGAAGAACCTTCATCGGCAGAAGCGCCTGATTCATGCTATAAGTAAAATCCCAATCCCTCGCAAGAAAGCCTTCTTGAATGTGGAATAATTTTCGAAGATTTTTCCTTTTCGCCCTCCTCATTTTCATCGCTGCCGAAGTTTCCGGTGCAAATATTTCTTCGCAGGGGCGGATAGATATTGGAAGGTCCCACACAATCGAAACCCGCTACCGTGAAGGCGAAATCCTGGTGGGGCGCGAGGCGGGAGTTCGGTCTTCGAGTGTCCGACCTTTTCCCCGTATCCCTGGGGCGGAGGTCGTGAAGAGCATAACGATCGGCGCCAGGGGCGCGCGGATCGGAACTCAGGCCCTGGGAGAAAAGAAAGAGCTGGTAATCGACCGGGTTCGGCTGCCGGAGGGAATGACGGTCGAAACGGCAGTCGTCCTGCTCGAGCAGACTCCGGGCGCTCTCTTCGTGGAGCCGAACTACCTTGTCCGGAAGGCGGTCACTCCGAACGATCCCAATTTTCGATTTCAGTGGGCTCTGTATAACACCGGCCAAAGAATTACCGGAGATAAAGACACGGTGAACGGAACACCTGGCGCGGATATCGCCGCTCCGGAAGGATGGGATATTGTGTCCCGGGCGGAGGATGTGGTGGTAGCGGTCCTCGATACCGGCATCGATTACGAGCACCCGGACCTGTCGAGCAACATCTGGATCAATAGCGGGGAAATCCCCGGGAACAGTCTGGATGATGATGAAAACGGCTATGTGGACGATGTCCGGGGGTGGAATTTCGCCTATCGCAATGCGAATCCCATGGATGACGACGTGGACGGCCACGGGACGCACGTTGCGGGGATTATCGGGGCGTCGGGGAATAACGGGACGGGGATCTCCGGCATTTCCTGGTCCGTGGAATTGATGCCCCTGAAATTCCTGGACCGCAACGGATACGGCGACGTTGCTGAAATGATCGAGGCGATCGAATACGCCATCGCTAACGGCGCGCAAATTATCAACGCCAGTTTTGCATATCAGGCGTTCCGACCTTCGCAAGCCGAAAAAGCCGCCATCGAAGCCGCGGGGGCGGCCGGAGTTCTTTTTGTCGCCGCGGCGGGGAACAGTGGGTCGAACAACGATTTTAACCCGACCTATCCGGCCAGTCATACGGATGACGAGGGAAATCCGCTGGCGAACCTGATCGCGGTGGCGGCCTCCGACCAGAACGATGCGCTTCCCCACTGGAGCAATTACGGGCCGACATCGGTTCATTTGGCTGCTCCGGGGACGAACATCTATAGCTCCGTCCGCAGGTCGCTGGGCGATTACGGTTATATTTCCGGCACCTCCATGGCGGCGCCCCACGTTTCGGGGGCGGCCGCCCTGCTGCTTCAGGAGAATCCAGGCGCCACGGTTTCGGATCTGAAAACAGCTCTTCTGGAGACGGTGGATTTAGGTCCGGCATTCGAGAAAAAGACCATTTCCGGAGGACGGCTCAATTTGCATGGCGCCCTTTTATTCGAACCTGCGGAAATTCCTCCTGAATCCCCGTCCGACCTGGAAGTGGAAAGCGCCACCCCCAACGAAATCCTGATCTCCTGGCGGGATCTCTCAATTGACGAGGAGTCTTTCAGGGTGGAAAGAGGGGAAGACGGGGGGGGATTTGTGCAGATTGCGATTTTACCGGCGGATTCAACCTCTTATGCCGATCCGGGGATCACGGACGGAAGGGAATTCGCCTACCGGGTGAGGGCATGGGCGGGAGGACGTGGATCTGGATATTCCAACGAGGCTTCCGTCCTTGTTCCTCTGGCGGCGCCTGAAGATCTGTCCTTTTATCCGACCTCGGCGGAGATCCGTCTGGAGTGGCGGGACCTCTCCGAGTCCGAGGAGGGGTTCGAAATCGAGAGGCGGTCCATGGAGGAAATGGATTCCAAGGTGATCGCCGTCGTGGATGCCGATACCGTTTCCTATCTCGATGGGGACGTGAGAATCGGAGAATCTTATACCTATCGGATGCGAGCTTTCAATACCTTCGCGGGATACTCTTCCTATTCCGGTTCATTGGTTGCCCGGGCCGGCCAGGTGGAGAAAGGGAGTTCTTCCGGTGATTCCCGCTGCTTCATCGCCACTGCCGCTTACGGGACCCCCATGGCCTCCGATGTCCGCCTTCTTCGGCGCTTTCGGGACGAGGTTCTTCTGCCCCATGCCGCGGGGCGGGTCGCGGTGGATCTGTATTACCGACTGAGTCCGCCCATCGCCGATTTTATCGCCCGTCACGAATCATTGCGAAAAGCTGCCCGAACCGCCCTTGCCCCCCTCATCCGTCTTGCGGAATGGAATCTGGGAGAGGAAAGTTCTTAACATCTTGAGGTTTCCAGCCTGAGAGTTTTTGTGCAGGTTCCGACCAGGAAATGCGCTTGACGAAAAAAAGAAAAGGGCCGCACCAGCGAATGGGCGGCCCTTTGTTCTTGAATATAAGGAAAGATAAAAGAGCAGACTTTATTCCGCCTGGATTTTACCGATGAACACTTCACGGGGTCGGCTCGTTCCATCCGAAGGGCCGACGATTCCCTCCTGCTCCATCTTTTCGATCATTCTGGCTGCCCGGTTGTAGCCGAGTCGCAGACGTCGCTGAAGCATGGATATGGAAGCCTGGCGGGTATCGGAGATAATGGCCAGAGCCTCATCCCATTTTTCATCGACCTCCTCCTCTCCGCCGGAGCCCGAAACATCGCCTCCGGCGGGCGCTTCAAGAATCGAGGGGTCGTAATCCGGTTCTCCCTGTTTGCTGAGGAATTTCACCACGCGCTGCACCTCCAACTCGGAAACGAAGGCGCCGTGGACCCGCTGAAGGAGGCCTGTTCCGGGGGGGAGAAAGAGCATGTCTCCCATCCCCAGGAGGGTTTCGGCTCCCATGGAATCGAGAATGGTGCGGGAATCGATTCGGGAGAAGACCTTGAAGGAAATCCGTGTGGGAAAATTGGCCTTGATAAGCCCGGTGATGACATCCACGCTTGGCCGCTGGGTGGCCAGTATAAGGTGGATGCCGGCCGCGCGGGCCATCTGCGCCAATCGAGCAATCGATTCCTCGATGTCCCGGCCCGCCACCATCATCAGGTCGGCGAGTTCGTCCACGATGATGACGATGCAAGGCAGATGGCCATGCTCCAGCACTTCTCCCTCTTCGGCCAGCTCGATTTCCGGCAGGTCGATTTCTTCCGGCGTGAAGGCGGCCTCCGGGGCGGCCTTCCGGGGGCGCTCCTCTCTTTCCTTCTCCTCCTTCGCCAGTTTTCGATTATACCCTTCGATATTGCGAACCCCCTTGTCGGCCATCAAGCGATAGCGCCGCTCCATTTCACGGACGGCCCAATTCAGGGCAAGGGCAGCCTTTTTGGGATTGGTGACCACCGGCAGCAACAGGTGGGGAATCCCTTCATAAATGGAGAGTTCCAACATTTTCGGATCGATCATGATGATGCGCACGTCCTGCGGGGTGGCGCGGTAGAGCAGGGAGAGGACCATGGTGTTGATGGATACCGACTTGCCGCTGCCCGTGGAGCCGGCCACGAGCAAATGGGGCATTTTGCCCAGATCACTCGCCACTGTGCGACCGAAGATATCTTTCCCCAGGGCAAGAGGCAGGCGTCCGCCGGATCTCTGGAATTCCTCCGATTCGATGATTTCCTTGAGCCAGACCGTTTCACGCTCCTTGTTCGGAATCTCGATCCCGACCACTCCCCGGCCTGGAATGGGGGCGACGATTCGGATGGAAAGCGCCTTGAGGGCCATGGAAAGATCGTCGGAGAGCCCGGCGATCTTGTTGACCTTGACGCCCGGCGCCGGGGCGAATTCATACATGGTCACCACCGGTCCAGGTTTTACCTCGACGACCTCGCCCTCCACCCCGAAATCCTGCAGCTTCTTGGTCAGAATCCGAGCATTCATGGTAAGCGCCTCCCGATCGATGGGATAGGTGCCGGTATCCTCGTGATCCAGCAGGGAGAGGGGGGGGCGGTGGTAGGTGTCGGAGAGCTCCAGAAATTCGAAAGCTTCCTGCCCTTCCTCCTTCTCCTTTTTCTTTCTGGCGCTCTTTGAGGGCGAGGGCCGCGAAGGCGGTACGGCGGCGCTTGGCGCAATCCTGGGGCCCTCCTCGGATCGATTGGCTTTAGCCTTTTTCTTCAGGGCTTTTCGGGCCTCTCGACGCTCCCGCCTCTGGTCCAGAATCGTCCCGAATCGATCCAGCACCCCTTCCAGGAAAAGGACGACTGAAAACCGCGCGGTCAGCATCATGGAGACCAGAAAAAAGACAAGAAGGAAAATCCCCGCGCCGGTGATGTTCAGATACCGAACGAGGTTATCCACCAGAAGCCGTCCCGCCGCGCCTCCCGCCTCACTGATGACCTGTCCGGAAAATGTGACTTCCTTCTTGAACAGGGCGAGGATTCCCGCGAGGGAAAGAAGCATCACCAGAAAGGCGCCGATTTTATAAAGGGGCACCCGGACATCCCGGATCTTCAGCAGCCTCCAGGACAAAAGGAACAGGGACAGCGGAATCAGAAAGGCCGTAAGGCCGAAGAATTGAAAAAGAAGGTCGGACAGGTGCGCGCCGATCACTCCGCCAAAATTACCGATGACTTCCGGGTGAAAATTGTTGTTGAAGGAGGGATCGGCATTGTTGAAGGAGCCGAGGCAAAGGAAGATGAAAAACCCCAGCGCCAGCCAGACTACTCCGGCAATTTCTTTCCGGAGGTGTTCGCCGAAGGAAAATTTCCGCTCGTCGCTCATAAACCGGTCCTCACAGGGAAAGGGCAAAAAAAGTCAGACCCACGGCCCAGCAGTACAGGGCAAAAAATATAAGCCGTCTTCTGCGTATGACAGCCATAAGAAAATGAATGGAAACCAGGCCTAAAAAAAGGGCCACGGACATTCCCGCCAGATAGATCGGGATATCGGCTGCCGTAACCGCTCCGAGATCTCCCAGATGCAGTACGGCTGCGCCGAATATGGCCGGCAGGGCGAGAAGAAACGAGAAGCGGGCGGCGGTTTCGCCGTCGACGCCCCTGAACAGCAGCGCCGCGATCGTGGAACCGGAGCGGGAGATCCCGGGGATAATCGCGCATGCCTGAACCGTGCCCACTACAAGTGCGTCGGAATAAGTCAGGTTTTCATCGCCGCGTCCGCCCCGGCGGAATCTTTCGGAAAGAAAAAGCAGGCATCCTGTCACCAGAAGCATAAGAGATACCACAGTGATATTGTGGAACAACCCTTCAAAGAAGTCCCTGAACGCCAGTCCGATCACGGCAGTGGGGACGGTTCCGATCATGAGGAGAAGTAGAAGCCGGCGGTAAATTCGCGCCTCCTCGCCATTTTGAAACGGCGAGTAAAGCAGAAGCATGATTTCGCGGCGAAAATAGATGATGACCGCGAACATGGTTCCCACATGAAGCAGTACGTCAAAAAGAACCCCTGGCTGCCGAAAACCGGTCATGAAATGCTGGGTGATGGCCAAATGACCGGAAGAAGAAATCGGAAGAAATTCAGTCAATCCCTGCAGTGCGCCCAGGAAAAGCGCCTGGTAAAGCGTCATAAAAAACCTTCAATTCCCTCCCGCGCGAGCAGGAAAAAGAGACAGTAGAAAACGGCTTCTTCCTGTCAGAGTTCCAGAATTACCGGCAGAATCAGCGGTCGGCGCTGAATGGTCCGATTGAAAAATCGACGCAGGGTCCTTCGGACCTCCACTCGCAGCTCTTCCCAGTCGGAAATCGCTTCGAGACTATGTTCAGAGATCATCTCCCGGAGGAGCCTGCGAGCCTCTTCGAGATACTCCTGGCTCTCGTCCTCCGGAATGAAGCCGCGGGTGAGGAGGTCGGGACCATAGACGATCTCCCCCGTCGATTGGTTAAGAGCCAGGATTACGGTTACCATGCCGTGATTTGACAGATGTCGACGATCCCGTATCTCCATGGTCCCCACGTCTCCGACACCCTTGCCGTCCACGAAAACGCGCCCCGTCTCCACCTGGTTCTCAACATGAAGAGTCTCCCGGGAGAAAGCAAGGGGCATGCCGTTTTCAAGAACGACAGCACGTTCCGGTGGCACTCCGGTGGCTTTGGCCAGCTCGGCATGCCTGACCAGGTGGCGGTATTCCCCATGAATGGGGACGAAATAGCGGGGCTTTGTCAGGGAAAGGATCAGCTTCAGCTCTTCCTGGGCCGCATGACCGGAAACGTGTATCTCGCTGGTGGTTTCGTAATGGACATTGGCTCCCCGACGGTAAAGGTGATTGATCAGATCGGTGATCGCCTTCTCATTTCCGGGAATGAACTTGGAGGACAGAATGACCGTGTCTCCCTGTTGAAGCTCGATCTGGCGATGGTCGTTCATGGCGATTCGCGAAAGCGCCGAAAGAGGCTCCCCCTGACTTCCGGTGGTCAGGATGAGCACCTCTTCCCGCGGCAGATCCTTCAGTCGGCGAAGATCGACCAGGGCCTCCTCTGGAATCGAGAGATACCCCATCTGACGGGCGATCATTGAATTGGCGACCATGCTGCGCCCGTGGATCAGAATTTTGCGGTCGCAGGCCAGGGCGGCGTCGATCACCTGCTGAATACGGTGTATGTTTGACGAAAAGGTGGAAACGACAATCCATCCCGGGCATCCGGGCATGATCTCCCTGAGGGCTTCTCCCACAACTCTCTCGGACAGAGTGTATCCCGGCCGTTCGACATTGGTGGAGTCGGACAGCAGGAGAAGAACCCCCTCCTCGCCAAAAGCCGCCAGACGTGCGAGATCCGTGGTCTGTCCGTCCACCGGGGTCTGGTCCAGCTTGAAGTCGCCGGTATGCACCACGAGTCCGACGGGGGTGCGGATGGCCAGTCCGACTCCATCCACAATGGAATGGGCTGCACGGAAGAACTCGACCTCGAAGGAACCGATTTCCACCTTCTGTCGGGGAAATATCCTGTGCAGATCGGTCGAACCCGAAAGGTCATGTTCCGCCAGTTTGCCCTGCAGCAGGCCCAGGGTCAGTCCTGTGCCGTAGATCGGCGGATTTCCCAATGCCGCCAGCAGAAAGGGAATCGCCCCGATATGGTCCTCGTGGCCGTGGGTCAGCACGAGGGCGCGAATATCGCCGATTCGTTCAGCAAGGGAGGAGATATCCGGAATGACCAGATCGATGCCCATCATGTAAGCTTCCGGAAACATCAACCCGCAGTCGATGAGAAGAATCTCTCCCCCATATTCCAGGGCCATCATGTTCAGCCCGATTTCGCCCAGTCCCCCCAGGGGGATCAGGCGCAGGACGTCCTCGGAGGGAGCGGGAACGGTCACGGACATGGCGCAGCATCCAGAGAGCCGAGCGCTTCGGAGAGGTCCCGATAAACCCTTTCCATCAATCCTCTTTCTTCGTTCGGGCTTTTGCCTTCAGGAAATATCGGGGACAGGAGTTGGACATGAATTCGTCCTCCCCTGATCTTCAGGGTATTTCTGGGCATGATATCCCAGGTTCCGCGGATAACCACGGGTACGACAGGGACTCCGGCGTAGCGCGCCAGCAGAAATCCCCCTTTTTTGAAGGAATGAAGCCTTCCGTCCGGGGACCGGGTCCCTTCGGGAAAGACGATGACCGATGCCCCTCCTGAGATTCGCAGGGCTGCATCTTTGATGCTCCGCAGGGACTTGCGGCTGCCGGATCGGTCGATGGGGATATAACCGCAGCGGCGCATGGCCAGGCCGAAGAGGGGAATCCTGAAAAGTTCCTCCTTCGCAAGCCAGCGAAATTGCCCGGGTATAGCGGCAAAGAGAGCCGGAATATCGAAATTACTCTGATGGTTGGGCATGAAGATTACCGGTCGTTCCGGGGGAATGCGGTCCAGTCCGTCCACGTCCAGCCGCACCCCCGAAATCCAGAGACCTGCCCGGCCCCAGCGCCGCGCGTAATTGTGGAAGTAGTCGGGGCTGATAAAGGAAAGGGGCAAACCTGTCAGGATGACAAACAGGGTCAAGGGAGGAAAGATAAGGAAGAATAAGAAGGTTCTCAACATCTGTGGCTCCGAAACTAATTAATGGATCAGTTTACGAGAGTTCCCGGGAGGGAGTCAAATTTTTTCGGTGCCGGTCAGTGCTGCCCATGGGAACGGCTTTCCCCGTACCGCACCAGGAATTTCTCGACCACATCCCGCAAACGATCATCCAGCAGTGTGAGCGCCCGATCCCGAATGTCGGCGGGCACTCCTCCGTAAAAGGCCTCGGCAATGCCGCCGGCGATGCACGCCATCGTATCCGCATCCCCTCCCAGAGAAATGGCGTTTCGAATGGTATCTTCGTAGCAGTCGGATTCCAGAAAGGCGATGATCGACTGCGGTACCGATCCCTGACAGGAGAGATCGAAACGGTACCATTTCCGAATTTCATTCAACCGCCCGTTCAGGTCGTAACCGAACTCCCGTTCGATATGGGCCTTGATTTCATGTTTCCGCCGGCCCATTCTTGCCAGAAAGACGGCGACCGCCGTCGCCTGGGCGCCGCGTATCCCTTCGGGATGGCTGTGGGTGACTTCCGCGCTTCTCCGGGCTTCCACCAGGACATCCTCGAGCGATTCACAGGCGAAGCCTACCGGGCTCACCCGCATGGCCGAGCCGTTTCCCCAGCTGTTGTAGGGCTGGCGCTGCCGCAATTCGGCCCAACGGATGAAACTTCCGCCATAGCCTGCGTTTGGGCAGGCATGGAAATAATCATGGAACAATTCGGCATAGTCGCCGCCGTGGAGCAATTTCGCGGCGACGGCGACTGTGAGGACGGTATCATCCGTGAACCGGCAGTTCTTGTCGAAGAGTGGGAAGTCTTTGGTCTTGGTGCCTGCGCCTTCGTGGACCGATCCGATGATATCACCGGCGATGGCTCCGATCATGGAATACCTCCCTGAAAATTCAGGATTTTATCAACTCCATCATACTCTACTGCCCGGTCAGGGGTCGGCGAAAAGATGATGGAGGGGCCGATCCGGATCATTTCTCTTCCGCAGCTCTCTCGTATCGATGCAGACCAGCGTGACTGCCGCCCTGAATTCCTTGATTTTAAATTTGACGATCTGTGGTGACTTGTTCTATAAATGGACAACCGATCCGACCCTTTCCGTGGAGCGTTTCGGATTTTTTTTGAAAGAAATGATCATTAAAGCACCATTCAGCCTGGCACATAAAAAATTTCGGAGAGGAGGTCCCGTATGTCCGTAAACAAAGTAATACTGGTGGGGAATCTCGGCAAGGACCCCGAACTGCGCTATACCCCTTCCGGGGCCGCGGTGGCTACTTTTTCGCTGGCCACCTCCGAGCGCTTCAAGGACCGCAGCGGCGAACTCCAGGAGCGGACCGAATGGCACAACATAGTAACCTGGCGGAACCTGGCCGAGATCTGCGGCAAATATCTGCACAAAGGCAAGCAGGTCTACATCGAGGGGCGGATCCAGACCCGCTCCTATGACGACCGGGACGGCAACAAGAAATATATTACCGAAATCGTCGCGGACCAGATGCAGATGCTCGGCCGTGTGGGAGATGAAGGCGCTGCCCCCCGGGCGGAACCCCGTCAGAACCAGAGCAGACCCCAGACCGCCCGTGAAAGCGGATCCCAGCCGGACTACGACTCCGAACCCCCGTTCAATCCTGATGACGATATCCCGTTTTGACTCTATACGATACCCCGGCTACGCCGGGGTTTTTCATTTTTGATCCCGCCGTTTCACTTTCTGATGCACCATCCTCCTGAAACCTGGAAATGCCCGGAAATGTTAAATTCGTTGCACCGGAAGGGCAATTCTGTTACTTTTTTGTCCTGGACGAAAAGCGATGGGTGGATGAAAAAATGAGTGAGATTCGCCGGCGAAAGCTTCTGGAAGCGCTTCAAGATCCCGACGAGGAAGTCCGGCATGCCGCCGCGGAAGCCCTGGAAAAACTCGAATCGGCGATGGGTCTGGGCCAAATTCTTCAAGCACTCAAAGGCGAAGACCGGGGAAAAAGAATCCGTGCCGTATACTCTCTGGGAAAAGTGAATGATCCCGGAGTCTACCCACCCCTGCTTTCGGCTCTCAAGAGTCCGGACCCCGATTTGCGCTCGGCGGCTGTTCAGGTGTTGGGAGAGAAGGGAAATCCAAAGACACTTGGCGCTCTGGTGCGGCATCTGAAAGACCCCCATCCCGCCGTTCGGGTCCACACCGCCGAAGCTCTGAGTCGGTTTTCCGACCGGCGCCTCCTGCCCTACCTTGCCGCCCTCCTCAAGGAAAAAGAGGAGGAGGTCGGGGCCGCCATTCGGGCCATGGGATCCATAGGCGATCCCGAGGCCCAAAAATACCTTCTCCCTCTTCTGGCGGATACCCGTGCCGCTATTCGACGCCAGGCCGCCGAGGCTCTGGGCAATCTTCGAATTCAGGGATAATCTTCCGCACACCAACCCCCCCTTGCAGTTCAGGCGCTCAGGCGAAAAATTCCGTGACCTCGATTCCCTTTAGAAATGGATCGAGTTCGCAGACGATGCGTCCGTCCGCGGAGTCAGACAGTTCTCTCTCTCCGGGATCATCGAGCCGGTTCCCTTCCGTATCGAACAGAATCTTAAGCCGGATCCGGTCGGGATTGCGGGTGTCGACCCAGACCACCAGGCCTATTTCGCTGCTCGAGAGACGAACCAGGCTTCCCACGGGATAGGTGCCCAGGGAGGTGATGAAATGTTCCAGATGCTCGGGATGAAGGGCCGTTCCGGAAAGCTCCTGAAGCCGAGCGATGGCCTTGCGCGGCGTCATGGGCCGCTGATAGGAGCGGAGTGTGGTGATGGCGTCGTACGTATCGGCGATCGCAGCCATATCAGCAAGCGGCGAAATCGACTTTCCCCGGGCATCTTCAGGATACCCCTGGCGGTCGTATCGAAGATGATGGCCGAGAACGATATCCACCACTTCCCGGGTGACGCCTTCCATCTCTGCAACGAGATCGGCGCCGGTCAGTGGATGTTTTTTGATCTCGTCGAATTCCCGGTCCGAGAGAGGGCCCGGCTTGGCAATGATGCTGTGTTCGATTTTCAATTTTCCCACATCGTGCAGCAATCCACCGAGCCCCAGAAGCCGCAGCTGATTCTCATCCAACCCGCAGGCTCTTCCTACCGCCAGGCCAATTACCGAAACATTGACCGAGTGCGTGAAGGTGTAATTGTCGTAATCCTTCAACATGGAAAGGGCAAACAGGGCATGGGGTTCGGCCAGAGTAAGGCGGGCCATGCTTTGGACCACGCCCAGGGCTTCCTCCGAGGATGGAATCCTTCCCATCCGCACATCCTGAAAAATGGTATCCACCACTTTCAGTGCGCGCCCGTAGACGTTTCGCGGCGATTCAGCCGCTTTTATTTCCCGTTCTTCCTCGGCTGACTCCTGCGTTATTATCCGAAGGTGGCGGATATTTCTTGTCTTGAGAGTTGTTCGAAGCGTCTCACCCTTGAGTTTTCCTTCCGCAAGAATCTCGATGAAGGCGCGGAGTTCCTCGAGATCGATTCCAGGTTTGATTTCAAGTTCCTTCAGTTCCCGGGCATCGAGAAGGCTCTGGATTTCCTGCGCGGCGGGACCGGTCTCGACGAAAAGATGATCCTGGAGGAAAAGTGTCCCGTCGACCACTCCCATCCGTACCGTACCGCTCCGCGTCAGGAGCTCCTGCAGTCCGTTCAGAAAAGCCTGAAGCTGACGCTCTACTGCCGGATGACGAATCGGATAGAGACGGAGTCCTTTGAAAGTTCCGGCGAAACCCTGCATGATTTTATCGGGATGTTCCGGTTTCATCCATTCAGCCCTTTCTGAATCATTTTCAATGCGTTTGCCGCTGCTCGGGAAACATCCTCGCTGTGGTCGTCGAGAATTTTCTCCAGAGAGGGCAAGGCCTTTTCATTGCCGATTTCTCCGAGAGCGGCGGCGGCCGCCGCCCGTATTTCATTGATGCGCGAACGCCGCCAGAACCTGCGGCTTTCAAGCACCCGTATCAGATGCGGCACCGCCTCTGCCGATCCGATTTCCCCAAGGGCCTTTGCAGCGCCTTTTTTCATTTCCACATGCATGAAAAAGGGATCCGGCCGATTGAGCAGGCGAAGAAGCGCCGGAACCGCCCTGGGACTCCGGATGGCCGCCAGAGCCAGCAGAACCTGCCGGCTCAACTCCCGATCCGGGCTGTCCAGGATCTTCACCAGAATCGCAACTGCATCCGGCCCGCCGATGCGGGTCAGCGCCCGAAGCGTTTCCTGTCTGACCTTTGGTTCGGGGTGAAAAAGACGGGGAGCGAGAAGCGGCACTGTTTCTTCTTCCCGGATGGAGCCGAGAATGAAAACGGCATTGCGCACCACAACCCAGCGATCGTCATCCAGGGCGCCGATCAGGGCAGGTATGGCGGGAGAGCCAAGCCGGATGATGACGGAGGAAATCAGTTTCCGGGATCGGTTGTCACGCTCTTCCTTCAGCCGGTCCAGTAGCGGCTGGACGGATTTTTCACGGAGAAGGACCAGAACCTTAATCAGGTTGAGACGATTTTTCTCCTCGATGGCAGGAAGACAGAGATAGGTGATCAAAAAATCAATAGTTTCCGAAGAAGCAAGATGATCGAGGAAATGACGCGAGTCCTCCCTGCGAGATGAGGTGACCCGTCGGCTCGATGAATTGTGGCACAGGAGAATGAAAGCTCTGAGTACCGGAAGTCGTCCCTCATCGTTCAGATTCCGGCGCACCAGCGGAGTGAGCTCCTGCAGAAGAGTGCGGTAGCGTTGATCCGAATTTTCCCTCTGAAGCTCCTGGAGCAGTTTCTGCAAGTCCCGGGAAGAATGGGCCGGCCTTTTCTCCTGGTGACTTTCAGGAGGCGTCGCCGTCAGATCCCTGGCCACATCTTTTTCTGACGCCGATAGACCCGGTTTATTTTCTCTTCTGGATTTTTCGGCCTGGCGCAAGATCCTTCGTTTTTCCTCGATTTCCTTTTTACGGGGAAGAACCTTGTCCAGTTCAATTTCATTGACCCAGAGGGTGGATACCTCCTCTTTCCGGAGAACTTCCTGGATTCCTCCTCTCTCTTCGATCTGCGGGGGCGCCAGGGAAAGGCTGCGGCTGAAGGCCAACAGGTCCCGACCGGAGAGATCCTGAAGGATCATCAGATGATGGATGCGTCGTGAAAAAAGAAGAAGAGCCAGATTCTGTAGTGCGGGGTTATTGCGTCCCACGGATTCGTCCCCGGAATAGAAACCGTCCCTGCGAATTGTGCAGATCAGGGGCGTGCCTTTCCGGAGCAGAGGAGCGAAATTCTGCAGAGTCTCCTGAAGAGCAGCTCTCAAAGCGGGGTGGCCGGCGGGATAGAAGCGGAGCCCCTTGACAAGCTTGGTCAAGTCTTTGAGGGCATGATTCAGCTGTATCTGATCCATGGACATTCGTCCGTCTCTTGGCAAGGTCTCTTGGTAAGCTGTCAGGATAAACTCGCGAAAGATAATTGTAAATTCATTTTACCGCTCCTTGATCAGGGCGGAAACGGCTTTGAAACCGGCATCCCGGGCGGAGCCCATCAACTGAAAAAGGGCCGTTTCCGCAGTTGTTACCGCGGCCCCTGCAAAGCGGGCGTTTTCCAGTGCCGTTTGATAGTCGATGCGGCGCCGCGAACAGATCGCGTCGCGAACCAGATGGACTTTATAACCGCGATCGAGAAGGTCGATAAGCGTCTGAAAAACACAGACATGTGCCTCCATTCCTGTCAGCAGGACCGTCCGGGCGCCGCAATTCCGAAGGGTTTCCAGAAACGCAGGCTCTCCACAGCAACTAAAGGAGACCTTTGTGACGGCACCATCGCGGATTTCCGCCAGTTCCGAAACCGTGGATCCCAGCCCCCGAGGATATTGCTCTGTTGCGATCACCGGGAGACCGAGTTGTCGGGCGCCCTTCAGAAGGAGTTGAATTGTCTGAACGGTATCCCGGGCCGTATCGTGGTCCATTGCCGGGACAAGTCGCTCCTGCACATCAACAATGACAAGAGCGGTGGATTTCCGATCCAGGCGAAATCTTTTCAGGTTGTCCTGCATGCGAGGTATTCTCCTTTCGAAATTTTTCTGTTGATGACTTCGCAAAAAACACAGAGTATGGATAATCGACTATTTCATGAATACAGAAAACCGGGATCGAATACAAGTCTTGCATCATTTCAATCTTCGTGCCATTAATTTCCTCTCCGGTTATGATGCCTGTCATATAAAAACCCAGAAAGGAGAATCTTCATGATTCTGGGTGTCACCGGAGGCATTGCCTCCGGCAAGAGCACGGTAACCCGGATGCTCGAGTCCCTTGGCGCCGCTGTGGTGAGCGCCGATGAGCTGGCTCGCGAAGTGGTGCGCCCGGGAGCTGAACCGCTGCAGGAACTCGTCCGCCGTTTTGGCCGGGATATCTTGCTGCCTGACGGAAACCTGGACCGGCAGGCTCTGGGAAAGCGAATATTTGCCGATCCCGAGGCCCGGAATGATTTGAATCGGATTCTGCATCCCGCGATCGGTGAACTCTCCAGAAAGCGCCTTCGAGAAGCCGCTGCCCGAAATCGGCTGGTGGTCTATGAGGTGCCCCTTCTCTTTGAAGTCGGAGCCGAGGGGCGGGTGGACGCCGTTCTTGTTGTCACAGTGTCGGAGGATCTGCAGAGAAGAAGACTCGAAGAGCGGGACGGACTCTCCCCGGAGGAAGTCGACGCGCGAATTGCTTCACAATTGCCCCAGGAGGAAAAGGTCGCCCGCGCCGATTTCGTAGTCGACAATTCGGGCTCCCTGGAGCAGACAAAAGCGCAAGTCAATGAAATTTTTGCACGGCTGATGACGGAAAGTTAGGGATCGAACTCCGGGTTGCGGAAAAAACCGGATACAAGATTAAAAGTTTCCCGCCAGTACGGATTTTCCGGAGTGCTCAGGACATGTGGAACTTCGGGACCGTAGAGATGGAATTCCTTTCGGCGGCTCCCTAGAAGCCTGAAAATTTCAAGCGCGCTGTTCGCCTTTACGGTTCGGTCTCCCTCGGCGCCGATAACCAGGCAGGATGCTTCCACCCCCCCAAGGCTTTTCTTCACTTTTTTCACAAGACGCTGTATCTGAAAAATTCCGTTGAGGGCCCTGCGGCGGTAGTAATAAGAGGTCAGTTCCTTGGGGAGCGGCGAGTTGTACATGGATCGGAAGAGCTTCAGGGCTCCCACGGAAGAGGCGAGGGGATGGCGCATTTTAAGGAATGGCGAGAGAAGAGCCATGCGCTGAAATGAACGGGATTCCGCGAGGGACAGGAGAAGAAGCCCACCCGTGCTTACGCCGATCCCGTAGACCGGAAGGCCACGCTTCGCCAGGAGATCATAACCGGCGGCAACCGATTCCAGCCATTCCTCATGGCGGCGGGTCAGCAGATCCTCCGGAAAGGTGCCGTGTCCCGGGAGACGGACGCCCAGGGCGTTGAATCCGGCCTTGGCCGCCAGGCGCCCGAAAAAGGCCGTTTCATAGGGAGAGGCGGAAAACCCGTGCACGAGAAGCATGCTCCCCATCGGTTCCGATTCCGATTCCAGCAAGAAGGGGAGGTTTTCGGGGTGAAGAACCCCCTCTCTCTTCGCCAGGGCCAGATGTTCTTTTATTTCCATAGATTCAGATAGCCGCGGCGCAGGTGAGTTCTGCGGAAAAAAGAAAATCCCCCTGAAGGAGGGGGACTTTTCAAATCGGATTTCAGGCTGAATTACTTGTGATATCCGAGCCGGGTGGAAACTTCTTCGGAGGAGCGAAGGATCAGGGGAATGAGCTCCTTTTCTATCCGCTCCTGCGAAAAGCGCATGGAGGGGCCAGACACGCTCAACGCACCGACGATCCGGCGGGTGTAATCACGGATCGGTCCGGCGACGCAGCGTACTCCCGGATCCAGCTCTTCATTGTCAATCGCATAGCCCTGTTCGGCAACCTTTTTGATCTCTTTTTTCAGGGCATCGCGGTCGGCAATGGTATTTGGAGTATATGTTTTGAGCTGCGGGTCGGGATAAAGAGAATCGATCTCTTCCTCGGTCATGAACGCCAGATGGACTTTCCCCGCAGCGGTGCAATGCGCGGGCATGCGGGAGCCGACCCTGGAAACGACCCGAACGGTCAGGTCCGTCTCCACCACGTCGAGATAGACAACGTGCCCTTCCTTGAAGATGGCGACATAGGTGGTTTCGTCGCATTCCTCCACCATTCTCTGGAGAATCGGTTGGGCCTGGCGCAGCAAACCCAGCTGCTTGATGAACGTCTGTCCCAGCTCCAGGGATTTCAAGCTCAGGCGATAGTTTTCCGTGACCTTGTTCTGCTCGATGTAGCCACGGGACTCCAGCGTGGCGAGCAGCCGGAAGACGTTGTTCTTGTGCAGCTTAAGTCGTTTGCTGAGTTCGGTGACCCCAAGCTCATCCACATCGTCATGAAACTGCTCCAGCAGATCAAGGGCGTGGGAAACCGCCTGAATGATGTATTCGGATTTGTCCTTTTTGGCCATGATGGAAAGTTTCCTTTTGGTCGTTCGAATATTTCAGTGGTGTCGTTTATTAATGAATTATAAAACCATAATCACACAGAAAACCCGGGAATAATAGAATTTTGTTCGTGGTAAGTCAAACATTTTTGAACATTCCCACTATAAGTATTATCGAATTTTGAAAATTCAAGCTTCCCGGATTCTGAATTTATGCAGGCAGTGTAACCACTTCTACGGGGAAGCAATCCCATGCATGTTTCATGCTCCCACATTAAGCCGACCGCCAATAGTCCATCGGTGGTTCCTCAGAAGAATGAAATAATAGAACGATATTTTAAAACGTCCGATAATTTTTAGCAGCGCCCTTTGGATTTGTCAATGACAAAGATACGGAATCATGAAAAATTTTTTCTCCGTTGCATTGTTTTATTCGCCTGATTTCCGGGGGTCGGTTCAGTCCTGTTTTATGATTTCACGCAGTACGCTGGTGGCATAGCTTCCACGGGGAAGAAAGTAAGAAAGTACCAGATCTCCGCCATCGACCTTTGCTTCAATCTCCGTGAGAGGAACGCGCATGGGACGGCGCTCCCCCGCCATGGACAGGCCGCCGGAAAGTTTGAAGTCCGCCTTCCCGATTCCCCTTATCTCAAGGAGTTCCTGCTCCAGGGCTCCAGTTTTACCCCCGGCGAGTGTCACCTTAGAACCATAGAGGGGAGCGGACGGGCTTATTTCAAACCGATCGGCCCGGGGCTGCTCGATGGCGGAGTTCTCTACCAGAAAACAGGCGCCGTTCTCATGCTTGTAGGCCAGATCGCCGTCCTTCAGGATGTTCAGCCCATCCAGACGCCCGGCGACAAGGTGATTGAAAAGATGAGACTGGAAGGCTGAAAGATACAGGCGAAGCAGGTTTTTGGGAAGGCCGAAAACCGCCCGGGCAGGCTGCTCTCCCCTGAGCAGGCGGCGGATAAGCTCCCGCTCGTTGCGACAGCGCCCCGGAAGGGCTGAAAGCGCTCCCCGAAGGTCCCCGGCCGCGAAGCGCTCCGCCCCCTCCCGCCACCTTGCGTCAAGAATCTTTTCCGGATCGCCCACGATCAGAGCGGCTGACTTTTCGTAATCTTCCCGAAGAAGCGCTTCTCCAATGAGATGAGAGTTGCCCAGAACTCCGTAACGCTGTTCGCCGAAATAGTTGGGTACTCCCGTGATCTCCAGAACGCTCAGGATTTCCCGAGCCTTCTCGCCGGCTTCTTCATTCACCTCTCGAATGCATATCCGGAATCGGTTTCCGGCCAGATGACCGGGGCGCAGTTTGTTCTGGTGGAAGCGGGCCGAGAGAAATCGAACTCCCGGAATATTCAGAGCCAGTACCTGATCCGGGGCAACTCCTGGAATCGAGATCGTCTGGCGCGTGGCAGCCCGTGCATCCTTGAGGCCGGCGTAGCCCATCTCCCGCTCGCGCACGCTCAGGGCCCGGGAGAGACGGTTCAGCAGCTCGAAGGTGGTCAGGCCGCGCTTTTCAACCTCCACATACAGGTGTTCTCCCTCGCCGCAGGGAAGATACAGGGGGATTTCCTCCACCAGGAAATCCTCTGCTGTTTCCCGAATTGTTCCTCCGGTCCCCGGAAGCGCGGCGGTCAAAAAGGGTTCATTCATTGCCCACCCTGCTCCATGGCGCCCGGAATCCACAGGGCGGAGTGGGACAATCTTCCGCCATGGCGGTGAAATCCTCTTTTCTCCGGTACTGAATGAAGTGCAGATCCGATCCTTCCTGCAGAAACCTGCGCATGTATTTGGACAGGGGGTAATCAGGCAGGTGATTGGAGGCAGGAACGGCCTGGCAGTTTTCGTAACCTGAAAGAGAGAAGAGGCTGCCTGCGACATCCTCGGCATAGTCGAAAAAATCGGTAGTGAAGTACAGGGCGCCGCCCGGCTTCAGATAAAGAAGAAGCACCTGGAGAAACTCCCGGTTTACCAGTCGACGCCCGCGATGGCGCTTTTTGGGCCAGGGATCGGGACAGTTGATGTAAACTGCGCTCAGGCTCTCCGGCGCAAGACAGGTATGCAGGAGGTAGCGCGCCTCCATACGCATCACCCGTATATTGCGCATTCCCGAGGAATCCACCTTTTTGCAGGTTTTGAGACATCCCTTGTTGTAGATGTCCACGGCCAGAAAATTTACCTCCGGCTCCTGATGTGCCTTCTGGATGATGAAATCCCCGATTCCGCAGCCGATCTCCAGGGCCAGAGGGCGGCTTCTTTCGAAGATTGCGTCGATACTTCCGGCCTCCTTGAGGCGGCGCTCGGAAATGAAAAAGGGTGATGTGATCTCAAGCACGCGCTGGGTCATAAATGCGGGTATCTCCTTCGATTCGATTCCGGCGACACTACCACAGAGACCCCCTTTTTTCAACATGGGCAGGGCGGCCATCCGCACCTTACCAGGCCTTTTGGGGGAAGGAAAAGATTGAATTCCGGTGCGGTGAAGGTTACTCTAATTGGAGAACGTTAGTCTCTTTAAAGAACCCCGGCAGTCCGACCATCGTCTCATTCGGGCCTGCGTGGCCCCGAGCCGGTTTTTGCAATTCCCTTCGGAGAGTTCGGACCGAAATTCATGAAGGAAGATGATCATGCTCATTGTCATGCACCACAATGCATCCCCCGCCGAAATCCAGGCCGTGCAGAAGGCTATTGAGGCCCTGGGGCTTCAGGCCCAGCCCATCCCCGGGAGCGAAAGGACAGCCATTGGCGTTCTGGGCAACCAGGGGTATGTGGACGATGCCTCCATTCGCGATCTGCCGGGCGTGCGGGAGGTGATACACGTCAGCAAGCCTTATAAACTCGTCTCCCGAGATTTCCACCCTGACTCCACGGTAGTGGATATAGGTGAGGTGAGGCTGGGAGACGGATCGGTGCCGGTCATCATCGCCGGACCCTGCTCCGTGGAGAGCGAGGCGCAGATTCTCTCCGCCGCCCGTCTGGTGAAGGCCGCCGGAGCCCGGATTCTGCGTGGCGGAGCCTTCAAACCACGCACAGGACCCCACTCTTTTCAGGGCCTGGGGGTGGAGGGCCTCAAGTATCTGCGGCTGGCCGGGGACGAAACGGGGCTGCCGGTCATCACCGAGGTGATGCGCATCGAGCAGCTGGAGGACGTTTGCCGCTATGCGGATGTCCTTCAGATCGGCGCCCGCAATATGCAGAATTTCGATCTGCTCAAAGAAGTGGGACGGCTCGATCGGCCGGTTCTTCTGAAAAGGGGGATGAGCGCCACGATCGAGGAGTTTCTCGCGGCCGCCGAGTACATCGTGTCGGAGGGCAACGGGCGAGTGGTTCTCTGCGAGCGGGGAATCCGCACTTTCGAGCGCGCCACCCGCAATACCCTCGACCTTTCAGTGATCCCCCTGATCCGGGAAATGAGCCATCTGCCCATCATCGTCGATCCGAGCCACGCCACAGGCAAAAGGAATCTCGTTCCGATCATGGGAAAAGCCGCGCTGGTGGCCGGGGCTCACGGGCTGATGATGGAAGTGCATCCCGAGCCGGACAAGGCCCTTTGCGACGGCGCCCAGAGCCTCAGCGGAGAAGGGTTTGCGCACCTGATGGAGGAAATCCGCGGCCTGTTCATGTACCTGGGGTATACGGAAAAGTAAAAAAATCCAGGAAGGGCAGACAAAATTTTTTTCACCGCAGAGCGCGCGGGAGGAAACCTGTGAGATAAACCGCAATCCGGCAATTGAACGCAGATAAAGTCGGATCAAATGTGTAGAACTTTGTTTTTACTGGTTATCTAAAAAATTTGTCTCTGATATTACAGGCTATTCAGCATGCAGTCGAAAGAGGGTGATTTCCGGACGACAGAAGAAACGCACTGGAATGACGCTGGTGCCGATGCCGCGGGAGACATAGAGGGGGATTTCGGGAGCCCCCACACGGTAGAAACCTTCGACGAAATTTTCTGAAAAGCGCGGGAGAAAAAGCGGGGGAAGGAAGGGGAGCCGAACCTGGCCGCCGTGGGTATGGCCGGAGAGAATCAGGTCCATATGTCGCTCGAGATGGTGGTGATCGAAGGCCGGCACATGGGACAGCAACAGATTGATTCGGGAGGGATCGGCATTCTGTTGCAGATGGATCAGCCTGTCAGCGGGTGAAGGATAATCCAGACCCAGGATGGAGAAGGGGACTTCCTGAAGATCAAGGTCGTGGCGCTCGTTGATCAGCAGCCGAACCCCCACCCCGGCAAAATGCCGCCGCAGATTCTCACCTTCCAGGCGCGACCAGTATTCCCAGTTTCCCTGTACGGCAAAAATCCCCGAAGTCGCACGAAGCTCCTTCAGGAAATCCAGGACTCCCCTGATGTTGCGCTTTCTTTCCATGAAATCGCCGGTCAGCAGGATAATTTCCGGCTCCAGGGCATCCACCATTTGGAGCACTCTCTGGAAATAACCGTCGAAGCGGCGGATGTGCAGGTCGGAGAGATGGACAAGCCGTATTTCCCTGCCGGGAGGCACTTTGGGCATCGGAAGCAGGATATCCCGGATTTCGGGCGAACGGGGCTCGCGATAGGCCGCATCCCAGAGAACGACCCCGCTAAAAGCCGCAGCGCCGGAGAAAAGAAATTTCCTCCGGGAGATCATTCGATCGGGTTTTTTTCCATTGCCGCCTTTCATGGCGCGGACTATACCACGGATGTTATCTGAGGCCAACAGGCGTTGCATGCGGCCTTTTTAACTGGACGCGGCGGGGTGAGGATTCGCGCTCTTCGAGGCCCATGTTATAGTTAATGCTCAGGTCTGATGAATAGACGCTGGGGATGCAGAAATATTTTACGCTCGTCTATTTTATGAAACTTAAACGATTCAACGAAAGGAATCAAAATGTCCGGTATTGAAGAAATCCGCCCCGATCTCTACTGGGTCGGCGCCCGGCATCCCGAACTCCAGCTTTTCGATGAACTCTTTCCGACTCGGCATGGAACCACTTACAATGCCTATCTGGTAAAGGGAAAGACAAAGACAGCTTTGATCGATACGGTGAAAGCCCCCTTTGCCGACGACTACCTGAAACGGCTGGATAGCCTTGTTCCGCGGGAAAAGATCGATATTGTCGTGGTCAATCACACCGAGCCGGACCATACGGGCGCCCTGGAGAAACTCCTTGAACGGAATCCCGAAATCGTCGTCTACTGCACCCGTCCCGGAGAGAATTTCCTGAAGCAGCTGCTGAACCGGCCATTCAATGCCCATGTGATCGCCGACGGGGAGGAGGTCGACCTGGGGGGAAGGACCCTGAAATTTATTACCGCGCCCAACCTGCACTGGCCCGATACCATGTTTACCTATCTGCCAGAGGAGAAGATTCTTTTCCCCTGTGATGCGTTCGGCGCCCATTTCTGCGGAGACGGTTTGTATGATGATGAAGTAGACGATTTCTCCCAGGAATTCGCTTTTTACTTCGATACGATCATGCGACCCTTCAAGGAAAAGATCCGTGAGGCCGTCGCCAAGGTGGAGGATCTGTCCATCGACCTGGTCTGCCCGTCCCATGGGCCGCTTCTGCGAAAAAATCTCCGGGAGGCCATCGAAAATTACCGCCGCTGGTCGGCCCTTCCGGCCGATTACGATCAAAAGCGGGCGCTTCTGCTTACGCTCTCTCCCCACGGAAACACTCGGGAGATGGCCCGCTTGGTCCGAAAGGGAGCGGAGGAAAAGGGTTTCGTGGTGGTGGAGAAAGCCATCTTTGAGACGGAGGATGCGGAGATCCGGGACGAACTGGAGCGTTGCGATCTTCTGTTTGTGGGCACCCCCACGATCAATCGCGATGCTCCTCCACCGATATGGCACGCGCTGGGGCTGCTCTCCTCCGTGACGCCAAAAGGGAAGAGCGCAGCGGTCTTCGGCTCCTTCGGATGGAGCGGAGAGGCGGTCAAGCTGGTGGAGGATCGTCTGAAGGGCCTGAAGTACGCTCTCCCGGTTACGGGCATTTTCTTCCGGTTCAAACCCACGGAGCAAGACGCGAGAGCCTGCCGGGAATTCGGGGCGAAAGTCGCAGAGGCTGTTCTCGAAAAGGCGTAAGCGCGATATCTTTTTCCGAGGGTACAGGTGCCGGATAAAGATCGATAGCTTCATAAGGTAGTCAAAAGCTCTTCACCACCCGTTCGCTTCGCTTACTCGAGGCACAGAGAACTCAGAGAAACCCGGAATTTTTATTTTCTCCGTGTCCTCAGTGGCTCTGTGGTGAAAGCTTTGATTCTGAAGCTCATAAACCTGTATGAACAAAGGGCCGGTCCTTGCACCGGCCCTTTCGATGCCCGGCCCTTTCGATTGACGTTCCACCCTCGCATGATTCATAATCCCTCCGGTACAAAGTCCCTGTCGGGACGGCCCCTCTTTGCCGCCCGGATCATCCGTGAAAAATTCCGGATGCCGGGACAACTTCTCTTTCGGAAAGAACTTGCGTTGACTTCTCTGATCGCCGAGGTGGCGGTTGCCGCCCCTCTGGACAAGACCCTCTCTTATGTCGTCCCCGAAGCCCTGCGGGAGCAGGCCCGGATCGGCATGCGCCTTCGTGTTCCTCTGGGAAGACGCAGCTCGGTGGCGTACCTGCTGGAGCTTCGGGAGGGCGATCCCGAGGGGCTGAAGGAGATCCGTGAAGTTCTGGACCGCGAGCCCCTGTTTCCTCCCCACCTGGTTCCCTTTTATCGCAGGAGCGCCGAGTATTATCGCCACCCCATCGGAGAAGTGATTCGCACCGCCCTGCCGTCGGGATTGTCCGGTGCGGTCGAGCGGGTGCGGATAGCGACGGAGAGGATTTTTTCCGCGACGGAGCACCCGGGAGAACCTGCGGGAAGCGCGCAGCGGCGTATACTTGGGTTCTTGCGCGAAAACGGCCCCACGCCGACAGGCGAGCTGAACCGCTTTTTCTCCGCCCCCCATGCGCCGCTGAAGCGGCTGAAGGAACTGGGATTCGTCTCCGAAAAAGAGGTGGAACGGCGGCGAGATCCCTTTTTCGATATCCCGGTTCCGCCCGATTCCGGACATTCTCTGACCGGCGCGCAGAAGGAAACACTGAAAATCATCGACCAGGCGACGCACAGCGGCGGGTTCGCCTCGTTTCTCCTTCACGGGGTAACGGGAAGCGGAAAGACCGAGGTGTATCTCCGCGCGATCCAAAGCGTTCTGGCTCAGGGCCGCAAGGCCCTCGTCCTGGTGCCGGAAATAGCCTTGACGCCCCAGCTCGTCGGCCGCTTCCGGGCCCGCTTCTCCATCGAGGGCATCGGGATCGCCGTCCTGCATTCCGGCCTCTCCGACGGGGAGCGTTACGATGCCTGGAGAGAGATCGCTCGGGGCGGCGTCGAAATCGTCATCGGCGCCCGCTCGGCCGTCTTCGCTCCTCTGAGCGATGTCGGCATGATCGTTGTGGACGAGGAGCACGAAGGCACTTACAAGCAGGGTGAGGGGTTTCGCTACAATGCCCGGGATCTGGCACTCATGCGAGGTCAGATGGAAAACGCGGCGGTTCTTCTGGGCAGCGCCACCCCGTCCCTGACCACCTATCACCGGGCCATGGAGGGTCCTGTCCGCTACCTTTCTCTCCCCGGTCGGATACTGGATCGGAATCTTCCCGAGACGGTCCTGGTGGACATGACCGGAAACGCCGCGGTGGGAGCTCTTTCCGAGGATCTGCGAAACGCTCTGGAGGCCAACCTGAAAGAAGGCGGACAGTCCCTTCTTCTGCTGAACCGTCGTGGCTTCGCCCCTTTTCTCCTCTGCGCCGACTGCGGAGAGACCTTTCGCTGCCCCAACTGCGAAATCACCCTGACTTATTATCAGAGCCGCCGCCGGCTGCTTTGCCATTACTGCGACTACCTCCTGTCTCCACCGGATCTGTGTCCCCGCTGTCGGGGGGGGAACATTCTTCCCGAGGGCGTCGGAACGGAGCGGCTGGAGGAGGAGCTGGCGACGGCATTCCCGGCCGCACGGATCGTCCGCATGGACCGGGACACCACCTCCCGCAAAGGCAGTCACCAGCGGATGACCGAAGCCATGGAAAAGAGGGAAATCGACATCCTGGTGGGGACGCAGATGATCGCCAAGGGACATGATTTCCCGGGGGTGACCCTGGTGGGGGTGGTCAACGCCGATGCCGCCCTCAATCTTCCGGATTTCCGCAGCGCGGAAAGGGGATTCTCCCTCCTGACGCAGGTGGCGGGGAGGGCGGGAAGGGGCGACCGCCCCGGAAAAGTCCTGATCCAGACCTACAATCCGGAGCACTACGCCATCGCCTGCGCCGCGCGCCACGATTTCCAGGGTTTCTTCGGGCAGGAGATCGAATTCCGGCGGGAGCTCTCCTATCCCCCCTTCGGATTTCTGGTGAACCTGGTCTTCTCCGGAAACGAAGCAGAAAAAACGGCCAAAGAGGCCGAAGAAACCGCCGAAGCGCTTCGCCGCTGCACCGGCGACGTGGAGATCCTCGGTCCGGCTCCCTGCCCCCTCTCCAGAATCCGGGGGAAAAGTCGGGTGCAGGTTCTCCTCAAAGCGACCTCCCGCGCCCCCCTTCACCGGCTGCTGAGCCGCCTGGGAGAGATCCGAAAACGAATCTCCCGCGGCATCCAACTCTCCGTGGATGTGGACCCCATCGACATGCTTTAAAAAAGCCCTCTCAATCGGGGTCAGGTCTTGATATATAAGATTTTTGGATGTATATTGCCGTTATGGCCCGACCCTTACGCATAGAATTCCCCGGTGCTGTTTATCATGTCACCTCCCGTGGCAACGCACGGGCTGACATTTTTGAAGATAACGGCGACCGCGAAGTTTTCTTCAAAATCCTCGGCAAGGTGGTAAAGCGCTTTAACTGGCTTTGTCATGCCTACTGCCTCATGGACAACCACTACCATCTCCTGATCGAAACCCCGGAAGGGAATCTCTCGGCGGGGATGCGTCAGTTGAACGGCGTCTACACCCAGGCGTTCAATCGTATGCATGACAGAGACGGTCACATCTTCAAAGGGAGGTTCAAGGCGATTCTTGTAGAGAAGGAAAGCCACCTTCTTGAGCTGTGCCGGTACGTCGTCCTCAATCCGGTCCGTGCGGGCATGACGGACCGAGTCGAGCAATACCCCTGGAGCAGTTATCTTTCTACCCTCGGCAGGACAGCAAAACCGGACTTTTTGTCAATTGAATGGATTCTCGGGAATTTCGCGACCTCTTTTCCGGAATCGCGGCGGCGATATCGGCGCTTTGTTGAGGAAGGATTGCAGTGCAGCGGCTCACCCTGGGATAATCTTTCCGGGCAGATTCTCCTCGGAACAGAACCGTTCGTCCAGCGAGTGAAGGGTTTACTTGCTGAAAAGGAAGATATGCCGGAGATCCCGAGAATACAGCGGCATCTCGGCCGTCCCCCGCTGGATGAGTTATTCCCTTCCGGCTCCGCACTGTCCAGGCCGGATCGAAACCGCCTGATCCGGCAGGCCCATGTAAAGTTCGGGTATACTTTGAAAGAGATATCGCAGGCGCTTGGAATGCATTACACGACGATCAGCAAGGCGATCAACAACGATGAGAAGTAACAATTCAAGACCTGACCCTGTTCGCACTCCCAGCAAAGCCCTCGAACATGTTCGGGGACACGTCGAGCAGCGAATGCGGACGCATCTAAGTAAGCGGTACAAGGTCAGAAATCGAAAAGTAGGATACGCCCGGTTTAGCAACCGAGTCCTGTATGCAAAATATGGGCTCTACAAGGTGCCGACGACAGCTGGCTGGACGAGGGCGCATGCCCTGCGGTGAAGGACATCGGAAAGCCGTGTGCGGGAAAACCGCATGCACGGTTTGATGAGGGAGGGCTGGTCAAGGTCACCACGGCAAGGCTCTTTAGGCACCGCCGGACGAAAGGGGCGGAAACGGATAAGTCAAGCCTACAGTCGCAATGACCTGCTCTCTACTCTACCCAAGCGACCCCCAAGCGCGCGGGAGCCCCTTGCGATGAAGTATTTCCTTTTGCTGGTTCCGAGGGGCATGTTATAAATAAAATCAATCATTTTGGCTCCTGTGAAGCGCTCAATTTCGAGCACCAACCCCAAGGGGAACCGGATGTCGGGTAAAACCGCTCTCGAAATGAATCCCGCCGAGTGGCAGAATTACAAGCCTTTTCGCGCCGCAAAGAAACATCCGATCTCCTCCGCCCAGCCGGAAGAGGCACGGAGGATAGCTTCCGCTCTGGCTCGTGAACTGCGAACCAGATTCCGGGCAGAAAAGGTCCTTCTTTTCGGCTCCTTAGCCCGAGATGATTTTTCAGTTCGGTCGGATATCGACTTGGCAGTCTGGGGTATCCCGCCCGGCGATTTTTACAGAGCTGTGGCATTTGCCAGCGGTTACAGCAAGAACTGGGCGGTCGATCTTGTGGATGGGGTGGATTGCTCGCAAGCTCTGAGGCGAAAAATTGAGCAGGAGGGGATCCCATTGTGACTGGCAGAGGAGAGGTCTTGGCTCAAAGAATCTTAGCCGAGCTGCAAGATATTTCTATTCTTGTGGTTCGTGCGGAGCAGGGTTGGGTTAAGGCGAGGGAGAGCCAGGATGATTTTTTTCTCGATGGAGTCGCCCTTAACCTGCACGGCTTCTACTCAGGTCTGGAACGCATTTTTGAGCGGATCGCCCTGGCAGTAGAGGATACAGTTCCGGATGGCGCCAATTGGCATCAGGAGCTGCTCATCCAGATTTCAGCCGAGATCCCAGGACTCCGACCAGCGGTCATATCGCCTGATTTGAAAGAGGAGCTGGAGCCCTATCGAGGCTTTCGGCATATCGTCCGAAACGTTTATGCCTACAATCTACGGCCGGAGAAAATGGCGCCACTAATGGAAAATCTTTCGAAAGTATTTGCCACGGTCGAGAGGGAGATTGGCGCCTTTGCTGGTTTCCTGCGGAGCAATCGGTGATCCTCGCCTGCGATATCCAGGGTTCGTGCCGAACCCTGGGAGAAGTCTTCTGCTTTTTTAGAAAAAATTCCTGGTAATTCTCCTGCTCTTACATTGAAATCTTCAAAACACTAGCCCACACCCGTATTCAGCAGCGGCACCTCGGTCGTCCGCCGCTGGCTGAGCCATTTGCTGCCGGCGGCCGCAATCGCCTTGCTGATCGTCGTGTAATGCGTTTCCAAATGCCTGGGATTTCAACAACGGTGAAAAGTAGCAATTCAAGACCTGATCGTACGCAGTAACAGCTGAAAATCACACGGGTTAAAGTCCCGTCCGGGGAGTTGTCCGTACACCCCGGTAGCTCAAGGGAGCGGCGTCTGAGTAATCAGGGGTCGTAAGTTCCCAATTGGCAAAGCAGCAGGCCGTAACACAAGTGAACCCGTACGTAGCCTCGTTACTTGCTTTGAAGATGCCGACCCAGTGGTCAGATGGGGAAGGCCGATGTTCGCAGGCTCGGAGAACGGAAGCGGCCTGTGAAATCTTCCGGGGTCGAAGGGATGGCATGTTGCGGAGGATTCTCAGCCCAGTGCTGGAGACCCGCTGCGGTGATGCAGAGGAGCATCAACTGGTGCGTATAAGGAAACGAAATCGCGCAGGGCCGTATCGGGAGTCGGAGGGGTCCATAGTACCGTTTGAGAATTCGGGACAACATAACCCGATTCGAGGGAAGGGACCCTGCTTTGTTCACGCAACCAAAGAGTGGAAGGTGAGGGGATTGCAGAAATGCTAACAACCCCGGAAAACATCAGGACACTACAGAGGAAGCTCTACCGCAAGGCCAAGCAGGACCCGGCCTTCCGCTTCCATGCCTTGTACGACAAGGTCTACCGGGCTGACATCCTCAGTCACGCCTATGCCCTTGTCCGTGCCAATAAGGGGAGTGCCGGCATCGACGGCGTCACCTTTGCGGCCATCGAGGAACGGGAAGGGGGCACCGCATTCATTGCGGAGTTGGAAGAAGCACTGAAAAGCAAGACATACAAACCGGACCCTGTCAAACGGGGCATGATTCCCAAGGCCGATGGCAGTCAGCGGCACTTGGGGATCCCGACCATCCGGGACAGGGTGGCTCAGATGGCCGTCAAGTTGGTCATTGAGCCGATCTTCGAAGCAGAATTTTGCGAAAGCTCCTATGGATTTCGACCGAAGAAGTCGGCCCATGACGCAGTTGAGGATGTGGCGTACTCCATGAACAAAGGGTACACCGAAGTCATCGACGCCGATCTATCGAAATACTTCGACACCATCCCCCACGCCAAACTTCTGGCCGTGGTTGCCGAGCGCATCAGCGACGGTGCAATTCTGCACCTGATCAAGACGTGGCTCAAGGCGCCGATCATGAAAGTGGACAAGGACGGAACGAAGAGAAACGTCGGTGGCGGAAAGGGCAATCGTACCGGTACACCGCAAGGTGGGGTCATCTCACCGCTTCTGGCCAATCTCTACCTGCATCTTCTGGACAGGATATGGGAAAGGCGGCAGCTCCAGAAGCGACTGGGTGCTCGCATCGTGCGCTACGCGGACGACAGTGTGCCACGAAGGCACGCACGGGTGCTTTCGCATCCCCGTGCAGCTATGCTGCACAAAAGATGAGGGTTGGCCCCTCGGAGCCGCTATACAGGTGGAGGCTTCAAACCACCGTAAGCTGCTTCGGTAAAGAGCCGGGGTGGTGAGCGTTACGGAAAAGGCAGAACATGATTTTGTCAGGTGAGTTTCAAGGAGACGAACGCAAGTGAATCACTATTGAAGTGTCGAAAGCGTAGGGAAGAGGTCAAAACCGGGGGGTAGTCGTTACTCCGGGATGAGTCCGGCGGTCACCTGTTTACTGGCCGGATGGCCTTCGGCATGAAGGTGGCGTGAACTTGAAACAGGCTTTTGTGTGGAACGTGGGAACCTGTCGCTCTGATGTTAAGGGAGAAATGCAAGTGGAAGACCCACAAGCATGAGAGTACCGAAGCAGAGCACAGGGGCGGAGCGACCCGTAGTAGTGATGAAGGTTCTGTAATGGAACTGGAGCGAAGGGGGAGCATTGTTCAGCTTGAAGTAAAGAAGACAACTGGAGACAGGATGATCGGATTGAAACAGGCAAAGCCGTTTTGTATTACCAAACGACAAGTTTGGGAAGCATACAAACGGGTCAAGGCCAACAAAGGATCTGCCGGTGTTGATGGTCAGACGATTGAAGCGTTTGAAGAGGATCTGAAAGGAAACCTTTACAAGTTGTGGAACCGTATGTCCTCAGGCAGTTACTTTCCTCCAGCCGTCCTACGGGTAGAAATACCGAAGGTAGGAGGGGGGATGAGGCCGTTGGGGATTCCCACTGTGGCAGATCGAATAGCTCAGACGGTGGTTAAGCAGTTCATAGAGCCGGAAATGGAGAAACACTTCCATCCTGACTCCTATGGGTATCGTCCTGGGAAATCGGCACTGGATGCAGTGGGAATGGCGCGTAAACGTTGTTGGAAAAATGACTGGGTACTTGATCTCGACATCAAAGGCTTTTTCGATAGTATCGATCACGAGCTAATGATGCGGGCAGTGCGCGTGCATGTGAAAGATAAGTGGGTTCTCCTGTATATTGAGAGGTGGCTCAAAGCACCGATTGAAATGCCGGATAGCACGCAAATACTTCCACAGAAAGGGACACCGCAAGGGGGAGTCATAAGCCCCTTGCTGGCGAATCTCTTTTTGCATTACGCATTCGACAAATGGATGAAGAGGAACTACTCCAACATTCAATTTGAGCGCTATGCTGATGATGCAGTGTGCCATTGCAAGAGTCAATCTCAGGCTGTAAAGCTGCGGCGCGATCTGGAATTGCGGATGAAAGCTGTAGGGTTGGAGCTTCATTCTGAGAAGACGAAAATTGTCTACTGTAAGGATGATGATCGACGAGAGGACTATCCTCTGATCAGCTTTGATTTTCTGGGTTATACATTTCAACCTCGCAGGTCAAAGAATCGTTGGGGGAAATACTTCATCAACTTTACACCGGCAATCAGCAATAAGGCCGCCAAGGCAATCCGGCAGACCTCACGTGGATGGAACTGGCCATTACGTAGTGATAAGCAGTTAGAAGATTTAGCCCGGATGTTCAACTCAACTATTCGAGGTTGGATCAACTACTACGGGCGTTACTATCAGTCAGCTCTATACCCGACCCTAAAATGCTTAGAACGTCGCCTTATTATGTGGGCGACACGAAAATACAAGCGCCTGCGGCACCACCGAAGACGAGCAGCGCAATGGTTGGATCGTATCGCACGAAACCAGCCAAACCTGTTTGCACATTGGGGGTTGTTGTATGCATCGGCTGGGCAATAGGAGCCGGATGAGCGGAGACGTTCATGTCCGGTTCTGTGAGAGCCTGAGGGGGAGGTTCCCTCGGGCTACTCGACACCCCGTTGTGACATTTTCCAACTCCTGGGATGACACAATTATCTCGGGTTATGCCGATCCAAAGGTTTACGTCGTACAGACTGCAACGAAAGTGATTCAGCGGTGTCTCCTCATGGCCACCGATCCCGGCGATCTCGTCCTCGACCCCACTTGCGGTTCCGGCACCACCGCCTACGTTGCCGAACAATGGGGGCGGCGCTGGATCACCATCGATACTTCCCGCGTTTCACTTGCTTTAGCACGTGCCCGCATCATGGGAGCCCGCTATCCTTATTATCTCCTGGCGGACAGCCTCGAAGGTCAACAGAAGGAAGCCGAAATTACCCGCACCCTTCCTTCCACCCAGCCGACCAATGGCAACATCCGTCACGGGTTCGTCTACGAGCGGGTGCCGCACATCACCCTGAAGTCGATTGCCAATAACGCCGAGATCGATGTCATCTGGGACAGGTTTCAGGAGAAACTAGAACCTCTGCGGGAGCAGCTCAACCAGAGTCTGGGCAAGAACTGGCAGGAATGGGACATCCCCCGCGAGGCGGACGCCAAATGGCCGGACGCGACCAAAAAGCTGCATTCCGACTGGTGGGAGCAGCGTATCGCCCGGCAGAAGGAAATCGACGCCTCCATCGCCGCCAAGGCCGAGCATGAATACCTCTACGACAAGCCCTACGAGGACAAAAAGAAAGTCCGCGTCGCCGGGCCATTCACGGTGGAGAGCCTCTCGCCGCATCGGGTTTTGACGGTCGGTGCGGATGACGAGCTGATTGATTCGGTGGCCGAGGCCAAGGAGGGGTTTGGGCAGGAGCGGGATTTTGTCCAGATGATCCTGGAAAACCTGAAAACCGCCGGAGTGCAGCAGGCCCACAAGGAAGACAAAATCAACTTCACCGCGCTCACTCCCTGGCCGGGTGATCTGATCTGCGCCGAGGGCCGGTTTGAGGATGCCGGTGGCGAAAAGCGCGCCGCCATCTTCATCGGTCCCGAGTTCGGAACCGTTTCCCGCCCCGATCTGGTGGCCGCCGCCCGCGAAGCTGGTGATGCCGGGTTTGACGTTCTTATCGCCTGCGCCTTTAACTACGACGCCCACTCCTCCGAATTCGACAAACTCGGCCGCATCCCAGTCCTCAAGGCCCGCATGAACGCTGACCTGCACATGGCCGACGATCTCAAGAACACCGGCAAGGGCAACCTCTTCGTCATCTTCGGCGAGCCCGATATCGACATCCTCAATGTCGAAGGCGGACAGATCCAGGTCAAGGTCAACGGCGTCGACGTCTTCCATCCCAACACCGGCGAGGTACGCAGCGACGGCGCCGAAGGCATCGCCTGCTGGTTCATCGACACCGACTACAACGAGGAGTCATTTTTTGTCCGCCACGCATATTTCCTGGGGGCGAATGATCCGTACAAAGCGCTCAAGACAACCCTCAAGGCCGAGATCAACGAGGATGCCTGGGCGACTCTGAACAGCGACACCTCCCGACCCTTTGACAAGTCGAAGACGGGGCGCATCGCCGTAAAGGTGATCAATCACCTTGGGGATGAAGTGATGAAGGTGTTCAGGGTGTAAGGCATGCAATTTATCAAGAATGGGCCTGATGTGCCCGAGCGACTCTTACAGGCACATGAAGACGGACGTGTGGTTTTCTTCTGTGGCGCTGGGATTTCCTACCCTGCTCGCTTGCCGGGGTTCAAGGGCCTGGTTCAGAGGCTCTATGCGGCGTTGGGAGAAACACCCAACCCCGTGCAGCAGGCCGCGATCAGGGCAAAGCAGTTCGATACAGCCATTAGTCTTCTGGAAACCGGAATCGTCGGCGGCCGTGCCATAGTGCGCCGGGCTCTGGCGGATATTCTCACCCCCGACCTAACCGCTCGAAACGCAACAGCAACCCACGAAGCGCTCCTTACGCTTGGCAAAAACCGGGAGGGGCGAACACGGCTGATCACCACTAACTTTGATCGGTTGTTCGAGGAAGTGATCGCCGCCAGGGATCTCAAGGTAGAGAGTTTTAAGGCGCCTTTACTGCCGGTACCCAAGAACCGCTGGGATGGGCTGGTGTACCTGCATGGCCTCATACCCGCGCCTCTCAACGACAACGAATTGGACTGTTTGGTGGTGTCCAGTGGTGATTTCGGGCTCGCTTACCTGACTGAGCGCTGGGCTGCGCGTTTTGTCAGTGAACTGTTTCGCAACTACACCGTCTGCTTTATCGGCTATAGCATCAACGACCCAGTCCTGCGTTACATGATGGATGCCCTTGCCGCCGATCGTTTACTGGGAGAATCTCACCCAGAGATGTTCGCTTTCGGCAGCTATTCGAATGGCAAAGAAGGCGAATGCGCCAACGATTGGCGGGCGAAGAACGTTACGCCTATCCTCTACCGCGAGCACAACCGTCACACATACTTGCAAAAGACGTTACGCGCCTGGGCGAAGACATACCGAGATGGCGTTCAAGGAAAGGAACGCGTAGTCGTAGAGTGCGCCATGGCGCGTCCTTTGGCCAGTACGGAACAGGACGATTTCGTTGGCCGCCTGCTTTGGGCGCTGAGTGACCCGCGGGGCCTGCCTGCCAGGCGATTTGCCGATCTGGACCCGGTGCCCTCACTGGAGTGGCTGGGGCCTTTAAGCGAGGAACGTTATCAGCAGGCCGATCTTGTCCGATTTGGCGTGCAGCCCAAGACAATCACCGATGACAAACTTTCGTTCAGCCTGACTCGCCGGCCTTCTCCCTACGACCTATCCCCCCTAATGGTTCTCGTCGATGTTGGTGCGTACCGTGCCCGCTGGGATGACGTAATGCGACATCTTGCGCGCTGGCTGTTACGCTACCTCGACGATCCTACACTATTGTTGTGGTTGGTTAAACGCGGCGGTCAACTGCATGAAGAGCTGGCCAGGAATATAGACGACCGGCTGAACGAGCTGGCCAAGCTCGAACGCGACGGCAACACGGATGAACTAAACCGAATCCGTACATATTCTCCAAAAGCCATTCCTCGCCCAATGATGCGCTCGTTGTGGCGCCTGCTGCTGACCGGGCGTTTGCGGGCTCGGGCACGCGAACTTGATCTCTATGACTGGCAGGTTCGTTTCAACTGCGAAGGCCTTACCACCACATCACGATTGGAATTGCGCGAAATTCTCACGCCGCGCGTGATGTTACGAGATCCGATCCGCTGGCCTGGAGACCATGACGACGAGAGTGAGCCTCAGCGGCTGAAAGATCTTGTCGAATGGGAAGTCGTGTTGTCTACGGACCACGTGCATTCCAGCCTGCGCGATTTGAAGGAGGAGCAGCTCTGGGCCGAGGTGCTGCCCGATCTCCTCACCGATTTCAGCGGCATGCTAAAAGACGCGCTGGACTTGATGCAGGAACTGGGCGGGGCGGATGCCACAAGCGATCGGTCATACATGGCTCAGCCGTCGATCAGTGAGCATCCGCAGAACAAGGATTTTCGCGACTGGACAGTGCTGATCGAACTCACACGTGACTCCTGGCTTGCGGCGGCTGTGCGGTACCCTGATAGGGCCCGACTCGCTGCTGAGAGCTGGTGGCAAGTACCGTATCCACTGTTCAAGCGATTAGCATTCTTTGCCACCAGCCACGATAATCTCATTCCTCCGCGTCGTGCACTCGACTGGCTGTTGACCGACGATCACTGGTGGCTGTGGTCGGTGGAGACAGAGCGAGAGTCTATGCGCCTGCTCGTTGTTTTGGCGCCGAAACTGGATACCGACGATCTTGCCGAGTTGGAACAAGCCATACTTGCCGGACCACCGCGTGCCATGTTCATGGATGACATCGAACCTGATCGCTGGGCCCAAATCGTGGCACGGGAAATGTGGCTCAGGCTGGCCAAAATGGCCCAGACAGGAGCTTCTTTGCATCCCCCAGGCGAGGAGATGCTTCAAGAATTGTCTGGGCAATTCCCCGAATGGAGTTTGGCCGAAGACGAACGTGACGAATTTCCGGTTTGGATGGGCGGTGTACGCTGGGTTGGAGAAGGTGAAGGTGACCCTTGGCGCACGTTTGTCGCTACGCCGCGTCGTCGTCTGGAATTGATCGAGTGGCTAAAACAGCATCCGAGCAAAGATCACTGGCAGGAAGATGACTGGCGGCAGCGTTGCCGCGACCATTTTGCCACCACCGCCTGGGCTTTGCGTGCACTGGCACGAGAAGGCGAATGGTTGATTGATCGTTGGCGTGAGGCGTTGCAAGCATGGTCCGAAGAAAAAGATCACAAAAGGTCCTGGTATCACATGGGGACATTGATAGCCGATGCTCCCGATCATATGATCCAGACGCTCGCACATAGCATCAGTTGGTGGCTTAAGGCTATTGCAAAGACTTTCGAAGGCCATGAGAGGGAATTTTTGGTCATTTGCCGGCGAATTCTGGATTTGAGTGAGCAAGACCGCGTTGACAATGAAGATCCCGTCTTCCGAGCCATTAATCATCCGGTAGGGCTCGTGGCACAATCGCTGCTCCAGTGGTGGTATCGCCAGTCGCTCGAAGATGGACAAGGTCTGCATGAGGCGCTTAATGTCATCTTCACCGAGATTTGCAATACGGACGTGGAGAAGTTCCGGCACGGCCGCGTTCTGCTAGCGGCGCATGTCATCACCTTATTCCGCGTGGATCGTACATGGGCTATACAACATCTCCTGCCGCTTTTTGACTGGCAGCATTCCGAAACCGAAGCGCGTGCAGCCTGGGAGGGCTTTCTTTGGTCACCACGTCTCTATCGACCTTTAATGGAGGTAATCAAACAACCGTTTCTCGAGACGGCACGACACTACACGGCCCTCGGCGAACACGATGGTCAGTATGCTGCCCTGCTGACATTCGCTGCGCTCGATCCTGGTGATACTTTTAGTACGAAGGAACTGGCCCTTGCCACGCGTACTCTGCCCTTAGATGGATTAGATGAGGCTGCTCAAGCACTGGTGCGCGGCCTGGAAGGAGCTGGCGACCAGTACTCTGATTATTGGAAGAACCGCGTGGTGCCGTATCTGCATTCGATTTGGCCAAAGTCGCGTGAGCATGTTTCCGGATCCATTAGTGAAAGTTTTGGGCGACTGTGTATTGCGACACAGGAAAACTTTCCACGGGCATTCACAATGCTTAGTGCCTGGCTGCAGCCGATAGAACATCCCGGCTATCTGTTGAACCTTTTGCACAAAGCAGATATCTGCCAAAAATTCCCGGAGCCTGCCTTGGACTTTCTGGACCGGGTCATTGGCGATCAACAACCATGGGGGCTGAGGCGATTTTTGAATGAGTGCTTACGTGCGATCAGAGACGCTGCGCCGGAGCTAATAGCAGACCAGAGATTTCAACGTCTTTTAGAGTATCTGCGCCGATCTGGGCAGGAGTTAACCTGATGCTGTTCCGAATCGCCGATACCTTCACTGACAGTCTGGCCAAGCTCACCGGAGATGAGCAAAAGGCTGTCAAAACCACAGCCTTTGACCTGCAACTGAACCCGGCCAATCCCGGCATGAGTTTCCATAAGCTCGACAAGGCCAGAGACAAGAATTTCTGGTCCGTTCGGGTCAGCAGCGACCTGCGCATCATCGTTCACAAAACCAAAGACAGCCTGCTCTTGTGCTACGTGGATCATCATGACCCCGCCTACCAATGGGCCAGTCGCCGCAAACTCGAAACACACCCCAAAACCGGCGCTGCCCAGATCGTTGAAATTAGAGAGACCATTCAAGAAATATCCGTTCCTGTCTATGTGCCGGTCGAATCCCCGGCTCCTCAAAAATTACCCCTTTTCCCAGAAATTGCTGCCGAAGAACTCCTCAGTTACGGCGTCCCTGAAGAATGGATCGAAGATGTTCGCGCGGCCACCGAGGATACGATCCTCGATTTAGCCGACCATTTGCCGAGCGAGGCCGCCGAGGCGTTGCTGGACTTGGCCATCGGTGTTAAACCCCAGGTCCCTGAGCCTGCCACAGCAGATATAAATCCTTTTGAGCATCCGGACGCGAAACGCCGCTTCCGCTTAATGACAAATGTGGAGGAACTGGAACAGGCTCTTGAATACCCATGGGAGAAATGGACGGTCTTCCTTCACCCGGCGCAGAGAGAGCTGGTGGAGAGAGATTACAGCGGCCCTGCCCGCGTTTCAGGATCTGCCGGAACAGGGAAAACGATCGTTGCCATCCATCGAGCCGTTCATCTGACGCGGTCACATCCGGAGGCGAGAGTCCTGCTGGCCACTTTCTCGGAATCTTTGGCGAGTTCCTTGCGGACCAAGTTGCGACGCCTTATAGGCAATGAACCACGGCTATGGGATCGTCTCGAGGTTCATGCCCTGGATACAGTGAGTGAGCGGCTTTTCAGTTCCAATTTCGGTAGGCAAAGGATTGCTGCGAGGGAAGAAATCAAGGTACTTCTGGACCAGGCAGCGGGAGATGTGGATGGACACAATTTCACCTCCCGGTTTCTTCTTTCCGAATGGGAACAGGTGGTCGATGCATGGCAACTGCGTGATTGGGCGGCATATAGAGATGTTGCCCGGCTGGGGAGGAAAACCAGGTTGCCGGAATCTCAACGAAGCCAGCTCTGGTCTATTTTCGAGCGGGTGCGGAATGAGTTGAGAAATCAGGGGAAGGTCACTTACTCCGAAATTTTCACCAGGTTGTCAGATAGACTCGCTGAGAACAGACATCCGCCATTCGATTTTGCCGTCATTGATGAGGCCCAGGATATAAGTGTTGCCCAGTTGAAATTCCTGGCGGCATTGGGGGCGGGTCGGGCGAACAGTCTGTTCTTTGCGGGTGACCTTGGCCAGAGGATCTTTCAGCAGCCATTCTCCTGGAATTCCCAGGGAGTTGATATCCGCGGGCGATCCCGAACTCTGCGGATCAACTACCGCACTTCCCACCAGATCCGGAGACAGGCCGATCTGCTCCTCGGGCCAGAATTGGCCGACGTCGACGGGAACAAGGAAGACCGGCGAAGCACCATCTCAGTCTTTAACGGTCCGGACCCGACGATAAAGGAATTCGACTCCGCTGATAAGGAGATTGAATATGTCGGCAGCTGGATCAAGGCGCGCTCAAACGAAGGATTAATGCCCCACGAATTTGGGGTTTTCGTCCGCTCAGGCAAAGAACTGGAGAGGGCCGAAGCGGCGGTTCAGTCCGCCAATCTGCCCCATGTAATTCTTGACGAGAAGGTCGAAACAATCAGCGGGCACGCCGCAATCAGCACCATGCACCTCGCGAAAGGACTGGAATTTCGAGCCGTGGTCGTAATGGCCTGTGATGACGAAATCGTTCCACTCCAGGAGCGAATAGAAACCGTCGCGGATGATGCTGATTTGCAGGAAGTTTATGATACCGAGCGGCATCTTCTCTATGTCGCCTGCACCCGAGCACGTGATCATCTTCTCGTGACAAGCGGAGATTTTCCATCTGAGTTTTTGGAGGATTTGAGGGTTTAGTCTTTACTGCGGCCAAAAAGATGTAATTTTTCCTCCCGCTGCCAGTCGCAATTGCCGTGGAAGACCATATCGCTCTTGTAGTAAGGACAGGAATTGAAAGGTGAACGGCAACAGGAAGGTTGGAAGGAAGCTATGGAGAAGGCAGAGACAAACCCATGGGAGATGGTCGAGCCCTCGGAGGGGGAGAGCGCTCGACCGGTTCCCGCCATGGGTTTACTCGTGATAAGGTAAAAAAGATGGTCTGTCACACTCAACCCAAGGACCCCTTCGACAGGTCCTTAGAACGTTAGTATTACCTCAGGTTATGACGAAGCAATTCCGCCATTCTTGAAGAGATCAATTTTTCTTACCTTCTTCTTCTTTCTTCTCCTCCCGCACGGGGAGGCTGCAGCTGTCGGAAAGTCAGGTCTGCATGCCCAGCCTGGGCAGGATCCAGCGGTTCAGTACAAACCATCCGGCGACGATGGCCAGCAGGATGAGAATTTCTTCCATGGGAAAACCTCCTTTTTTATATATGTAAATATATATATCTTTGTCTGAGAAAGCAACCATTTCCGGGACGGGCGAAACGGCGAGAGGCCGGACCGGTGCGGATCATCGGATCGTAAGCTCATTGGCCACCTCGACAACCCCCGGTGTATACCAGCAGTCCCTTTCCGCGGCATCCTTTTCCGTTTCCGAATTCACCTGACCCCGAAGGGTGACTTTGGCATCGTGGACCTCGGTGTGGAATTTTTTCGGATCGACCATGGGGTCTTTTTCCAGAATGATCTCGAGATTATCCTTCAGTTCCTCATCAGTGTCCTGGTCCGGCGGACTGACCACGATCAGGTTCCGCACCGAAGCGACGCCCGGACTCCACCAGCAGAGAACCTCACAGAGCCTGCGCTGTACAAGGGAGTGGACCGAGCCCCGGAGAAGAACGTCTCCGTCACGGGAGGTGTCGATCTCGATATGGTCCTCTTCGATGTTGCGCTCCTGGATGAGGGCATTGCGGAGACGCTGATTCAGTTCCGTGGCGCCCATGGAAGTCACTACAGGTATCCTCAATCTATTTTCGATGTTTTTCACCCCGGTTACTTCTTCGGTCAGGCGCACCGCCCGGCGGATGGCGGCCACCGAGGGAACGGTACCGCTCAGCGAGACAGCTCCGCCTTCCTCATCGATGGCAAGCTCGCTCAGGTCGAGGTTTACACGGGTATCGCGGGTGAGGGCGCTTTTGATTTTACGGACAAGTTCGGGATCGGCACTCATGGCAAGCCTCCGGTTCTGAAATCGCGGGTCGGGTTCGACCGTTCCTTTTCAGTGTAGCGGGCCCGGAAAGCTTCTCAAGGAGTGGCTTCAGAACAGAAGGACAGGGCATCTTACCCGGTGCAGGACATAATTGGTCACAGAGCCGAAAAGCACATCGCGAATTTCCCCCTGGCCGCGGCGGCCCAGGATAACGAGCTGGAAATCCTCTTCGTTGGCGACACGGGGAATGACCTCCCGGGGCGAACCGAATTCAAGACGCGTTTTCGTGGGCATCCCCGCCTCGGAGAAGAGGGTCTGCTGTTGCTTCAGAAGATTTTCTCCGGCTCTGCGGGCGGGCTCCCGCACCATCTCCACCTGAAAATCGGGAATCATGCGGTAGGCCAGTTTGTCGAAATCGACGACATGCAGCAAGGTCAGGAGAAAGGGAAAACGCTCCTTGTAGGAGATGATGGACTGAATGGTTCGGGCCGATGTCCCGGAGCCGTCAACGGGTACGAGAATCTTGACGTCCATGAATCCTCCACGAAATCATCCGTGATGCTTTGGCAAGAAAGCAAAATAGCCGATGGCTAAGCAAAAAGCGCCAAATGCAAGGCGCGCGATTGTCGAGCAATGAGGGGTACTTACTTACGTCGAAACAGCGAGAGCAATTGCAGCAACGCAGCAGTTGGTGAGTTCTTGCGACGCCATCATCCGTAGAACAGGCGCGGCAGCAGCAGCACCAGATCGGGCCAGAAGGTGAGCAGAAGCAGAATCGTAATCTGTATAGCGAGAAAGGGCAGGACTGCACGCGAAACGTAGAGAAGGCCCTTGTCCGCGACCGTTCCAGAAATATAAAGGCTGACTCCCAGCGGCGGCGTGCAGTATCCGATTCCCAGGTTCAGGGTCATCAGCAGTCCGAAATGAAGCGTATCAATGCCGAATTGCGAAAGCAGGGGAAGAAAAATGGGCGTCAGGATCAGGGTCGCTGAGATGATGTCCATGAACATCCCGATCACCAGCAGCAGAATATTGACCGCCAGCAGAAAAACCCAGGGCGAACTGATATTATCCACAACGGTGTTGGCAATCTGGTTGGGAATCTGCTCGAAGGTGAGATACTCCCCGAAGACCGACGCCCCGGCCACAATGACGAGCAGGGTGGCGGAGGTCACCGCGGAGGAGACCACCACTTTTTTCACGTCCCTCACCTTCATGTCCCGATGGATGAAAATTTCCACGAAAAAGGCGTAGAAGCAGGCGACCACCGCTGCCTCATTGGCGGTAAACAGACCCGAATAGATCCCACCGAATATGAGAACAGGCAGAAAAAGCGCCCAGACGCTCTCCCGCAGGACCGAGAGCGCTTCACGAGGAGTCGGGCGGGGGATTGTTTTTATGCCCTGCCGTTTGCAAACGAAATAGGCGTATAGGGACATGGCGATCATGATCAGGATGCCGGGAATGAAACCGGTGAGAAAAAGGGCTTCCAGGGAGTCATTGGTCACCATGGCATACAGGATCATGGCGATGGATGGCGGAATAATGACCCCCAGAATGGGAGCGGTCGCCATGATCCCAACGCTGAAGCGCTCGTCGTATTCATGTTCGATAAGGGCGGGGATCATGAAGCCGCCGATGGCGACCACCGTGGCGACGGTGGACCCCGAAATCGCCCCGAAGAAGCCGCAGGCCAGCACTCCGGCCATGGCAAGCCCTCCAGGGAGAAAGCCGACCAGCACGTTGGCGGTCCGGATCAACTTCTGGACGATGCTCCCGGTGGTCATGATGTTTCCGCAAAGAATGAAGAAAAGAACCACGATCAGGGAGAATTTGTCCATACTGCGGTAAAGAACCTCGACCACAATCTGGGCATCGATTCCCACCACCCAGACCAGCCCCGCAAGGCCGGTGAAGAAAAGGGCCAGGAAAACAGGCACCGTCGTTGCCAGACATCCCAGAAGAATAGAAAATATAAGGAGATAGCTGCTTTCCATGATCAGCTCTTTGAATTCATCACAAAGTCCCTTTTCGGGGACCGCGCCAGTCTTCCACCATGACTTTGAGGGTTCTGAGGAACATCATCACGCCCATGAGCGGCAGAACGATATAGAAGTACCATTCCGGAATCTGCAGGGTTGCTGTCCGGGCGTATTCGTCATTGTAGACCGAGACGGTCAGCTCCCACCCCAGGAAGACCATTAAGCCGGCAAAGAAAAGGACGGCCAGATGGCTGAGCAGGGTGAGGGGCTTTGTCAAGGCCGGAATAATCTGGGGAAGTGCGTCGATACGGATCAGGGATCGGCTGCGGATGGCGGCGCTGGCGCCAATATAGGTGGTGAAGAAAATTACCTTTCGCACCACTTCGTCCGACCAGTAAAGATTGACGGTGGTGGTTTTCCTTAAAATAATGTTGGCCATCGCCGACACCAGCGCAAGCCCCACGGTGATAAAGAGGGTCCACTCTTCAAAAAATGCGAAAACCCTGTCGATGTATCCAAAAATCCGCTTCAGCATGGCCTGTCCAAAAAATAGCCGGGGAGTCATTGCCTCCCCGGCCGAAAGCTTCCCGAACCCCTTCGTTAATTCTCGAGGGTCGTCCGGACCTTTTTCAGATAATCATCACCAATCTTTTCCCCCCATGTGTCATAGACAGGGGCGGCCTTTTCAATCAGCTTCTGCCTGCTTTCCTCCGAAAGGGAAATGAACTCGATCCCCTTGGATTTGGCATCGGCGATCTGGGCCGCTTGCTGCTCCCGGGTAGCCGCGCGCGTCTTGGCGCTTTCCTCGGCAATGGTCTCCAGAAGAATCTTCTGCAGATCGGCGGGGAGCCCATCGAACCAGCGCTTGTTCATCAGGTGGACGAAGAGTCCCTGGGCGTAATCGACCCGGGTGAAATATTTCGCCACCTCGAATTTCTTGGTGATGTTGCAGACGATAGGGGTGTGATCGAGGCCATTAATCACGCCGGTTGAAAGGGCCTGGGGAACATCGTGCCAGGGCATGACCGTGAATTTCAGGCTCCAGGCCTTGTAGATATCGGTGTTGACAGGCGCTTCCGCGATGCGGAAGTTCACTTTTTTGGCATCGTCCAGGGATCGCACTGGAGTGGTGGTCGCCCAACCGTAGGTCCCGTAGCCGGTGATATCCACCACCATGATCCCCTGGCTCATAGCGCTGTTCTTGAAAGGATCGAAAAGCTCGGGGGTATTGCGGAATGTATCCAGCTTGTCGAAGGTATCCACGACATAAGGGAGATTGACCACCCCCAGCTTGTCCGCCACGTTGGCGGCGGCGACGGAAGAGCTGAGCATCCCCTGCACGGCGCCTAATTTGATTTTCGTGATAACGTCTTTTTCCCCGCCGAGCTGGCCCAGGGGACGGAAGTCCACATAGAGGCGCCCGCCGGAGCGTTCCCAGACCTTGTCCCGGATGTGATATCCCACCGCGACTCCCTCGATGGCCGGATGGGAGACATTGGAGAGAATATAGGTGTACTCGGCTCCGCTCGGATCGAATTTCGGTTTCCAGGCGGCCAACGGATCCTTTTTTTCTGCTCCGAAAGCCGAACCGGCCAAGAGGACCATGCACAGCAGTGCCAGCCCTGTACCTGCAATCGCCAATTTCTTCATTGCCCTTCTCCTTTGAACCAGAGTGAACGGATTTTTAAAAGTGGTCATGAATTAATCTCGTTATACTAGTACAACCCCTGTTTGATTACAAAGGATTTTTGAATCTTTTCCAGACTAAGAGCCGTGGAGGGCCGATTTTTTATGGGGGAGATTCAGTTGCCCAAATGCCGGACCCGGAGCAGAAAATCAGGACCGATCCTCTCGGACCATTTTTCGTAAATGGGGGCGGACAGTTCGACCAGCTGTCGACGGTCTTCAGGGGTCAGTGACAAAAAGCGGATTCCGGCAGCCTCCGCCGCGGCAATCTGGGCCTCCTGCTGATTCCGCGTCGCGGAGCGGGCCTTTGCGCTTTCCTCCTCGATGGTGCCGATAAGAATTTTCTGAAGGTCGGAAGGCAGGCGTTCGAACCAGCGCTTGTTCATCAGGTGGATGTACAGGCCCTGGGCGTAATCGATCCGGGTGAAATACTTGGCCACCTCGAATTTTCTGGTGATGCTGCAGACGATGGGAGTGTGATCCAGACCATTGATGACCCCGGTCTGAAGGGCCTGGGGGACATCGGGCCAGGGCATCACGGTGAACTTTAAATTCCAGGCCTTGTAGATATCCGCGTTTACCGGCGCCTGGGCGATGCGGAAGTTGACTTTTTGGGCATCTTCCAGGGATCGCACCGGTTTGGTGGTGGCCCAGCCGTAAGTGCCGTATCCGGTAAAATCAACGACCTTGATCCCTTGCCGCAGTGCCGGTTCGCCAAATTCGGCGAAGAGATCGGGGTCGGAACGGAACTTTTCGAGCTTTTCAAAGCTGTCCACCAGAAAAGGGAGATTGACCACCCCGAGACGGTCCGCGACGTTGACCGCGGCCACTGAGGAACAGAGCATGCCCTGTACGGCTCCCATTTTCAGCTTGCGGATGACGTCCTTCTCTCCACCGAGCTGGGCCAGCGGCCTGAAATCGACATAAAGGCGACCGCCCGAACGCTCCCACACCTTATCGCGGATGTGGTAACCCACGGCAATCCCTTCGATTCCGGGGTGATCGACATTGGAAAGGATATAGGTGTACTCGGCGCCCGAAGGATCAAATGCAGGTTTCCATGAAGCCAGGGGATCGATCTGTTCCTGGCCCGCCCATATCAGGACCGGAATGTTCAACATACAAATTAAAAAAAATAGTAGGACCTTTTGCATGGGAGCTTCCCTTTCCTCATAAAGTTCGTTTTGGAAATTCGCGTTGGCAGGATACGCCGAAGCCGGGATGTGGTCAACGATTGAATGAATGGCTGGTATTTTCATCGATTCGGGATATATTTATAAACGGAACTCATTAAAAATAAAAGAGAGCAGCAGGCTTGTATGTATTTATAAAATAATATATAGTTAAAAACGCATACAAAGGAGGCGATAGTGACTCTTTTCATTATCCTGATGATCTTAGCCCTGCCCGCATGGAGCGGCGCCGAGACGGTGACCCTCGAGGAGGCAATGACCCGCGCCGTTCGGGATCGCCCATTCGCGCAAGCCGCCAGGCAGGAAGCGAAGGCCGCGACGGCGGCGGTGGGTGAAGCCCGAAGCGGATTTCTTCCGCGCGCGATTCTGTCTGAAAATTTCACCTGGACGGACGAACCCGCGGGAAGTCTTTTCATTTCCCTGAATCAGGAGGATCTCATCCTTGCTCAGGACGCCGATTCTTATAATTTTCCGCCGAGCCGCAAGGATTTTGAAACTCGACTCACCCTCCGACAGACTCTTTTTGATACCGATGTTTACTATGGCTGGCGACAGGCGGGAAAAAGGGCCCTTGCAGGAACTTACGACGCGTGCCGAAGTTCCGAGGAGGCGGCTTTCGCCGCATTCAAGGCCTATCTCCGGGTGCAACATGCCCGTGCAGCCATTGACTGGGTGAACAGCTCTCTTCGAGAGGCGAAGGAGATTCTGAGGCTCACAAATGAGAAATACGAGGCAGGGGTCGGATTAAAGGCCGACGTGCTTCGATCGAGGGTCTTTTTTTCCGAAGCGCAAAGGCGGCAAGTGACGGCGGAAAACGAGCTTTATATTGCTCGCCGATATCTCGCGCTGGCCATCGGAAATCCAGCCATGGAGGTGGAGATCGCCGAACCGGTGGCCATCGATTTCTTGGACAGGGATCTCTCGTCCTCCCCGGAACTTCGGCGCTCGGATCTCCGGGCGCTCTCCTTTCGAGAAGAAGCGGCGAGTCTGGCACACAGAGAAAGCCGGGCGGCTTATCTGCCAAAGCTAGGACTCTCGGGCTCCTATGCCCTGCACGATGGTGAGGTTCCCTTCGGCACGGAAGCGGCAAGCTGGACAATTGGCGCGAATCTCTCCTGGGAGATCTTCGATGGTTTCCGCCGCCACCATACCTCGGCTCGGACGGAAGCCTTGGAACGGGCAGCCGAAGCACGCCGCCGAGAAGCCTGGGAGCAGGCGATCGTTGCCGTGGAGGAAGCCCGAAGGCGCGCCGATGAGACACAGATCAATCTGGCGACGGTGAGGGAATCGGTGAAGGAGGCGGAAGAGAGCTTCCGTCTTAGAAATCAGCGTTTCGAGGCTGGACTGGCTGATCTCTCCGATTCTCTGGATGCTCAAACAGCTCTGGATCGAGCCCGGCATGAGCGAATTCTTGCAGAAACGAAGTATTTTTTGGCTCTGGGTAATATTCATTTTGAGAAGGGAACGTTTCTGGAAACAATGCTGCCTTTTCTTTCCGCCTGTGAAGGAGAATAAATATTGTGATTCGGCCTTTTTTTTCTTTCTGGGTAGTCGTTCTTATCGTGGCGGGACTTGCCGGTTGCAAGGAGGAGATAGCGCCCGGACGGGTATCCGGGGAGCCGCCGTCCATACAGGGGCTGGACCTTGTCACGGTCTCGGAAGAAACCCTGTCCGGGGTGGCATCCTTTCTCGCCACCGTAGAGAGCCGGGATCGCGCTTTGCTCACGGCTCGGGTGGAGGGCCGGGTGGCCCAGGTCGCCGTGCGGGAGGGGGATCGGGTGAGGGAGGGAGACCTTCTGCTGAATGTGCGTGACAATCAGGCTGCCGACCGTCTTCGCGAAGCCGAGGCCGCCGTGGAGGAGTCTCGCCAGAATCTCAAATCGGCAAGGTCCCGTGCCGACCTGACGGAAAAGACCTTCCAGCGGTATCGGCGCCTTTTTGAGAATGAGGCGGTCACCGACCAGGAGATGGATCGTGTCAGCTCCGAGCGCAACGTGGCCCGGCAATCCATCGAGGCCGAACGGGCCGGTGTGGAGCGGGCCGAATCAGCCCGGAACGCAGCCCGGACCGCCCTGTCCCACACCCGGATTCTCGCTCCCTTTGACGCTGTTGTGGTCGAGAAAAAAGTGGAGGAGGGGTCCACGGTCATGCCGGGAACTCCCCTGATCGTGCTGGATCGGGTCGGAGGATGGACGGTGCGGGCTGAAATCCCCGAATCCATGGCGGGCAAGATTCGCCAGGGCGAGCCCGTGCGCGTGGAAGTCCCCGCAGTGAACAGGATCTTTTCCACGGAGGTGAGTGAAATCCTTTCGTCTTCCGATCCCCGAAGCCGCACCTTTCAGGTGAAGGCTCCTCTGCCGGCCGAGGTGGAACTTGCCTCCGGATTCTTTGCCCGGATGATCTTTCCCGCTGGCGGGCGCGAGGCGATTCTCATTCCCGAGTCCGCGCTGGTGAGGCGGGGTCAGCTCTCGGGCGTTTATGTTGTGGAGGATGGAATTCTGCAATATCAACTGGTGAAAGCAGGCCGGATAATGGACGGAAGGGCGGAGATCCTCTCAGGGCTGAATCCGGGCGACACCATCGTGGCTTCCGAAACAGCGCGGGCGCGGAGCGGCGCAAGAGTGGAGGCGGAGTAATGGCGGAGAAAAAATACTCCCTTCCCACTCGCATTGTAGAAAAATTCCTCGAGGGCAAGCTTTCGGTCATTCTCCTTCTTCTATCACTGATTGCCGGAGCGGCTGCGCTTCTTCTCACGCCCCGGGAGGAGGAGCCGCAGATCGAAATTCCTCTCGCCGACATTTACGTGCACATGCCCGGTGCGAGTGCACAGGAGGTGGAAAAGCTTGTCGCCACACCTCTTGAAAAGCTCCTCTGGCAGGTGGACGGGGTGGAATACGTCTATTCCATGTCCATGCCGGATATGGCGATCGTGACGGTCCGGTTTTATGTGGGGGAGCCACGGATCGAATCTCTGGTCAAGTTGCACAACCAGATCACGACACATTCCGATATCGTTCCTTCGGGAGTCACCGGCTGGGTGGTCAAGCCGGTGAATGTGGACGATGTGCCCATCGTGAATTTCACTCTCTATGCGCAGGATTCCTCCGATCACGAGCTGCACCGGGTGGCACAGGAAGTCGTGGACCGGCTCCAGGGCGTCCGAAACACGAACGTGACGACCGTCATCGGCGGCCGCCCCCGGCAGATCCGGGTCGATCTGAAGCCGCAGTTGCTCGCCTCCCGGGGGCTCTCCCCACTGGAGGTACGCCATGCTCTGCAGGCGGCCAACGTGGAGCTGCCCGCGGGAAGTTTCGAGCGCGGAAACGAAAACATTCTGGTGCGGGGGGGGGAGTTTCTGACCACCGCCGAGGAGGTTTCGAGCCTGGTGGTGGGGGTCGCCGGCGGCAAACCGATCTACCTGGGAGATGTGGCCGAAGTCGGAGACGGAATGGCGGAGGCCGACACATATACGCGCATCTCTTTCGGTCCGGCGTCGGATGTGGACCGGGACATGATCGGTGCGGAATTTCAGGCGGTCAACATAGCGGTGGCCAAGAAAAAAGGGACCAACGCGGTGGTCGTGGCCGAGGACGTCATCGAGAAGGTCGAGGAGATGAAAGGAATCATCATTCCCGACAACGTGGAGGTCCGGGTCACTCGCAACTATGGGGAGACAGCCAACGAGAAGGTCAACGAACTTATCAGTCACCTGATCATTGCCGTGGTGACCGTTCTCGCCCTGATCCTGATTGCTCTCGGCTGGCGGGAGGCGCTGATCGTGGCTGTCTCCATCCCCATCATCTACTCTCTCACCCTGATGGTGAATTACTGGTTCGGCTATACCATCAATCGGGTGACCCTCTTCGCCCTGGTCCTGTCCCTCGGTCTTCTGGTGGATGACCCCATCGTGGATGTGGAGAACATCTATCGTCATTTCAAAATGAAGAAGGAACCTCCACGCGATGCAGTCCTGACGGCCGTTGACGAAGTGCGCCCCCCTGTGATCCTGGCCACCGCGGCGGTCATCCTCTCTTTTCTCCCCATGATGTTCATAACAGGAATGATGGGACCCTACATGCGTCCCATGGCGGTGAATGTGCCGCTGACCATGGTCATGTCCCTGGTGGTGGCCTTCACGGTCACCCCCTGGATGACCTACCATGTTCTCAAAGGGCAATACGGAAAGGAAGAGAAGGAATTCGTTCTCAAGGAGACCCGCACTTACCGGATTTACAGGCGAATTCTGGGACCATTCATCGAGTCGCGCCGGAAGGGATGGATTCTTGTCGGAACGGTCGTAGTGCTGCTCATCGGCTCCATGCTCATGCCCCTGTTCAATCTGGTTCCGCTGAAGATGCTCCCTTTTGATAACAAGAACGAGTTCCAGCTGGTGGTGGACATGCCGGAGGGATCCACTCTGGAGGAGACCGATGCGGTGGTTCGCGATCTGGAACGGTACCTGGCCACCGTCAACGAAGTCGTCGATTTCGAGTCGTACGTGGGGACGGCCAGCGCCATGGATTTCAATGGCATGGTGCGCCATTATTATCTTCGGAACGGCCCGCATGTAGCAGACCTTCGGATCAACCTGGCGTCCAAGGATCGCCGCGCCCAGCGGAGTCACGAAATCACCCTGCGCCTCCGGGACGATCTGACGGGCATCGCAAACCGTCACGGGGCCAGCCTGAAGATCGTGGAGGCGCCCCCCGGTCCCCCGGTGATCTCCACCGTCGCGGCCGAGATTTACGCCGATCCCGGAAGTTCCTATGCGGAGCAGATCGCCGCCGCGGGACAGGTGAAGGCAAAGATGGAAGAGATGCCCCGGGTGGTGGATGTCGACGATTCCGTGGAAGCGCCCCAGCGTCGGCTGCACTTCTCGCCCGACCGGGAGAAGCTCGCCCTGGCGGGGATAAGCGATGCGGATGTCGCGCGGACCCTGGCCCTGGCGTTGCGGGGGGAAAGTGCGGGAACGCTCCATGTCCCCCACGAAAGGAGTCCCCTGGATATCCTGGTGCGCCTGCCGCGGGAGAGCCGCTCCTCGGCGGAAGACCTCTCGTCCCTGAAGATGAGCGGCCGGGGAGGGACTATGGTGCCCCTTTCGGAGCTCGGAAGTTTCCGGGAGGGGAGCCTCGAACCCACAATTTATCACAAGAATCTCGAACGGGTGGTGTACGTCTTCGGGGAAATGGCGGGAAAGAGCCCCGTGAATGCCGTCCTCAGCCTCTCTTCATGGTTCGATGAGCATCCCCTGCCCGAGGGAAACCGCGTGGTGTGGAGCGGCGAGGGGGAATGGAACATCACCCTGGACGTTTTCCGCGACCTGGGAATCGCCTTCGGTGCGGCCCTGGTGCTCATTTACCTTCTGCTGATCGTGGAAACCCGCTCTCTGGCGATGCCCCTGATCATCATGGCCGCCATTCCCCTGACCATGATCGGCATCATGCCGGGATTCTGGCTTCTCAATCTCATAGCGGACAATCCGGTGGGCGGGTACGACACCCCGGTTTTCTTCACCGCCACGGCCATGATCGGCATGATCGCCCTCGCCGGAATCGTCGTTCGCAACTCGATCATTCTCATCGACTTCATCCACAACGGGCTCCGAAGCGGTCTGCCCCTCAAAGACGCCCTCATCGAGAGCGGGGCCGTGCGTCTTCGTCCCATCGTCCTGACCGCCGGGGCGGCCCTGCTTGGAAACTGGGTCATCACCCTCGATCCGATCTTCTCGGGGCTGGCCTGGTCCATCATTTTCGGTGTCTTTGCCTCCACCGCGTTCACCCTGGTGGTGATTCCGGTGGTGTACTGGCTCATCTACGGCAAAAAAGCCGAGAAGCACGCGAGGAGTTTTGCGCCATGACCGTTAACCGTATGCTGCGACTGATCGCCGGTTTTTTCATCTTCGCCAGTGTTCTGCTGGCCCATTATCATTCAGCTTACTGGCTCTTTTTCACCGGATTTGTGGGACTCAATCTCCTTCAGAGCGCTTTTACCGACTGGTGTCCGATGATGGCTCTGCTGCGAAGACTGGGAGTGCGGGAGGGGTAAGGCGTCGGCGGGAATGGAGCCTTCCGATCCGGTTTTGATCGGAAGGCGCTCCTTTTCCCGAGGTTTCTGGATAAGCGCTAATTCGCCTTAAGGGGGGATCCGATTTTCGCGGCGGGTTCTTCCGATCCGGACCGGAGATTCTCCGTCCGGTCGATGTGCGACCGGAGTTTTTTGGCGAGATTCTCCAGGGTGCGGATCTCGGACATGAGGCCTTCGGATTTTTCCGCGTTGGTTGCCAGTCGCGACTCCGATTTGGCGAAATGCTTGAACACTTTCTGGGCGGTTTCCATCTGAAAATGGGTGGCATTCTGGATGACCCCGATCTGTTCCTCTCGGGCGTTCAATCCCTGGTCGAAACCATGATTGGCGCGAACCTGCTCTTCCATGCCGCGGGCGACCTGATCGGCGGCGCCTTTCATCTGGGTCACGCCCTCCTGAATGCGGTCGATGGCCGACTGCTGCTCCTGGATGGCCCGGGCGATGGCTTTGATGGAGCGCAGGCTCTGGCCTGCCTCATCCAGAAGGGATCTCGCTTTCTCGCCCTGCTCGCCGGTGAGTATGGCGATCTCCTCGGACGCCGAGGCCGATTCGCTGGAGCTCTCCACAATCTTTCGCAGGGCCTCCCCGGTGGAAAGGGAGAGCTGCTTGCCTTTGGCGATGCGCATGCTCATTGAGTCAACGGCCTCCATCACTTCGCCCGTATCGGCGCCAATGGCCTTGATGATGCGGTGAATATCCTGGGCGCTGCTGGTCGTGCGATCGGCCAGATCCCGGATTTCCTCCGCCACCACCGAAAATCCCTTTCCGTCCTCTCCGGCCTTGGCCGCGATAATGGCGGCGTTGAAGGCCAGAAGCTCGGTGTCGGAGACGAGCTCCTTGATTACCTCGATGATCTTGACCACCTCGCCGGTCTGCTGGGAAAGGCGCTCCATCGCTTCCCGCGTCCGGTGACTCTCCTGCTCGATGCGGTCCATCTCCTCCATGGATGTTTTGACGACCGTAAGACCGTTTTCCGCATCTTTCTTCACCGCGTCGGCAGCATTCGATCCATTCTGGGATCCGCGGCGGATCTTCTCCAGGGACTCACCTATGGCATCCAGGTCCTGTGCGGTTCCCTCCACGGACCGGGAGACTTCGTCCGCCTGTCGGGCCACCTCACGGACGCTCTGAGCGAGTTCGTCCATGCTGGTGGTCGTTTCCAGGAACTGAGAGGTGGAATGCTCCATGGCGCCGGCCATTTCCTCCAAAGAAGCGCTGAGTTCACGGGAGAGGGCCGCCTCGTCCTGTGCCCGGTGAGAGAGGTTCTGGACCTGCTCCATGACATCTTTCTGTTTCTCCTCCATGGCGCGGATGTCTTCCCACGTGGTCCGGGCCGCCGCCAGTCCTTCCCGGGCGCGGTCACGAAGGTACCGGATTCCCTCCGCCAAAGTGCCCGTATGCGGAAAGAACTGCTCCACCGTTTCAAAGATGCCGTTCACCAGTGTCTCCGTCCGGAGCACGGAGGCATCCACGGCGTCCTGAAGGTCCTCCATGGTGTCGCTGGGGCCGGAAAGGGAACCTGCCAGCGGCTTCAGCTTCTCCAGTTGATGATGCAGCATTTTTTTCAGGATGCGACGGAGGAAAAAGAAAAGAGAAACCGCCACTCCCGCGCCCATGAGAAGGCAAAGCAAGAAAAAGGACGGTGTAAGTGCGGCCGGTCCGATGATCGTCGAAGCCAGAAAGGGAAACAGACAGCCTGGTATCAGGCCGATCAGAAGAGTGAACAGAAAAACCTTGTTGAAAAAGGACACTTTGAGATTATGGACTCGCGCCATGGGTCTCTCCTGAAGGATAGGAATAGAAAAAGTTGCATAGCAAACGGCAGTTTAGCCCGGAACCAAAGTGAAAACAAGAATTAATCCGGAATGGACCACCGATGTCGTGAAGCTTTTTTTCCCCGATGGTCCTGTGGTAGCATATCGGATGGCTGAAATGGGAGAATTCTTCGATACCCACGTTCATCTGGATTTTCTGCGCCCCGACGATTTCGAAAAAGAATTAAAAGAGGCCAGCCGGGCGGGTGTCGCGAAATTTCTGGTGCCCGGTGTGGATCTGGAGCACTGGGAGATAATTCTCGGGATGGCCGGGGATAAAAAAAATATTCTGGCAGCGCCGGGCCTCCATCCCCGGTCGGCGGGCCAGTGGGACGAATCCGTTGCAAGAAATCTGAAATCCCTTCTGCATCGCCCCGGCGTAGCGGCGATGGGTGAAATCGGGTTGGATGCATTTTTGACTTCTCCGCCGCTGGAAGTTCAGGAGCGGACCTTTCGAGATCAACTGCGTCTGGCGGTGCGGGAGAATTTTCCGGTCCTGATCCACTGCCGAAAATCGACGGAGCGTCTTCTGCGGATCCTTCGGGAAGAGGAGGCCGGTCGAACGGGGGGTATCTTCCACGCTTTCTCCGGGAGCATTGAGACCGCAAAAAAAGCTATCGATCTGGGGTTTGCCATAGCTTTCGGCGGCGTCCTGACCTATCCCGAGGCACGAAGGGCCCCGCAGGTTCTCAGGGCGCTTCCCGCGGAGTGGATCGTGCTGGAGACGGACGCTCCGGATATCGCTCCTCATCCCTTTCGCGGAGAGAACAACCGTCCCGCCTACCTGAGGCTTATCGCCCAAAAAGTGGCTGAGATCCGGGGGTGGAGCCTGAAGGAGACGGCCCGAATCACAACGGAAAATGCAAAAAGGGTTCTGAGAATCAAGGAGGCTTAAGGCGGGGTTTCTGGATGGACGTTAACTGGTAGCGACCCAAACCTCCGGAGCCGGTTCGGCTTCATATCAATAATAAAGGACATCACTTATTCATGAGACAACATCGTTTCTCCCGCATGGAGATTCTGGTCGGGAACGAAGGCATGGAGCGGCTCTCCCGCGCCTCGGCGGTCGTTTTCGGTCTCGGAGGGGTCGGAAGTTACGCGGCCGAAGCCCTCGCCCGCGCCGGTGTGGGACGCCTGACACTGGTTGATTTCGACGACATCTGCCTGACCAACACCAACCGTCAGATTCATGCCATGGACGGAACGGTCGGCAGACCGAAGGCTCAGGTCATGGCGGAACGCTGCCGGGCCATCAACCCCAAAGCGGAAATTGAACCGATCAAGGCCTTCTATGAAGCTGAAAATTCTTCGGAACTGCTTGACCGGGGACATGATTTCGTTCTGGACTGCATCGACCACATCACCGCCAAGCTCCATCTCCTCCAGTCCTGCAAGGAGCGCGGCCTGCCCGTGATCTCCTCCATGGGGGCGGCCAACAAGCTTGACCCGACCAAAGTTGCCGTCGCGGACCTGTTCCGGACCCAGCAATGCCGCCTGGCTCGGATCATCCGCAAGGAGCTGCGGCGGCGCGGAATCGATTCCGGCGTCAAGGTGGTTTATTCCACGGAGGAGTTCCGTCCCCTGTCCGAAGCGAGCTCAGGCTGTGCGGATGACTGCATCTGCCCCAATCGTGAAGAGCAGCGCTGGCACTGCACGGACCGGCGGGTCATCCTCGGCAGTTCCTCCTATATCCCGCCCCTTTTCGGCCTCATGATGGCCGGTGAGGTGATTCAGGCTCTGCTGGAAGACAAGGAAGGCTGAGGTGGACAGTTTTGCTGTACAGGCGATTCTGCTGGCCATTTGCGGTACAGCGGCGGGTTTTCTGAACGTAATCGCCGGCGGCGGATCCCTTCTGATATTGCCCATCTTACTGTTCATGGGGCTTCCCGCCCCGGTGGCCAACGGAACCAACCGGGTGGCGATCCTGTTTCAGAATATCTTCGCCATCAGCGGCTTTCGTCGCCTGGGCTATTTCCCCGCACGGCTGGCTCTGCTGTGCACCCTTCCCGCTTTGATCGGAGCGTATCTCGGGGCGAACCTCGCGGTGGATATCGATGACGAACTCTTCCGCAAGCTTCTTGCCGGAATCATGATCGGGGTGCTCATCTTCATGGTGATCGATCCCATGAAACGGTGGCGGGTCGGTGAATTCCGCTACACGCCCCTGAGGACGGCGGTGCTGCTGCTTTCCTTTTTCGTTATCGGCATTTACGGTGGGTTCGTTCAGGCGGGGGTGGGATTCATTATCATTTCAGGGCTGCTGGTCCACGGGCTGGACCTGGTCAGGATCAATGCCGTGAAGGTGATTGTCGTCTTCGCCTTTACCTTGGTGGCCCTTGGGGTTTTCATCGCACACGATCAGATCAATTACGGTCTTGGCCTTTCCCTGGCGGCGGGGAATTCCGCCGGCGGGTGGATCGCCACCCACGTGGCGGTAAAAAAGGGACACGACTGGATTCGCAAAGTCGTGTCCCTGACGGTTCTGGTTTTCGCCTTGAGGCTCCTGTTCACCTGATCGGCGACGGAGTTCTTTGCCCCCGGATTTCAACGCAGCTCAAAGGCCACCTTGATGACGACCTGATACTCGTCGACCTTGCCATCGGCATCGATATGGCCGCGGACGTCTTCAATCTCGAACCACGAAAGCCCTTCGAGGGATTGGCGGGCTTTTGAGATCGCCCTCTGTATCGCATCCTCGATGCCGGTCTTGGATACTCCGATCACTTCGACCTTCTTGTACATCCTTTCTTCCCCGTATGACATATCTTCCTCCTTTCATCCTTTTCTATTCAAATACCACATCTCGGAAGGATGTAAAGCGGCCGGTCGTTTAATGAATTTAAAAAGCCCGGTATGGAGGATTCGGCCACCAATGGACTGCACCGACAGAAGGGCAAGGCAATCACCGCCTCTCTCAGGAGAAGAGGCATGAAAGAATTCAATCAGAGAGCGGAAACGCAACCGGGGAACAGAGGAAGAATAAGCGTGCAGGTGGAAAATCTCAAAGCTTCAGGATGCGTCGATGGATGGAGTCGAGCAGAACATTGGGCCACCCCAGGTGCGAATCGGTCAGGTCGAGCGAATCGAACTGGGGCAGAGTAACCAGTTCGAAGAACCACAACAGGTTCTCTGTCTTTTTCTTGATTTCCTGATCGAAGTCCTTTAATTTCTCCTCCAGCGACTGGTTCAGGGTCCGAAAGGAATGAAAAACGTCCGAACGTCGGTGGCGAGGAATGTGCGGCAGGGAATTCAAAAGAGATTTCATTTCCTGTATAATTCCCAAGGCCATAATCGTACGTCCTTTCCATGCCTTGTGGTCTACGACCCAGCTTGGATTGAATTCGGAAACCGGATTGAATAGGAATTGAAAAACAGCAGGGGTAGAAGAAGTTTTCCAGAAGATGAATATAAGACAATTAAAAACCTATTTCAATTAAAAATTAATTATATTGAAAGGGGAATCTGTTGAAGCGCGCTGAAGGAAGCGCGCTGAAGCGTCCTGCACCGCAAAAGGAAACGACATGAAATTTGTTGTGATCGGCAGTCTTGCCTCCTTCGTTGGCGTCGCTCTTGGCGCTTTCGGGGCCCATGGGCTGAGGGGACGGGTATCGCCCGAGATGCTGTCCGTCTGGCAGACCGGCGTCCTTTATCATCTGGTTCATGCCCTGGGATTGCTGCTGGTAGGTATTCTCTGTCGTCTGCTGCCTGGGATGGCTCTGGCGCGTGCCGCCGGCTGGATGCTGCTGGTCGGAATTCTCCTTTTCTCCGGCAGCCTCTTTGCCATGACCTTGACCGGCCTGCGAGTGTTTGGGGCGATTACCCCCATCGGCGGTGTGGCTTTTTTAATCGGTTGGTTGCTGCTGGCCGCGGCCGCCCTGCGGGAAAAGAGTTAAGGGGTGGCTGTCCCGCAGGAACATCAACCGGTAGCGGATGCCGTGGATCGAGAATCTGGTCAAGACGTGACCGGAAAAGATCTTCCTGATCACGCTGCTTGGGCTTTTTAGGCTTCTTAAAATCACCAGGAAACAAGAGATAAAGTAGTATTTCTGGTGATTTTAAAAATCATAGAGCGCAAAGCAAAGCAATAATTTCGGCTATTTACAATTTTTCAGCCACGACTACTTATCATGGATGTCCCCGGAATTCCCGCCCTGTCGCGATCCTGAACCACAATAAGCCCAGCGCCTATCTCATCCCTGCCGAGCTCTGTTCCGCAGAAGCGTCGGCGCGAGGTCGCCGCAATGCTCAAGCCCATTCACGCCTCGGGGGACAAGGCAGCGGCTTTTGCCAAGGCCGCGCTGGTCCAGCAAGAAAAATAAATCTGTCCCCTTTTCTTTTTCTTTTCTTTGCTTTTCTTCTTTTTGTTTCAAATTAATGCCTGATTGGGTTTTTACTTTCCGGATCCTTGACAGGCTGTAAGGCTTTGTTTTACTAGCCATATCAGCAGGTATGACACAATCGAGGGAGACGCTGATTTTCCTCCAGGGAACCGGTTGAAAAAGGGCGGCGCCGGATTTTAAGACAAGGTCATTCGAAAACCATAACTGGGTTGAAAGGAGAGAACATGAGAACACAGAGAGCTTTGCCGAGAGTTCTGGTCATGCTCGTCGCCTGCTTCTTTACTGCTTCGGCGGCCACCGTTCTGGCCGGTGGCTATGAAAACCACAAGAAGATGGGCATTCCCGACGGTGTCGATCCCATCCACGAAACCTATCTCCCGGTGATGGTCGAGCAGGACTTCCAGACCATCATGAAAATGGACATAGAAGCCAGGCCCAAATTCATGGAACGCCAGAAAACGCTGCTGGAACGTCGCTACGATCTCTCCAATCGCCCTTCCAAAGTCAAGATGTCGGGGGGCGGTCAGGCCGTACAGGAGGGGGTCCGGGTGAAACTGCCGGAGGGAGTGACCTGGGAGCAGCTGGCGACGATGCCCCCGGAAAAGATCAAGGGAAAAGATTTTTTCCCCGAGGGGTTCCTGCCATTGCCCCATGTCAAGCACGAGACCGGCGGCCAGGTAGTTCCGAAAAAACATATCGACGAAATTCAGAAACTGGAACAGCGGAATCTGGACCGTTTCGACGTGGCCTTCGATATCCCCGAACATTTTCTGCCCGAGTTTCCGCCCCCCATCTTCCTGAGTACCCGCCCGGATCTTGGCGACGTCTCCCAGGGCAAGCTGCTCTCGATCAGGAACTACTACGAGATCATGCACGGCATCCTCACCCCGGTCCAGTTGGAAGGGCTGCGCCTGCTCCTCACCCCGTTTCCGCAGCAGCAGTTCAACCAGACCGAAGACCGCAAGGTCAAGGAGGCGACCCTGGGCATCGCCTGCCTGGACTGCCACGCCAACGGCCACACCAACGCCGCCTTTCACCTGAACCCCGACACCCGCCCGCATATCGCCCGCCTGCGACTCGATACGGTCAGCCTGAGAGGCATGTTCAACCAGCAGATCCACGGCTCGAAACGGTCGCTGCGTTCGATCGAGGACTTCACCCAGTTCGAGCAGCGCACCGCCTATTTCGACGGCGACCAGGTCACTGCCGCCAAGAAGGGGGTCAATCTCCCCGAGCGCTCAGCCCAGGTCGCCCTCATGGCCCAGATGCAGAACATATTCGACTTCCCACCGGCGCCCAAACTCGACGTTTTCGGCAAGCTCGATCCGGCCAAGGCGACCCAGCAGGAGCTGATGGGGCAGGAGGTTTTCTTCGGCAAGGGACGCTGCGCCGAATGCCATCCGGCGCCCGTCTACATGGACAACAAGATGCACGATCTGAAGAGCAGCCGGTTCTTCAATCCGCGGATGAGCAACGGCAAGTGGATCACCGCGGTCGGCCCGATCAAAACTTTCACCCTGCGCGGAATCAAGGATTCTCCGCCGTATCTGCATGACGGCCGGTTGCTAACCCTCGAGGACACGGTGGAATTCTTCAACCTGGTCACCGGGGTGAATCTGACCCGGGAGGAAAAGGAAGCTCTGACCGCCTTCATGCTCTGTCTGTAAGGTAAAATTGCTGTAGTGCGAAGCCCTCCTCCTGGCCTGGGGGGCTTCGCACTGGTTGAGATTGCCCTCCGTTTGAATTGGCTACACGGAATAAGGGGTCAGGCACCAAATTTGATTTCGAGGAGTAAGGGATTCTAGTCCCGGGGCAGGACCAACCTAACCAATTGATTCCACAAATGAATCGGTCAAGCAACAACTGAATTCTGAGCTTAAAAGCCTCTCTTCAGCGGTCCAGTCGATGCTATGAGATGCAAGGGCAAATCGGTCCTGATGCCATCTTTCTCAATAGCTTTGTAAGCGTCTGCCTGTTCCTGATTCTTGGTACACCAACTCGACGGCGCCAGTTTGTGTCAACGCTGCCAGTACACCCGTACAAGATTCGCATCTTCAGTGTATTGTATGTCCAGTTCGCCGTTATAGGCGCTCTCAATCGCCTGTCCGACGCCCCGCGGAAGGTGGGTATCGGTAAATGTGATAACGGCGCTGCCATCGTCCTGATCTTTGATCTCCATAAGGCGCTTCATCGGATGTTGAGCCTTCTGTCCCTCGACTTTGTTGTGGAGGAGGGCCAGAATCTCGCTGCGATGTTCTGCGAAAAATTCACCGCTCAAAGTCAAAATTCCTGCCGGAACTTTGTCCTGAATCCGTTGACAGGCCGGGCAGAGTTCTTCATTGGCACCCTTCGGAGCTCCGGGCTGCCATTGCCAACGATCCTCGGTGAACACAACCCTGCACTGCGGGCAGATTGTCGGGTCAGTCGGTTTGCTGCGATTCATGTAAGTGTCATGAATTTTTTCCTCGATCAAACGATCCTGTCGGCCCTTGCCGGTGTTGTATCCCTTGGCTCGATTCATAATGCGCTCCAGTAAAAATCATTGGTTTTTTCACTCAGCCTTTGATTTAAATGCTAGCACACCTTCGCCTATAGTAAACCCCTGATCCCGGGGGCGGACCAACCTAACCTATTGATCCAAAAAGTGAATTTTCTAAAAAATGACCGCCTTTTGAGCTCAAAGGCCCCTTTTGAGGGGTCAAATCGATGCAATAAGGTGCCGGTTCTTCGCGCAGGGTAAATCGGTACTGATGCCAGAAAAAATCTGCCCCCCTTCAGCCATTCCCTTCACATGGCGCAGTTCTGCCAAATATGGTGGCCATAGTCTAGCGCCGTCCCCTCCGTGTTTTCCTCCGCTCTCCAGTTTTACCTTTTTCAATCAGTACGTTGCCCTCCTGGTCCCTGCAAGGCCTCCTCTGGCAAACTCATTGCGCTTACGTACTGGATGTATCGACGGACGACAAAACAAGCACGTTGTCTCTCAAACGGCCCGTTTGCCCGGGTCGGCCCGTTTGCCCGGGTCGGGACCGTTTGCCCGGGTCGGACCAAGGCAACAAGTTGAATTTAAAAAGAAACACTCGAAAATCGACGCGCAAAACGGGCTTATAGCCCGATTTTCAGCATCAAAATGGGCACCTTAGGGGCCCGACCACCTTCCATCACCCCCAAGCGCTACATCGATTCCTTCTTCGAAGCAAATCCAGGAAGAGCAGACAACCATGTTGATCTGCTGTCTGAAATGGGACAGATTCCAGGCTATTTCTCACACGAAGCCGCAAAGAACGCGAAAAGATGAGATCCGTTCACCCGCCATCAATTGATTATCTGAGAATGATGTCATATAATGCTTTCATATCGATATCATTTTTTGAACATGAGGGGGCTGGATGAAGAAGATTCTTATCGACACCAATTTTTACGTCGCCTTCAAGCGACAACGGAAATCGACGGTGGAGTTGCTGCGTCAGGTGGAATACATCGGAATGAACTCCGTGGTTCTCGGCGAGCTCCTGGCCGGTTTTCGTTGCGGCATGCGGGAGTCGGAAAATCGGCGTGAGCTCGATCGGTTTTTGGATTCGCCGAGGGTCGAGGTTCTGGACATCGATGAGGAGACGGCTGATTTCTATGCGGGAGTATTTTGCGCTTTGAAGGAAAAAGGGCGGCCGATACCCACCAACGACCTCTGGATCGCCGCCTCTACCCTGCAGCACGGACTCGCCCTTGCCACTCTCGACGAACACTTCGAGCATATCGACGGATTACTGCTTGCCTGCATTTGAGAAAAGAGGACGCCATGACCACAATGACTCTGCGCGGAATCGACGAAAAAACGGCCGAAGCTCTGAAGGAGAAAGCAAGGCAGGAGGGGACCAGCGTCAATGCGGTAACCCTGCGGCTTCTTCGCGAATCACTCGGAATCAACAAGAAAAGGCGAACCGCCAATTACAGCGATCTCGATCACCTCGCAGGCACCTGGAGCCCGGAAGAGGCGGCCGAATTCGAGCGCAATACGGCCGTATTCGAGAAGGTTGACGAGGAAATCTGGAAATAGCCAGGAGGCTGTCCGGCACTCGGGGACAGGTCTCGAATTCCGCGATTATTTTCCATCTTACCTTTTTGAAATAGTTTTTTTGCCATGACCACATTTGACGAGTTGAACAGTACACTTCATGCGCACCTGAATGAACTCCGGCATGAGTATGCCGTGTCCGAGATCGGCGTTTTCGGCTCGTTCGTCCGAGGAGAGCAACAGGAGGGGAGCGATGTGGACATGCTGGTCGAGTTTTCCCGTCCGGTCGGCTTTGTCACCTTTATCAAACTCGAAAACCGCCTGCGGGAGATTCTCGGGCGGGATGTGGATCTCGTGACCAGAAAAGCGCTTAATCCTCATATCGGCCGGCATATCCTGAATGAAGTCCGTTATGTCCACTGAACGGGAAGGACGGGATTATCTGGACGATATCCTCCAGTCAATCGTCGACATTCGTGATTTCACCGAAAGAATGAATTTCGACCAGTTCGCTTCCGAACCGCAAGACCATCCATGCCGTTGTCCGAAGCCTCGAGATTATCGGCGAGGCGTCACACACCCGAACGACTACGGCTGCGAAGTCATCGCACTTTGGCTCGCGGCGATGCTTAACTTTAGGGCGGCATAGACATGACAACCCTCACCGACGCCATAAAAGAAGCCTACGCCGTCGCCCCTGACAAACGTGGTCATCCTCCACACCCTGGAGCTGCGCGCATGATCGTCGACACCGGCACAGGCTTTTGCCATAATTAAATCTCCATTCTTTTTATTGTATTTTTAATGCCAGTTAAATCACGAATTGAAAAATGCCGCAGGAGTGAAAAGCTTCAAAAGTACCAGTGCCAAAGCAAGCGCCAAATGGTGCCGGATCGCCCGGCGCTTTACACTGGTAAGCGTCAAGGGTGGACGTCGGTGGACGCATAAAAAACAAAAAAGGGGCTACGGTTTGCACCGCAGCCCCTTGATTTTCTGGTGCCCAGAGACAGAATCGAACTGCCGACACGAGGATTTTCAGTCCTCTGCTCTACCGACTGAGCTATCTGGGCGAAGAACTCACCTTATAGCGAAATCGTGCCGAGGTGTCAAGAAAAATTGGGCGAAAACATGCGGCGGACAGACGATGCGGGCAGTTAGCCCCAACGCCGAAATCTTGTCTGTTGGTCGAGAGATCAGCCGCTTTCGCAAGAGGGCGAAACAGCCTCACGTGGAATCGGAGACATGTCCTCCAAGGGGGGGCCGCCTTGACAGGCTCTGAGCCTGTTTGTTATGGTTAAGGTTGGTTTTCGAAAGAATCTAATTTTTTAACCCTTTCACTGGAAAGAGATTGAGCACTTATATCTCTGAGGATAATTATGACTATATACAACCAAAAACAACAAGATCTGGCTTCTCATATCCATCCTGATGTTGCAATGAGCAAATGGAAGGACTGGAAGTGGCAGCTCAAACAAAGCATTAAGACCATTTCTTCGGTCGAGGAGATATTGGGAATAACTTTTGATGAGAAAGAGAGAAAAATTCTCGACCAGACCATGGAGAAATTTCCTCTCTCCATCACTCCTTATTATCTTTCTCTTGTAGACCCTGAAAATTACAAGGAAGACCCTATTTTCAAACAATCTTTCCCGTCTCCTGGAGAGCTGCTGGTCCATAGGGATGATATGAAAGATCCTCTGGCCGAAGACATGGACAGCCCGACAGACCTGGTGACGCATCGCTATCCTGATCGTGTCCTGCTGCAGATCAGTAATGTCTGTTCGATGTACTGCCGGCACTGCACCCGCAAGCGCCGGGTCGGCGATGTCGACTTTATTCCCGGAAAGGAAGCGATTCGCAAGGGGATCGATTACATCCGGCAGAACGAAATGATCCGGGACGTGCTTCTTTCCGGAGGAGATCCCTTCCTGCTGGATGACAGCTACCTGGACTGGATTCTGACGGAGCTTCGCGCCATTCCCCACGTGGAGGTGATCCGCATCGGCACCCGGACCCCCGTGGTGCTGCCCTACCGGATCACCGACTCGCTGGTGGAGATGCTCAAGAAGCATCATCCGGTCTGGATCAACACCCATTTCAATCATCCCAGGGAAATCACCAGCTCCTCCAAGGAAGCGGTAAGAAAGCTGGCCGATGCGGGAATTCCGCTGGGCAATCAGTCGGTGCTTCTGGCGGGCGTCAACGACTGCCCCCGGATTATGAAATCGCTGGTGCATAAGCTGGTGAAAAATCGCATCCGTCCCTACTACCTCTACCAGTGCGACCTCTCTGAAGGACTTTCCCACTTCCGGACGCCTGTTGGCAAAGGGATCGAGATCATGGAGAGCCTCCTCGGCCATACCAGCGGATTTTCCGTACCCACCTACGTCATCGATGCACCCCACGGGGGAGGCAAGATCCCGGTCATGCCCAATTATCTGATTTCCTGGTCGACCAATAAGGTGGTTCTGCGAAATTATGAAGGCGTCATCACCACCTACAAGGAGCCTGATTCCTACGAGCCGATCTTCTGCGATCGTAATTGCGACGACTGCCGCCTGCAGCTCGACCTGAATGAGAGCGAAGAGGCCAAATCGGTCGGCATCGCCCGACTGCTGAACGATTACGATCAGACCGATGCCCTGACTCCGGAAGACCTCGATCGCCTGGAGCGCAGAAATCATGAGTGATCTCATTACCAGCTGGAACAGCACTGTCGTCCATCATGGACCTGCAAACGACCGCGCCTACCTGCTGAAGCTGGGAGAGGAGAATCCTGCGAAAATTGCCGGTCGACTCGTGGATCTGGCGTCTGAGCAGGGGTATTCAAAGGTTGTGGCCAAGGTTCCCCGTTCGGCAAGAAACGCTTTCGAATCCGCGGGGTACCGCTCCGAAGCTTCCGTTCCCGGCTATTTCCAGGGCACGGAGGATATGGATTTCATGACGCGGTATTTTTCCTCCTCACGCAGCCATCCCGAGGATCCTGAAAAAATCGAGGCCGTTCTGCGGACCTGCGAGGAAAAATGGGGAATGCTTCCGCCTCAGGAGCTCAACGGAGCCTTCACCTGCCGCATTGCAGGACCGGAGGATGCTGACGAAATGGCCGCCATTTACAAGACCGTTTTCGCCTCCTATCCCTTTCCGATTCACGACCCGGCCTATCTTCGCAAAACGATGGAAGAGAAGTTGGTGGTCTACTTCGGGATCTGGGAAGGAGCGCGACTGATCGCCCTCTCCTCGGCCGAGCTGGACAAGTCCGCTGCAAGTGCGGAGATGACGGATTTCGCCACCCGTCCCGATTGCCGGGGCGGCGGTTTTGCGGCTTACCTGCTGCGGAGAATGGAGGAGGAGGTTCCCTCCCTGGGCGTAAAGACTCTCTTCACCATTGCCCGCGCCCTTTCCTTCCCCATGAACATCACCTTCGCCAAACTCGGCTACCGTTTCGGCGGCACCCTCATTCGGAATACCGATATCGGGGGCAGTCTCGAGAGCATGAACATCTGGCACAAGAATGCAGCCTGAGCAGACCCTTTCCAGCGCCTCTCCTGGCAAAATCCCGATAATTTGATATAGATTAATGAACGTCCAGAGGATGTCCCGGCGAAAAACAAGGAGAGGCCGAATGGAAAATGCCACACCGGTAGCCAAAGGTCCCTTCGTCGTCAAGGACTGTGATCTGATAACCCAGGCGACGGGAATCCGGGCCAGCAATCTCAAGGAGTTCAGGGATGGACTGAGCAGAGCGCCCGTCGAGAGCGTCTATCATCACTTCTGGGGGCGGCTGATGCGCCCCCAATTCGACGAGCCGGAGTACAACAACGATTTTGCATCCTGGACCATGCGCGGACTGAACGACAAGGTGCTTGCGGAGCGTCTGAGCATGGTGGTGCCGAGCGATTTCGAAGACCTGGAAGATCTTCGCAGGGAAATCCTGGAGGTTCTAGATCAGCGCTCGAGCGACAGCGATCTGCTCCCCTGGGCGGGAGGCGAACAGAAGTTTTTTTTTCTGCAGTCGCAGATCGTCATTTTCGACACGGGACTGACATTCGATCATCCACTGGACATGGCGTCCTATCTTCCTTCTTTTTCCACCGGAAGCATTTTCTTTCACTTCATAGATGCCCGCGGCCGCACGGAGCACCGCAGGGACGATTTCAGCTTGTGGCTGAGAGGATTCGGCGAGGAATTCCGCCCTCTGGCAAGGATGCTGACAGGGATCGATCCCTATTTTTCCTCACTCAAGGAAATCCGCAAACTGGTGACCCAAACCTTCCAGCACTATTTCGAAGAGAGGCCCTAGTGGAGCTGCCGGAAGAATATCTTCGCAACTTTGTGGAGGAGTATGCGGCAGTTACCGGCCGAGGTATCATTCACCACCTGGAGCAGCTCGCCAAACCGCTCAAAGGCATCAAGGTCGTTCATGTCAATTCCTCCCGGGAAGGCGGCGGCGTGTCAGAAATTCTCCAGAAGCTCGTGCCTTTTCAGCAGGCGCTGGGGCTCGATGCCCGTTGGGAGGTGATGACCGGAGATGCTCCCTTTTATCAATGTACGAAGAGCATCCATAATGCGCTGCAGGGAAGCTCCATCGATATTTCCGAGGATCTTCTCGACGATTACCGGAGGGCAAACCGGGAGAACGCCGAGAGGCTCGGAACCCTTCTGGAAGAGGCCGACTTTGTTTTTATCCACGACCCGCAGCCGGCTGCGCTCATCGAGCATTTTCCCCTGCGCAGGGGTAAGTGGGTCTGGCGCTGCCATATCGATGTCAGCCATCCCCACAAGCCGGTATGGAAATTTTTACAGAACTGGGTGGCCCGCTACGATGCGAGCATTTTTTCTCTGCCCGAATTCGCACAGCCCTTGCCGCACCCTCTGTACATCATCCCTCCTGGCATTGACCCGCTCAGTGAAAAGAACAGGGACCTTCCCGCCGAGGAGGTCGCCGGTATAATTCCCCTCTTCGGATTAGATCCCAACCTGCCCGTGGTGCTGCAGGTTTCACGTTTCGACCGCTTCAAGGACCCCCTGGGGGTGATCGAGGCGTATCGACTGGCCCGGAAATTGACTCCCCTTCAACTGGTGCTCGCCGGCGGAAGCGCCGGCGACGATCCGGAAGGCGAAGCTGTCCTGGCCGAAGTGCGTCGCCATGTGGAAGAGGATCCCCATATTCATGTTCTGCTTCTGCCCCCCTCGGCCCACCGGACGATCAACGCCCTCCAGCGGGCGGCAGACATCGTGCTTCAGAAATCCCTGCGGGAGGGCTTCGGGTTAACGGTGGCCGAGGCCATGTGGAAAGGAAAGCCTGTGATCGGAGGGGACACGGGAGGCATTCGCCTGCAGGTGGTGGATCATTACACGGGATTTCTGGTCCGGACTCCCGACGGCGCAGCTCTCAGGATCCGGTACTTGCTCCACCGGCGGGACCGGCTCAGTGAAATGGGGGAGAGAGCCCGCCGGTTTACCTTGGAAAATTATCTGCTTACCCGCCATCTTCGAGAATATCTCGCCCTGATGGTGAGCCTGGTGCACGGGAGCAGGGGACGCATCGAGGTGGCGGGATAATCGAATCCGCGAAATTTCATGTCCGGCAAGAGGAGAATGCAATGACGGCAAACGCGAACAAACGACTGATTATCGTTTCGAACCGACTGCCGATCGTGATCACCGAGGAGGAAGGAGAGTGGCAGATATCTCCCGGTTCCGGCGGACTGGTTACGGCCCTGGCTCCTGTGGTCAAACGGCATTCGGGTCTTTGGATCGGTTGGCCCGGGTGCGGGGAGGAGGCGCCGATTGACGAGCTTCTCGACCGTTTCGGCCGGGAACAAGGATTTCAGCTGCGTCCCATACCTCTCTCAGAGGATGTGATCGAGGCCTATTACAGTGGATTTTCAAATTCTACTCTCTGGCCCCTTTTCCATGATTTGCTGGGCCACTGTGTTTTCGACCAGAATACATGGGAGACCTATCGGGAAGTCAATCACCTGTTCGGGGAAAAAATTGCCACCGCCGCAGCTCCAGAGGATTTCATCTGGGTCCAGGATTACCAGCTTCTGCTGGCGGGCGAGGCGCTTCGCAGCATAAAAACCGCCCAGACGCTGGCTTTTTTCCTGCACATTCCCTTTCCCTCCCTCGACCTGTTTCGTCGACTCCCTTGGAAAATAGAGATCATTCGCGCCTTGATGGCTTATGACCTGATCGGGTTTCAAACCATGCGCGACCGCCGCAATTTCGTCAATGCCGCAAATGCCCTCATCCCCGAGGTGGAGGTAGTGACTCGGCAGCGCCATTATACATTGATGCGCTACGGGCAGCGTACGGTGAAGGTGGGACACTTTCCCATCAGCATAGATTTCGGCGATTTCAGTGAAAAGGCAGGGACCCATGAGGTGGCCGATGCAGCTTGGTATCTGCACGAGAATCTCGGCGGCCGACAGCTGATCCTGGGGGTGGATCGGCTTGATTACACCAAGGGGATACCGGAGCGCTTCCTGGCTTTTGAACGTGCACTGGAAAAATATCCGGAATTGCAGGAGACGGTTTCGCTGGTCCAGGTGGTCGTCCCCAGCCGGACTCTTGTCCCCGACTACCAGGACCTCAAGGAGATGCTGGATCAGATGGCCGGCAGGATCAATTCCCGCTTCGCCGTTCCGTCCTGGACGCCCATCCATTACGTCTACCGCAGTCTCGAGAAGCTTCAGCTCCTGGCTTATTATCGCACATCGGAAATCGCGCTGATCACTCCCCTTCGCGACGGAATGAATCTGGTCGCCAAGGAATACTGCGCCTGCAGCATCGAGGAGAAAGGCGTCCTGATCCTCAGCGAATTCGCAGGGGCGGCGGACCAGATGGCGCGGGGCGCTCTCATGGTGAACCCTTACGATATCGAAGGGACGGCGGATGCTATTCATCAGGCGTTCACCATGTCGGGGGAGGAGCGGCAGAGGCGTATGAAGCTGCTGCGGGACGATGTCCGACGCAACGATGTACATCACTGGGTCCGGCGCTTCATCGCCACCATGTATGGAGCTCGGCTCTGAGCCGGACGGTGATGGGAATTCATTCATCGGCCGCGGCCATTGTCAAGAACCTGGAGGATTTCCCTGTTGTATTTTCAATCGAATTCTGCTATGAACCGTACATTCCACTCTCAAAAGGTTTCGCCGAAGCGATGAACAAAATAATGTCCGCCTTCTTTTTTGACTTTTATTTCTGGTACGGCCGTTTTTTTCGGCCCTTTGTCCGGAGTGAAGGTTCGGCGGCATAAATTGCAGGCGGACCCAAACCGTGGGCGGGCCACTTCCGGTTCATCCACGGTTTTTCATCAGCGGGGACAATGAAAGGCCGCCGGGGATCCGGGGCCTTTTTTCAATTCTTTTCCGGGATCCCCAAAGGAGAGGCAGATGATCATCGTCATGAAGAAAGGGGCCGACAAGGAGGCTCTGGCCGAGGTTAAAAGGCGCATCCGGGAGCTTGGATACAAGCCTCACGTGATTCACGGAGAGACCCGTAATGTGGTCGGAGCGGTGGGTGACGAAAGGGGCAAGACGGTTCTGCAGGCCCTGGAATCTCTGCCGGGCGTGGAAACCGTGCTGCCGATTCTCAAGCCCTACAAACTTGCCAGTCTCGAAGTCAAGCCGGACCCGAGCCAGGTGGAAATAGCCCCGGGGCTGACCGTCGGCGGCGATCGGCTGGTGGTCATGGCCGGACCCTGCTCCGTAGAGAGCGAGGAGCAGATTCTGGAGACCGCCAGAAGCGTCAAGGCCGCCGGAGCCCAGATTCTTCGCGGAGGCGCTTTCAAGCCGCGCACCAGCCCTTATTCTTTTCAGGGGCTGGAAGAAGATGGCCTTCGTCTTCTGGTTCGGGCCAGGGAGGAAACCGGATTGCCGATTGTCACCGAAGTCGTGAATCCCAGGGACGTGGAGCTGGTGTCGCGGTACGCGGACATCATGCAGGTGGGCGCTCGAAATATTCAGAATTTCGCTCTTCTCAAGATGCTGGGTCAGCTCGACAAGCCGGTTCTGCTCAAGCGGGGAATGGCCACGACCATACAGGAGTTTCTGATGAGCGCAGAGTATGTCCTCGCCGAAGGAAACAGGAGGGTGATGCTTTGTGAACGCGGCATACGTACCTTCGAGACGGCCACCCGCAATACCCTCGATATCTCGGCGGTCCCGGTGCTGAAAGCCCAGACCCACCTTCCGGTGATCGTCGATCCCTCTCACGCCACGGGACATGCCCCTCTGGTGCCTTCCATGTGCTTTGCCGCAGTGGCTGCCGGCTGTGACGGGCTCATCGTGGAAGTTCATCCCCATCCGGAAATGGCGGTCAGCGACGGACCCCAGTCCCTGCGGCCCAACGAATTCGAAGCCATGATGAAGAAATTGCGTGAGTATGCCGCCGTGGCCGGGAAAAAAATATAAAAAAAGTTCAATATTGAAGGGCCGTTCAAGGTTCAAAGTTGAAAAATCAAAGAAAATCAACTTAAATTTACCTCGAACCTCGAACCTCGAACCTCGAACCTTGAACCTTGAACCTTGAACCTTGAACCTTGAACCTTGAACCTTGAACCTTGAACCTTGAACCTTGAACCTTGAACCTTGAACCGAGGTTACCATGTTTTTTATCCCCTTGAACCAGATCGAGAGCGTCGAGCTTGTGGTGCATGCCCTTCGGGTTGCAGGCGGAGAGGCGGACTGCTCCTCCTGCCCGGCAGTCCGGGTGTGCATGAAGCAGTGCCTGGCCATTGCCGGCGTCATTGAGGAAATGATCAGACAGGGCAACCTGCCCAGTCTCGACCCGCCTGTCGAAAAGGACGGCGAAGGTGTGAAAGACGCAGGCGCCGCAGTCAAATCTTCCAAGCCGGGCGATCATCTCAAAATAATCAAATAAATTCATTTGGAGTCATAAGTTCTAACCCCTTTAGAAGGAAACTTTCCATTGACTTTCGAAGACATTGCTCTGCACGTGCCTTCTATTCTCCTGCCCCGGGAGGATATCGATCTGACAAAATGGGCGGTCATCGCCTGCGATCAATATACCTCCCTGCCTGAATACTGGGAGCAGGTGGAGGCCCTGACCGCCGGCTCCCCCTCCACGGCGCACCTGATCTTTCCCGAAGTTTACCTGGAGAGCGGAGACGAGGAAGACCGGATCCGAAAGATCAACCGGAACATGGCCGAGTATCTTGAACAAGGCATTCTGGTCCCGCAGGCCCCGGGGTTCATGCTTCTGGATCGCAAAACCTGCGCCGTAACCTCGCGCAAAGGGCTGGTGGTCGCTCTGGACCTGGAGCATTATGACTTCCGGTCGGGCGCCGACACCCTGATCCGCGCCACAGAGGGCACCATTGTCGATCGCCTGCCTCCCCGTATCCGTGTACGCGAAAGCGCCCCCATCGAACTGCCCCATATCATGGTGCTTATCGACGATCCGGACCGCACGGTTATCGAGCCTCTCTTCGATCTCGAACTGGAATCGGCGTACGATTTTTCACTGATGCTGGATGGAGGACATCTGCGCGGATGGAAAGTCACCGACCCGGGGGTGATCGCGAATATCGCCACCGCACTCCGAAGGCTGGCGGACCCTGCGGGATTTCGCAATCGCTACGGCGTGGACGGGTCGCCAATGCTTTATGCCATGGGAGACGGCAATCATTCCTTTGCAACCGCCAAGGCCATCTGGGAGAAAGTCAAAGCCGATGCCGACGATCGATCCGAGGTCATGAACCACCCGGCGCGATATGCTCTTGTCGAACTGGTAAATCTGCACGATGAGGGACTGGAGTTCGAGCCGATTTTCCGGGTTCTGTTTCAGGTGGACCTCCGGGATCTGAGCCAGGCTATGACCGTTTTCTTTGAGGAATGCGATTTCACCTGGAGGCTGTTCGAGAGCCGGGAGAAGATGACCGAGGCCCTTCGGCAAGCCGAATCGCAACAGGGCCATGTCCTTCCCTTTGTCGCCGGAGGCCGCTTCGGGATGGCCGTAGTGAATCGCCCTCGCCACAACCTCGCCGTGGGAACCCTGCAGTCATTCCTGGATGTTTATCTCGAGCAGAATCCCAAAACGCGCATCGATTATATCCATGGCGATGATGCGGTGATGGAATTCGGCTCGCGAGAAGACGCCATGGGATTTTACCTGCCCTCCATCTCCAAGAACGATTTTTTCCGGACCATCATTCTTGATGGCGCCCTGCCGAGAAAAACCTTTTCCATGGGTCATGCCGACGAAAAACGCTTCTATGTCGAATGCCGACGGATCATCCCCTGAGGCGGCGCCTGTAAGCGGTTCTTTGAAGATCCCGCCAGGCGGCGACGGTGATTGACAACCCAGGGGAAAAGTTGTAAAAACAGCCGGGAATCGGAGTTGCCGGCGAGACCGGACCTGCCTCCGACCTCGTCACCCCGACCATCGACTGGACAATCAAAGGGAAGACCCTGGAATTGAAATCCTAAAGAGGAGATGGAATGTTCAAGATCAGGACACACAATAAAATTTCCATAAAGGGACTCGAGCGTTTTCCCCGGGAAAAATATGAAATCGCAAGTGAGCTCGGGCGTCCGGATGCCATTCTGCTGAGAAGCTATGTCATGCAGCCCCAGGATATCGAGTCCACCGTCGAGGCCATCGGCCGGGCCGGTGCCGGAGTCAACAATATCCCCGTGGATTTCTGTACCGGAAAGGGCGTGCCGGTCTTCAACGCGCCCGGCGCCAACGCCAATGCAGTCAAGGAGCTCACTCTGGCGGCCATGCTGCTTGTCTCCCGCGACATCATGGGCGGCGTCGACTTCGTCCGAAGAGAAGGCGGAGGACTTGACAGCGACGCCCTTCACAAGGTCGTGGAGAGCGGCAAAAAACAATTTGGAGGGCGTGAACTTCTCGGCAAAACCCTCGGGGTGGTCGGTCTCGGGGCAATCGGATCTCTCGTTGCCGAAACGGGACTGATGATGGGGATGAAAGTGCTCGGCTATGATCCTGCACTTTCGGTGCAGGCCGCCTGGAGGCTCTCCAGGGAGATCCAACCGATGGAAAACATCCAGAGCCTTCTGTCCCGATCCGATTTCGTCACCCTTCATCTGCCGGCTCTGGAAGCTACACGCAACCTGGTCAACAAGGACCTTGTGGAGAGTTTCAAGCCCGGTGCGGTGCTGCTTAACTTCTCGCGGGAAAAAGTCGTAGATACGGAAGCGATCGTCGCTGGCCTGGAGAGTGGCAGAATCGGTCGCTATCTCACCGACTTCCCCGTCCCCGAGCTGGTGGGGCGAGAGGGCGCGGTTCTTATCCCCCATCTTGGAGCCAGCACCGAAGAGGCCGAAGAAAACTGTGCAATCATGGTCGCCGACCAGTTGATCGATTTTCTCGAGAACGGCAACATCACGAATTCGGTTAATTTCCCCCGGATCTTCATGGAACGGACCGGCGGTTATCGGTTGGCGTTCTCAAACCGCAATGTTCCGAAAATGCTGGGAAAGGTGCTTTCGATTCTGGCCGACAAAAATATCAATGTCCTGGACATGATCAACAAGAGCCGTGACGAAATCGCCTACACCCTCATCGATGTTGAGAGTGAAGTCACCGATGAACTCATGGACGAGTTGCGCCGGATCGAAGGCGTTATTAATGTCCGTAAATTTTAAGCCGCCTGTTCAGGAGGAAAGAAATGGGGAAGAAAGTCTATAATTTCGGCGCTGGTCCCGCCATGCTGCCGGTTTCGGTCATGGAAAGAATTCGGGACGAATTTCTTGATTTTCAGGGAATGGGGGTTTCGGTCATCGAAATCAGCCACCGTTCGAAGGAATTCCAGAACATCCTTGTGGAGGCCCAGAATCTCTTTCGTGAGCTCACCGGAGTTCCCGACAATTATAAAATCCTCTTTGTTCATGGCGGAGCGCGAATGCAGTTTTCCGCGCTTCCTCTGAACCTTGCAGGGCGGGTCCCCTCCAGAAAATGCCTCTATTTCGAGACGGGAAATTTCGCTTCTCTCGCGGTCAAGGATGCAAAGCCGTTCGGCGATATCCGCGTAGTGGCCAGCAGCGCCGATACCAATTTCGACCGCATTCCGGACTATGATCCCGCGGATATCGAGCAGGATGCCGCCTACCTGCACATTACCAGCAACAACACCGTCTTCGGAACCCAGTGGCAGCAGTTCCCCGAATCCGGACAGGTCCCCCTGATCGCGGATCAGACCTCGGAGATCCTCTCGCGGGTCATCGATTATTCAAAATTCGGCTGCATCTACGCGGGCCTTCAGAAAAATCTCGGCCCTTCGGGAATGGCCATGGTGGTCATTCGCGAGGATCTTCTCGGCCACGCCGGAGAGCAAACTCCCCTTCTTCTCAATTACGCCGTCTACGATAAGGACAACTCCCTGACCAACACCACGAATACTTTCGCAATATACGTGGTGAAGCTGGTTCTGGACTGGCTCAAAGCTCAGGGCGGAGTTGCCGTTATCGAGAAGCTCAACCGCCAGAAGGCGGCGCGCCTGTACGAGGTTATCGACCGGAGCGATTTCTACAAAGGTTTCGTCCAGACCCGGGATCGCTCCATCATGAACGTCACCTTCAACCTTCAAACTCCTGAACTGGAGGCGAAATTTCTGCAGGAAGCCTCGGCGGAGAACCTGTACGCTCTCAAGGGCCATCGGGCCGTGGGGGGTATCCGCGCCTCCATCTACAATCCCATGCCGATGGAAGGTGTCGAAGCCCTTGCCTCCTTCATGGAGGAATTCCAGCGTAAAAACGGCTGATCCCATTTTTGTGCTCCGAACAACGCTCCCGGCCTTCCGTCCGGGAGCGTTTCTTTTTTTGGTGATGATTCAATCTCCGGGCTCTGCTGTCGTTGCACTGCGTTGACAAGGCGTAATGGACCGTCTAATCTGCTATTTTACTATTCTTCACCGGGAGAGAATTTATGAAGGTAATCGTTACAGATGAAATTTCTGAAAAAGGACTTCAGCCCCTTCTGGAGGACCCACGGATTCGGGTCGATGTGCGCCTCGGCCTTTCCCGGGAAGAACTGCAGGATACGATCGGAGAATACCAGGCGATCATAACCCGCAGCGGGACGCAGGTGGATCCCGAACTCATCGACCGCGCCGGGGAGCTGAAAATCATCGCCCGTGCTGGTGTGGGAATCGACAATGTGGATGTGGAATACGCCAGCAAAAAAGGGATAATCGTCGTGAATGCCCCTTTGGGCAATACAAATTCCGCCGCGGAACATACCCTTGCCATCCTTTTGACCCTGTGCCGCCATGTCACCACCGCCAATTCCACCCTTAAAAAAGGCGAATGGCAGCGCGCTCCCTTCACGGGAACGGAACTCAAAAACAAGACCCTGGGCATCGTCGGACTGGGAAAAGTTGGCGGAAGAGTCGCATTGCGTGCAAAGGCCTTCGAAATGGAGGTATTGGCCTACGACCCTTACATCGCCGAGAAGCGCGCCGAAGATCTGGGCGTCAGGCTGGCGCCCCTGGAGGACATCATCCGGTTCTCGGATGTCATCTCGGTTCATACGCCCCTGAACGAAGAGACGCGGGACATGATCCGGGCGGAACATTTCCAGGGGATGAAAGGTGGCGTGTTGATCGTCAACTGCGCCCGCGGCGGCATCATCAACGAAGATGCCATGCTGCAGGCTCTTGAGAGCGGCAAGGCGGCCGGAGCCGCTTTCGATGTCTTTACCGAGGAGCCCCCCCGTTCGGAAATCCTGCGAAAACTGATCGAGCATCCCCGCATGGTGGTCACTCCCCATCTGGGAGCCAACACTTTCGAGGCCCAGAAGAACGTGGCCATCGATGTCAGCCGGGAGATCGTGAATTATCTGGATGGAAAGCCCCTGGAGAACGCGGTGAACATTCCCAGGTTCGATCCCGATCTGATGGAGCACATGCGGCCTTTTATGGGTCTGGTGGAAAAAATCGGCGATCTCATCTCCCAGATCGCCCCCCCCAATCCCAGGAAGGTCATTTTCTGCTACAACGGGAATCTGGCCCGCTACGATTGTGCGCCCCTGACCGTGGCCGGAATGGCTGCCCTGCTCAATCGCCACACGGAGCAGGAAGTCAACATGGTTAATGCGCGGCTCGTCGCCCGCAACATGGGGATCGTCGTGGAAGAGGTGCGTACGACCGAATCGGAGTCGTTCTCAAACCTGATTACGGTCATCCTCGAGACCCCCGAGGGACGCCGCCTTATCGCGGGGACCCTGTTCGAGGGCATCCCCAAGATTGTTAAAATGCGTGATTTCCTGACGGACTTCACTCCAGAGGAGCACATGTTGATCACCACCTACGAGGACAGGCCCGGTCTGATCGGAAAGATCGGCACCATTCTCGGCGAAGCCGGGATCAACATCGGCTTCATGAACCTGGGCCGGCGATCCAAGGCGGGCGAAGCGATGGTCGTTCTTTCCCTCGATTCACCCGCCGATGAAGAGACGATCGAAAAAATCGCCTCTTCCATCGGGGCAGACTTCATTCAGGCCGTGCAGATGAAAGCCTGAGCTGCCGTGGTTCCAGGGGCGGCCAGTCCCAAACTCTCACGCAAGGGAGAAGCGAATGACCCGTGAAAAGCAGCCTTTCTCCACATCCGGATCGAAATCGCGATCGACCTCCGGCGGAGCGGCCGGTCTCTGTGACCTGAGCCTGTCCGAAGCCTCGAATCTCATCGATCGAAGAGAGATCTCGCCCGTGGAACTTACCCTGGCCTGCCTGGAGAGGATCGAGCGCCTGAATCCCCTTCTGAATGCCTTCATCACCGTGGCGAACGAACAGGCCCTGGAGGCTGCCAAGCGTGCGGAGAGCGAAATTCACTCGGGAGGTCGGCGCGGTCCCCTGCACGGAATTCCCATCGCGCTCAAGGACAACGTGGATACGGCGGGGCTGCTTACGACCGCCGGAAGTGCAGTTTTTGCCGACCGGACGCCCGAAGAGGACGCCGAGGTCGTCGTCCGGTTGAAGAAGGCCGGGGCCATTCTGCTCGGCAAGCTCAACCTGCACGAATTCGCTTTCGGCACCACCTCCCTCATCAGTCACCGGGGCGCGGTGGTCAACCCCTGGAACCGGGAGAGGATTGCGGGAGGCTCTTCCGGCGGCTCCGCCGCAGCCGTTGCCGCGGGACTGTGCTACGGCGCCATCGGGACGGACACGGCGGGATCGATACGGCTGCCCGCCGCCTGCTGCGGGATCGTCGGGTTCAAGCCGACCCATGGCCTGGTCAGCATCCGGGGAATTATTCCCCTCTCGGTGAGTTTTGATCATGCGGGGCCGATCTGCCGCACGGTTTCGGATGCTGCACTGATGCTCCAGGTGCTCGCCGGATACGATCCCGATGATCCCTGCAGCATCGAGGCCACCATTCCCGATTATTCCTCCGCCTTTCATGCGGACCCTCCGGTGCGGGTCGGCATCGTTCGAAGATACGTTTCATCGGAAGAGGCGCAGCGGTGCATCGCTTCGGCCCATGAGGCGCTCGGGTCCCGGGGGACGACCTTTTGTGATGTTCACCTGCCGGAGATTCCAGGAAATTTCTGGAAGGTTTTTGATGCGGAGGTATACGCCTTCCACGAACCGCATCTGAAGCGGTCCGCGGAAAGCTACGATCCCGCTACCCGGGAAAAAGCCGAGAGATGTCGTGGCGTCACCCGTGATGAGTATGAAGAAGGGCGCGCTCTGGTGGGTCGGCTGCGAAGGGAGATTACAGACGTTTTTTCGGACGTCGATCTCCTGCTTACCCCTACAATTCCCGCCGCCGTTCCGAAGGTCGTAGACAGCAGCGATCCCGTGGCCCTTTCTACCGCCATGACCAGGCCCTTCAACGTCTTTGGCCTGCCTGCGATAAGTGTTCCCTGTGGATTCTCGGAAGATGAAACGCCGCTGGGCCTCCAGATCGTAGGGCCCCGCCTAGGCGAGCTTCAGGTTCTGTCCCTTGCCCATCGTTACGAGCAGGCGGCAGGCTGGCACAGCAAGCGGCCGCCTCTCTGAGCAAAGAGGAAACCCTCCACGGCTTCCGTAAAATAAAAAAGCGGGGCATTCTTATGAGAAGCCCCGCTTTTTTCGAAAAAGGGTGGGAAGAGTCAGTCCGCAAAAAGCGGCAGGTCGCAGGGGGGGATGATTCCCCTTTCTTCGGCCCGGGAGAAGAGTTCCCGCACGGCCTTTTCTCCCTCCTCTCCCAGGTCGAGGGAGAAGTCGTTGACATAAAGGCCTATGTGCTGATCGATGACGTCCTCAGCCATTTCCTGGGCATGAGCCCTGATGTAGTTTTTGGGCTCCGCAGGATGGACGAAGGCATATTCGAGACTCCGGCGAACGGCATCGTCGACGGCGGAAATCATTTCGGACCCCAGGTCCCGCCGGGCGAGAATGCCCCCCAGTGGAATGGGCAGCCCGCTCTCCTCTTCCCACCATTCGCCGAGGTCCCGCACCTTTTCCAATCCATACTGCGGATAGGTAAAACGGGACTCGTGGATGATCACCCCGGCCTCGGCCTCTCCACTTCGCACCGCCTCCATGATCCGGTCGAAGGGCAGAAGAAGCAGATTTTCATAACCCGTCCTGTAAAGTTGAAGCAGAAGGTTGGCCGTGGTCAGCCTGCCCGGCACGGCAATGCGTCTTCCCCGGAGGGATTCCATAGTCGTCGGTTTCGCGGCCACAACCAGCGGGCCGCAACCGCGACCGAGTGCGCCTCCGCTGTGCAGAAGCGCATAATCTCCGCGCAAGTGACCGAGGGCATGATAGGAAATTTTCGTCAGGTCCAGAATCCCTTTCAGTGCCAGGCCGTTGAGGGTTTCAACGTCCTCCAGTTGCTCACGCACCTGGAAACCGGGTGATGGAATGCGGCCGTGGACCAGGGCATAAAAAACAAAGGTGTCGTTGGGACAGGGGGAATATCCAAGGGTGAGAGAAGGCTTCATGCGCGATCCTGAAAGTCATTCCGGTACGCGAGAAAATCCATAACGGCTCGCTGTGCTATTCGGGCGGCGCCGACAAGATCCCAATGGCGGAGGTCGCGATCTTCCACAAGATTGGAGATGCCGCGGATTTCGAGGAAGGGAACGTTGTACAAAAGACAGATCTGAGCAACCGCGGCGCCTTCCATGTTTTCGCAGATACCTCCGGTGCGTAGGGCCATTTCCCGTCCCGATCTGTCGGTCCCGGAGCAGGAGGAGACCGTCACGAACGATCCGATGTTCAATGTGCGTCCGGTTTCCGCGGCGGTCTGTCGCAATGAATCGGCTGCCTGATCAAGGAGTCTTGAATCGACGGGAAAACGGTTGAAATAACTATTGTTCCGGACCTGGACAAGGGGAAATCCGATTTCCTCCATGTCCCGGAACCCTGCTGGGGTGATAACACCCTCGTCGCCGTAGATCTCCTCATTCGCCAGGGCCAGATCCCCTGTAGCCAACCCGCTTTCTGGATAAGAGCCTCCGCACCCGGCCACCAGGACCAGCGAGGGACGAAAGCGCTCGAGCAGTGAGGTGGCCGCAGCGGCGGCATTCGCTTTGCCTACCCCCCCGTGGAGAAGAAGAATTTCGCCCCCGGAAAGATTTCCTCTGAAAAGATCCCTGTGGCCACAGGACTGAACGGCGCAGGGCGAGAGCCTGCAGCGGAGCAGATCGGTTTCAAGGGGAACGGCTGAGATAATGGCAATCATATTTTTTGCGGAAAAGAAAAAGGTTCGAGGAAAGCAAGAAAGTACTTTAACCTCGAACCTCGGACCGCGCCAGGGGCCGCTGAAAACATCCCGTTTGCGGCGCTGCCCTCGTTGCTTTCAATGCATTTTCCGGAGATTCCGGCGTCTTCCAATCTTCCCTATGCTCTGCCCTGAAAAAAGATGTCGTAACATCGCCGTGCGGACTTTTTGCGACACAATTCAAGGTTTGAACCAGCCCTGTCGGATCAGATCCCGCCTGAGACAGACGCCCTGGTTGCGGATCACGCCCCGGTACCAGAAACGCTCCTCCCTCTCCGATATCTTGCCGGGCATATCGAGTCGCTTTCGATGGTCAACCAGGATCTGGCGAAAGCGACCATCGGCTTCTCGAACTATATCGAGGAGCTTGGCGGAAAGGTGTTCGGGAACATTTTCGATCACATACTGGATCATGTCCCGGAGTTGAAGGCCGAGCCGGTATTCCCAGAGATCTCCCTCGAAAGCCGCTTCGCATTCATTGACAAAATCATTCCAGTCCAGAAGCAGACTTCCGAAGTCATCCTCCAGGAATTCATGGAATTCCAGATTCTGCCGAAGAAGGTCCTCTATGAGATCCTGTTCCCTTTTGGAGAGAAAAAAAGACAGATTTTCTTCTATGGGATACATATCCAGGTGCTCGATCAGTTCGTTGCAGAACTGGACATAGTCGAGCTCCATTTCGCTCATTGAGGCGAAGGGCTCAGGCAGGGCGTTTCGATGGTGACACTGCAGGGAAAAATGATCGTGGTGCATGTCGGTGGGAAGAAGCAGCCGGGGCCGGTACGGAACTCCATTTTCAGCCAGAAAATTCATCACCCGCAGATGATTTCCGGTAAAGAAGGTGAGCACCTTTTCTTCCGAGTAGAAGACTTCCAGGCCCTCTCGGTTATTGGCCAGCCCAAAGCCGACGAATCCGTCATGAATCAGCCTCGGCAAATAGCTCTCTATAATTTCTAGAATTTCGGTGGTCTGCAGATAGGGCGAATAACAGACCGTCGGGACCAGGCCGTCGCCCACGTTCTTCTCCCCCGCATCTTCCTCCTGGTAGAACTCAAGAATAAAGAAGGTCTCCTCCGGGAGATGTCTGGCGAAGGAGCAAAAGAGTTCGGCGACTTTGGCAACGCCGGCCACCACCGAGATTCGAAAGGAGTCGGAGGAATTTTCCAGCGGGGAATAGTTGTAACCTTCCTTGAGCCGCAGTTTCCTGGCGGGGAATGTCTGCGGCCGCAGGCGCAGGCCCAGCGGACAATCAAATTCTTTCATGAAAAAACAATCTTTCTAAAGAACCGGCAGAAAGGAACGCAGCCGTTGCCGGCCAGAGAGGGAATCAGGTAGTAAACTAGAGGAAGCGGCTGAAAAAGTCAATACAGGACTCCACTGAAGTGCCTTGAAGATATCGAGTTTTTTTGATGGTCTTTCCGAGGCGGTTTCCGGCGGATTGTCGCCAGTCGTTAAATTTAAATAAAAAATTTTTATCTGCAGTAAAACTTCAGGTTGACAAGTTAAGGGGATTTGGATATATCAGCTGGAATAAAACTTTTTTTCATTTTTTGCTCGTTGAGGAATTTGGATTTAAAAACGCATGGATTACAATATCGGGGCGAAGATAAAGATTCTGCGCAAATCCCGCAAGCTGACGCTTCAGGATGTGGCGAGGGAAACGGGGTTTTCTCCGGCGCTGATTTCACAGATCGAAAACAACAACGTTTCACCTCCGATCGCCACGCTCTCGAAAATTGCCCGTTTTTTCAATGTCAAAATGGGCCACTTTTTCGAAGAGGAAGAAGAGGAGCGAAAATATGAAGTGGTGCGCAGGACCGAGAGGCGGGTGATCAGTCAGGTGATCTCCAAAATCGGCACGGGGCATGGCTATACGTATGAAGCCCTCTCTTTTCGCAAGCGAAACAAGAAAATGGAGCCCTTTCTTCTGACGGTTTCGGAAAGAGCCGCGGAGGAGACCCTGTACAATCACGAGGGGGAAGAATTTCTGATCATTCTGAAAGGCAGGGCGGAGATTATTCTCGACCAGGAACGTCTGATTCTGGAGGAAGGAGATGCCGTCTATTTCGACTCATCGTTGAAGCACCGGCTTCTTTCCGGGGGAGATTCGGAAGTCCAGGTTCTTGCCGTCGTCACCCGATGAGGTGATTGTTCGGCTCTCAAACAGAAAAAGAAATGAGGAGTCAGGTCGAATGACCATCGAGGAAAAGCTTCAGGAGCTCAAAAGGCGCAATGCGGAGGCCGAGCAGGGGGGCGGAGCGACACGCATTGAAAAGCAGCACGAGTCCGGAAAACTGACCGCTCGCGAGCGTATCGACGTTCTGCTGGACGAAGGATCTTTTCAGGAGATCGACAAATTCGTTGTGCACCGCTGCACCAACTTCGGTCTGGAGAAGCAGCAGATCCTCGGAGACGGTGTGGTCACGGGCTACGGCGCCATAGACGGTCGTCTCGTCTATGTTTTTGCCCAGGATTTCACGGTATTTGGCGGCTCCCTCTCCAAGGCCTACGCGGAGAAGATCTGCAAAATCATGGACATGGCTTTAAAAATGGGTGCTCCGGTGATCGGCCTGAACGATTCGGGCGGTGCACGCATCCAGGACGGGGTTCAGTCTCTGGCCGGATACGCGGACATTTTCCTTCGCAACGTCATGGCTTCGGGCGTGGTGCCCCAGATATCGGCCATCATGGGTCCCTGTGCCGGAGGCGCCGTTTATTCCCCGGCGATTACCGATTTCATCTTCATGGTCCGCGAAACCTCCTACATGTTCATTACCGGTCCGGAGGTGATCAAGACCGTCAGCGGCGAAGAGATCACCAAAGACGAACTCGGCGGCGCCATGACCCACAATGAAACCTCAGGGGTGGCACACTGGGCGGCGGGCGATGATGAGGAATGCCTGCTGCTGATTCGGGAACTTTTCTCTTTCCTGCCACTCAACAATCAGGAAGATCCACCGATCCGGACCTGCACCGACGATCCCAACCGCTGCGATTCTTCACTGAAGACCCTGGTGCCGGATAAACCCAACGTTCCTTACGACATGAAGGAGCTCATTCAGGCCGTGGTGGACGACAATTATTTCCTGGAGGTTCACGAACACTACGCCAGGAACATCCTCGTCGGTTTCGCCCGCCTGAACGGACGATCTGTTGGCCTGGTCGCCAATCAGCCCAGTTTTCTGGCCGGAGCCCTGGATGTGGATTCCTCACTCAAAGGGGCCCGCTTCGTTCGGTTCTGCGACGCCTTCAACATCCCGCTGATCGTATTCGAGGACGTGCCCGGTTTCATGCCGGGCGTGCAGCAGGAGCTCACGGGCATTATCAAGCATGGCGCCAAACTGCTATATGCCATGGCGGAAGCCACCGTGCCCAAAATTACGGTGATCACCCGAAAGGCGTACGGTGGGGCCTACTGCGTTATGAACTCCAAGCACATCCGCAGCGACTACAATCTGGCCTTTCCCACCGCCGAAATTGCGGTCATGGGCCCGGAAGGGGCTGTCAATATCATTCACCGCAGTGAAATGGCCGAGGCCGAAAATCCGGAGGAAACCCGCAGAAAACTGGTGGAGGATTACCGCAGGAAATTCGCCAATCCTTATGATGCGGCGCAGCTCGGCTATATCGATGAGGTGATCGATCCGGTGGAAACCCGGCCCAAGCTCATTCGCGCCCTGGAGATGACCCGGAACAAGCGGGATAGCAACCCACCGAAGAAACATGGCAATATTCCGCTATAAAAAGGCTTCTGCCCTGCAGAAATACGGTCCCGGAGTCCGCGGCTGTGCGTGGCAAGCAAGGAGATTCAGATGTTCAAGAAAATACTGATTGCCAACCGCGGCGAAATCGCCGTGCGGGTGATCCGGGCTTGCCGCGAACTCGGCATCGGCACCGTCGCTGTATATTCCGAAGCGGACCGCTCGGCCCTTCATGTCCGGGTTGCCGATGAGGCCTGGTGCATCGGGCCCCCGCCTGCCGGTGAGTCCTACCTGCGGATGGACAAAATACTTGAGGTCGCCCGGAAAACAGAGGCCGAGGGTATTCACCCAGGCTACGGTTTTCTGGCCGAAAATGCCGAATTCGCCGAACGCTGCGCCCAGGAAGGCATCACCTTCATCGGTCCCAATCCCCGCGCCATTCGGCTCATGGGCAACAAGACGACCTCCCGTGCGGCGGTCGCGGAAATGGACGTTCCCCTCGTGCCGGGAATGAAGGAGAACCTGATCGACGAGGAACATGCCCAAAAATGGGCGGAAGAGATCGGTTTTCCCCTTATGCTCAAGGCTGCCGCCGGCGGCGGCGGAAAGGGGATGCGCAAGATTGACGATCCCCGAGAGTTGCTGAACGCTTTTCGTGCGGCCAGGAGCGAGGCGCTCAAATCCTTCGGCGATGACGCCGTGTATATGGAGAGATATATCGAAAACCCCCGGCACGTGGAAATCCAGGTGCTCGGGGACCGGCACGGAAACATCATCCACGTCGGAGAGCGGGAGTGCTCCATTCAGCGCCGACATCAGAAAGTTCTCGAGGAATCTCCCAGTCCCATAGTGGACGAGGAGATGCGCCGCCGCATGGGCGAAGCGGCGATTGCCGCAGCCAGATCGGTGGATTACGACAGCGCCGGAACCGTCGAATTCATCGTTTCCGGAAAGACGCGGGACTTCTTCTTTCTGGAGATGAATACGCGCCTTCAGGTGGAGCACCCGGTTACGGAGATGGTCACGGGCATCGACCTCTGCCAGGAGATGATCCGGATCGCCGCCGGGGAGAGGCTCTCCATTGAGCAGAAAGATGTGGTGATCCGAGGCCACGCCATTGAATGCCGGGTCTATGCGGAGGATCCCGACAATAATTTCCTTCCCACACCGGGCCGCATCGTGGGTCTGCGGATTCCCGGCGGGCCGGGTGTCCGGGACGAATCGGGAATGTACGAGGGTTTCGAGGTGCCCATCCATTATGATCCCATGATTTCCAAACTGGTCGTGTGGGGAAAGGATAGGGAAAGCGCTATCCAGCGCTGCCGGCGCGCCCTTTCCGAATACATCGTCAAGGGCATCAAAACGACCATCCCCTTCCATGCCAGGGTCATGCTCAATGAGCATTTCATCCGCGGGGAATTCGATACCACCTTCATCGATACCGAATTCCGGGTGGAAGATGCGGCCCGGGAGAAGCCCTTCGAAAAAATCGCTGTTGTAGCGGCCGCGATCAATGCTTTTCGTATCGATCAGCAGAAGGCAAAGGCCGCAATGGCCGGCGGAGAGACGAGGGCAATGAACCCCTGGAAGATGTCAGGTCGCACTCGCGCCCTGAATAACCAGTAGGAGAAACCGATGGCCTATATCGCCACATATCAGGGAAAGGAACACCGGGTTGCTATCGAGGAGACGGAAGCCGGCAACTACAAGGTGCGGATCGGGGAAGAACTCATTGAGGTCGACCTTATCAAAGCCCGGGAAAACATTTTCTCCCTCCTGATCGAAAACCAGTCCTATGAGGTGGACGTGGACGGAATCGGAAGGAATCTTTTCTCCATTCTGATCCGCGGGGACCACTTCGACGTGGAGGTCGAGGATGAAAAAGTCAAGAAGCTGGCCGCCAAACTGGGCGCCGGAGCCACCGGACGGCAGGATATCAAGAGTCCGATGGCTGGAAACGTCTGGAAAGTCATGAAAAAAGAAGGTGACCGCGTGGAGGCCGGTGATGTTTTGATCATTCTCGAAGCCATGAAAATGGAAAATGAGATCAAATCCCCCATCGCGGGAATTGTCACCGGCATGAGCGCGGTGGAGGCGACAGGAGTGGGCGCGGGGGATCCGCTTTGCGTGATTGAGCCTCTCGAGGACACGGCCCGGTAAAAGGCAATTCCGCGCCGGAGCATTGCGGAGGACCGGCCTGAAGGAGCCGCTCCTCCTTCTTTTTTGAGGATGGAACCTCCGGCCTGGATTTGCGAAGGCGCCGTAACGCCGGAGGCGGTAAACTGTTCTCCAAAATCTTCAGCCAAGGAGCAACGATGAGTATACAGGACGAGAAAAAACGCTGGGAATCCGAAACCCTCGGCAGGATTCTCGAAAAATCTCCGGAGAGACGGGAATCGTTCCGGACAACCTCGGGCATCGAAATGGAGAGGATTTTCACTCCCTCCGGAACCGATCCGGATTATGGCGAGAAACTGGGGTTCCCCGGTGAGTACCCCTTCACCCGCGGCGTACAGCCGACCATGTATCGAGGGCGCTTCTGGACCATGCGGCAGTACGCCGGTTTCGGCAGCGCCCGGGAATCGAACGAGCGTTACCGTTACCTGCTCGACCAGGGACAGACAGGGCTTTCGGTCGCTTTCGACCTGCCCACCCAGATGGGGTACGACTCCGACCATGCCATGGCCGAAGGGGAGGTGGGAAAGGTCGGGGTGGCCATCGATTCGCTGGAGGATATGGAACTTCTTTTCGGAGGAATTCCCCTGGAGAAGGTCTCCACCTCCATGACCATCAACGCCACGGCCGCCATTCTGCTGGCCATGTACATCGTGGTGGCGGAAAAGCAGGGAATCGGTGCGGAAAGGATCCAGGGCACCATCCAGAACGACATTCTCAAGGAATATATGGCCCGCGGCACCTATATTTATCCTCCCGCGGAGTCGATGCGTATTGTCACCGATATTTTCGCATTCTGCCGGGACCATGTGCCCAAATGGAATACCATTTCCATCTCCGGTTATCATATCCGCGAGGCGGGCTCGTCGGCGGTGCAGGAGGTGGCCTTCACTCTGGCGGATGGCATCGCCTATGTCGAGGCGGCGATCCGGGCGGGTCTCGACGTGGATGAGTTCGCTCCCCGGCTGGCATTTTTCTTCAATGCCCACAACAATCTGCTGGAGGAAGTGGCGAAATACCGCGCGGCGCGAAGGCTCTGGGCAAAGATCATGAAGGAGCGATTCGGGGCGAAGGACCCCCGCAGCTGGATGCTTCGTTTCCACACCCAGACCGCGGGATGCACCCTTACCGCTCAACAGCCCGACAACAACATCATGCGCGTCACGATTCAGGCCCTCGCCGCGGTACTGGGCGGCACGCAGTCTCTGCACACCAACAGTCGCGACGAAGCCCTGGCGCTGCCTTCGGAGGATTCGGTACGCATCGCGCTACGCACCCAGCAGGTGATCGCCCATGAATCCGGCGTGGCGGACAGCGCCGACCCGCTGGGGGGCTCCTACCTGGTGGAGAGCTTGACCGACGAAATTGAACAAAAGGCGGTGGAATACATCCGGAAAATCGACGATGTGGGCGGCGCTGCGGAGGCGATCAGCCGGGGCTTCCAGCAGAAGGAGATCCAGGACAGCGCCTATGCCTACCAGAAAGCCGTGGAGAGTGAGGAACAGGTCATCGTGGGGATGAACCGCTTCAAAATAAAGGAGGGTCCTCCCACCGGTCTGCTCAGAGTTCGGCCCGAGGTGGAAAGCGCACAGAGAAAATCTCTGGCCGATCTGAAGAGCAGGCGTGACCGGGGGGCCGTGGAGAAAAAACTGGCCGGCCTCAAAGGCGCCGCGCTCGGGAGCGAAAATCTCATGCCGCATATCATCGAGGCGGTACGGGAGTACGCAACCCTCGGTGAAATTTCAGACGTTCTGCGCGATGTTTTCGGAGAGCACCAGGAAACAGTCGTTCTTTAAACAGCCACTCTTCTCCTGATGGGGAGTTCAAGATGACCGGAAAAATCGATCACATCGGTATAGCAGTAACAAACCTGGAGGCGGCCCTGCCTCTTTATAGGGATGTTCTGGGGATGCAATTCCAGGGAGTGGAGGAGGTGGAGGATCAGAAGTTGCGCGTAGCCTTTTTGAAGGTCGGCGAGAGCAAAATAGAGCTGCTGGAGCCAACTTCGCCGGAATCGCCGGTATCCCGGTTCCTGGAGAAAGGCGGAGAAGGAATTCATCACATCGCCTATCGGGTGGAAAACCTTGCCGAGGCTCTCGATGAATTGAAGGAGAAGGGGATCCGCCTCATCGACCAAACACCCCGAAAGGGCGCTCACGGAACCTCTATCGCCTTTCTTCATCCCCGGGCCACCGGGGGTGTTCTGACCGAGCTCTGCCAGGCGAATGTCGCCTGAGGTTTTCTTTCCGCTCCCCCCTCTACCATGCCCCCTGGGAAAAAGCGCCCCCCTTGGTTCGGGGGGTTGACTCCCATCGACAAAATGACTTCTAATAGAACTCTGTTTGTAATCATTGACTTGGATGTCCGCCTTGATAAGCTTTTCTTAAAGGCGTGCAGATGAAACAGTCTGGCGACTCGTACTTCCGGAGGATATGATGATCACGAAAAAGCTCTCCATATTCGGTTTGGCTATTTTTTCCCTTTTTATTTTATCCCCCGCTCAGGCTCTCGAGACCGGGACAACCGCTCCCGATTTTGAACTGACAGATCTGCAGGGTGAAAAGGTCCGCCTCTCCGATTTCAAGGGGAATCCCATTATTCTCAAGCTGGCAACCACCTGGTGCGGCACCTGCAAACAGCAGACGGAGGAACTTGAGGATGCGGGAGAATATCTGGCTAAAAATAACGTACGGGTGGTGGAAGTTTTCGTCCAGGATTCGCAGGAGATGGTCAAGGAGCACCTTGCGGATATCAATTTCGTCATGCCCCATACAGTGCTGCTCGATGACGGAAACAAGGTTCTGAAGGCCTATAACGTCTTTTGGATTCCCCGGGTGCTGGTCATCGATGAGAATTTCAAAATCCGGCGGGACGGCAGCCTGCTCACTTCTCATCAACTGAGACGGGAGATCTCGAGGCTCAAGGAGTAGTAGCGCGAAGGACGGGGGTTTTCTCTCGGCATCTCGAACACCGGGAAGGGGCGGTCATTGGCCGTCCCTTTTGTCGTGTTCTCCTCTCCTGCAGGGCAGGGATGGTTTTGATTTGAACAGCATCCGGGACGTGAGGCAATGACGGATAGAATCGAACTTCTGATGACCTGTGAACACGGCGGAAACCATGTGCCGATCAGATACCGGCGGCTGTTCCAGGGCAAACAGGATCTGTTGAGGACGCACAGGGGATACGATATCGGCGCGCTGGATTTTGCCGAGAGTCTGTCGCACGCACTGGGGGCGCCTCTGCTCACCGGAACGGTTACACGTCTGCTTGTGGACCTCAACCGATCCGTGAACAGCCGGACGCTGTTTTCGGAGATCAGCGGAAATCTCCAGATGGAAGAAAAGAAGGAGATCCTCCGGAAATTCTATTTTCCCTATCGCCGGGCTGCCGAAGGGCATGTGGAATCGGTGCTCTCCCGTGGGCGAAGTCTACTTCACCTGTCCATCCATTCCTTCACTCCCATCCTGCACGGACAGGAAAGAAATTGCGACCTTGGTTTGCTCTACGATCCGGGCCGTCCTCTGGAGAAGAAATTTTCGTTGATCTGGCAGAAGGTGCTTCGGGAGGAAGCTTCCGATATACGGGTGCGGCGGAATTACCCCTATTGCGGAGTTTCAGACTGTCTGGTACGCGGATTTCGCCGCCGATATTCTCCCGACCGTTATCTCGGGCTCGAACTTGAGATCAATCAGAATCTCCCTCTTCTCCACCCTGAACGGTGGCAAAAAGTTCGCCAAATTCTGGGCGATACGCTGCCGCGGGCGTTTTCGGGCTGTGTGCCGGGGGGGCGGTGATTAAACCTCAGACGCCGATAACTGTTTGGTTTCCATGAATTTCGGCAAGATATTCCTCGAGCTGCCGGACCCGGTGCGCCGCGGTGTGTTCCCGCAACACTCTGGCGCGGGCATTTATGCCGATCTCCCGCCTCTTCTGCTCATCCAATTTCTGTAAAAAATCGAGGCTTTCTTCGGCCGATCGGGAAATGAGTATCTCCTTTTCGGGTTCAAAAAACTCCTCCAGATCGGGCCAGCAGGCGCTGATGATCGGGATGACGCGGGCGGCAGCTTCGAACAGGCGGACGCTGGGCGACCATCCAGCCTCGACCATGTCGCTGCGCCTGACGTTCAGGGTGAAGCCCTGAGCATTGTAGAAGGCGCGGTGTTCTGCCGGGGGGATATAATTGAGAACCCGGCCTTCTCTGCTAGAATCTAATACTGTGGCTTATTGGACGGGCTGGTCCGTCTTGCAATCTGCCAGCCCACGGAACGGAGCATTTCTCAGGAGACCGACATGCATAAGATTGCGATTCTGGTTCCCTTTTTCTTCCTTTTCGCAGGCATTGCACAGGGAGAGGAAGGCCTTCTTTCCCGGGCAAAATCCCAGTTCGAGCCGATCCCGAAAACCCCGCCCAAGATTGAAGGCAACCCGGCGGATCCGGCCAGGCTTGAGCTCGGCCGAAAGCTCTATTTCGATCCCCGGCTGTCGGCATCCCACCTGATCAGCTGCAATACCTGTCACAATGTGGGTCTTGCCGGCGCCGACCTGCAGGAGACTTCGATTGGCCATGGCTGGCAGAAAGGTCCCCGGAATGCGCCGACTGTCTACAATTCGGTATTCAATTTCGCTCAGTTCTGGGACGGTCGCGCCAAGGATCTGGCCGAGCAGGCCAAAGGTCCGGTCCAGGCCTCCGTGGAAATGAACAGCACCCCGGAGCTCGTAATAAAGACCCTGAACAGCCTGCCGGAATATAAGGAATTTTTCAGCAAAGCGTTTCCAGACTCCGAAAATCCCCTGACGTTCAATAATGTGGCCAGGGCCATCGAAGTTTATGAAGCGACCCTTGTCACGCCCGGTGCGCCATTCGATCTTTATCTCCAGGGGAATGAAACGGCTCTGGGGGAGGAAGAGAAGAGAGGACTTGAGTTTTTCATGGACAAGGGATGTTCCGCCTGTCACGGAGGAATCAACATGGGCGGATCGGGGTATTATCCTTTCGGCGTGATTGAAGCTCCGGATGCCGAGATCCGGCCTCCTGAGGATCTGGGAAGATTCAAGGTTACCAATACCTCAGGAGACAGATATGTTTTCAAGTCGCCCTCGCTGCGCAATATCGAACTGACTCCTCCATACTTTCATTCCGGCACGGTATGGAGTCTGAAAGACGCCGTCGCCGTCATGGGTTCGGCACAACTGGGGATTCAGCTCAATTCGGATGAAACACAAACAATTACAGCCTTTCTCCGGACCCTGACCGGCGAACAGCCAAGGGAGGAATATCCGGTTCTTCCTCCGAACACGCCGGAAACGCCTCGGCCTAAATTATTCTCACCGGAAACAGGTGGAAAAAAATAATAATTGATTTTTGCCTTTCCCGGGGGTTTTTGCCCCCATCAACCGAAAACTCAGAATGAACCCAGTTTCGACAAAAGATTCCGGCCGAGGATCGGAGAGCGATTCCGTTCTGCAGCCGGGGCGCAATTGCTGGCGTGTGACGCATAGCGAACGTGCGGCTTTTCTGATCGACGGCGACGCATATTTTTCCGCCTTTGCCGCAACGGTCAGCCGCGCCAGACGACAGGTGATCATCCTCGGATGGGATGTGGCCAGTCGGATTGTCCTTCACCGTGGAGAGAAAAGCGGCGAGGAGCCCCAGGAACTCGGCAGCTTTCTCGATTCTCTTCTGCGCCGGAATAAAAACCTGAAGATATATATTCTGGACTGGGATTTCGCCATGCTCTACGCGTTCGAGCGCGAGACCCTCCCACTTTTCCGCTTCGGCTGGGGCACCCACCGCAGACTCCGTTTCCGCCTGGACGATCGGCATCCGGTGGGCGCTTCCCATCACCAGAAGATAGTGGTCGTGGACGACCGGGTCGCCTTTGCCGGAGGAATGGATCTGGCGCTGGAGCGATGGGACACCTCGGAACATCTTCCCGACGATCCGCGTCGCATCGAAAACGGCAAGCCCTACACTCCTTTTCATGACGTACAGATGATGATCGATAGCGAGGGGGCCTCGGCGCTGGGAGAACTGGCTCGACGTCGATGGGAACTTGCCACGGGAGAGCGTATCGCTTCAGTTTACGACAAGGTCGAGGAAGATCCCTGGCCTTCCGATATCCATCCCCATGCAAAGGATGTCCGCATCGGCATTCTTCGCACTGAACCTGCCTACGACGGTCTGCCCGAAGTCCGGGAAGTGGAAAATTTCTACTTGGACGCGATCGCATCGGCCCAAAAAACCATCTATATCGAAAATCAATACCTGACTTCGGTTTCGGTAGGGACGGCTCTGTCCGAACGACTGAGGGAGAAAAATGCTCCCGAAGTGGTCATGGTCTTGCCGCGGGAGTGTTCGGGATGGCTAGAGGAGGGGACAATGGGGGTTCTCCGGGCCAGGCTTTTCAAGCAACTCAAAGAGGCGGATCAGCATGGCCGCCTCAAGTTTTTTTTCCCCGCAGTGAGGGATGAGAGGGTCGATCTGGATATAAACGTGCATGCCAAAATCCTGATCGTGGATGATCGACTGGTGCGGGTGGGTTCCTCGAACCTGAGCAACCGATCCATGGGCCTGGACACTGAATGTGACCTGGCTTTTGAGGCAGGAGAACGATCCGATCTCACGGAGGCGATCCTGAAGTTTCGGCACACTCTTCTTGCAGAGCACCTGGGAAGCACACCAGAGGGAGTCGCCCGGGAATTCGCGCTTCACGGATCACTCCTCGAGGCCATTCGACAACTCAACGGCAAGGGGCCGCGCCGCCTTGAAGTTCTGGAAGAGAAGGTGGAGAAATGGATCGATGCGCTGATTCCCGAGGGTTCAATCATCGATCCTGAGAAGCCCGTCCGCTTTGAAGATTTCATGCAACAGATCATCGGGGAAGAAATCAGTGAGCAGAAAGGTAGAGGTAGGGGAAGAAAGTGGGCATTTCCGCTGCTCCTGATTGCAATGCTTGCCCTTGCGGGGCTATGGCGCTGGACACCGTTGGGGGAGGTCCTGAATCTGCAGACCCTGCAGGCCTGGGGCAACGTCTTCCGGGACAGTGCGGCGGCGCCGTTGATCGTGGGCGGAGCCTTTGTGCTGGGAGGCTTGATCATGCTGCCGGTAACCCTGTTGATTCTGGCCACCGCTCTTCTCTTCAATCCGCTTCTCGGTTTTGGCTACGCCCTTCTCGGAAGTGTCCTGAGTGCCGTATCCACCTATGGGATCGGGCGATTCATGGGGCGCGATACCGTTCGCAGAATTGCAGGGGCCAAGTTGAATGACATCAGCAAAAAAATGGCCCGTCGAGGACTCATTGCGGTGGTCCTGGTCCGGTTCCTGCCTGTGGCGCCCTTCACGGTGGTAAACCTTGTAGCCGGAGCAAGTCATATCGGTTTTCGGGATTTTCTTCTGGGGACCCTGATCGGGATGTCCCCCGGCATATTAATGATCTCCGCCTTCGAAGGGAGCCTCCAAAGAGCCATTCGCAATCCGGAATTGAACAATATCCTGATTCTTGCAGGCGTCTTGCTGGCGGCGGGATTGGGAATCTGGTTTATCCGAAAATGGCTGAGAAAGAAAGAGATTCCCGCCGGAAAAGAAATTCGGCAAGGACAGGGGCGGAATGAATGACAATGACCGGGCGGAGGCCTGCGCACCCGACAGCATCTGCCGCATCGTTTCCTACAATATCCACCAGTGCGTGGGGCTTGACGGTCGGCGGGATCCCGCCCGGATCGTTTCCGTTATCCGGGAAATGAAACCGGATATCGTAGGTCTTCAGGAAGTCAGTGCTCTTTATGGTAATGACCGCGCCTCCATGCAGCTCGACTACCTTGCCGAGGCCACTGGTATGCGTGCGATTGGCGGACCGACCATCCAGCGACATGATGGGTATTACGGCAATGCCCTTCTTACGCGCTGCCGGATCATGGAAGTGCGCCGTTTCGACCTGACCTATCGCAGGAGAGAATCTCGGGGGGTGCTCGATGTGGAGCTGGACGTTCGCGGAAAACTGATCCGGGTGCTGGTCACACATCTCGGGTTGCGACCCGCCGAGCGACGTTTTCAGGTGGAAAAACTCCTTCAGATTCTCGCGGAGGTGCCAATCCGTCCGGTCATTCTTCTCGGAGATTTCAATGAATGGTTTCTCTGGGGACGACCCGCACGATGGATGCATCGCTATTTCGGACGATCTCCGGCGCCGAAAACCTTTCCGGCCTTTCTGCCTGTTTTTTCACTGGACCGGATTCTGGTACGCCCCCGGGAAGCATTGATAGATGCAAGTATTTTCAAAAACCCTGCGTCCCGTCTTGCCTCGGATCATCTTCCTCTGCAGGCTCGGGTGCGATTGTTCTGATATGGCGACAGGGGTCTCGACCATGACCTGCGGACGGATGACACCGCTTTTAACAATTTTCGCCTGAAACTTTTACCTCCCCCGCACACGACATCCTGCTATATTGCCGAAAAAACCAGATTCATCCCATCAGGGGGACTCCATGACACGTCTGTATATTGCTTTTTTAATGACTGCTTCTCTGGTGTTGCCGGCGTTTGGAGCGTCCGAAAAGTCTCCGGAAGATTTTCCAGGAGTTTCCGCAGTGGTCCCTCGGGCCGCCGAAGTTGTTGAATCGGCGGGTCCCGTGCAGGCGGATATCGCGGCTCTTACCGAAAGCTCCCTGCTCCGGGAGGAGATGAAAGCCGCCCGGAATAGCCAGGAAGCACTGGAGGCCCGGACAAGGGCGCTGGGCGATCCCACAACATGGAATGTCGACCGCCTTCTTGAGATGCGTGGGCGGGCCTCGGAGCAGCGGAATTATCTGAAGCGGCTGATGGACGATCTCTCCGAACGACTTTCCAGAATGGAGGCGGTTCGCCGCGCCTGGGAGGAACGAAGGAGCTTCTGGCGCAATTGGGAGCAGGCTCTTGGAAAATCACTTCCCAGCATTCCCGAAGAGGCCTTTCAGCGGGCCAGAGAAGCGGTCGACGGGGTCCTGGAACTTGTGGAGGCGGGTTTCGGACCGATGTTGGACCTGCAGAACGAAATCACGGATTTGCAGGTGCGAAATCTCGAAAGGCTCAACCAGGTGGAAGCGATCCTCAATTCACTGCGGGGAAATACCTTCAGCAGAACAGCCTATCCCCTGGCAAGCCTGAAATATATCTCCCAGTTCGGTCCCGGGCTCTGGGAATCCGTAGAGAGCGGGGTGGCGGCGGTTCAGCTGATAAGGAAGGATTTCCTGCGGGACAGCGGCTGGATTATAACTCTCCAGGTTGTCCTGGCACTGGTCACAGGAATCATTTTCTCCAGGCAGCGGAAAAACCCGAATATCACCAGGGAATGGCTGTTTCTATTGGCTCATCCCTGGGCGACCGGCATTTTTGTCTCCGTCTCCACTCTGAGCTTCCTCTATCCGATTCCCCCCGCCCTCTGGAGACTTCTTCTCTGGGCCCTGGCGGCCGGATCGGCTTCCATTCTCATTTCGGGGCTTTTGAAAAATCCCCGCAAAAAGTTCATGGTCTGTCTTCTGGCGGGTCTTTTTATCCTTTCTCTGTCGCTACAGATCATCTCCCTGCCGCAACCTCTCTATCGGCTCTACCTGACGGTGCTCTGCCTTCTGGGAATTCCCCTCTTTCTGGTCATCTCATCCCGCAACATCCGACAGCGGGGAAGTTCGGACGGATTCTCCCTTGCGCTTCGCATCGGCGCGGCGGTTCTCTTTGCCTCCTTCGCCGCCCAGTTCGCAGGCTACGCCAATCTGGCTTCCCGTCTCATTGAATCTTCTGTGGAAACAGTTTTCCTGGGACTTTTCGCGACGATGGTCATCCGCCTGGGGCGCGGCGCCATCGAATTCGTGCTCACCAGAAAAATTCTGCAGGAGAAGGATTTTTTCCGCCGATACGGCTCTCAACTCGAAAGTCGTCTGGAGCGGATTTTCGAGATTTTCACAATGGGGTACGCGGCCCTTTATCTGCTGGTGGTCTGGCGTATTTTCGATTCGGTTGCCGAAGCATGGAAATTTCTTCTTGAGAGTGGATTTCCCTGGGGGGAGACTCAGGTATCACTGCACATGGTGCTGATGATCATTCTGGTTCTGTATGCATCCATTCAGATTTCCTGGGGCATCCGGGCGTTGCTGGAATCGGAATTTTTCGCCCGGCAAGACCTGGATCGCGGGGTGAGGGATTCCGTCAAAAAACTTCTGCATTATGCCCTGATTCTAGTCGGTTTCCTCCTGGCGTTAAGTATGGCGGGACTGAGGCTCGAGAACTTCGCCGTCCTGGCCGGTGCGCTGGGGATTGGAATCGGCTTCGGCCTGCAGAATATCATCAACAATTTCGTCAGCGGACTCATTCTTCTATTCGAGAGACCCATAAAGATCGGGGACCTCATCGTCATGGATGAAGAATGGGGGACGGTCAAAAAACTTGGATTGCGATCCACCATTGTCGAGACTCTGGATCGGGCGGAAATCATCGTTCCCAATTCAGATCTTATCTCGGAAAAGGTCACCAACTGGACTCTTTCGACGAAAATTGCCCGGGTCGTGGTAAAAGTGGGCGTAGCCTACGGAAGTGATGTGAAGAAGGTGCTCGAAATTCTGCAGGAGGCGGCCCAAAGCAACAAAGACGTGCTGGAATCGCCTGCTCCTTCGGCACTTTTTATGGAGTTCGGCGAAAGTTCACTCGATTTTGAATTGCGGGCCTGGATTGCGGAGGTGGACAGGCGGCTGATCGTCAGGAGCGACCTGGGCCAGTTCATCGATGCACGGTTTCGCAAAGAAGGGGTGGAGATTCCCTTTCCGCAGCGCGACCTCCACTTTCGCACCATCGAGAAGAACCTGCTGCAGGCCCTGTCCGGCAGGAAGGAAGAAGGCCCGGGGGAGAGAAGCCGAGGGACCTGAAAAAAGTCCAGAGAAGATACGCCTTCCACCGAGGGTGGCCCTCTCAGCTCAACGGATGATTTTGAGAAGTTTTTGCTTCTGTTTGTCCAGGTTCTTTTCACTCCTTTCGATAGCTTCCACCAGGTATTTTTTCCAGTCTTCCGTTGCTTCGCTGCCCTTCCCCATAAGGTCCGAAGTCCATTCGGTCAGATCTTCGACCGACTCGTTAATGCCTTCGGTTATCTCTCGAAGCATTGTTCCGGCTTCATTTTTGGTTCTGTCGGCGTAGCGCATCAGTTGTCGGCGGGTTTTCTTTCCGGTCTGCGGAGCATAAAGAAGAGCCATTCCCACGCCGATGAGGCCTCCGGCCATCAGGATCAGGGCGCCAGCCGCGGTGGATTTTCCGTTTCCCTTCATTAAGTCCTCCTTCATGTGGGGGTTTTTAATTAGTTTTCGTCCAGAAACGGCCCTTTTCCGCAATCTCCGCGTCAATCCGCGGATTTGATTGTGCGGCGTAAAGTACTACGCCTCCGCTCAAAATCCTTGATTTCCTTGATCTTGCGAAAAATTACTCGTTTCCAGATCGAAAGCTGCATTTGTGCTTCCCGGGTTTCCGGACGGTTACTAATTATTAAATCACAGTTTGGGGCTCTTGCAAGCGGGGGGGCGACGCTTGTGACATGGTGATTCTTCGTGGTATAAGAAGAAGAATTTTTAGTGAAATGAAAGAGGAGTATGAAGTGTCGAATCCAAAAACGATGATTCTGGGAACCGGTCATGCCGTTCCCGATAAAATTCTCAGCAATGCCGACCTGGAAAAGATGGTGGATACGTCCGGCCGCTGGATTCAGGAGCGGACCGGAATCCTGGAGCGCCGGGTGGTTGAGCCGGGTACGCCTCTTTCGGAACTGGCCGTCCTGGCGGGCCGTCGCGCGCTGGAGGATGCAGGAGTCGATCCTGCCGATGTGGATTTGATCATCGTGGGGACGGTGACGGGGGATATGAAGTTTCCGGCTACCGCCTGCTTCGTCCAAGCCGCTCTGGGTGCGAGCAATGCCGCCGCCTTCGACGTTTCCGCTGCCTGTTCGGGGTTCATCTACGGTCTTCAGATCGCCGATGCCCTGATGCAGAACGCCTCCTATCGCAGAGCACTTGTGATCGGCGGAGATATTCTGACCAGCATGGTCGACTGGGAAGACCGGGACACCTGCATTCTTTTCGGTGATGGCGCTGGCGCTGCCGTTCTTGGGCCAGCGAAGGAAGGCCGGGGAATTCTTAGTACCTCATTGCGGAGCGACGGCTCTCTTGCGCATCTTCTCTACAACCCCGGTTGCGGAAGTCTTAACCCGCCCACGGAAGAAAATGTCCGGAAAAAAATTCATACCATCCGCATGGAGGGGCGAGAGGTTTTCCGTCATGCGGTAAAGAATATGACGGAAATTCTGCGTCAGGTGCTACGGCAATCGGATCTGGAAATCACGGATCTCGATATGCTGATCCCCCACCAGGCCAACCTGCGGATCATCGAGGCGGTCTCCAAAAAATTTGGTCTGGGAAGTGATAAAGTATACATCAATGTTGAGCGATTTGGAAACACCTCGGCTGCGTCCATCCCCATCGCGCTGGATGAAGCCAGCAAAAGCGGACGTCTCGGTGCTGGTGATCATGTCGGTGTGGTTGCATTCGGCGCGGGATTTGCCTGGGCGGCAGGAATCATTCGGCTGTAGGATCAGCGCAAAAATAGCGGAGGCGTTTGCATTTTGATCTTACGGAGATAAAATGAAATCAACCACTAGGGAAAGGAGGTCAGGTAATCGAAATCCAGGAAAATTCATCAACTAAACCGGCCTCCTTGCGAGGCAGATATCGCGCTGGTCGCAGCGTGACCAAGCCGGTGATCTGAAGCCGGCGAAAAAGAAAGTCCCCTCACCTGCCGGTGAAGGGACTTTCAGCATGATCTGCAACCCGCCTGTTTTGTTCTTCTATTCTCCCCGTAATACATCCAGTATTTCTGGATTTTTTTCTTCTTCGGCAAGAACCAGATGGCAGGTGTCGCAATCGGACGATATCACTTCGCCGGTTTCCGATTCATGCATGCCGTCATGACACCTGAAGCAGCCGATGTCGAAATCTTCTCCATGGCCGATATGATTAACATAGGTATCCCACTCGATATCCATCTCCGGGAAAACATTTTTCGCATAGGCGCCCTGGATTCCCTGAATCGCGGTCGCAAGCAGAGACGGGTTTTCCCTGATCAGATCAGGATACTTCTGCTGATACCATTCCTGCAGAGTGGATTCGATCTGGGCAAGGGCCTCTTCCTGGGAATCATATTCCCGGGTGACGACCTCCATGGCCATTTTCTTGATGAACGGCAGTTCCGCCGGAATTTCACCGGCAAAGATATTTTCGTTTATGGCATCATTCGCCGGCTGATAAATATGGGTCGGCCGATTATGGCAATCGATGCAGTCCATCTCCCGGGGTTCGAAACCCTCCTCCACCTCGCCACTCCGGAAAACCGTAGTGCTGCCGTCTGCCTTGGTCAGGGTGACGACAGGTATGGTCAATCTTTCGCGGTCGGCCGTGAAGGTGATCTTGTTCTCCGGGGCAACGTGCCAGTGGATGCCGTGAGGGCTTTGGACACGACTGCCTGCGGAGCCGATCTTCATCAGCAGGACGGTCTTCACCTCTGTGTTTTCCTCGTCCGTCAGGTATTTGTTCCGAACCGAGAGTTTTTCTCCGTGAAATTTCTCCGGCCGATGGCACTGTTCACATGTTTCTCTGGCGGGACGAAGGTCATGTACGGGAGTTTCAATCGGTTTGGAGTAGGTGTCCAGAACAACAGCGAAGAGCTGCCGGGTACCTGAAAGTTTCGATTTGGCGAACCATGTGGCGCCGGATCCGATGTGGCATTCAATGCACTTGACCCGGGAGTGGGGAGAATTCTGATAAGCCGTATATTCCGGATGCATGACCGAGTGACAGAATTTTCCACAGAAAGCATTCGATTCCATGTAATGGTAGCCACTATAGCTGAGCAGGCCCAGAATCAGAAAATTGACGATGGTGAGGAAAACCCCGAAGAAAATAAGCCGGCGCACCCGGACGAAGCGGGACGCATCGGTGAAGTGTTCCCTGAGATAATCCAGCGTGAAAAGGCGGACCTCCTCTTTTCCTTTCAAGAAAAAGAGGCCGATGAAAACCATGACAAGTCCGACCATGAAAGCCGGACCGAGCAGCATGTAGATGACAGCACCGAAATAAGGATTGTCGATGTGAAACCAGATGTCTACAATGATCAGTGAAAGTAGAAATGGAAATGTAACCGTGGTGATCATTGCGCCAAGCAAAGATACCCGGCTGCGGGCGATTCCCTTGAAAAAAGCATCGATGATGTTGGTAATCCTGGCCATCCCGAGAGTTCCCTTTCCCTTCAAAGAAAATTTAATCTTTAGCAGATCTCAAGATATTCTTCATTATTTCATCAAAATGTCCAGCATTTTTCCATCAAATGGTATCATTTGCTCAAACAAAAGGCTGCATTTCGACTGCAGCCCTTTGTTTACAAATGCTTATCATTGCGCTGGACGGGAGGGAATCACGCTCCGCCGATGGCAGTGAACCAGCCCCTTACCATCTCGAACGGCCCGCCGGAAGAAATCGCACCTCCTGCCAGGGCGGCGATCGCCCAGAGTCCGATCATAAAGGTGATCAACAGGGTCAATACCAGAGAAGCTCTGAATGTGATCTGGAGCAGGTTGACCCCGATCTGAGATATTTCCTGCTCATTCCCTCGTGTTGTTGCCGTGGCCATGTCTTTCATGCGTAACCTCCCTTTTTCGAGCTGGAAGAAAAAGCCAGCCGTTATTGTTGGAATCCTGCCCTCTTGCATAAACACTAACAACCCATGCGCCAGATGTCAAGAAAAAATACAATAAAATCAATTACTTAGCTTACAATGGAAATGTTGCAAATAGTGGACGAGTAAAAATACCGCAAACCTGAAACTTCAAATTGTCAACTGGTTTTGTGGCGGAAGTAAGGGCAGGATTTAAAGGCGTCGCAAAAAGTCCGCCCTGCGGCGCTACGGCGTTTTTTCAGGACCTCGACATACCTGATGTATGCCTTCGCCCCTGAAAAACCACCAGGCCTTTGTAGTGACGAAATTTTTGCTTAGCCATCCTATGAGTTTTTGCGAAGGCATCATGCCTTGAGACGGAATTTTTTTCTCGGCCATCCTGTGGATTTTGCGAGGATCGGGGATTGGAAGAAATCGGTGTGCATTGGAACTTTCAATCCTGTGCAGGAGTCAGGCTCTCTCCTGAAGCAGAGCCTGCTCCGCGGCGGCCTTATCCTTTGCCTCTTTCATTGCCTTGACGAAAACTTCGCAGTTCTGGCAATGGTTTTTGTCTTTGGCGCACGAGGTATTGACTCTCTCCCAGCAGGGGAGGGTTTTGTCAATGTAGGCCGAGCAGTTCTCCCTCACCTCGGGTGAGCAGCCTTTTATTTCCCAACAGGGGCTGAGTTCCAGAAGTTTCTTTATTCCGGGGATGCTGATGCCCTCATCGTGGATCAAGTACCGCAGACATTGAACCCAATCAATATCGTCATTGGAGAAGTAGCGCTTCTGTCCCTGTCTGGCGGGTTTGATCAGTCCTTCTTCCTCATAGATCCGAATAGTCCTCGGGTGGACGCCCAGGAGTTTGGCGGCGACACTGATTGGATAGATGGGATCGCTATTGGATACGGCCATTTATTTTCCTCCCCAATGGTGCAGGTCCCTGCAGTCTCCGGGGTTCGGAGCGCGCGGGTTTGGAAGATTTTTTATAATCAGAAAGTACCTTATCTTAACATATTTTGAATACAAAAGGGTAGCAAATTAACCTCCGGAAAGAACAATGTTCTGAATCTCAACGGAACCTGCGTGTCGAAGCCGAATGAAAACAAATAGATGAATTTGCGTCAATCTGGCCGCACCGTGCCCTTTGGACCTTTCTTGTCCCTGCGGATTGTCCTCGCCAAACCCAGCCCGGGCAAAATACCGTCTCCAAATTGAATGCGGATCTACCAGGCCCATTCCCGTAAACCTTAACATCAGAATTGTAAATAAAATGAAATAATTTGTTGCGCTGCAAACTTTTATGTGGTAATTGTTTGTTGCAAGTGCAACGGAAGCGGGTAGGTTTAGGGGCGGAACAGAGGTTGGAATAACAAACTTTTCGGCAGGAAAGAAGGAGGTGCAGCATGAGACAGGAGCAGGCCATAACGAATTATCTTGTAAAAACCTACCTGATTGCCCTTTTTGCGGTCCTCGGCGTCGGATCGGCAATCACCGCGGTGCTCGTTCTGTGGCAACCTCTTGCGTGGTTGGCCGCGAATTTCTTCTGAGGCATGAACTCAAATGACGCGAATCAAACGGAAAACCGGGAGAGAGGGAAAAATGGGAATGGAGACCCTGTGCAAGTTCGGCCGTTTTCTGGCGCTGGTTATTTCAATCTCGCTGATCACTGCTTTTCTGCTCCTGGCCACCGTGCCTGATATCGGAAGGGCGGCCGGGGTGAGCGCTTCGGTGATTGCCGCCCTGCTGGTCGCAATGTATGATTTCGGTTTATTCGACCAGGAACTGCGGATTTGAACAACACCGGGAACCGTCTCTGCCTTGGGGGAATCCCCGGGCATGAAACAAAAAACGGCGCAAAAGCGCCGTTTTTTCGTCGGGGGTTCCAGGCAAGCAGTATTACCAGGTATGTTTCAGATCATTGAGGATCCTGTTGAAGTCCGCCTCGACCGTCTCGAGAATATCCTGTACGTAGAATCGGTTGTGTACCCCATCCGTTCCGTCACTCTTCACGAATTTCAAATTGGCCAGAGCGGTTCTGTAAATCTCCCAGCCATTTTTTGTATCCCGCCGTACCTCATCCGCCTTTTTCAGGGCGTTTTCTGTTTCGGCCCGAAGAGCATGCATCCTCTCAAGTTGATTCCGAGTCTCGCTGCCCCATTCCTGATAAATTTCCCTGTAGGCTGCCTCATGACAATCGGTGCAGTTTGACGCACTTGGGCGGTAGACGCCGCTCGCGACGCCGGTGTGGCACATCTCGCAGGAGATATCGGCTCCATACATAAGACTCGTCTCGCCGGCAACTCCTTGGGCGCCCTGGCCGATATTCATATCGAGTTGAACCTGGTGACATACGGTGCAGTCAGCGATCTGTGGCGCGGAAGTTTCGGCAAAATTGGAGTGGCAGGTGATGCACTGGTTCATCCGCTCCGTCTTGCTTTTCGGTTGGTGAACGACACCAAAATGACAGTCACGACAGGTCAGGTCAAAAGATTCCATGTGGAAAGCATGGTCAAAATGTGTGCCGCCGACCTGAGTTTCGCTGAGGATATCCGGAAGACCCTTGCGCTGGCGAAAGTCAGGGTTTTCCACGTGATCCAGCAAGCGCATTTCAACGATTTCCAGCGGGCCCCTGTGGTTTTCTCTGTATTTCTGATTTTCCGAATCCGAGTGGCAGAACAGGCACTGCTCCATGGGAACAAGATCGGCATCGGGGTTCGAAAGAATCGCCATTTTTTCTTCCTTGGAGATGGTGAACTGCATGTAGAGGTCCTTAAGCCCTCCCATCTTGGCTTTGGCATACCCAAGGGGGCCCGGACGACCGTGGCAGTCCAGGCAGGAGACACCGGCTGCCGCATGCCCGGAATGCTCCCAGGAGTCCACTTCCGCCAGTGGGCCGAAACCATGACCGGGATGGCACATGGCGCAGAACTCCGGTTCGGACGTCATGTGGAGAATTTCGATATTTACAAGAGCCATAACGCTCAGGCTGAGTACGGCGAGTACCGTTACGAGCAGCACGTGTTGCGTGCACCAAATCCAGAATCTCTTTACAAGAGCCATGAAAGCACCAGCCTTTAGCTAATCGGGTTTTTTATGCGGGTAAATTCCAGGGGGGAAAAGCAAAACGCCGCAAAAATATCAAGGTAGGTTTTGAAATGCAACATGGATGTTTTAATTGCAACATCAAGAGACCTGTTGGTGGGAAAATAGCGCCATGGCCGATATGCCGGATACCTTACAGTTGGAATTGTAAAAAAGTTGAAAAATAATGTTGCACGTCGATATTTCCTGTGGTAAATGTATGCTGCACTTGCAACAAGGGATGACGGTTTTCCTCCGGTGATGCCGAAGCCGCTTAGAAACGCCCCGCTTCCGGGCGGATGGCAGCGCTGGAAAAGGAAAGGAAAAGGAGGGAGTCTTCGCGCCGATGACCGGTGCAAGGGCCCGATCCGGAGTCAGGATAAAACCGCATAGAGGAAGGTGACATTATGGACGCAACAAGAAAGCTGACCCTCAACGACATCGAAAGCGAAATTACCGGACGGCTGCTTTCGGCGGGAAAAGGTTATTATCTGGCCGTGCTTCTATCCGCGCTGATGGTGGTGGCAGCGGTGGCGGCAGGGCTGCACGCGATGGTGGTGGGACACGACCACACCTATAATCTGACACGGGAGATCCCCTGGGGTATCCTGATCGCAACGTATGTTTTCTTTGTGGTCACCTCCACGGGTTTGTGCCTGGTGTCCTCCATCGGGCATGTGTTCGGAATCGAATCGATGATGCCGATTGCCAAGAGATCGGTTTTTCTTTCCATCGCTACCATTCTGGCCGGCTTTTTCGTCATCGCCTTTGAAATCAAGATGCCCTGGCGGATGGCCGTCTACAACATCATTTCCCCCAATATCACGTCCAATATCTGGTGGATGGGGACTTTGTACGGTCTCTACCTTGTACTTATGATGTTCGAGTTTCTCTTTCTAAATCTGAACAAGCACCGCCTGGCGGTGGGCTGCGGATTCAGCGGCGCCATTGCGGGAATCGCAGCGCACAGCAACCTGGGAGCGGTTTTCGGATTGTTGATGGGTCGCGAATTCTGGCACGGCCCCTACATGTCCATCTATTTCATCGCTTCAGCCATGATGACCGGCACGGCGGTGATCTTCCTCTTCCACTACCTTGCATACAAGATCAATGACGAGCCCATGGAATCCAGGATGGTGGAATCTCTGAACGTCACGCGCAAACTGGGGATTATGCTGATCTGCGTCATAATGTTCTTTACCGTATGGAAGATGACGGCCGGCATCGCCGGTCAGCCTGGGGGGAAATATGAAGCAGTCATGGCGCTGGTCAAAGGCCCCTATGCCGTGAACTTCTGGCTATTCGAAGTCGGCTTCGGTCTGGTTTTTCCCCTGGTGCTTTTTTATCTCTCCAAAGGGAAAAACATGTTCATGATGTTCGCCGGCTCCGCCATGATGATCATCGGGATTTTCATCATGCGCTATGATCTGGTGCTGCTGGGGCAGGTCGTTCCCGTGTTTCACGAATACGGCGTCAACGAATACAAGCATCTGCTCAGCTATTTTCCCTCGTTCCACGAAATTATCATCACGCTTGGCGGATTCGGGGTGGCGTCCTTCCTGTTTCTGATAGGAGAGAAGCTTTTCGGTGGGCACAAGGTCGAACCGGGCCACCATCATTAATCCGCGCTGGTCTCGAGAATCGAAGGAGAACGGAAGATGAAAAGGAATAAGCCGTCCTTTAAGGAAATGAAGAACGAAGGGGTGGAAAACGTCCCAGCGGAAGAGCGCCGCGACTTTCTCAAGATGGGGCTTACGCTGACCGGAGTCTTTGCGGGAGGAACTTTGTTCTCGGCGGTCTCTTCGGTCCGGAAGGTTTACGCATCCTCCGGCGAGTTCGTCAAAAAATATCCCTACAAGCCCCATTACAGCATGATGATTCACCTCGACCGGTGTATTGACTGCGAGCGCTGTCTGTCGGCATGCAAAAGCACCAATCATGTGCCGGATTACGGATTTCGGACTGCCGTTCTGGAGAGGGAGAGACCCGATGCCGTGGGGCAGAAAAGGGAGTTCATGCCCGTTCTGTGCAATCACTGCAACGTTTCCCAGTGTACCCGGGTCTGTCCGACCCGCGCGACCTACAAGGACAAAACCAACGGCATCGTTATGATGGACAGCAGAAAATGCATCGGCTGCCTGACCTGTCAGGAGGGCTGTCCCTATAACGCCCGATACTTCAATGAAGAAAAACATGCCGTAGACAAATGCAACTTCTGCTTTGATACCCGGCTTTCAAAGGGGGAAGAACTGACGGCCTGCGCCTCGGCGTGTCCCGCCGGCGTTCGAATCTTCGGCGATCTTTCCGATCCGGATAACCGTGTCTATCGGGAAGTCCACCAGATCGAGCGAGCGGTCTGGGTGCTGCGCCCGGAAGCCGGAACCCGGCCGAACGTCTTCTACACGCGCGGCTGAATCAAAACGGAAACGACAAGAGGCTCCAATCGATTCACATGACTACTGGAGATGCGACCCATGAAAAAGATAGTCACCCTTTCTGTTTCGATACTCACGGCGACCCTGATCTTCCAGGTGTCTGCCGCTTTAACGGACGATCAGTTCGGCGGAGGCGAGATCGCCTACAGCGCTCCGGCCAAGGGCGTTTACTTCAGCCACGAGGTTCATGTGGAATTGGGCTTCGAATGCGACAGCTGCCATGAAGGGCTGTTCGAAATGGAGACCGGCGCTGCCGTCAAAAATGGAAACTTCACCATGAACGCCATGGGGGAAGGGAGTTATTGCGGCGCCTGCCATGACGGCTCCACGGCTTTTTCTCTCGAATCAAGCTGTTCCGCCTGTCACGTGGAGGACGGAGGCGCCATACATTTCACTGCACCCGTGGAGTCGGTCCGGTTCGGGCACCAGGAGCACGTAGAGATGGGGTTCGACTGCAGCGACTGCCACAACGGCATGTTTGAGATGAGTGCTCTGGAGGCGCAAAAGGGAGACTTCACAATGGAGGCGCTCTACCGAGGGGAATATTGCGGCGCCTGCCATGACGGATCTACCGCCTTTGCCTCGGACACACGCTGCGCCACCTGCCACATCGGAGTCAAAGGATACGATCGAGCAAAAAAACCGGCAGAGAAAAAAGCAGCGAAGCAACATTAATCAATGGGGCTCGATTCTGTCGGAGATAACCCAAAAGACAGTCATCGCCAGAAACGGGATCGGGCCCGGGAAGTTGGGGTACAGTCGTTATGCTCAAGTCCAGCAACCCTCTGAATGGTCCTTACAAGTCCGAAATGAAACATCTCGTCCCCTTTTCCCGGGACAGCCAGGACGCAATGGGAACCATTCTGAACAGTGTCGCTGACGGAGTCTTCACGGTCGATGAAAGTATGAGGATCACCTCATACAACCGTGCCGCCGAGGAGATTACGGGATTCACTTACGAAGAAGCCATAGGCCGCCCCTGTTATGACATCTTTCGCACGAACATCTGTTTTTCGGCATGCCCGGTCAAAGAAGCTCTCGAATCAGGGGGGCCGGTTATCAATCGCGAGGTGGATATCGTCTCCAAAGACAACCGAAAAGTACCCATTTCCGTAAGCGCTTCGGTTCTTCGCAACTCCGAAGGGACTCCCATCGGCGGGGTGGAAACGTTTCGAGATCATTCCCTGATTCACGCGCTGAAAAAGGAAATCGAAAAGAAATATACCTTCAAGGACCTTGTGAGCCGCAATCCTGCCATGAGACGCCTGTTTGATGTGATGCCGGATATTGCCGCCAGTGAGGCGACCGTTCTGCTGCGCGGCGAAAGTGGAACAGGAAAAGAGCTTTTCGCCCGGGCGATTCATGCCCTGAGTCCTCGCCGAGACGGTCCCCTTGTGGTGGTCAACTGCGGCGCCCTGCCCGAGCCACTTCTGGAGGCGGAAATTTTCGGAGCCCGGCGCGGAGCCTATACAGGGTCGGTGGAAAATCGACCGGGTCGTCTGGAGATGGCCTCGGGGGGAACCCTTTTTCTCGATGAAATCGGCGATCTGCCGCTTCCCCTGCAGGTAAAACTTTTGCGGGTTCTCGAAAATCTGGAGTATCAGGCTCTGGGGGCCCGAGATTCCCAGAAGGCGGACGTGCGTTTTCTCGCTGCTACCAATTGCGATCTGGAAGCGAAAGTCGAGGAGGGATCCTTCAGGCGTGACCTGTTCTTCCGCATCAATGTAGTGGCCCTTCAGATTCCGCCCCTTCGGGAACGGCGGGAAGACATTCCTCTGCTGATCGACATTTTTCTCGACCGATTGAACCGGACTTATGGAAAGAAGATCCGGGGAGTTTCAGCCGAGGCGCTCCAGGTTCTTCTGAGCTATGATTTCCCGGGAAATGTCCGGGAGCTGCTGAACCTTATGGAGCAGACCATCATCCTGTGCAAGGGAGGCGAAATCACACTTGAGCACCTGCCGACGGATTTTCTCGGCACGCAGAAGATTCAGGCCAAGGTCGCCTCTTCAAATAAAGAGGCGATCACAAAAAGATTCATCACTGAACTTCTGGAGCGCCATGACGGCAACCGCACAAAAGTCGCCAGGGAGCTGGGCGTGGACAGGACGACCCTGTGGCGCTGGATGAAGAAATTCGATCTCCTGTCCTGAATCCCGTTTTTGCCGTTCTCTTTCCTCCAGACCCACTCTTTTCTTCTAAGAAAAAGATCTTCAGCCAATCTGGTCCTTTCCTGCATTCATTCTCAAAGCTCCAAAGCTCGCCTGTTCCGTCGGGATTCAGTATGCCTCCGGTACGGCTCTCCCCTTCACGCTGAATAAATTTCAGGCGAAATGGTGCTGCGACTCGATAAACACGGCGAGCCGTCCATGATTTTTTCGCCAGGCCGAAAATTCCTCTCCTTTCCCGCAAAATAAATCGAGGGCTCTCTCCTTCCTTTTTAAAACGTTGTAATCGCAATGATCCCATCAATCTGTAAGTAACTCAATCGCAAGGACTAATCCCCCTCTCCACTGAAGACGGGAGATGATGACCGGTTTGAAAATCGCCTCTTCCCCTGAGCTTTCCTCCTAGCGTGGGAGAGGTGATGTTTCATACCCCGAGCTAATACATAACGTATTTTTAAAAAAGGTTGCATGTGCTGCAGTCCATTTGACCTGTTGCATATGTTGCATTAGTTGCATCCGCGCCAACTGTTGCAGGGTCTATTGCAACAGTTGTAAGTACCTAAATTTTAAAGATAAAAAGCAGCTCTGCAGCATTGTTTCGTGTGGTGTCGATGGTTGCATTTGCAACATTTCAGGGGTGCATCTGTTGGCACGCGTCGGCAGTCTTTTATTGTAAGAGCTTGTATTCAAGGGCAAATATCCGGTTTCTACTGCAGCATTACGGGATGGCACGAGTCTTGGAATAAAGGAAATTACAATTTGCAAGAAAAGGAGAAATGAATGGGCGCGAAAACCGCACTCCCTGAAAAGATCAAAGTGGCCGTCCCGTTTTACGGATGCCTGTTCCGCCCCGGAAAGGGTATGGAGAAGATTTACTTTGTGGTGGAGGTGGAGCGGAACTCAGGGTCCTATGGGAAGGTGTCTCTTCAGATCTGGAATTCCGGGGAAGAAGGGGGTCTCGTTCATTGGTTGAGCAGGCAAAAAATTCAGGGTCTTGTGTGCAGTGATCGGCATAAGGGTTTTGAAACCGCTTTGCTCCGAAATGGTATCCGGGTCTGCTGGGGATCCGAGGGGGAGTTGGAAGAAATGATCGCCTTCTGGAATCGGGCGCAGGCGGCTTGAGTCGACTACAAAGGAGACATCATGAGAGTGGCTGTCACCGCACGAGGGATGGATCCGGAGGAAGAAATCGACCAAAGATTCGGACGGGCCTACTGGATCCTGATCAACGATGAAAAAAAGAATACATGGGAGGCCCTGGACAATGCCATCTATCGAAACAGCAGGGAAAGTGCCGGTGTCAAATGTGCGAGACGGCTGGTTGAAAGAGATGTGAAAATCCTCCTGACTGGAGAAATCGGACCCAAGGCCCTGAGGATCCTCCGGGAAGGGGGGATTCGGGTCTTCATAGGAGGCGAGGGAAGCATAGAGGAAGTGATTGAAGCATGGCGACGGGATCTGCTGAAGGAGGCTGCAGGTGCGAACTGCACGGGAAGCCCTGATTGCCTGGTGGGAAAATTCAGACTACGGGCGGAGGAAAGCCTTGGCTATCCCCGATTGGAAAAAACCTACTGAGAAAGGATAGACGACATGAGAGCCGAAAACATCAGGACAAACCCGAATGGAAGAAAACAGTTGAACGTGATCCTGCTGGCGATGGGGGTCATGGCGGCTTCTGCAAGCGCCTGGGTCGCGTGGCCCGCTCTCATCCATCTGAGTGAAAAATTCATTTGAATGGGGGACAGAACACCTATTTACGGGAGGAGATCATGAAAGCGGAAAATCTGACCAGTCAACCGATGAAGGCAACCTATAAGGCAGGAGTGTACGGAACCCTCGGCTTAATTGCCATGTTCCTGGCCTTTTTCATCGCGTGGTCTTTGGCATGTCTGGGTGGCGCCTTTCTGGACCTGGTCAGTCCGTTTTTCTGATCCGGAAAATCCGGGTTGCCCCTTGAGACGGAAGGTGGCCCATGAAACAGGAAAATCTGGTTTCAGGGAAAAGGGAGAGCAGATATCTGAATGCGATTCTCGCAATATTGGGTGCGGCAGCCGTTCTGATAGGTACCTGGGTAGCTTGGCCGGTGCTGCTGCACCTTGGAGAGAAAATCATCTAAGAACCCTCATTCACGGGTATACCCGCGGCAGAAAGAAAGGCACCCCATGAAAACGGAAAATATACATTCAGATCCATTCATAAGGGCTTACAGAGCCGGAGCATTTACCGCTATCGGAATCATCGGGTTCTCAACCTTCTCCTTTGCCCTCTGGTCGTTGACCTGTCTGGGGAGCGCCTGTCTGAATGCAATTTTAGGCTTTATCTGAAAAAAACCTACAAACCAACGGAAGAAGGTATGAACTCAAGAAAATTGGTGAAAAAAGGAAGAAGATAAGAAGGATTTTTTTTGTCCTCGTCTCCAAACAGTCCATGAAATCGGACTTTTGGAAAGGAAGAGAAATGGCTGAAGGTGAAGGGCGGCAGGTCGGAAAAATCGGAAAAGAGGATATTTTCTGCCCCTTCTGCGGAAATTCCAGAATTTATCTTTTAGGGGATGGAAGGCGCAGTTGTGGCGCATGTCGGAAGAAATTCACCCCGGGGCCGAGAAAACAACGCCTGCCCGAAGACCTCCATCAGGATATCATTCGCGAATTCTGGCAAATGTCTACCGCTGAGCATGGGGCGAATATTCTCGGGCTGAACCGCAAAACGATGCAGAGGCATTACTCGGCTCTGCGTTCACTGATGGCGGAGGAAAACAGAAGAGCTCTGGAAAAATGGCTGAAAGAAATGAGTCAAAGGGAGGCCGGGGAGCCAATCCCGCCGGAACGAGGTTTCTGCCCTTGCATTCCAGATAACCTGAAGGTTTTCTGCATGGTTGCGGATCGGCAGAGAATATTCGTTCTTTTCCCAAATGAGGTCCGCCTGATGGAACGTTGCTCCATTCCCGGCCATCTGCCCTGCGCTTCGATTTATGCCGGGAGCCCGGCAAGTCGAAGGGGACTTGTCCTCGATGATTTTCATCAGCAGATACCCAGATCCGGTTCTCTTGTGAACAAAGAGGGGCCCGGGATGCTGGGGCACTTCTGGATCTTTTCCAAATACAGGCTTAAGAGGTATCGGGGAGGGGTAAAGAGAAATTTCGAGCTGTTTATACGAGAGATGGAGTTCAGATTCAACTGCCAGACGGAGGGAAAAGGATGCGAATGGCTGGTCGAACTGCATCAAGGCGGAACCATTACATGAAACCGAAGAGGAGTGGGAGATGAAAATCTGGCGTCTTTTACCTGTTGTGCTGCTGTTGTGGGTTGGCGTGTCGGCGGCCGAGGCCCGAACCGGCCTGGTTCCCGACCCGGGCACCTGCCTGGAGTGCCATGAGGGCGTCGTCGACGCGGATGGATTCGCGGAATCCGTCCACGCGCGCAATGGCTGCACGAGCTGCCACGTCGAAATCACCGATCTCGACCGCCACATGGAGGGCGAAATCGCGATTGGGGAGGTTAACTGCGCTCGCTGTCACGACACCGAAGCGGTGGAGCATTTCGCCGGTATCCATGGTGAGATGGGCATGGGCTGCACGGAATGTCATACCGATATTCACGTCCGGCAACTCTGGGATGGAAAAAAGGAAACCGCAGTAGCCACCTGCATGCAGTGCCATGAAGCGGATGATTATCAGAATTCCGTTCACGCGCAGTCTTTGTTTGCGGGAAACGAAGATGCGCCGGCCTGTCACGACTGTCATGGACTTCACACGGCACGGGCGACCGTCGGACGAACGGACCGGGAAGCGGGTGCCTTTCGGTCCGAGGCATGCATCCAGTGCCACCAGAATGAGGAACTCATGGCCGAAAACGGCGTGTATCCCCATGCGGTGGAAACGTACCTGGAGAGCTATCACGGAAAAAGCTACGTTCTCGGTTTTCCGGAAAGGGCGGCGGGATGCGCGGACTGCCACGGGGCGCATGGCGTGCTGCCGGAAGAAGATCCGGCGTCCACCCTCCATGGTGAAAATCGCGTCGAAACCTGCGGGTCCTGCCATCCTGGGGCAACCCTGCAATTTACGAAATTCTTCGCCCATGGCGATCATTCGGACAGTGAGCATTATCCCATTCTCTACTGGACCTTTCTGGGAATGACCGGGCTCCTGATAGGGACCTTCGGAATCTTCTGGCTGCATACTCTTTTCTGGATGTTCCGCGGATTCGTTGAAAATCGTCAGAAAATCAAATTCCGGATGCAAGAGCCGGAAACCGAAGAAATTGTCATGGAAGCGGCTTTTGCGGGATCGGATGAAGGGACCGGAGCGAGACCGATGATCATGCAGTCGGTCGCAGTGCAGGACAGCCCCGGAATGGTGGCCGCCGGGCCGACAATGACGGCGGGTGCGCATGCCGTCGTGGACAATCCGCACAAGCTGTACAGGCGGTTCGAAATGAGACACATTCTGCTGCACCTGACGGTCATCATCAGCTTTCTCGGTCTGTCCCTGACCGGCCTGCCCCTGAAGTTCAGCGCTGAACCCTGGGCCAAAGCAATGATGTCCTTCTACGGCGGCGTCTACTACGCAGGTTTGATTCATCGAGCATGTGCCATCCTGACCTTCTACTACTTCCTCGGGGCACTGATCATGAGCGTTGATTTTCTGTTTGTCCGCAAGGACGTGAGAACCATCGGAGGCCACCGCGCGCACTGGTTGCAGCGGCTCTTCGGCCCCGACTCCCTCATGCCGAATTTCAAGGATCTGCGCGATATCCAGGGAATGATCCGGTGGTTTTTCTTCCGGGGGCCCAAGCCGACCTTTGAAAGATGGACCTATTGGGAGAAATTCGACTTCCTGGCGGTCTTCTGGGGGATGTTTGCCATCGGCGGCTCGGGGCTGCTCCTCTGGTTTCCCGAATTATTCGGAAGCTTTCTCCCCGGCTGGATGTTCAATGTGGCCACCATTGTCCATTCGGATGAGGCCCTTCTGGCCACCGGCTTTATTTTCACGGTCCACTTTTTCAATACCCATGGACGCCCGGAAAAGTTCCCCATGGATTTCGTCATTTTCAATGGTGAAATGAGCAAGGAGGAATTCATCGAGGAACGGGGCGATCAGTGGAAGCGGTACGAGCAGCTGGGGATGACCGAAGATTTCGAGGTGACAAGGCCGAGCGGAGTTCTCTACGACTTCCTTTTTAAGGGGTTTGGATTCCTGGCGCTGTTCACCGGTCTGGGACTTGCTTTCCTGATGTTCCTGGCTTTTGTAAGAGGATAGAAGGAAATATGCTGAAGGGGGCCTGAGCGCCCCCTTCTTCACCTGAAAGGAGAGAAGCAATGCGCGAATGGATTCTGGGTGGAACGGCACTGACAGTATATATCGTGGGCGGAATAGGGACTTTCGGAGGGCTCGCTCTTATCGGGTTCGCCCGTGGAAGTGACTTCTGGGGATGGGGAGAGGGTCACACGCTCGGCTACCTGTGCCTGGCGGTGGGATTGTGCCTTTCAATCATGGGGGTTCTGCTGATGCGCCTCTTCCGGAACAGGGAATTGAGCTGAGACCGGAAATCGGTATCTGTAATAAAGCCTTTTGAAGAACGGAAGAACTTTCTTGCGCACCCATATCAGCAGCCAACCCAGGGGCGTTCCCCTTAGGCGCATTTCCTCAAGAAGATTTTTTCTCTCGGCGCGGGCATGTTCGTCTTTGGAATCGGCGGCGAGGGCGCATTCGAGATATTCCAGAGCCTCCTTTTCTCTCCCCAGCCTCGACAGGATCACTCCCTTGTTTCGAAGGGCGTGGACATTGGATCGGTCGAGGAGAAGCACCCGGTCAAAACAGGCCAGGGCGTCATGGTCGCGGCAGAGTTTAGCGAGAGAAACCCCCTTCTGACCGAGAGCCAGGATGCTGTCGTCATTCTGCTCAAGAGCACGGTCGAGATAATATAATGCTTCTCCGGTCCGGCCCAGCCGGGACAGGAGAATTCCAAAGTCCGTAAGAATGAAATCCATTGCAGGCAGGCGGCTTGCGGCTTCCCGCATCAGCTTTTCACCCTTTCGGAGCCGTCCTTCCAGGCAGGCGGCCTCCCCCTCGAAGAAGAGGGCGAATCCATCATGGCCCGCCCCTCTGGCTTGCTCCGCAATACCCCGAGCCTTCAGAGCGGCACTGGTTTCATCCAGATCATTCAGCGCAAGGAAACTTTTTTCGTATTCGCCGAGATGAGACATGCCCGGATTGTACCATTCAGGCAGGAAAAAGCGAAATAAAAAGAAGCAGTCGGGGACTTTCAGAGGTGACGTGAAGAGGGATTATTGCGGATGAATCTCCATCTGCTTGAGCCACCGCCAGACTGTTGTGCGATCCACATTAAGTTCCTGGGCGACCTGGCAGACTTTCCCCTCATGACGGTTCATGATCCGGTTTAAAGCGTCAATCGAGGGTCGTTTGCTGCGGTGGGAGACATCATTTGCCGATACGGCATGAGCTTTGACCAACTCCGGTGGAAGGTGTTCCACTTCAATTTCGTCCCCTCGGCAGAGAATCATGGACCGTTCGATCACATTGTACAATTCCCGTACATTTCCCGGAAAATCATGACTCTGGATAATGCGGCAGGCTTCCGGGTGGATCCCTTCGATATTTTTTTTGAGGACCTTGTTGAAATGTGTACGGAAAAGATTCCCGAGAAGGGGGATGTCCTCCCGGCGCTGGCGAAGAGGTGGAATGTCAAGCGAAACGACCTTGATGCGGAAATAAAGATCTCGGCGAAATGAGCCGTTCGCAACCATCGATTCGAGGTTGCAGTTGGTAGCTGCGAGAAACCTTACATCGGCTTTTCTGGGATTTTTGGCGCCCAGAGGCTGGTATTCGTGATTTTCCAGAACCCTCAGCAGCTTTACCTGCAGTGGCAGGGGGAGATCTCCGATTTCATCCAGAAGAAGAGTCCCGCCTTCGGCCATTTCCAGACGTCCCGGGCGATTTTCCGTCGCATCGGTGTACGCCCCTTTTCGAACGCCGAAGATTTCCGCCTCCAGCAAAGGCTCGGGAAAAGCGCCGCAATTGACCACCACGAGAGGTCCGTCCCGACGGGAGCTCAACTGATGAAGGGCCCTGGCGAAGAGTTCCTTGCCGGCTCCGCTTTCACCCTGGATGAGAACGGTTGCTTCGCTGTCCGCGATGTCCGGAAGAATTTCGAAAAGACGTCGCATGCCGGGATTGCGGCTTACTATGCCGCAAAAGGCATATTTTTCCGAAATCCGTACATCGGGAGAAGAGCTCCGTGAGAGATTTCGAAAAGTCTGGACGGCACCCAGCATTTTTCCGGTACCGGAAAAAAGGGGTGCTGCACTGACGGATACGGGGACTTTTCTGTTTTGACTGTTTTGGATATCGTATTCAGAGACTACGGGATGGCCTGAATCCATCGCCTCCTGGATTGGGCAGTCGCCATCGCAGTTGAAAGAGCGAAACGCTTCAAAGCAGAATTTTCCGACAAGCTGCTCCATCGGAAACCCGGTGAGGTCTTCGGCGGCATGATTCGCGTAAGTAATTCGGCGACTCCGGTCCACCGACAGGACCGCATCGGCGGCACATTCAAAAATAAGCTTCAGATCTTCTAATGGTTCGAATCGTTCCGGCATGGTGGAGGAGTTCCTCCTTTTCATTGAAGAGGTGCTTGGAAAGGATTTATTTCAAGTACAGTATATGAAAAGGAATTTTAAATGTCAACTAAATGGGAAATTATAATTTATAGGTAACGGCGTAACGGCGTAACGGCGTTCTGGGATTTCCACAAAAAAAGGGGGTGGTTCCCTCGGGAACCACCCCCTTTTTCCGATAGCAAAAGACGAAAATCAGCTAACGCCGAGCAGGCGCAGCACGTCTTCTTTGAAGGGATTGGCATAAAGAATGATCATGGCCACGACGAAGACGTAGATGGCGAGGGACTCGATCATGGCAAGGCCGATCATCATGGTGGTCAGGATTTTGCCGCTTGCGCCAGGATTGCGGGCGACACCTTCCACGGCTTTCTGAATGGCCAGACCCTGACCGATACCGGTTCCGATAGAACCGATGCCCATGCCGATGCCGGCAGCTATTACGCACCAACCAAAGAAAAACTCCATGTGACAACTCCTTTTACTGCGGGTTTGTTTTTTTTCCTAAATAATATAGGACTGGATTCGCGGAGTGCGAATGGATATGCGATCAGTGAACTTCTTCCAGCGCCCCGGCGATGTAGATCATGGCCAGGAGGGTAAAAACGAAAGCCTGAATGAAGGCGATCAGCACCCCCATGAGCATCATGGGAACCGGAAGCAGGAAAGGAACCAGGGCGAAAAAAATCATCAGCACGATTTCATGTCCGTACATGTTGCCGAAAAGACGAAGAGAAAGCGAGAGGGGGCGTGCCAGATGACCGATAAATTCTATGATGAACATCAGCGGGGCCAGAACCAGCATGGGGCCCATGAAATGCTTCAGGTAAGCAATGCCATGTTCCTTGACCCCCACGATGTGAGTCATGGCGAACACGGTGAGAGCCAGAGCCGCGTTTGTGTTCAGGTTGGCTGTGGGAGGATAAAAACCCGGGATCAGCGCGATCAGGTTGGAAACCAGAATAAACAGCGCGAAGGTCGCGATCAGGGGAAAATAAGGTTTTCCCTTCGGACCCATGGTTTCTTCAATGAGGTTTTCGATGCCGGAAACCACCGCCTCCATGAAGTTCTGAATACCCGAGGGAACCATTTTAATGGAACGGGAAGCAAAAAAAGCAAGCACGATCAGGATCAGCATCACCAGCCAGGTGTAGGTGACATGCTCGCCCAGGAGAAAATCGAACCTGAATTGTTCTTTGAGCCACTGTTCGAGCCATTGAAGAATCAAGAATGGATGAGTCATGGGGTTACTGTCTCCTCGAAAAAAGCGACCGTTGCAGAGTGGCCCAGAAGATGTTGATTACTACTACCGAAAGTCCAACTATCAGGCCCAAGGGATGGACTTTCAAAATCCTGATGGCCACGAAAAGCGCTACTGCCAGTGCGCCCAACCGTATGAAGTAGGAGAACCGGAAGCTTTTAGCGGAAGATTGAGACGGCTCCTGGAGCAGGTTGCGCAAGGAGCGGTGAAGCCACCAATAACCGATGATCGCCAGAATCCCCCCCGTTGCCACCCCGAGAGTGATCGAGAGGGATTGCCACGGAAGGCTCAGTAAGATCAGTCCGGCCAGGACGATCCAGTTGCGCCGTGCGATCTGCTCCGGCAGTTGCTCATCCGGATCCTTCAATATCGTCCTGATTATTCTTCTGCTGACGGTCCAGTTCCCGCTTCGTCAGAATGAAAATATTACGAAAACCCGAAACGATGCCGAGAAGCAGAAAGATAAGGGTCAGCCAGGGGGAGGTTCCCAGCCATTTGTCCAGGTAGTAGCCCATGGCCAGGCCGATGAGGGTCGCGGCCACCATGGATATGCCTACGCTGGATAAAAAGCCCAGCGATCTGATCAGTCTGCGGCGATCTTCACCCACAAGGTCCTTTCGTGCGGTATGCGGCGGGTAAATAAACCCGAGTTAGATATCACAGGCCCGGAGGCCTGTCAACCGCTTTCTCCCCGGGTTTAACCCTCCCCGCGGCGCCTTCCCCGCCAGTCGCGAATGCTCCAGGCCAGCTGATCCCAGATGCCCCGAAGGAGATTCGCCTCTTCTCTGTCAAGACAAGCCCGGTGGTGAATCCTGCGTAGTGCGTTCATGACCGCTTCGGGCCGCGCGGGATTGAGGCAGGCGGTGCGTGAAAGAACCTCCTCCATCCGAGTGAAAACAGGCTGAAGTTCCCCCTGCGTGGCGGGCTCTCGCTCCTCAGAACAGTCGGTCGTCGAAAAGACCTCGAGGTGCTTCGAGAATTCATACAGAAAAACGAGAACCGCCTGGGCGAGATTCAAAGAGCCCGACCTCTCCGGGGTGGAGATTTTGGCAACGGCGTTGCAGAGAGCGATCTCCTCATTTGTCAGACCGGCATCTTCCCTGCCGAAAACCAGGCCGACCGATGCGCTTGCGGGAAGAGTATCGAGAAGTTTCGGGGCCTCAGAAACTTCGAGTGGGTCACCTCGCATTTTTCCGGTCCTTCGAGTTGCTGCCACCGTCAGGTGTAGATCCGCAGTCGCTTCGGAGAGGTCGGAATAGACGCGGGCCCGGCCCAGCAGGTCCGCCGCGAAAACCGCGAATTTGTGCGCCTCCGGGTGCAGATGAGCACAAGGGTTGACCAGCCGCAGGTCGGTGAAACCGAAATTGGCCATCGCCCGGCAGGTCATTCCGATATTTCCGGGGGCGCGTGGCTCGACCAGAATGATGCTGATGCGGTCCCTGTTTCCAGGCATTTGAAAGGTTCCTTCACTCATCCGCAAGGGTTTCCAATTCTTCCCATCGGGCGTAAGCCGCCTCCAGGTCCTTCTCCAGGACCTCCAGTCTCTGCCGGGCGGCGGAAATTTCCTCTCCGGCGGTTCGGTAAAAATCAGGATTCCCCATTCGCTCGTGCAGGCGGATCTGCTCCGACTCAAGGTCCTCGATTCTCCCTGGAAGTTCCGAAAGTTCCTGCCGCTCCCGGAAGGTCAACTTGCGAGGGCGTTTTTTGTCCTCCGAGGGTCTGGAAGATTTGGGAGATGAAGGCGATCCTACGGGCTCCGGGCGCTGCCGAAGCCAGTCGTCATATCCCCCCACATATTCCGCAACGCGGCCTTCCCCCTCGAAAACGAATGTGCCGGTGACGGTTCGGTTCAGAAAATCCCTGTCATGGCTGACCAGGAAAATGGTGCCTTGAAAATCCGCAAGAACCTCCTCGAGAAGGTCGAGAGTTTCGAGGTCAAGATCGTTCGTCGGCTCGTCAAGGACCAGAACGTTCGCTTCACGGGTGAAGAGCCGGGCCAGGAGAAGTCGGCTTTTCTCGCCGCCGGAAAGGAAACGGACCGGCGTGCGGGCACGGTCGGGGGTAAAGAGAAAATCCTGGAGATATCCGTAGACATGGCGGGGATTTCCTCCCACCATCACCGTGTCCTGATCTCCGGAGAGATTCTGCTGCACGGATAGATCGGGATCGAGCCGCTCCCGGAGCTGGTCGAAATAGAGCACGTGGAGATTGGTTCCCAAACGTACCGTTCCGGTCCGGGGGATGAGTTCGCCGAGAAGAAGCCGCAGCAGAGTTGTTTTCCCGGCTCCATTGGGACCGATGATTCCCACTCGATCGCCACGAATCACCGTCGTGGAAAAATCCCGCACCACCATGGATTCGCCGTAGGAGAAAGAAATCTTCTCCGCCTTCACGACCAGGCGGCCACTTTTTTCACCATCAAAGAGATTGAGCCGGGCTTTTCCTGACCTCTCACGGCGCTGGAGTTTTTCTTCCCGCATGGCCTTGAGAGAACGCACTCGGCCTTCATTTCGGGTGCGCCGCGCCTTTATGCCCTGCCGTATCCATGTCTCCTCCTGGGCCAGTTTTCGGTCGAACCGGGCACGCTCCAGTTCCTCGGCGTGAAGCATTTCCTCTCTTCTAAGGAGAAAATGGTCGTAATTGCCCGGGACATCGAGGAGACGTCCCCGGTCGAGTTCGACGATGCGGGTTGCCAGAGAACGCAGAAAGGCTCGATCGTGGGTGACGAAAACCAGAGTGACGCGGCTGCGCAGCAGAAAATCCTCCAGCCATGCGATCGATTCGATATCCAGATGATTGGTCGGCTCGTCCAGGAGCAGGATGTCCGGATCGGAGACGAGCGCCCGGGCAAGCAGGACCCGCCTCTGAACCCCTCCGGAGAATTCCTGCACGAAAGCATCGCTTGGAAGTTTGAGGCGAGAGAGAATCTCATCCACCCGTCGTCGAAGAATCCAACCCCCGGCCTCCTCCAGAGCGTGCTGGGCTTCCAGGAGCTTTCGCACGGCGATTTCATCGCCTGTATCGGAAGCCCGTCTGGCGAGGGAATGATATCGGCAGAGGTCCTCCCCTGCGGAGCCGAGTCCTCCGGCGACCACTTCGAAGACCGTCCCCAGGAGATTCCGGGGAACTTCCTGGGGCAGGATGGAAGTTTGAAGGCCTTGTTGTCGATCGTAAGTTCCCCCGTCTGCGTTCACTTCACCGGCTATAAGGCGAAGCAGGGTGGATTTGCCCTCGCCGTTGCGGCCGAGCAGACAGATCCGCTCCCCCTTTTCCACCTGCAGGTTGATGGCATCCAGCAGGGGAGGACCTCCATAGGCGAGGGTGATGTCGCGCAGGCTGATAAAAGCCATGATAATTCCGGATTTGGTCTGCTCTGATCAGGGGCGGATGAAAGAATGAATGAAATCAGCTCGGAGCCCGTTGGTAATTCTCGAGTATCGGGCGGCGGCGAAAACAGTCGATGAGGTGATCATTGACCATGCCCACCGCCTGCATATGAGCGTAGCAGATGGTCGGGCCGACGAATTTGAAGCCCCGGCCGCGGAGATCACGGCTCAGTGCCTCGGCTTCAGGCGAGGTCACGGGACAGTCTTCGAGAGAGCGCGGAGCGTTGACGATGGGCTCTCCTTCGACAAAGCGCCAGATGTAGGAATCAAAGCCGTTGAACTTTTCCTGCACATCCAGAAAGCACAGGGCGTTGTTGACAGCCGCCTCCATTTTGGCACGGTTGCGGATCAGCCCGCGATTGCTCAGAAGATCTTCAATTTTCGGCGAATCGTAGCGCGCAATTTTTTCCGGATCGAATCCATCCAGGGCGACCCGGTAGTTTTCTCTTTTTCGCAGCACCGTATACCAGCTCAGACCCGCCTGGGCGCCTTCCAGGATGAGAAATTCGAACATCCTCCGGTCGTCGTGAACTGGGACTCCCCATTCCTCGTCGTGGTAGGCGATGTAGAGGGGTTTGGTGGGATCGGCCCAGGGGCAGCGGCAGAGTTTTTCCATCGATTCGGCTATTTCCGCTTCTTCTTTTCCATCTTTGCTTTCAGAATATCGCCCAGCGTACCCATCCCCCCGGCCGCAGAAGGCTTTTCCTGATAGGAACTCGGCGCTTCGGCTTCTTCGCCGCCCGAGGCGGGCACAAGGGAAATGCGTCGGGCGTCCCGCTCAATCTTCTCAATGGTCACCGGCAGGACCTGGCCCGCCTTGAGTACATCCTGGGGATGTCGGATTCGGCGCCCTTCTCCGAGGCGGGAGATATGGATCAGCCCATCGATTCCCTCCTCGAGGGTGACAAATGCGCCGAAGGGGGCCAGGCGGGAGACTGTGCCGGTCAGGGTCATTCCTTCCCGGTAGGTCGAGCCGACTTTCGTCCAGGGATCGGCCAGAGTATCCCGCAGGCTGAAGGAAAACCGGTCATTTTCCCAATCGATGCTTTTCACGGCTACTTCCAGTGCCTGCCCGACCGACAAGGTCTCGCCTGGATTTTCTACCCGGCCATAGCTGATCTCTGAGACCGGGATCAGCCCTTCCACGCCGCCGATGTCGATGAACGCCCCGAAATCCCGGACACTGGTCACCGTTCCCTTGACCACGTCCCCTTCCTTCAGGGTCGTTTTAAGGCCATCCCGCTGCTTATGGCGCTCTTCTTCCAGAATTTCCCGATGAGACACGACAATGTTGCGTCCCTGTTCATCAAAGCGGTTGATTTTGAAAGGAAAAGTCTGGCCGATCGCCTCGTCCGGGGATTCCGGTCGCCGCAGCCCGATCTGTGAAAAAGGGCAGAAGGCTCGTATCCCGCCCGGGAGCCGGATTTCATAGCCGCCCTTGATCTCCTTTTCGACACGGCCTTCCACGGGAATTCCGCTTCGCCAGGCTTCCTCCAACCCCGATGCGCCCGCAGACCCTCCGCCGATACGGGTGGTGAATCTCAGCTCTCCTTCGGAACGCGAAAGAAAATAGGCGCCGAGAGTCTCCCCTGGGGCAATTTTTGGGTTTCCTTCGTCATCCAGAATTTCCCTCACGTCAAGGACGCCCTCGCCCTTCTGGCCGACATCGAGAAAAACCCATTCAGAACCGACCTGAAGTACTTTGGCCTCCACTTTCTGCCCAGGCCTCAGGTCCGTATGAGTGACGAGACTTTTCTCCAGGAGTTCGGCAAAATTCTCATCGTCCCCGTTCTGGTTCTCTTCGTTTTCCAGCTCTTCGTCCATATGCCGTGTCCTTCCTGAGATGTCGCAAGTCTGGCAGAGAATCGGAGGAGATCGATCAACGATCAGATGGAGGACTCCAGTCGCCCGTTATTCCCGTTATTCGGATGTCTGTTTCGCAAAAATGAAAAAAGGGCTCCAAGTCGGAGGGGGGGTGACTTGGAGCCCTAACGGGACCCGAAGGCCCCTAAAATCTTATAGCCCGGATAGAGGGAAAAAGTCAAATCCAAAAATGGCCGTTTCGAGTAAATTCACTATCGGATATCCAAGCTACACCTTTGTTTTTACCTTCCGCAAACCTAGGAAAATTCAGGCTCCCATATTGATTTGGTATACTGAACAGCATACCATGATTCCGGACGCATGAAAGCCTCCGATCGATCCATCTCCATGATCATTTTTTAAAATGGTTGCCGTGTTCTTAACGGCTTGGATTTACACCAAAAATATTTTATTGTGAAGGAGAATTTATTTCCGGGATCTTTCTGCTTGAGAGTGATAGGCGCCCGCGATTCCTGATGACGAGTCCGTGAAAGGACGTTCACTTTTTTCCTACAGGAGAGGATATGAAGATATGAAAAAACTGCCTTTTTTCCTGGTTTTCCTGATTATACTGGTTGCCGCAGGCATATATTACTGGCAGTTTGATCGGCTTCGCCGTCCTCTTCCAATGCCGGTGGAGCAACCCAGCCCCCTGCCCGAAACGGAGCCTGGGGCCGGTATACGTCATCCGATAGATGCGACTGAAAGCGGCCTTCGGGAAGCGGCGAAGGAAATCGATCCGGAGGAGTCGTTGCCCGAGTTGAAACAGAGTGATGGTCGGATGAAAGATGTTCTTTCACGACTTTTCCCTGATCTGCGTCTTGAGCGATTCTTTATTTTCGAAAACTTCATCCCCCGTTTCGTTGCCACAGTGGACAACCTGCCACGTAAAACCCTCCCGGTGACCCACCTGCCCACACGGCCAGCAGGGGGGCAGTTCCAGGTGAAGAAAGAAGGAGATGAAATCTTTATCGATGAGACGAATTACCGTCGCTACACCCCCTATATCCGGCTGGCCGAAGCGGTCGAACCCGAGCGGGTTGTGGCGGTTTATGCCAGGTTCTATCCACTTTTCCAGGAAGCTTACGAAAACCTCGGATATCCGGACGGGTATTTCAACGATCGGCTGATCGATGTCATCGATCATCTGCTGGAGACGCCGGAGGTCTCGGAGCCGATTCGCTTGGAGCAGCCGAAAATCCGTTACTTTTTCGCCGACCCCGAACTGGAGGATCTCTCGGCGGGACAGAAGACCCTGATCCGCACCGGACCGGAGAACGCCGGACGCATCAAGGAGATCGTCCGGGAATACCGGCAGGAGTTGACCGCCGCTTCCGAACGGAGTTGATCGGGGCCATCCCTAAAGCAGCAGGAAACCGAAATTCCACGGAATGGCGGCCGAACGGTCGCCATTTCCGGTTGGGCGCCAAGGAATTCAGATGGTCCGCCCGTTCAGGAGCATTTCATGAATTCAGCGAAAACAGGACCCGTCCTGATCGTCGAAGACGACCCCAACACTTCCGTCCTGGTGGCGACCTATCTTGAACGCGAGGGATTTTCCACTTTGGTTGTCCATGACGGAGCCCGGGCAATTTCCATGGCGCGGAGGCATCATCCCGTTTTGATTGTGCTGGACATCATGCTTCCGCAGGTTGACGGATGGGAGATATGCCGAGAACTGCGCAAATTCTCTGATGTTCCCATTCTGATACTGAGCGCTCGGGAGGAGGAAATTGATCGCGTGCTGGGTCTCTCCCTGGGGGCGGACGACTATGTGGTCAAGCCCTTCAGCCCGCGGGAACTGGTAGAGCGGGTCAAGGCTATTTTGCGCCGCGTCCAAACCTTCAGAGAGCGTGATGGACTCCTGGTTTATGAAGGTTTGATTGTCGATCCCGAGAGGCATACCGTATCGATAAATTCCAGAAACGTCGATTTGACGGCATCGGAATACAGACTTCTTCGGGTCCTGATGAGTGCTCCGGGACGGGTTTTTTCACGGCAGGAGTTGCTTGATCGCATTTATGAACGGGGAGAGAACGTGGTAGACCGCGTTGTCGATGTTCACCTCGGTAAATTGAGGCAGAAGATCGGTGACGACCCGGTAAACCCGCGCTTTATTCACACGGTGCGAGGCTTCGGTTATAAATTTTCCGAGGACGGAAAGAAATGAAACGCCGCCTGCTCTGGAAACTGCTTCTGGTCTCCAACGTGCCGGTCATTGCCGTGATTATCGGTGTGGTCTGGTTTGCCATCGATCATCTCGCCGCCGATTATTTCATGATTCTGATGGAAAAATACATGATTTCACCGACCGAGACTCACCGCATGTTTCTCTCGGCCGTCCACCGGTATCTTCTTTGGGCCAGCCTTCTGGCCCTGTTACTGGCCTTTATGCTCAGTTATCTCCTCACACGTCGGGTGCTGCGGCCGCTGTCCCAAATGGCCGAAGCGACGCGGGAGGTGGCAGCGGGCAACTATTATTCCAGAGTGGAAACGGCATCACGAGACGAAATCGGCGAACTCGGCGCGGCTTTCAACCGGATGGCCGACGGCCTTGAGCAGTTGGAGCGGCTTCGAAAAACAATGGTTGCCGATGTCGCCCATGAACTTCGAACTCCTCTGACCAATCTCCGCGGGTATCTCGAGGGGTTGAGCGACGGCGTAATTCCTCCGGCCAGGGCGACCTTCGTGATGCTGCAGGAGGAGATCCTGCGGCTGGTTCACCTCGTGGAGGATCTGGGGCAACTGGCCAGGGCCGATGCGGCCCGTGTCTTTCTGGAGAGGAAGAATCTTTTTCTGTCCGAGATCATCAGCCATGTGCTGGCTCTTTATCGCCCGGAATTCGAGGCCAAGAGAATCACCGTGAACACCCGGTTCACTTCCGAATCCGATCTTCTGTTTGCCGATCGGGACAAACTCCTGCAGGCGGTCGGCAATCTGGTGGAAAACGCCTGGAAGTATACTCCTGAAAGTGGAAAGGTAACGGTCACGACAGAGCGCACATCAGAAGGGATGGGGGCGATTTTCGTGAATTCCGGGACTGAAATCGCCGAAGAGGATCTTCCTTTTATATTCGAGCGGTTTTATCGCGCCGATCCTTCGCGTTCCCGGGCAGCTGGAGGAGCAGGGATAGGTCTTGCGATCGTCAAGGAGCTGATTGAATCCCACGGTGGAAAGGTCGGTGCGAAAAGCGATGAAGGGGAAACGCGCGTCTGGATTTTCCTGCCTTTTTCCAACCCCGCGGAGCGATGATCCGGCTGCCCTTCCTCTCTTCCACAATTTTTACCCGATCTTTTCCATTCTTACCTCTCCCTTTACATGCCTTTGGTATGCTCTGGACAACCCAAAGTGGATTGGTGGTAGAATTATCATGCAAAAACGAAACTCCGTCTCCTGTCCAGGCGGTATTGACCAGAGGGAAAGAGAGGAGAAGAAAAATGAGAATTTCGCGGATCACAGGATATATGCTGCCGGGAGTTCTCGTCCTCGCCGGCGCACCGAAGGCCGCTGAACAGCCGGAAAGCGGACAAGCGTAATCTATTAAATGTATGGCCTGTTGAACAGGGGAAATACATCATGACAGAAAAGATCAACAAAACAGAGGAGCAGTGGAAAGAGATCCTGTCGCCCGAACAATACGAAATTCTTCGAAGGAAGGGAACCGAACGGGCCTTCAGCGGAAAATACTGGGACAACCACGATCACGGGACTTATCGCTGCGCCGCCTGCGGACTCGATCTGTTCCGCTCGGAAGAAAAATTCGAATCCGGCACGGGATGGCCAAGCTATACACAGCCCGTGGCGCAGGAAAATATCGAGACTCGTTCGGACAATAGCTTTTTCATGCGGAGAACAGAGGTCGTTTGCGCCCGATGCGAAGGGCACCTCGGCCATGTTTTCGAAGACGGACCCGAGCCTACGGGGTTGCGTTACTGCCTGAATTCCGCAGCTCTGGAATTCGTTCCGACGGAATAGACGTCCAAAGAATGCGGTTCGAACCACCCATTGAACGGAAACAAGTTGAAATCATGAGAAAATCCATTCTGGCGCTTACCGCGATTACGGGGGCAGCAAAGGAAAACAGGGCCGAATCCAGTCAGAAAAATACCGAAAAAGCCCTCTTCGCAGGCGGATGCTTCTGGTGCATGGAGCCTCCTTCGAGAGGATGGATGGGGTGATTTCGGTCATTTCCGGATATACCGGCGGCGATAAAAAGGATCCGAGCTATAAAGAAGTATCGGCCGGAGACTCCGGTCATGTCGAAGCAGTGCAGGTCCTCTATGATCCGAGTCAGGTCGGTTACAAGGAGTTACTGGAGGTTTTCTGGATGAATATCGACCCGACCGATGCCGAGGGGCAGTTCGTAGACAGGGGGAAACAGTACCGCTCCGCCATCTTTTATCTGGACGAAGAACAGAAGCGTCTGGCGGAATCCTCCAGGGAGAGGCTGGCGGAATCGTGACGATTTGAAAAGCCGATCGTGACCGAGATCGTCCCCGCATCGGAATTCTATCCCGCCGAGGATTATCATCAGGATTATTACAAGAAAAAACCCCATCCGGTGCAATTTCTACCGGTGGCGCTCCGGTCGGGATCAATTCCTCGAAGGAGGTCTGGGGAAAGGAAGACCAGGGATAACCACATCCCGCCGGTAAATAACAAAAGGGGAGAAGGCCGATGCCTTCTCCCCTTTTGTTTTCCGGTTTCGGCATTAGGTTCTACAGGGATTTGAATGCCTTTCGCGCCGCCTCGATGGTCTTGTCAAGATCGGTGGTGGTATGGGCTATGCTCATGAAGCCGGCCTCGAACTGGGAAGGGGCGATCTGGACGCCTTGTTCCAGCAGCGAGCGGAAGAACCTCCCGAAGGCGGTGGCGTCGCTTTTGGCGGCATCCGCGAAGGAGTAAACCGGCCCTGCCTGAAAGTAGGTGCAGAACATGCCCCCCATGCGCTGAAGACAGGTAGGAATCGGACATTCTTTGGCGGCTTCCCTGAGGCCTTTTTCGAGATAGGCGCTCTTCTCCTCGATACGGTCGTAAAATCCTTCCTCTTTCAGCAGTCGCAGAGTGGCGATCCCGGCACTCATGGCCAGGGGGTTGCCCGAAAGGGTTCCCGCCTGATAGATGCCGCCTTCCGGAGAGAGTTTATCCATGATTTCCTTTTTCCCGCCGAATGCGCCGACCGGAAGTCCTCCGCCGACGATTTTCCCCAGGCAGACCAGATCTCCCCGAATGCCGAGACGCTCCTGCGCTCCGCCATAGGCAACGCGAAAGCCGGTCATCACCTCATCGATGATCAGCACGATTTCTTCCCTGTCGCACAATTCCCGGAGCCCCTCCAGGAAGCCGGTCCGGGGAGGAACGCATCCCATATTGCCGGCGATCGGCTCCAGGATGATGCAGGCGATCTCCCCCTTGTTGGCTTCGATGAGGGAGCGGACATCCTCGAGGTCGTTATAATTCGCGGTGAGGGTATGTTTGGCAAAATCGGCCGGCACGCCGGGAGAGGTGGGCACCCCGAACGTCGCGGCTCCGCTTCCCGCCTTCACGAGCAGCGAGTCGGCATGGCCGTGATAACAACCGTCGAATTTGAGAATCTTGTCCCGACCCGTATGCCCGCGGGCCAGGCGGATGGCGCTCATGGTGGCTTCGGTGCCAGATGAAACCATGCGAACCTTTTCGATGTTCGGATAGGCTTCACAGACCATTTCGGCCAGCACGATTTCCTTCTCGGTGGGAGCGCCGAAGGAAGCCCCGTCACCGGCGGCCGCCCGGATAGCTTCCACAACTTCGGGATGGGCATGCCCGAGGATCATAGGACCCCAGGATCCGACGTAGTCGATATAGCTGTTTCCATCGACATCATAGATTTTCGAGCCTTGCGCCCGCTCGATGAAAACAGGATCGCCCCCGACCGATTTGAAAGCGCGGACCGGACTGTTCACGCCTCCGGGAATGACCTGTTGAGCCTTGGCGAAAAGTTCGGCGGATTTCCGGTGATTCATCGTACCCCCTTGTAAAAAAGTCCCCTGTGGTTCTGTCAATACTCGAGATTGAAGCCCCCGGGCCGTCACTGCGATTTTCTGCCAGGAAAAGGCTTCCGTTGCCGCGGATTTTTATCATGATAAGGACGTTCTGTCAATAAATCGGCGGGATGGGGGGTGTGTATGCCTGTTGTACGCCCGAAAAGGCCCGAAGGGCTTCGAGGATGAAAAGGGATGGCAAAATTAACGTGAACGTTAAGATTAATGGTTCGATATGACAATCCAACCCCCAGGAAAAAGATTTCTGTTTAAAGGATTGTCATAACAGCTTTATTTCTAATTTAGATCAGGTATTCCTCTCCTGTGGTAAAAAAATTTTCGGAGGCGTATTTTAAAATCTAAAAAGGTTCCATTTGCTATTGACGTGAACGTAAAAGCAAGTTATAAATCAACGATAGCGCCGGGCGGAAAAGGCTTGTCCATTTCAGCCGGCCAGGTAAAAAATATCCGAAAAATTAATTCGAAACCGATTACCCGAAGTGAACGGCTGTTGTGGCGCTTCGGGATCAATCCTTGAACCCTTGCGAAATGGAGGAGAGAGTATGAGGCAAATCAGACGGGTAGCCGTGCTTGGTTCGGGGGTGATGGGGGCCACAATCGCCGCCCATCTGGCCAATGCCGGTCTTGACGTTCTGCTGCTCGACATCGTCCCCCGGGAGTTGACGTCCGAGGAGCAGGCAGGGGGATTGACGCTGGAGAGCCCGGAGGTGCGGAACCGCATCGTCCGCAACGGGTTAAAGACGATTTCCGCAATGAAACCGGCGGCTTTTTATCTTCCCGATTACGCAAGTCGCATCGAGACGGGAAATTTCGAGGACGACATGGCCCGGCTGCGGGAGTGCGACTGGGTGGTGGAAGTGGTTGTCGAGAACATGAAGATCAAGAAAAAGCTCCTGGCCGAGAAGGTGGCCCCCAACATGGAGGAAGGAGCGATCCTCTCCACCAACACCAGCGGCCTTTCGGTCAACGAAATGGCGTCTGTTCTGCCTGGGAGCCTGCGCCGGAACTTTCTGGTGACTCATTTCTTCAATCCTCCGCGCTACATGCGCCTGCTGGAGATCGTCGGTTGCGACGAGGCCGATCCGAAGCTGGTGAAGGGGATGGCCGAATTCATTTCCCGACGCCTTGGCAAGGGGATCGTCTATGCCAAGGACACTCCCAATTTCATCGGCAACCGCATCGGAGTCTATTCGATCTTCAAAGCCATGCACCACATGGTCGATATGGGAATGACAGTGGAAGAGGTCGATGCCGTTGCGGGCCCGGCCACAGCGAGACCGGGAAGCGCCGCCTTCCGCACGGCGGACCTTGTTGGCATCGATACTCTGGTTCATATCGGCGACAATACCTATGATCTTCTTGCCGGAGATGAGGAGCGAGAGGCTTTTAAGGTTCCCGGATTCGTCAATGACATGGTGCAGAAGGGTCTTCACGGAAACAAGACCAAAAAAGGATTTTTCCGCCAGGAGAAGAGCGCCGAAGGTCGGAAAATTTTCTACTACGACTACAACACCGGAGAGTACAAACCGGCGGAAAAACCGAAATTCGCCTCCGTAGGAGCGGCAAAGCAGATCGACGATCCCGGCCTGCGGGTAAAAACGGTGATCGAAGGCAGAGACAAGGCGGCCGAGTTCGCCTGGCGCAATCTGCGCGACACCCTGATCTACACCGTCAAGCGTATTCCCGAGATCGCCGACGATATTGTGAACGTGGACAACGCCATGCGATGGGGATTCAACTGGGAGCTCGGGCCCTTTGAGATGCTCGATGCCCTGGGGGTTTCCTCCTTCGTCGAGCGCGCAAAAAAGGATGGTGTGGAGGTTCCCGAATCCCTGGTGGGGGTGGAGAGCTTCTATAAGATCGAAAATGGAAAGAAATATTATTACGATCTTCAGTCGAAAGAATACAGGCAGGTTCCGAGCAGCCCCGATAACATTCAGCTTCCCCTGGTGAAAGAGGCGGGCGGTCTGGTGGAAAAAAGCTCCGGCTGCTCGATACTCGACCTGGGAGACGGGGTTTTCGGAATCGAGTTTCACTCCAAGATGAATGCCATCACCGGAGATATGCCCTCCATGGTCCACAAGGCGATCCAGCGCGCCGAGGGGGAGGGGATCGGCCTGGTGATCGCCAACCAGGGGAAAAATTTCTCGGTGGGGGCCAACCTGATGATGGTCGCCGTCGCCATGGCCGAAGGCGCTTTCGACGAGATCGATATGGCGGTGCGCGCCCTGCAGAAGGCGAACATGGCGCTGAAGTACGCCAAGGTGCCTGTCGTCGCGGCGCCCTTTGGAATGACCCTGGGGGGTGGATGCGAATTCTGTCTGCACTCCGATGCGATCGTGGCGCACGCAGAGACCTACATGGGCCTGGTGGAAGTCGGAGTCGGCCTCCTGCCCGCAGGCGGGGGAACCAAAGAGATGGCGCTTCGGGCCGCCCGGATGGCCGACAGGTACGGCACCGACGTGACGCCTTTTGTCAGCAGATCTTTCCAGAATATCGCCATGGCGAAAGTTTCGATGAGCGCGGCGGAAATCTTCGATCTGGGCTACATGGGTCCCGGCGACGCCATTTCCATGAATATCGATCATCTGATCGCCGATGCCAAGCAGACCGCGATCACCCTGGCGCGCACCTATCGCCCAGGCAGGCCGGCCCAGGATATCAAGGCTCCAGGGCGCAGCGTTGCGGCAAGCATCAAGAGCATGCTCTGGAATATGAAGGCCGGAGGCTTCATTTCCGACTACGATGCCGAACTGAGCGGCGTCATCGCCGACGTGATCTGCGGCGGAGATGTTCCCGCGGGAACTCTCGTCTCCGAGCAGTATCTCCTTGATCTCGAGCGCCAGGGTTTCCTGAAGCTCTGCGGAAACAAAAAGACGGGCGAGCGTATTCAGCACATGCTGAAGACGGGCAAGCCGCTGCGGAATTAAGAATCCGGGAATCGAATCAAAGGTTCGCCTGAACTGTGTCGCGAAAACCGCGCCAAAACTATTTGCCGGAGGATAACGCAATGAAAACAGCATACATTCTTGCCGCATACAGGACCCCAGGTTGCCGGGCCAAAAAAGGAAAACTCAGGGACATGCGCCCCGACGATCTGGCGGCGGCAGCCATAGAAGGTCTGATCGAGCGCACCGGCATCGATGCTGCCGGGGTGGAAGACGTGATTCTCGGGTGCGCTTTCCCCGAGGCGGAGCAGGGCATGAACGTCGCGCGCGTCGCAGCGATGAAAGCAAAACTGCCCTACCAGGTTCCGGGTCAGACCGTCAACCGTTTCTGCTCTTCCGGGCTTCAGGCGATCGCCCTGGCCGCCGAGCGGATCATGGCGGGCTTCGGCGATTGCATCATCGCCGGCGGTGTCGAGTCGATGACCATCGTGCCGATGGGAGGCAATAAGTACAGCGCCAATCCGGGACTCATGGCCGAATGGCCCGAAGCTTACGCTTCCATGGGGATCACGGCGGAACTGGTGGCGCAAAAATACGGAATTTCCAGAGAGGACCAGGACGTTTTCGCTCTGGCCAGCCATCAGAAAGCCATGGCAGCCATTCAGCAGGGCCGGTTCCGGGATGAGATCATCCCGGTCAGAACCGAACACGCCGCCCTTGTGAACGGGAAGATTCAGAAGCAGTCCGAAACGGTCGAAATCGATGACGGGCCGCGTGCCGACACCAGCCCGGAAGGGCTCGCCCAGCTCCGGCCGGCTTTCAAGGCTGGCGGCTCCGTGACGGCGGGCAACGCCTCCCAGATGACCGACGGCGCGGCGGCGGCGCTGGTCGTATCCGAGGAATTTCTCAAGAAGACGGGACTGACGCCCTCGGCGCGCTTTGTCTCCTTCGCGGTTCGGGGGGTGCCCCCGGAGATCATGGGGATCGGCCCCGTCGAAGCGATCCCCGCGGCGCTTGCCATGGCGGGACTCCGGCAGGAGGACCTCGGCCTGATCGAACTCAATGAAGCCTTTGCCGCCCAATCCCTTGCCGTCATTCGGGATCTCAAGCTGAATTCGGAGATTATCAATGTCAACGGCGGAGGCATCGCCCTGGGTCATCCGCTTGGTTGCACAGGCGCCAAGCTCACAGCCACTCTTCTCTCCGAAATGGGCAGAAGAAATGAGCGCTACGGGATGGTGACCATGTGCATCGGTGGTGGAATGGGCGCCGCTGGAATTTTTGAGAAAATCTGACGAGGTGGTTTCGAACTTACGAAAAATAGATGCGGACGGAAGAATCCATATTATAAATGCCAATTATTTCGTTGAGAGGTGAATCATGGCTGAGAGAATTCTGAAGGGCGGGGAGTACCTGATTGCGGAAACGGCCGCGGAAGAGATCATTACTCCGGAGGATTTCACGGACGAGCAGAAGCAGATTGCCGAAACCTCGGAGCAGTTCGTCACGAATGAGATCATTCCTCACACCGAGGCGATCGACCATCAGGAATTCGATATCGTTGTCCAGGGGATGCGCAAGTGCGGGGAGCTGGGCCTGCTGATGACCGATGCTCCGGAAGAATACGGCGGTCTTGACCTCGACAAGGTCACCGGGATGCTGATCGCCGAGAAAATAGCTCTTTCCGGATCCTTCGCGGTCACCTTTACCGCCCATACCGGCATCGGCATGCTCCCCCTGATCTATTATGGAACCAGAGAGCAGAAGGAGAAATACCTGGAAAAGCTCATGACAGGGGAATGGGTCGCCGCCTACTGCCTCACGGAACCCGAATCGGGGAGCGATGCCCTCAGTGCCCGGGCCACGGCCACGCTCAGCCCCGACGGCAAGCATTATCTTCTCAACGGCACAAAACAGTTTATCACCAATGCCGGATTCGCCGAGCTCTTTACCGTCTTTGCAAAGATCGACAAGGAACATTTCACCGCCTTTCTTGTGGAACGCGGCTATGAGGGGGTATCGGTAGGCGCAGAGGAGAAGAAACTGGGGATCAAGGGCTCCTCCACCTGTCCCGTTGTTCTCGAAGATGCCAAAGTACCGGTGGAAAATGTCCTAGGAGAAATCGGCAAGGGACACAAGATTGCCTTTAATGTTCTCAATGAAGCCCGATTCAAGCTCGGAGCCGTGGTGAACGGCGCCGCCAAAGGAGCGTTTGCCGTCGGGGTTCAGTACGCCAACGAGCGCAAGCAGTTCGGACGCACGATCGGATCCTTCGGAGCGATACAGGATAAGATAGCCGATATGACGGCCGAACTCTACGCCTCCGATTCCCTGATCTACCGTCTGGCCGGTCTCATGGACCAGCGACTGTCCGGAATCGAGAAAGGGACGGAGAACTATTACGAACTTTATCAGAAGGGGGTTGAGGAATACGCCGCCGAGTGCGCCATCGCCAAGGTCTTCTGCAGCGACATGCTGGCACTTGTCGTGGACGAGGTGGTGCAGATCCACGGCGGATACGGTTTCGTCAGCGAATACCCCGCCGAGCGCTTCTACCGCGACGAACGCATCAATCGGATTTTCGAGGGAACAAACGAGGTCAACCGCCTGATCATCCCCGGCGGCATTCTGCGCAAGGCGATGAAAGGCGAGCTTCCTCTGCAGGCAGAGGCGATGAAGGCTTTCGAGGCTCTCATGAACCCCTCCTTCGAAGAGATCGACGAGAGCCTTCCCTTCGCCCGGGAAAAGACTCTGCTGAAGAACCTCAAAACCCTTTTTCTTGTGGTATCCGGGGCAGCTGTGCAGAAATATATGGACAAGCTCCAGAACGAGCAGGAAATTCTTCTGGCCCTGGCCAACATGGCGATTCAAATCTTCGCACTGGAGTGCGCTGTGCTGCGGGCCGAAAAGAATTTCTCCAGGACCAGCGACAAGAAAAAGGAGCTCTTCAGGGCGGCCGTCAAGACCTTTGCGTTCACCGCGGCGGAAAGGGTCGGTACCGAAGCGCGAAAATGCGCTTTTTTCGTTGAGGAGGGAGATGGTCTGGCCATGATCCTGAGCGGCGCGCGACGCTTCACGAAATATGATGCTACCGGACTGCTGGAAGCCAGGCGGACCCTGGCCAGAGCGGCTCTGGAGACGGAGAGGTATATCTTCTGATTTTTCCCCGGGAGCTGTCGGAGGTTCCGCTGGCTCCCGGCGGAATTGCAAGGCAGGAGTTGTTGCCCTGGCGTTTTTCTGATGAGCCCTGTGGCGGATTACATGGGAAATACCCCTATGGATATGCGTAAATATACTCTTCCCACACCTTACATGGTCGGTGATATCCATGTTTATGCGATGGAGTTGCAGGGCGAGCTTGTTCTCTTCGATACCGGTCCGAATACGCCCGAAGCCCTCGAATCCCTCCGCGCCCAGATCGATCTGGACCGGCTGAAGCACGTTTTCGTCACCCACAGCCATCTCGACCACTGTGGCCTGGTGGAGTATCTGGCGAGCAACACGGCCGCGGAGATTTACCTTCCTCGGCGGGATGTGCTGAAATTTCGAAATCACGAGCGCCGCGCGGAGTTCATCCGCGCTCTTTTTCGCGAATACGGCTTCGACGACAGATTCCTTCAGGTGCTCGGGGAAGTGGTCGGACATTATGAACTTCTTGGCGCCGTTCCCGAACATTTCCAGATTGTTGAGGAATCGCTTGTCCCGGGACGGTTGGGAATCTCCTGGATGAGCTGTCCGGGGCATTCCCAGAGCGATCTGGTCTACCTGGTCGATGACTTTGCCATTACCGGAGATGTCGTCCTTGCCGAGACCTTCCAGGCGCCCTTGCTGGATTTCGATCTGGACGCCCTTGAAGGTCGCTTCGGCAATTACGATGCCTACTGCCGAACCCTCCTGAACCTTGGCCGACTTCGGGGTCGTCGCATTCTGCCGGCCCACGGGAGGGCCTCCGTGAATCTGGAGGAGACGGTCCTTTTCTACGTGAGCAAGCTTCTGGAGCGCTCCGAACGGGTAAGGGAATCAGCCGATGTTCCTGAGGTCAGGGAAGTGGTGCGGACGCTCTTTGGAGACAGTCTGTCCAATCCCCTGGTTGCCTACATCAAGATTTCGGAGATTGTTTTTCTGCGGGATTTCCTGGCCGCTCCCGAACGGCTCTGGCATTCTCTTGAGAAGAGTGGATTTCTTTGCGGCGGACGGGAAGGAATCCTGGCGGCGGGCAGTTGATCCTTCGAGAAGGCCGGGTCAAATTTGAAGCGGCCGATATCACTTCAGCGGGAAATCCGGTCACGGAGTTGTGCGGCGGTGGGGAGAGGCGGGAAAGAAGGTGTTTCAGATAAGGTTCTTCAGGAGGTTCCATCTTTGAGCATTTCTGCGATCCTGCCCCGGTAGCCGACAATATCCTGCCTGAGCGAAGAGAGATTGGAGATCTTCTCGTCAATTTTACGGATATGGTTGTCGAGAATTTCCAGGAGCTTCGGCATGATCTTTCCCGGGTTCTTGTGGCTCTTGTACGTTTCCGCCAATTCCTGCATCTCCTTCAGTGAGATGCCGAGTTCCTTCAGTTTGAGGATGAATTTAAGGCGGGTGATATCTTCCTTGTCATAGATGCGCATCCCTCCTTCCAATCGCTGCGGGGGTTCCATGATTCCAAATTCCTCGTAGTAGCGAATTGTGCGGGTGGTGACACCGAGCATCTCTGCCACTTCGCCTATCTGCATGCGATCTTTTATTTTTTTGTTCATAGCCATTTAACCTTTACGTAATTTAAATCAAAATTAGCACCCCATCTTCATCCTGTCAACGAGAATGTAAAGTTTCCTCTAGATCTCCATTTTGACAGAAAAATTTAAAACATTGAAAAATAAAATGGAGTAAAAATTATTTTATTGACTTTAACGTAATGGATACCTAAGTTTGGTGAGATCGTGTGTCTCCCATAAAAAAACCACCGCCGGAGGGATAAAAATGGATTTCGAACTCAGTGAAGATCACAGGGTCCTGCGGGACAGTATCCGGGATTTCGTCGCGAAAGAGATTCGTCCGAAGGCGGCCGATTTCGACCGCAACCATAAGATCGACGATGATGTAGTGAGAAAAATTGCGGAACTCGGCGTTCTGGGCACTTATATCCCCGAGGAATACGGTGGCGCGGGACTCGATTATCTGTCCTATATTCTCGTCATCGAGGAGGTCTCGAAGGCCTGCGCATCCACCGGCGTGCTCATTTCGGCCCACACCTCGCTCTGCTGCGATCCTATTTTCAATTATGGCAGCAAAGAGCAGAAGAGGAAATATCTTCCTTCCCTTGCCGCGGGCGAAAAGATCGGCTGCTTTCTTCTGACAGAACCGGAAGCTGGGAGCGATGTGGCAAACCTCCAGAGTACTTACAGGGAAGAAGACGGCTCTTTCGTGGTGAGCGGCTCGAAACTGTTCATTACCAACGGCGGGTACCGCGGCATCGGGGTTCTATTCGCCACCCGGGACCGCACCCTTAAGCACAAGGGGATTTCAGCCTTCATCGTCGATCTGGAAAGCGATGGGGTGGAAATACTCAAAAATGAGGAGAAACTCGGTATTCGGGGCAGTTATACCACTGCCTTCGGTCTGGATAGCGTGAGAATACCCAGGGAAAACCTTCTGGGGGAAGAGGGGCAGGGATTCAAAATCGCCATGGAAACTCTCAACGGCGGCCGGATCGGCATTGCGGCCCAGGCCCTGGGAATCGCAGCGGGTGCATTCGACCTGGCCCGAAATTATGCCAAAGAGCGTAAACAGTTCGGAAAACCTCTGTCGGCCCTCCAGGCCATTCAGTTCAAAATGGCCGACATGGCCGTGCGAATCGAGACCAGTCGGCTTATTACCTACAAGGCCGGGTGGCTGAAGGATCAGAAAAAAACAAATGCGGTAGAGTCGGCCATGGCCAAGCTGCACGCCAGCGAAACGGCCACCTATGTCACCAAAGAAGCTCTGCAGGTACATGGCGGATACGGCTACATCTGCGAATACGAAGTCGAAAGGATGTTCCGGGACGCCAAGATTACCGAAATCTACGAAGGGACCAGCGAGGTGCAACGCGTCGTCATTGGAAAAATGATGCTTGATTGATTGACGGTCCCGGCTAAACCCCACCCTGCGCGGTTAAGTCGTTTTTCAGGATTTCGACACACCCGGTGCGCGAACCGGAATTCAGGGAAAGCAAATTCCTGTCCTGAGATGATTTAAAAGAACGGGAATCCCCAATCCGAAAACTTCCTTATGTCAGGGGTAGTTGACAAAAATGCCGGTCTGATTTATAAAGCGGCCTGACAATTTTAATCATCACGGGCTTTTTCAATGACTGAACTCGTTCTGATACTGATCAGCGCCGTTTTTGTAAACAACTTCGTCCTGGCGCGATTCCTGGGGATCTGTCCCTTTCTTGGGGTGTCCAAGAAGGTGGACACCGCCCTGGGGATGGGAATGGCCGTCACTTTCGTGATGACCGTGGCCGCCGTGGTGACCTGGTTCATCCAATATTTCGTTCTGATTCCCTTCGGCATAGAATATTTACAGACAATCGCCTTTATTCTGGTGATCGCTTCGCTCGTGCAGCTGGTGGAAATGATCATCCAGAAAGCCAGCCCGGTCATGTACCAGTCCCTTGGGATTTTCCTTCCACTGATCACCACCAATTGTGCCGTTCTGGGTCTTGCCGTGCTGAACATTCAGAAAGGGTACACCTTTCTTGAAAGCGTGGTATTCGCCATGGGGGCCGCTATCGGCTTTACCCTGGCCATGGTCCTTTTCGCCGGGCTTCGGGAGCGTTCAGAGCTTGGGCCCGTCCCCGAGAGTTTTCAAGGCACGGCCATCGCGTTGGTCACCGCGGGACTTTTATCGCTCGCATTCATGGGGTTTGCAGGGCTGGTTCGGGGATAAAGACGTTTTTCGTCCGAAAAATTTCGCAAAACTCTTCGGCAGTTTCCATTGAGAAGCCCTGCCTGCCATTACTTACGAATCACGGATTTCCACATGCTCGAAGCCGTACTCAGTTTGGGGGGCATCGGCCTGACCGCCGCCATCGCCCTGGGAATCGCCGCCAGAAAGTTCGCCGTGGAGACGGATCCGAGGGAACTGGCTATCCTGGAGGCCCTGTCCGGGGCCAACTGCGGGGCGTGCGGCTATCCGGGGTGTTCCGCCTTTGCCAAAGCGGTGGCCTCCGGAGAGGCGGAGCCGGGTCTCTGTACTCCCGGCGGGCAGTCTACAGTGGAGAAGATCGCCCACATCATGGGCGTTTCCGCAACGGCTGCCGAACCGAAGATCGCCGTTGTCCTCTGTCAGGGCGACAACATCCGGGCAAAGACAAAGTACCGCTATCTCGGCATCGAGGACTGCAACGCGGCTCAGGAGATTGCCGAGGGGCCGAAGGAATGCCCCGGCGGCTGTCTTGGGCTTGGCACCTGCGCCAGGGTCTGCCCTTTTGATGCCATCGAAATTACGAAAGAGGGCCTGGCGGTGATCAGCCGTGAAAAATGCACCGGCTGCCAGAAGTGCATTCCGGTCTGTCCCCGTTCGGTCATCCGGATGACGCCGCTGCAGTCTTCCGTGCATGTGCTGTGCAACAGTCACGACAAGGGCGCGGCGGTTCGAAAATACTGCCAGATCGGATGCATCGCCTGCCACATCTGCAAGAAGACGGCGCCCGAAGCCTACCAGATAGAGAATTTCCTCGCCCGCGTGGACTACGCTCAGCACGAGCTTGCCGAGGCGGCAGTTGAAAAGTGTCCGACCAAGTGCATCCGCGACTTCAAGAGCGGATATCCGGAAGGAAGCCGCTTCGCACCGCCGGTCTGTGTGAAATCCGATGCGGCATAAACCAAACAGCCTCTGTTTGATTCAGAGATGAGCCACTGATGAAACTGAAGACTTTCTCCGGCGGTCTGCATCCGCCCGACAGCAAACAGTGGACTGCCCATAAGGCCATAGAGACCTGTCCGATTCCCGAGGAGCTGGTCATTCCGCTTTCCCAGCACATCGGGGCGCCTGCGGAAGCCTGCGTGAAAAAGGGGGATCACGTTGGAAAAGGACAGCGGATCGGGGGGGCAAAGGGCTTTGTCTCCGTGCCGGTGCATGCGAGCACATCGGGGGAAGTGGTTGCCGTGGAGCCGCGTCCTCACCCTTCCGGCCGGAATCTTCCTGCTGTGGTGATTCGGGCCGACGGGGAGGATTCCTGTCCGGATCGTGCTCCGCCACCTCTTCGGCCCAGGAATCCTCCC
>JAGXHI010000057.1 GCA_024636295.1 Desulfuromonadales bacterium
CGGCATCAATTCCGGTATCATATCCACTGTCGTGGCGCCCTTCGGCGGGATGAAGGAATCGGGCATCGGCCGTGAAGGCTCCAGGTACGGCATCGACGAATTCGTCGAAGTCAAGTACCTCTGCATGGGGGGAATCTGAGGTCGGGAAGTAGCCGGCCCGGATCCGCAATTAATCGAAGAAAGGTCCCCCTCTCTCAGGGAGGGCCTTTCTTTTTAAAGAAGGCCGATGCTCTCTCATTTTGATCTTCTGGCGCCCATATACGATATGTTCATGAAACCTCCGGATCCGCTGACCTGGAGGGATCTTCTGGAGTTGCCGGCCGGCCGCATGCTGGACGCCGGCGGAGGGACCGGAAGGATATCCGCGCCGTTAAAATCCTATGTCGATCAGCTGGTCATTGTAGATCTCTCCGATCGCATGATGAAAAAAGCTGCGAAAAAAGGAATCGCAAATACCGTCCGTGCAGACGTTTCACGGTTGCCCTTCCCCGGGGAAATCTTCGATCGAATCGTGGTCGTCGATTCGTTTCATCATTTCGCTCTGCAGGAGGAGACCATCCGGGATCTTTCCCGGATTCTGAAACCGGGCGGATTGATGGTCATCGAGGAATTCGATATCCGCCGGGCAGCCGTAAAGGGTCTGGCGCTGATCGAGAAGATTCTGTGGATGAAAAGCAGATTTCTCCCGGCGGAGGAAATCGGGGAAATGGCGGTTCAAAGTGGTCTTTCTGCTGAGATTCGGGCGGGAGAGGATTTTGAGGTGAGGATCATTGCACGGAAGAGCACCAGCAGCTCATGGAGAAGTCAGCAACCTACCAGGAGCGGACCGGTCCGGTATCCACGTGAATGAAATTGGAGCTGGGATAATAGCCCACGCCGCCCCTTTTCAGAGAAATCGCAATTTTACGTAAGGTTCGAAGAGAACAGCCCGGAAGGCGTATGTCTGAGGCCTGGCCCTGCATATGCAGGCTGTTCTTGGCGACCTTGTTGCTTGTCCGGCGCAGGTTCTGGTTGGTTTCGGGAGAACGGTAACCGGAGATGATATTGAAACTGCGGTCGGTTTCCGCTTTCCGACGAATGACGAATAAAATATCCATCAATTCGGGGTCGATCTCGCTGACCTCGTTGCTGTAATGATCTCGAAACAGGTAGTTGATTTCATTCAAGGTCTCCGGGATATAGTCCCCTTCGGCCCAGAAAATGGCGTTTTTGAGGCGCTCTCCCGTGTGAAGATTGAGAAAAGAGAGGGCTTTTTCCGGAACCGGTTCGACCAGTTTTCCCAATGCGGCAACGGGAAAGGCCATGGAAGCGGCCATGGTGAATCCAGCTCGTAAAAGAAGGCGGCGGTGAGAATCTACTTTTCTATTATCCTTCATGGTCCTTGCATGCGTATTGTTATCGGTTTCAGAGTTGCTGCGATATATGTAAAGGGGTATTCAAATGTCGTGCCGGTACGGAACGTATTGAAATTCATTAGCCCGGCAGGAAGAGAATGACATTCCTTGTCAGAAGCCTACGCAAAATCACCTTGCTATCCGGCCGGTTATGAAAAGCATCCCTGTGAAATTAACCGGAAAAGCAGAAAATATCAAGCTGGAAAGAATGAGATTTTTATCATCAAAGAATTAGGATCTGATCACCGGGGTGAATGGTTCCATTTTTCAGGACGCGTGCGAAAACTCCTTCTTTCGGCATGACGCAATCGCCGGCCTGATGATAAATGGCGCACCGGGCGTGGCATTCCTTCCCGATCTGTGTGATCTCCAGCAGGACATCGCCGGTGATCAGTCGAGTTCCAATTCGCAGTCGGGGAAGATCGATTCCTCTGGTGGTGATGTTTTCCGCAAAATCACCTGCTCCCACAGTCAGCCCCAGACGGCGCATCCGATCGATGCTTTCGTCGGCCAGAAGGCTGACCTGGCGGTGCCATGGTCCGGCATGAGCGTCACCGACAATCCCGTAGCCCTTCCTCAGCTCGATGGAGGAGGCGGGAATTTTCTTCTCCCCCTTGCGCTCGCTGATACAGACGGCGACCACCTCGCTTGCGCTATGGTTCATGATTCAGCCTCCAATCCGTGACATGGGAAAGCGAGCGGTTGCCCTGTCTTCGGTGAACGGGCGCCCCGGGGGCTTGCCCGAGACTACCCGAAGCAGCGTCTGGCGGAGCGCTTCCGTATCACCACTCCTCAAAACCTGCCGCAGATCGATTTGCTTCTCGGAAAAGAGACAGCTCTTCACCCGACCCTCGGAGGTAACCCGGATGCGATTGCATTCGTTGCAGAAGTGGGTGAAAACGGGAGTAATCACTCCTATCGTTGCGCGGGTTCCGGAAATTCTGTAGTCCCGTGCGGGACCGCACATGGCGGTTCTCGACAGTGGATCGAGATGGTATCGCCGTTCAATCGCCTCCAGAATTTCATGGCCGGAAACCACTCTGGTCCGCCAGTCGCCGTCCTGAAGAACCGGCATATACTCGATAAAGCGCACCGTCAGGGAAAGTTCCTCGGCCAGTCTGATAAAATCCAGAATCTCCCCATCATTGATCCCTCGCATCATGACGGTGTTGATCTTCACAGGGATCCCTGATCCCACGGCCAATCGGATTCCCTCGAGAATCCTCTTCAGGCCGGCGGCTTCGCTTCGGGAGATCTCTTCGAACACTTCGGGACGCAGGGAATCGAGGCTGACATTGAGTCTCCGAACGCCTGCGTCCTTCAGCTGAAATACCTTCTCCTTCAGCATGAGACCATTAGTGGTAAGCGCCAGCATTTTCAGGGCGGGGATATTCGCCAGGCGCTCAAGAAAGTCGATCACTCCCTTGCGGACCAGGGGCTCTCCTCCGGTCACGCGTATTTTTTCAATACCGAGTTCGACAGCGGTCCTGGCCAACAGAAGACATTCCTCAAAACTCAGGATATCCTCCCGCGCAATGGGCTTGACGCCGCCCGCGGGCATGCAGTACCGGCAGCGCAGATTGCAGCGGTCGGTGATGGAAAGTCGCAGGTAGTTGACCTTTCGGCCTTCGGAGTCGATCACGGGATAACTGCTCCGCCTGATTCAGCTTGAGAGTGCCTTAACGGCAGTGTACCACATGAAGAGTCTTCGCGTCGGCAAAGTCAGAGACCCGGGATCTGCGTCGCGCAGGGAACCCCGGTCTGGCAAAGGCCGCAGCCGGCATAGGTTCCGATGTATCCCGGGCCATGTTCACCTTCGAGCCAGGGTTTCTGGTGAACGTGGAGGACTTTCAGGCACTGCAGCTTGTCATGGCCTTCCTTGCTGATGGCGTTTCCGGGGCAGCGGCTGATGCAGACGCCGCACGTGCCTTTGGCGTAGAAGGCGCAGTTCGCCAGATGGCCGGCATAGGGCCTTCCCGATGGCTCAAGCTTCGCGTTAATCACAAAGCTGTTGCAGCGCACCCCGATTCCTTTGGGCGTAATGAAGCCGTCGTTGAGGCTGAAGGTTCCCAGACCAGCGGCAAATGCCATGTGCCGGTGGGACCAGGTGGACGCCAGCGGCTCGGGCGGGCGGACGATCCGGAAATAAGGGGTCTGGTCCGGAGCGACGGCGGCGATTCCGATCCCTTCGAGGACGGAGATCACGTGCCTGAGCAGTTCGTCGTTGAATTCCTGTCCTTTCCAGCGGGTGTGATTCCAGCGCAGAGACGGGCCTTCCTTCTCCAGAGCGTTGACCCGCAGGGTTTCCTTGTTGTAGGGAAGGGCCAAGGCGACGACGCTGACCGCCCCGGCAACCGGGGCTTCCATGCCGCGGACATCCGTTCGGGAATTTGCCAGGATCTCCCTCGGTGTGAGATGGTCCTCGTGGACGACTTCCTTGAACTGCTCGAAGATCGGATCGTCCCCGTCGGCGTATCCGACAATGGGGGGTTCGAAGATGGGATCGCCGCCGAAACACTCCAGCCGGTTCGCCGGGCTTGAGGCCACGTAATCCCGGATCGTTTTCTCGATGAATGTCTTTGGATCGCGTTCGAACTCACATTTTTTTTCGGTATCGAACATTGGTTTTGCCGTCTGCGGATCATCTTTCATGGGGCGTTCCTTCTCTCTGGCTTATGGTCAGGGGCGATCTTCCCGATCCTGCAATGCCTCCACCCGGCAGGGGACGTAGCGGTGAATCGGCGTTCCGAAGCAATCGCGGTGGGTGTTTTTCGTCAGGCGGTTGACGTTGACGCCGTAGGGTAATCCATGGGCATGCGCAGCGCTGCCTCCCGACACGCGTTCAGTATCTCATCCGAGAGGTTTTCGTCCTTCACGGCACGGGAAAGCATGAGACCCCCGACCAACTGGCCGGCCAGGGCGAGTGAAGCTTCTCTTGAAAGGTCAGCGTCTATCGGCAGCCTTTTTTCTATTTTTTCTAGCAATCCGATCAGGATTCGTTCGAAATTTTCGCGCGCTTCGTCACTGCCGCGGACCACGTCGGCGGCCAATGAGGGCAGGGGACAGCCTTCAGCGATGTTTTCGCGGTGTCGGCGGCTCAGGTAGCTTCTGATCACGGTGCCGATGCCGGGGGTCTGCGGCGTGGAATCTTCATCCTCCGACAGTGGCGGGGTGCCGGCAAGTGCTTCTGAAAACAGGGCCTCTTTCGAAGCGAAATGGGAATAAAAGCCTCCTGCGGTCAGGCCGGCCTCGGCCATGATCGCGTCGACGCCGACTCCGTTGTATCCCTTCTCGCGGAACAGACGTCTGGCGGCCTCGAGTATCCTGGCGCGGGTCCGTTTTTTCTGGTCGGGGGAATATCTCATAAGCTCCTCATATGACGATCGTAATCCAATGCGGTGTTTGTATTACGATAGTAATATAAAGTCAATGAAATATTTCAGGCCCTCGAAAAACGGAAGAAATTGCCGTGCTAAGGCGCGTCTTTCATGAAAACTGATGCTCACGGGCCGAAGGAGGGATCTCACCGGCGTTTTACCGTTGAGAGATCGAGTCGCGTGACGGGGAGGTGCTTGATTTTATCGGCCCAGAGCCCGAAGAGGATGGGCATGGGGAGGCCAGGGGGAGATGAAGAATCTCTCCACTCGCTCCGGCGCGACTTCCTCAGGCTCCGGGGGATTCCACCGCGGCGATCCATCCTTGTCGATCACAAGGGCCCTGACGCCTTCCAGGATTTCCCCGTCTTCGAAACATCGGCGCGCCATTCCGCGTTCCATGCGCAGGCAATCGGCAAAGCCCAGGGTCTCGCCGCGGCGGATCTGCGCCAGCGCGACCGTCATCATCAGGGGAGAGGCTTTTTTCATCAGGTCCAAGGTTTTCCGGGCGAAGGAATCGGCATTCTGTTGGATGGATGCCAGGATCGACAGGATGTCGTCATGGGCGAAATGACGATCGATCGCTTCCTGCCGGGATGCCAGCAGACTCTCTTCCCGGCCGTCTTTTTCGAAGGACGCAGCGAATTCGCGCACGGCCTCTCCGATTCCGCCGGCCGCCGTCGTCTCGAGCAATTCAAAGAGTTCCGGCAGGCGCGATGAAGGAATGAAGACGTCGGCCAGTCCGGCATACAGGGCATCCGCCGACCCAATGGTTCGTCCGGTGACGGCCAGGAAGGCCCCGCACTGGCCCGGGGTGCGCGAGAGGAAAAAGGAGCCGCCGACATCGGGGAAAAAGCCGATGTTGACCTCCGGCATGGCCATCTTCGTGCGCTCGGTCACGATGCGCATTCGGTGCCGGGGACCCGACTGGGAAAGGCCCATGCCGCCGCCCATGACAATGCCATCCATGACGGCGATGTAGGGTTTGGGGTAATGATGAATCAGGTGATTCAGGGCGTACTCTTCGGTGAAGAAGTCCTCGATCCGGGCGGCGCCGTTTTGCAGAGTCGCCTGTCCGGTCTCATAAAAGAACCGAATATCGGCACCCGCGCAAAAGGCCCTTTCGCTGCTGCTCCGGATCACCACCGCCCCGACATCGGCATCGTCCTTCCAGCGGGACAGCGTCTGGGAAATTACACGGATCATCTCAAGCGACAGCGAATTGAGAGCCTGAGGCCGATCCAGTGTAATGAAGCCAATTCCATTGGTGATTCTGGTTCGAATATCGTCAATCATAAATCAATCCGTTTCCAAAGGTGATATTTTCGAAATGCCAATGCCCAACCAGGCCCGCCCGAATGTCTGTCTTGCGCTCTCCATGCTTCCCCGCTCCAGGCACTGCCATTAAACCGCAAATGTTCCATGGGGTCTATTTTACCCTGAGAAATCGGCGTATAGACTTGTTATAAAAATTATTTTGAGAATGCTGGAGCATTCGGAGGGGCCGCCATGGTCGAATCAGGATTGTTCTGACTGTCGCTGGAGTCTTGCCGTTGCGGCGCGCGAGGCCCATCAATCCACTCCCGGTAGCGGGAAGGCGGAGAGGGAGAGAAGATCGTCCTGTTTTATTTAACAGAAAAGTATCATCTTGGTGAGAAATTTTTTAGATCATAGCTTTGCCGATGGGTTTTGGCAATGCCTTTTTGTTCTGTGATTTGCATCCGCTTTCAAGGTTCTGTCACAAAGTCCTCGGCAGGGGAAAATTGGTTTGAATATTCCTTCTGTTACACTTGAAAGAAATCCTTTCCGACGGAGAGAGGGATCCTTCTGAAATGACTCTTCAATGGATGAGCGAGAAAGGAAGCGGGAATGAACTGGATGAGAGAAATCAACGGATTAACCGGCTGGGAGGGAAATGTCTATTCCATTGGAATCATCCTGATCGCGGCATTTACGGGATTGATCGTCTACTGGATCGTTTTCCATATGCTGGCCCGGTTGGCGGAGAAAACCGAAAGCCTGCTCGATATCGAACTGGTGAAGCGCTGGAAGGGGCCCGCCCGATTCTTTCTTCCCCTTATTTTTATTCTCCTGATCGCCCCCACCCTTAAATTCCCCGCCGAAGTGCTGGTGCCGCTCCATCAGCTTTTCAGCATCGGCTTTATTCTCGCCGTCGCCTGGTTTCTCATCAACACCCTCCTGGGGTTGAGCGATCTGCTTCTCAGCCGCTACGATGTGGAATCGCACGATAATCTCAAGGCTCGAGCCATTCACACGCAGATCAATGTCCTCGTCAAGATCATTGTCGTCATCATTGCCGTTATCGCCACGGCCTGCATCCTGATGACATTCGAGATGGTCCGTCAGATCGGTGTCAGCCTTCTGGCGTCGGCGGGAATCGCGGGAATCATCGTCGGTTTTGCCGCCCAGCGCAGCCTCGGCGCCCTGCTTGCCGGTATCCAGATCGTGCTCACCCAGCCGATTCGCATTGATGACGTGGTTATCGTGGAGGGGGAATGGGGAAGGATCGAGGAGATCAATCTGACCTACGTTGTGGTACGGATCTGGGATATGCGGCGGTTGGTCGTTCCCATCACCTATTTTCTGGAAAAACCTTTTCAGAACTGGACGCGGGTATCCGCGGATCTTCTCGCAACCGTCTTTCTCTACACCGATTATACCGTTTCGGTGGAGACGGTCAGGGAAGAACTCCATCGTCTCCTGCAGGGCTCCAGCGAATGGGACGGAAAGGTCTGGGGCGTTCAGGTGACCAACGCCACGGATCGAACCATGGAAATCCGCGCTTTGATGAGCGCGGCAGATTCGGGCGCGGCCTGGAATCTGCGTTGTGAGATGCGCGAGAAGCTGATCGATTTCATTCAGAAGAAGTACCCGGAAAGCCTGCCCCGGCTCCGGGCGGAGATGACGGGAGAGCGGCAATAAATTCCAGTGTGGATATTTCAAGAGTTGGATGGGAAGCAGAAACCTACACCACCAACGCGGACTTCCGAAAGAAAGGGGACAGATTTATTTTCTTGCTGCGTTTTTCCCGTCATGCTAGCGTCCTCGCATGCCAAGATCAGCTCGAATCATTCTTCCCGCCTACCCGCACCATATCATTCAACGCGGCCACAACCGCCAGGCGGTTTTTGCCGGCGAGGACGATTACCGCTATTACCTCGAAAATCTGGCCGAATTGAAGGAGCAATTCGAGTGTAAGGTCTATGCCTTCTGCCTTATGACCAACCATGTCCACCTGATCGTCGAGCCGGGTGAAGACGCCGAGGGCCTCAGCCTCCTGATGAAACGATTGGCAGGCCGGCAGACCCGTTTCGTCAATCGCCTGGAGGGGCGCAGCGGCACCTTATGGGAAGGGCGCTTCAAATCCAGCCCCATCGAAAGCAATGCCTATCTGCTGGCGTGCTGCCGCTACGTTGAAATGAACCCCGTATTTGCCGGGATGTGTGACGATCCTGCTGCCTATCCATGGTCCAGTTGCAGTTCCAAGGTCACCTCCAAGCTGTACGCCTGGCTCGATGATGACTCCCTCTACATTGAACAAGGGAAAAACGACGACGAGCGACGGCAAAAATACCGCGAGTTTCTGCAGCATACAATTACCGTCGAGGAGAAGGAGGTGATCCTCGGCGCCGTCCGGCGGGGACAATTAACCGGCGGGAATGCTTTCGTAGACGAAATCGAGTCACGCCTGAACCGCCGTATTGTACTGCGGGGCAGAGGACGCCCGCGGAAAGGTGAAAAATAAATCTGTCCCCCTTTTCTTCCTAAAAATAAATCTGTCCCCCTTTTCTTCTTCTTGCTTTTCTTGTTTCTGAAAAATCGGCGGATAGAATTGTTATGGCACTTCATTTTGAATCATTTCGATAGGATTTTAAAGAGTTATCCTGGCAGGTCCCGAGCAGGCCACCTCTTGCCATTACCATTGATTTGATTGTAGCCTCTTTTATTCAAGGTTGAACATATCTGAAAATCTCCCTTTTAACCTGACTACCGGGATTCCTTGCATAAATATTCAGTAGAACCTCCCTGTTTCTTTCATATTTCTCCATATTGTTTCCCACAACCTTGACGAGATTTTTCAATACCTCATCATCGCCGGTCTCTTCACTGAATCTTACGATCTCCGCGTTGACTTCCGGACTCATATCCAGGTGCCTCAGGGAATTCAAGGCGCCTTCGATGACATCACTGTTCTGCTCGGAACGCAGATTATCCAGAACCCAGAACTGGGTTTCCGTATCTTCCGTGGCCATCAGAGCCTCGTAGGCGGTTTTCCTGACCGCAGGGTGGTCGGAGGCCGCGCTGGGCTTTATGGCTTCGGCCAAAGCGGGATTCTGCATGTTTCCTGCTGCACCGAGTTGGATTATCTTCTCTTCAGTTGATGAATCCCGCGAAATCATATCGCTCAAGACCGTCGTCACGTAGTTCCTGTCTCCGGAGTCAATTCCCTCCTTCGAACCCAGGTTGCCGACGGCCAGCAGTGCCATGTTGGACAAGCTGTTTTCCTGCCGGGCCAATCCGGCGGCGTCCCGGCTATAGATATGGAGGAGATTGTCAACGAGATGTCTTTGCGGATTTCTGAAATCATTGGCGTAAAGGACCAACTTGATTCGCGTCCCGATTTTCATGCTTTCATCGGTCATGGTATCGGCGAAATTTCTCTGGATCTCCTTCCCACCGACATTCGCCATCACCAGACAGACGGAATGCACGAAATCGGAGCTCAATCTGGGATCATCGCTGTCGATGAACTCGATCAACCGGGCCGAAATTTCCGGATGCGCGCCGAGAATCTCTCTCAAATGCGCTTCCACCTTGCGGATATCCTCTTTGTCCCCTACTGCCCAGAGGTCTATAAGAGAGTCCATAAGACCGGCGAAATCGACCGGCTCCCTTGTTGCTTCGGCCCGGTCTTTCACCTCTGTAATCAATTTTGTATCAGTATGAACAGGACTCTCGTTTTCTGGGCCAACCTCGGGAATGCGACACGCCGTCTGCGTCGTCTGCAGTGCGGCGGAAAAATGATTCAGCTGATGATCCAGCAAGGGACTGGCTTCGCCGGACGAGATTTTCTCGCTGACCTCTATCTCACGGATCCAACCGGAATTTTCATCGAATACCGCCGTACTATTTGAAGATTCGTAAGAAAACGTTCCCAGATAAATCTCTTCCATGCCTTCGTCCGGCACATTCATATCTATGCGGCCGTATTTTTCCTTGGATATTCTGTTTGAGTCATCTTCCCCCTTCGGTTCATGAAAAGTGTATCGGGCATGAAAGCTCCCCGTGCCGTCCGTCTCTATGGCTTTCCACTGGTTTTTGCTCGCGCCCGGCAGGACGAATTGAAAATTCTTGACAATATTGATGATGACAGGGCGGAATTTCTCCGGGATATGCCCAGCGAACCGGAAGTTCTCGATGTAGCCAAGGCGGTCGATTTCGAAAGAGAACGGCTTTGCAAGGATTTTGCGGAGGAGAGGGTCGATGTCATTTTCAAAAATGGTCAGGTCCTGAAAATGGGCGTCTATTTTCCAGGAATACTGATCTTTTTTCGACGGAGAAACACACCAGCCGCCCTCCAGAAAGAGGGTCACCTTTTTTGAGTCCTGGCCGGCCGAGGGAGTGACAAGCATTGAAACATTATTCAGCGTGAAATTATAATAGCGATCTGCCGTCTCGTTGAAATCATACCTGAGATCCGCCCGATCACGCCCTTCCCCCGGTCCATTCACCTTCGTATGCTTACTGCCTGAAAAAAAAGGGAGTTCTTCTTTCTGCAAGAGAAAAGCAAACAGAAAAACCCCCGATAAGATCACCAATAAAAGCAATTTTGCATTTTTCATCACTGCTGTCTCATAGTTTCAGATAAGTGATAACTGCTTGTTGCATAACGACAATTTTGGCCTTGGTGGAGCAAAGAGCTCCTGCAAATCGCGTCTTTCAAACAAATTAAGCTGTAATATCCGCAACATCCGCTGTAACG
>JAGXHI010000058.1 GCA_024636295.1 Desulfuromonadales bacterium
CGTACTATTTGAGAAAGAACAGTGCTACAATGTGCCATGGCTTGGAACCTCCTGTATTTAATGTGTTTTTGGCGAAATCATTATAACACAGGCAGGTTCTAAGCCATCCTTTTTATTGATCTAATTGTGAGACAGCAGTGGTCCTGAAGATTACCCATTGAGCCAAGTGGATGATCAAACCATTTTAAAAATTATAACGAAAGCCCACGAAGACATTGTGCGTCCGGTAGTCGAAATCCAGGGTTTCTCCGGCCTCGTCCTCGAGTTCGGTATCCGTGGTGGCGAAATACCGGTAATCCAGATCCATGGAGAAATTGCGGTTGAAATCGAAGCTGACGCCGATTCCCGCCTGGTAGGCGAATTCGACCGAGTCATCGTCGATCGCCGTAACACCTTCGATCTCCGCTCCGTCGACGGATACAAAGGCGGCCCCGATCCCTCCCATCAGGTAAGGCTGGACGATGGAGGGATTTTCGAAGACGTAGTAGCCGTTGCCCATGAGGCTGACGGAAATGGCATCCCCGTCCGCCGAACGCGAATCGCCGAAGAAGGTGGTCTTATCCAGACCGTTCGTGCGGTAGCCGAGTTCCGCCTCGAGGCGGGAGCGTCCGTACTCGTACCCGAAGTCATAGCCCAGGGACATGGCGGCGCCGTATCCCAGGTCGAATTCAGTGTCCTTCAGAAAACCCATGTCTTCATCCGGCATGAACACGACCCCGCCACGGATACCGATGTAAGGCCCTTTGGCCGAGTCGATCCGATCGGCGGCGAAGGCCGCAGCGGGGAGAAGGAGAATCAGGAAAAACAGGAAAATACGAGCCGAACATTTCATGACAGCCTCCTGGAATTTATGGGATGGTAAATCTTTCAAATTCGTCTCACCGTACTCCCTCTCTCTTGATGGGAGAGGGCTGGGGAGAGGGTGATCGCCTTGAAACTCCCCCTCCCCTCAATCCCCTCCCACAAGGGGAGGGGAAGCAAAGCTTTTACCAATCACAAATCACTGATCACTAACTCTTTCCATGAACACAGATAAAACCGGATGTGCATGGTTTAAGTTGAATTCAGAAAGATCATCTTTTCTTTGCCGTAATGCCCCCTCTCCCTTGGATGGGAGAGGGCTGGGGAGAGGGTGAAGAATTGAATCGCCCCTCCCCTCAGTCCCCTCCCACAAAGGGGAGGGGAGGTTTAAATCTTTTCAGAACCGACAACGGATAACGGACAACGGACGGTTTTCAAAAATCACCAATCACCAATCACAAATCACTGGTTTTTAAGACTCTGCAACTGCTTCAGATTTTCGCTGGCGCGAACGTAGAACTTCGGTTCGAGATCCAAAGCCTTTCGGAAGGCCTTCTCCGCTTTTTCCCACAGGCCGGCGGTCATGTAGACGTAGCCGAGATTGTTCCAGGCGGCGGCTTCTCCGATCGATTTTTCGAAGATCTTAAGGGCCTCACGCTCCTGTCCGTTCAGGGCGTGGCTCATGGCCAGGTTGTTGAGGGTCCGTCGGTCGCGGGAATTGAATTTCATGGCGTTTCGAAACGCCTCGATCGCCTCCGGATACCGCTCCTGCAGAAGGTAATTGAACCCCAGGTTGTTGTAACTGGTGTTGTCGGATTTGAGCTCGGCCACCTGCCGGTGGAGGGGTTCGGCCTTTTTGGGGGCGCCCGCCAGATCGTGGGTTATGGCCATTTCGGTCAGGATTTCGGGGTCGGCCGGCTGAAGGTAGAGTGCGTTTTGGAAATTTTCCAGCGCCTTTTCGTTGTGGCCGCCGCTCCTGTAAATCTTCCCCAGGCCCACCAGGGCGGGGACGTGCTCGGGCGACTGCGCCAGGGCGGCGCGGAAGTAATTTTCCGATTGTCGCAGGTCGCCTTCCCGGAAGGAAACCTCTCCCATGCCCGAGAGGGCCGGAAGAAATTTTTCTTCCTTTCCCAGGGCAGCCACCAGATGAAGCCGGGCCAGGGAAAGATTCCCATTCTCCAGATAAGACATTCCCTGCCGGGCGAGAAGCTGAGCGGATTTGTCCTTCATCCCCTTCGCTTCCCCCCGGGTGGTCTCCTGCCGCGAATCGGCGGGAAGGGAGGTCCGGTAATTGGTGCGAGGCGCGCTTGCAGAGCAGGCGCAGAAGAAAAGAAGTGCGACTGCTGAAAGGAATCGAATCCGGCCTTTAAAAAGCATGACAAAACCCTCCTGGGGCATGGCAAAACCCTCCTGGAAAAGAAAATTCATCCGCCTTGCATTGTAGGAATAAGCACCCGATACACCTGGATCATCGCGGGGCCGAGGAGAACAATAAAAATGGCCGGAAAGATGAACAGCAGCAGGGGAAAGAGCAGTTTGACCGTCAGTTTGGCGGCCGTTTCCTCGGCTTTCTGCTTCCGTTTGATTCGCATGGCGTCCGAATGAACCCGCAATGCCTTGGCGACGCTGGTGCCGAAACGGTTGGTCTGGATCAGGATGGTCATCAGGTTCTGCACCTCGGGGACGCCCGTGCGAACGGCCATGTTCCTCAGGGCCTCGTCCCTGTCCTTTCCCGCACGGATCTCCAGGTTCGCGATATGAAATTCATCGCTCAGGTCTTTGTACATCGGCCGGATTTCCTCGCCGACCCTCTTGAAGGTCATGTCCATTCCCAGGCCCGCCTCGACGCAGACGACCATCATGTCGAGGGAATCCGGCATGCCCTTGAAAACGCGTTCCTGTCTCTTTTCCCGGAAATGGGTGAGGATGAAATCGGGGAGATAGTAGCCCACCGCCGCCAGCGCCAGCGTGATGGACAGAACCTTAAGATCGATGACGTAGAACATGCTGCGAATGAAATAAATGGCCGGGACCAGGAAGGTTCCCAAACCCTTGGCGGCAAGGAAGTTCCGGTAGGCCTGCTGCGAACGGAACCCCGCCTGGATCAGCCGAAGGCGTTGTTTCTTGCCGACCGCCTCCTCCGACGGAACGGCGATCCGGTGAAGCGGCCTGGATAATCTGGCCGAAAAGCCGGAACTTGCCCGTGGAATAAGCTGGTCCTTTTTTGCTGTGCCGGCGGAGCTGGACAGGACCCTGGAAAGCCTGGCAGTCTCCGGGCTGCTGCGCATGAAAAAGAAATAAATCGAGCCGATGCAGAAGGCGACGGCGAGGAAGAGAAAAATGAGGAATCCAAAGAATTCACCGTCTTCCAGCAGCAGGTAGAATGTATTAAGAAGTTCTCTCATAGGGCTTCACCTATATTTCCACGTTGACCATTTTCTTGATGACGATCGTCCCGGCCACCTGGAAAACGATGCCGGCGATAATCAGCAGATAGCCGAGGGAATCACTCCAGAGGAGGGAGATGTATTCCGGGTTTGTAAAGTAGATGGCGACAAACATAAAAGCCGGAAGAAGGGTCAGGACAACTCCCGAAATCCGGGCTTCGGCCGTCAGTGTCTTCACCTGTCCGCGGAACTGCATCCTCTCCCGTATCAGTCGGCTGATCTGGTCGATGATTTCGGCGAGGTTTCCCCCGGTCTCCCGCTGGATCAGCACCGCCACGGCGAAGAACCTCAGATCCCTGCTCGCGACGCGTTCACAAAAGTTTTCCATGGCTTCGTTGAAGGAAAGCCCGAGATTGATCTCGTCGATGGTGGCCGCGAATTCAGAGCCGATGGGGTCGGCCATTTCCTCGGTGATGATGTCCATCCCCGCGGAGAGGGCGTGCCCGGACCGAAGAGAGCGGGCGAGCAGGTCCAGCGCATCGGGAAGCTGCTCTTCGAACTTGCTCAGGGCCTGCCGCTCCTTCATTCGGAGCCAGGCAAAGGGAACACACCCCAGGCAGACGCCGATGAGAAGGGAGGCATAAGGATTCGCCGCGGAAAAAGGGTGGGGGAGGAATTTCAGTCCGAGCAACAGGGCCATGAAGGCCACGGCGACGCTTCCCAGAAGGAAGGTGGAGACGTTCAGGGGGATGCCCGACCGGAGGAGCATCCGGTCGAGGCCCCGGACGCGGGGCAGGGAATAGGCCCATTTTTCCAGCGGCCCCACCTTGTTCAGCGCCCTGTTCTTGTACTGGAGAAGTTTTTCCGTTCCGTGGCGCCCGCCCGCCGAGATGTACATGAGGCGCTTCTTGATCATCCAGCGTTCTTCGTACCTGTTTTTCACCCACGTCAGGTAAAGAAGGACGACCAGCGACAACGCGAACAGAAAGATCGAGAACAGGAGCAAAAGTGTCAGGAGATCCATGGAACACCTCTAATTCGTTTTCGTCCGGAAACGGCCCTTTTCCGCAATCTCTGCGTCAACCCGCGGATTTGATTGTGCGGCGTAAAGTACTACGCCTCCGCTCAAATCCTTGGTTTCCTTGACCTTGCGAATAATTGCTCGTTTCCAGATCGAAAACTGCCTTTGTGCTTCCCGGGGTTTCCGGTCGGTGATTTACCTTTTACGCTCCCTCTCCCCTCCGTGGGAGAGGGTTGGGGTGAGGGGGATTTGATCAATGATACTGCTCGGCCGAGAAGAGATCCTCCGGGAGTTCTATGCCCGCGAGTTCCAGCCGTTCGGCGAATTTGGGGCGGATGCCCGTCGGGCGGAAGCGTCCCATGACTTTTCCATCCTGATCGATGCCGGTTTTTTCGAAGACGAAAATGTCCTGCAGGGTAATCATGTCTCCTTCCATTCCGACCACTTCAGAGATGGCGGTGATCTTGCGGCTGCCATCCGGGAAGCGTGAAGCCTGGATGATCACGTCCAGGGCCGAGGAGATCATGAAGCGCATGGCCTTCTCCGGCAGGCGCACTCCCGTCATGAGGATCATCGACTCGAGGCGGGTCAGGGAGTCTCGGGCCGAGTTGGAATGGATGGTGGTGAGTGATCCGTCATGTCCTGTATTCATCGCCTGGAGCATGTCGAAGGCTTCGGGTCCCCGGACCTCGCCCACGATGATGCGGTCGGGACGCATCCTCAGGCTGTTGATCACCAGCTCCCGCTGGGCGACGGCGCCGGTGCCCTCGATGCTGGCCGGCCGCGTCTCCAGGCGGACCACATGGTCCTGCTGAAGCTGCAGTTCGGCGGCGTCTTCGATGGTGACGATCCGCTCCTTGTTCGGAATAAAGCCGGAGAGGACATTGAGCAGGGTTGTTTTTCCGGCGCCGGTGCCCCCGGAAATCATCACGTTCAGCTTGGCCTTCACGCATCCCGCGAGGAAATCTCCCACCTTCTCCGTCAGGGCGCCATAGCGGATCAGGTCGGGGAGTTTCAGGGGATCCACCGCAAAGCGCCGGATGGAAACGCTGGGCCCGTCTACCGCCAGGGGCGGGATGATGGCATTGACGCGTGAACCGTCCGGCAGGCGGGCATCCACCATGGGGGTTGATTCGTCGATCCGCCGTCCCACGCGGGAGACGATCCGGTCGATGATGTTCATCAGGTGCTTGTCATCCATGAACCGGGCATGGGTCTTTTCCAGCAGTCCGAATCGCTCCACGTAAATGTTCTTGTAGGTGTTGCAGAGGATGTCCGAAACAGTCGGGTCCTTCAGGAACGGCTCCAGAGGGCCGAATCCCTTCAGCTCGTCCAGAATCTCATCGACCAGGATTCCTCGCTCCTCGCTGTTCAGCAGGGCCTTTTCCTCCTGGAGGTACATTTCCACAATCCTGCTGATCTCCGGACGGATCTCGGAGGCATCCATGTTCTCCAGAGCCTGGAGGTTGATCTCCTCTACCAGGCGGTTATGGATGGTGTGCTTGATCCGGTAATACTTGTCATCATGTATGAAGGGCTGTTTGTAATACGCCTCGCGCGGATTGTTCATTTCCTGTTGAGGAATTTTTCCCCCCTGATCGTTTTCTTTTTGGCTGCGTTCGAACATATTCAAGAAAGCCATGGTATTCTCCTGAGAGGTTTCTACCCGGAATTGATTCTATCTGCGAAAATCCGTGTTCATCTGTGGCTGAAAAGGTTTTTAGATCTTTTTTCACCACCCGTTCGCTTCGCTCTCTAGAGCTTGCTATATTCCAGAAACGGGCAGCCTGTGGTAATTAAGTAAAAATGGCTATACCCTTTCTTGAGTCAAACCGACCGGCAAGTTGGTTAACCCAAGAGACGAAAGGAGTATAGCCATGAGAAAGATTCAAACAAAA
>JAGXHI010000059.1 GCA_024636295.1 Desulfuromonadales bacterium
AAAGTCCGCCCTACGGCGTTACGGCGTTTTTTCAGGACCTCGACATACCTGATGTATGCCTTCGCCCCTGAAAAACCACCAGGCCTTGTAGGACGAAATTTTTGCTTAGCCATCCTCTGAGTTTTTGCGAAGGCATCAATCGTACTGTTTCTGGCCTCAGGAAATGGTTTTTATCCGCCTCGGCGTCATCGTGGTATCCTCTGAGAAAATGGAAGGAAAGAAGGACAATGAGCATATCCGACAGATACCGGCAGATAGTAATCGAAACCTCTGATCTCCTGGAGGGAATGAAAAAGAAATGCGAGGAAGGGTGCAGGGAACTGCGTATGGTGGATCAGGCGGCTCAAGGGCTCGCGGAACTCCAGGAGGTGGTGGGAGAAATCCCTCGCATCCGGCTCGAGGCCAAACTCACCCCCGTGCTTCTCAAGGCCCACTCACGACTGGACGAATCCCGCCTTCTTCTGGAGGAGCAGGGTGAGGAAGATCGGGCCGCCGCCGTCTGGGAGCTGGAACAGAAGATTTATCGGCTGCTCAACGATTTGTAATTGAAGTGATGAGCCGGTTAATCAGGGCTCCCATGCAATGAACAGGAGAACGAAGTGAGCGAACAAAGACGGAAAGAAATCAAAATTCAAATCCAGCTGGACGAAGAAACGGCCCAGGGGGTCTACTCCAATCTGGCGGTGGTCAACCACTCGGACGCGGAATTCACCCTCGACTTCATCTTTGTTCAGCCCCAGGCGCCGCGGGCCAAAGTACGCAGTCGGATCATCACCTCTCCGAAACATGCCCGCCGGCTGATTGCGGCGCTCGAGGACAATGTCCGCAAATATGAGCAGAAATACGGCCCTGTGGATGAAGGTCCTAAAACGGCCGCTCCCGAGGTGGGAGATTACCACTGAGAGTGCGACTCGCAGGGTGCGGGATCATTTCCCCTCCAGGGCGATTTCAAAGATCCTTGGCCATCTCTTGCCGGTGACAAAGAGCCGTTTTCCCTTCGCATCATAGGCGATGCCATTGAGCTCCCCCGTACTGGCCGTTCGCTCATTTTCCGGAAGCAGTCCCGTCAGATCGATCCAGCCGACTACCTGTCCCGTCTCCGGAGAGATCCGGGCGATGTAGTCGGTCCGCCAGATGTTGGCGAGGATTTCTCCCTCCATCCATTCCAGATCATTCAGGAAATGAATGGGTGTTTCTCCGCAGCGTACCTCCACTCGTGACGTCTCCCTGAATTTTTCTGGATCCAGAAATCGCAGAACCGGACTGCCGTCGCTCAATATGAGACGATTCGCATCCGCAGTCAGGCCCCACCCTTCTCCCGGATAGGAGAAGAAACCTTCGGGAGAAAGGTCCGAGGCACGGTAGAGGAAACCTGTCCCTTCCTTCCACGTCAACTGGATCAGCTTCTCTCCCCAGGCGGCCAGTCCCTCGCCGAAAAAGCGACTGTAAAGACTTTTCGACCGGAGCACCCGCCCCGAATCGGGATCGATCTGCCGAAGAGAGCTGCTTCCCCGCAGTCCCGTACTCTCGTAGAAAAAGCCGTCCTGATAAATCAACCCCTGGGTAAAGGCTTCGGGGTCGTGAGGGAAGGCCTTGACGACCTGGAACGTATATACGGGAAGGTTGTGGTCGGAATGATGGATGAGCCGGTGCATCCGGCCCGGGAAATCGCCCGTTCGAATTCCCGTCGGGCTACTCTCCCTGGCAAACAAGTGACCGGGCGAAAAGAAGCATGGAGCGAGGAGGGCCGAAAGCAGAAATAGAATCGACAGCCGTACCATTGAAAAGGTGTCCTTCGAAAGAAAAGGGGAAATTTTCTTTATTCTGGCAGGAAATGGGTGGGATTCAAGTGCGGAAAGGAGGAAGTATCAAGTGCGGTGGGTGAGAAGGGATCAACCCTCGGGAAAGGTGCAGACCCGATTGCGCCCCTCTCGCTTCGCCCGGTAAAGGGCGCGATCAGCCTCGCGGATCAGATCCTCCACCGTATCGATTCCCTGCAGGGGCGCCGCGGAAATACCCAGGCTTACAGTCATACTCAGGGCGGGAGCGCCGGAGAAGGTCATTTCGCCAGCCGCGCGCCGAAGTCGCTCGGCAATTTCTGCGGCCTCTGCCGGCCCCGTATCCGGGAGAACCATTGCGAATTCCTCGCCACCGAAACGGGCGGCGATATCATAGGAGCGCAGATGGGAGCGCAACTCTGCGGCCAGCGCGGTAAGGACCCGGTCTCCCTGTGGATGACCATAGGTATCGTTTATTTCCTTGAAATGATCCACATCCGCCATGAGAAGGGACATGGACGTTTTTCCCCTGCAGCTGCGGCTGAATTCACGGTTCAGGCATTCCATCAGGTAGCGCCGGTTGTAAAGTCGGGTCAGCGAATCGGTGATGGAAAGCTCCCTCAGAAGCTCGTTGCTTTTTTTGAGTTCGTCCTGCAAGACCTTAATCTTGAGGTGAATATTTAACCGGGCGATCAATTCTCTCGGTTCGAATGGCTTGGTGAGATAGTCGCTTGCGCCCTGTTCCAGCCCCTTGATCTTGGTCCGCTCATCCTCATTGCCGGTGAGAATGATCACGGGAATATCCCGCAGCTCTTTTCGGCTGTTGACCAGGCAGAGAAATTTGAGACCATCCAGCTTGGGCATCTCCAGATCGCAAAGGACGATATCGGCCGGATTCTCCAGCAGCAGTTTGAATCCTTTCAGACCATCATCCGCTTCATCGATCCGGGAGAAAAGACGGGAGCTTTTCAGGATAGCATGGATCTGCTGCCGAGCAGAGGGGCGGTCTTCTATGACGAGAATGGATCGATCCATGGGATTTGTATGATCCTGAGAGTTCAACCTCTATATTTATGCTTTTTCAGTGAATTTGTAAAGAAAAACCGGGCCGGAAGAAACAGATGGCCGATTGCGTTATACTTGAATGACAATGATAGAAAGGAGGTTTTTCATGTCCCTTATCAAAACGTGGTACTCCCCGGAGGCGGCAGAGGCCAAGTTCGGCGTCAGCAAGTCGAAAATTCTCGAGTGGGCCGAGGAAGGACTTGTCAGGGCGGAACGGGAGGGGGATGAAATCACCCAAGTCAATATTGACGATGTTCAACTCCAGTCCGATATTCTTTCGCGGGAATCCTGAAAGTGGAAGCGGAGGAAAAAGCGGTTCATGACGTTGCGGTCATCGGCGGGGGAATCGTGGGAACGGCCACCGCCATGGCGCTTGGAGAGAGAATCCGGGGACTGAGTATCGTTATCCTGGAGAAGGAGCGCGGGCTGGCCCAACATCAGACGGGACACAACAGCGGTGTCATTCATTCGGGACTCTATTACCGTCCCGGTTCCCTGAAGGCCGTCAATTGCGTATCCGGTCGAGATGCTCTTTACGAATTCTGCGAACGCAACCAGATCCCTTTCGAACGGTGCGGGAAACTCGTCGTGGCTACCGATGAAGAGGAAATTCCGGCCCTGGAAGAACTTGAAAGGCGCGGCCGCGAGAACGGATTGGAGGGTTTGGAGCGCCTTGAGGGGGAAGATCTGAAGGGTCGCGAACCGCACGTGCAGGGCATCGCGGGTCTATGGACGCCCCAGACGGGAATCGTCGATTACGTCCGGGTCACCGAAGCTTTCGCTGCAAAAGTGGTCAGCGGCGGAGGAAAAATTCTCACCGGCGCGAAGGTCTGGAAAGTGAATCGGGAAAAGGATGGGTTCACTCTTCGCACCACCCGCGGTCAGATCCGAAGCCGCTTTCTGATCAACTGCACGGGATTGCAGAGTGATCGGGTGGCACGCCTGTGCGGAGTCGACCCGGGACTGCGGATCGTGCCCTTCCGGGGAGAGTATTACAAAATCAAACCGGAGCGCCGGTCCCTGGTGAAGAACCTCATCTATCCCGTTCCCGATCCGGACCTGCCTTTCCTTGGCGTTCACTTTACGCGCAGGATCGACGGGGAGGTGGAGGCAGGTCCCAATGCCGTTCTCGCCCTGAAACGGGAGGGATATGGCCGCTTCAGCTTCTCTCCGGGCGATATGCTGGAAATTCTATCCTATAGCGGATTCTGGAAAATGGCCGGCGGATACCTGACCACGGGTTTGAACGAATATTACCGTTCCTTCAGCCGGGAGGCCTTCGTGCGGGGGTTGCGGAAACTCATTCCAGAGGTGAATGGCGGGGACCTCGAATCGGGCGGCTCGGGAGTTCGGGCCCAGGCGGTCAGCCCGGAGGGAAAACTTCTTGACGATTTTCGGATCGCGGAAGGAGAAAAAATGATCCACGTCCTGAACGCCCCCTCCCCGGCGGCCACCGCCTCCATCAGCATCGGCCGAAAGGTTGCCGAGACGGCCGTGGTTAATTTCGAACTGGGATGAAATTCAATCGGAAAATCAAAAGCTCTCACCACAGCTACAAAAAAAATCCCCACGGAATCTAAAATCCCTCCCCCGTTGGGGAGGGAAAAGCTCTGGTTCAACGGCCCCCGATTTCCTTGAGACGACGGGCGGCGTGGCGCAGCAGCCCTTCGGTGGTCGGCCAGTCGACGCACTTGTCCGTTATGGAGACGCCGTATTTAAGCAGGGAAAGATCCCGTGCAATGGGCTGGTTCCCCGCCTCGAGATTGCTCTCGATCATGAGGGCGCCGATGGAGCGGTTTCCGCCCGCGACCTGGTCGAGGACATTGACGAGGACTTCCTCCTGGCGCTCGTGTTTTTTATAGGAGTTGGCATGACTGCAATCCACCATGATGGCCGTTCGCAATCCCGCATCGGAGAGGAGTTTTTCGGTGGCGGCGATATCCTCGGCGCCGTAATTGGGATTGTTGTTGCCTCCCCGAAGGACGATATGCACATCGGGATTCCCCGTGGTCCGAACGATGGAGGTTCTCCCTTCCCTGTTGATGCCCAGGAAACTGTGGGAGTGCAGGGCGGCCTGCATGGCGTCGATGGCGATCTGCAGGCTGCCGTCGGTGCCGTTCTTGAACCCTACGGGGAAGGAGAGGCCGCTGGCCATTTCGCGGTGGGTCTGGGATTCCGCCGTGCGAGCTCCAATGGCGCCCCAGCTGATCAGGTCCGACAGATATTGTGGCGTGATCGGGTCGAGCATCTCCGTGGCGATCGGGAGGCCGAGGTCCGCAATGGCACACAACAGGCCTCGGGCCACGCCCAGGCCCTTGGAGATCTGGTGCGTGCCGTTGAGGTCGGGATCATTGATCAGGCCTTTCCAACCGATGGTCGTGCGGGGTTTCTCAAAATAAACCCGCATCACCAGAAAAAGCTGATCCTTTATTTCCTCGGCCAGAATCGCAAGCCGTTGCGCGTAATCGAGGGCGGCCTTGGGATCGTGGATCGAGCAGGGACCGACAACCACCATCATGCGGTGATCGCGATTGTAAAGAATGTTCTTGATCTGCTCGCGGGCATGGGCGACGACATCGGCTTTTTCCTCCGAGAGAGGAAAAACCTGCTTCAGATCCGCCGGTGCGATAATGGGCGTCAGTCCACTGACATTGAGGTTATTCGTTCTTTTCATGTCAAATCCTGAAGGAATGTGGTAAACAAGCTGCCGCAGGCGATACGATTTCCGATATGAAAAACGGTATGTTCCATGTTGAATTTCCGGAAATCCAGAGGGTTGCCGTACAAAAATTTCGTCCTGCGGGCCTGGTAATGCCGCAGGACGATTTTTAGTGATGCTCATCAATCTAGCGTTTTTCCGCAGGTAAGTCAAAAGAACCCGACCGGCTCCCGCGCAGGAAATCTTGCGGCCTAAGCACGGGGAAACCGTTTGACACCCCTGGGCCAATTCTGTATAAAGAAACATTTATTGCTTATTGCGGCGTAAAAACCGCTATTTAGAAAGGGATGCCATGGCTTTCGGAAATATTTTCGTCAACGCCCTCTACCAGGTCGTCGACCTGGTTTTCACCATCTATATCTTCATCGTGGTGGCCCGAGCCATCGTTTCCTGGGTCAGCCCGGACCCCTACAATCCCATTGTCCGATTCCTTCATAACGCCACGGATCCGGTGCTGTACAGGATCCGAAAGGTGATTCCCCTGCAGTTCGGCGGCATTGATTTCACCCCCATCGTCCTGCTGATCGGACTGTCCGTTCTGAAACAGGTTCTGCTTCAACTCATTGCCATGCTCGCCTTTTGAAGGGAACCGTCATGAGCATCACCCCCATTGACATACAGCAGCACCGGTTTAAAAGTGGCCTTTTTGGATACGAAAAGGGCGGCGTGGACCATTTTCTCGAACTGGTCGCCGACGAGATGGAGCGCATCCATCGGCAGAATCTCGAACTTCGGGAGGAACTGGCCCGTGTGCAGAACAGGGTGGATGAGATGCGCGACCGGGAGGCCACACTGAAGGAGACGCTTATCGCCACGCAGCGGGTGACCGAGGAGATGAAGTCCAACGCGCGCAAGGAAGCGGAAATTTTCATAACCGATGCACGGATCCGCGCCGAGAAGATCGTGCGCGACGCCGACGAGCGGCGCATTCAACTCATCGGAGAGATCCAGGAGATCAAGCGGCAGAAGATATCCTTCGAGACGAGCCTGAGAGCCCTGGTGGAAAGCCATATGCGCCTTCTCGACATCGATGTTCTCCAGGTGCGGGGGGAAAGCCGGGAAGACCGGCTTCTCGAGGATCACCTGCCTTTTGATGAGGATTCGGAACCAATCTCGAGGTTCAGAAAAAAATGAGCGATTCCTTCCTGCGGCAGACCGACGAGGGGGTGCTGATCGATCTCTTCGTACAGCCTCGTGCCAGCCGGAATGAAATCGTCGGGACGCAGGGGAATGAGCTGAAAGTGCGACTCACCTCACCGCCGGTGGAAGGCGCCGCCAACAAGCTCTGCCGGGAGTTCTTTGCTAAACTCACCGGGGTTTCCAAAAGCGATGTGGAAATCGTCGCCGGGGAGAAGTCGAGGCACAAAAGGATTCTGATTCGGGGGGTGGCGGAAGAGGAAATTCATGGGAAAGTAAAGAGGAACCTGTCCTGAAATATGGATTTGATTCCGCAGAAAAAAATGGGCCGGGACGCAGGGCATCCCGGCCCACTCTGATTTCAGAACCGCTTATCTCACCTCTTAATCCTCATTCTCAATAGTTTCCAGCCCGACCACATAGGGCCGCATCATTTCGTTGTCCTCATGCTCCACGATATGGCAATGCCAGACGTAGAGGCCCGGAATGTCGAAATGCGCCTTGACCGTGGTGATTTCATCGGGATAGGCGATGACCGTGTCCTTGAATCCCGTCTCCCAGGGCATGACGCTTCGGTTCTCTATTTCATTCCCCTCGAAATCCGTGCGTTTGACCACCTCGAATCGCACCAGGTGGAGGTGAATCGGATGGGCATCGGCTGTGAAGTTGTAGATGTCCCATTCTTCCACGGCATCCGGATTGGGGTTTTCCGTGACCGATACGGGGATTTCTCCCCCGTTTTCCAGCACGACTTTCTTTGTCACAGACCCCGGTCCGCTGTCATCCGTCCATTTGAGGGGAATGCCTTCGGGGCCATCTTCACCATTCACATTGACCTGTCCCAGCAGGGCCTCCGTGGGGCCAAAAGGCACCACGTCAATGCCGGTGCCGACGCCGTCCCCGCCGTTCTCCTCTTCCTCTTCCTCTTCCGTTGTCTCACCATCGGCATCGGGGTCCGGCGTATTGCACGGAACCTGGCGGATGGGTTCGATGAAGGCATCGGCTTCCACATCGAGAAGCACGCAGACCGTCTCGGATTCCTTCTCATTCAGGGAGACATTTCTGGGGTCGCCTTCATTATCTGCGGCAAGGAGTCCCCCTTCGGAGTTCAAAATCAGGTATTCCGGTGATATGGCCGGCGATGCACCACCGGGGTCGGTTTTACTGAAATTGAGCAAAACCGGGTTAACTAAAAACTGCATGACCTGTCCGGACGTATTGAGGTCGGCGACAGCATCTTCACCTGCTTCGCTGTTAAAACCTCCGAACGGCTCGTCCGGGGCGGTGTTGATCATTCGAACTATGGTATTGGCTGGAAGTCCCCTGAAGTCGACGAGAACGTCGGCCCGCTCGGCCAGTCCCATGAGAAGGGCCTGCTCGGGGTCATGCGCCGGAACATCAACAGGCAGGGATCCGTCTCCAGGAAGTTCCGTTGCGAAACCGGTCTGTATCTTGACCACTTTCTTCAGAAAACCCTGCTCCGCCCCGATCTGGTAGAGGGGCAGTTCGTCGCCGAGTTCATCATCCTCGGTTCCCATCACCCCATCATCGCCGGGACCATCGACCACGAAAAGCGCCAGGTTCAAAAATCGGGAATTGCAGCCGTTCAGAAGACGAAATCGATACAGGGCCGGCGCCACTTCGAGCTCTGGCCAGGACACCCCGTTCACCACCATGACGTTGAAGAAGGCCTCGGGCTGCCAGTGGGGGAGAACATCCGAGAAAGAAGCGAAGTCGATCTTGAGCTGGCCCTTGTCGATCCCCTCGAAGAAGGCCCGGAACTTGGGATAGAACAAATTGCCGCTCCGGTCGAAGGAGCGGTCCTGAATGGCGACGGGGATCTCGCGGATGCCGTTTCGGACAGTATCCCCGGGAACGTTGAGTTGAAGAAGTTCCTGCCCCGCGACGGGGGCGGGACCTGGAAGAACGGCAGGATTCCCAGAGTCAGCGCCGGTCCCACCAATGCGGGCGCCGTCATTTTCACCGCCCCGGATCAGCCAGAACCCGGCCGGTCCGGCATAGACGTTCAGCCTCGTCATCCCCAGGGTATGATCGTGATACCAGAGGGTTGTCGCCGGTTGATCGTTGCGGTAGCTGAAATCGACATAGCCGGAATTTTGCGGTTCCTGCCCCTCGGAGTCGTCAAACAGCCTTCCTTCGGTGGCGTATCCCTTCGGGATGTTTTTGGCGGCCGGCAGCCACCACGCTTCCGGGTATCCGTCGCTATGCCCTTCGACATGGGCGCCGTGCACGTGCGTAATGATCGGTACGGGGCCCTCGTAGAGTTCGTCGCTGATGCCCGAACAGTCCGTTCTCGGCTCTCCATGACGGCACTCCTGGGGCGGGTTGGCCCAGTGAACCGTCTGATCCACGGGAAGAAGATGGTTCAGGTACTTGCCTTTGTCGTCCACCAGATCGTTGATCCATCGGACCTTGATTTTATTTTCCTCATTTTCAGGAACATAGGGTCGATTATCCAACGTCTCGATGGTGTAGGCCGGGTAGTTGAACTGGGAATCGGGGCTCGGCGCCACTGTCGGCGTGGGATCCGCAGCGGGACCGTAGCTCCAGACCCGAGTCGGATTGAACTTGTCGTTGCGGCCGTTGATGGTGTTCCAGATCCCGCCGGGCAGTATCTGCTGCTTGAATTCCCTCACCGCGATTTCATAATCGTTGGTTGTATTGTCGCCGGCGACATCCTTCATCACCGGCGGAATGACCAGGGGAATGACAAACTTTGGAATGGTCGTTGGGTCCAGCGTCCCCCCCGGGAGGAACTCTCCCAAGGCGGTTCCGCCCCCGAGAATGGTTGCTAAAAGAAAATAGACCGGGATTCTTCCCCAACTTTTCTTCATTTTTCTCCTCTTTTTCATTTTTTCCTCCCATGTGGCAGAACGAATCATGATGGAGCGACTTTTGCCGGCGGTTTCGCCCTGATTTTCTTTACCTCCTTTCGCACAATCGGGGCGATGGATTGATTGGATGAATCGGCCTGAAGCAAAAAAGATCGGGCAGACCAGAAGGAGTATTTTCTTCGGCAGCCGGGCCTCTCTTCGATGAAGATCCGGTGGCTTTCCGTCCCTCCCCCGGTTCCGGCGGCGGGTCAGCTTTGTCGGGAAATGATTTTTCGACCAGATGTGTTAAAGGTTTTTAAAAAATAACGATGGTCATTTTTAAAGTCAAGTCGCAAATTAGCTTTTTTTAAAATATTGTTTTATTTTATTTGTCGATGGGTCAGAGTGGATGGGCGTTTTTTCCGAAGAAGGGAATACTGGTGGGCGGGGTTTCCGGATGGATACCAGCTAGATTTTTCAACATCCTGAAATCCGAACCGATAGCGATTGACCCGAGGGTTTCCGCAAGCTAAACTTCGTCTCTAAAAGGGTGCACGGGAGAAATACCGATGGCGGGTAATACGGTCTGGTTCGCGCACGGAAAGGAAAGCGGTCCCCGGGGGGTGAAGATCCAGGCGCTGGCCCGGGTGGCGGAGAGCAGGGGATGGAAGGTGGTCAGCCCCGATTACTCCTCCACCATGGATCCGGAGGAGCGCGTGAAGATGCTTATTGAGGAGTTCCGGCCCGGGGAGGGGAAAGTGGTTCTGGCCGGCTCCAGTATGGGAGGTTACGTCTCTATGGCGGCGTCGGAACGGATCCGCCCGGACGCCCTCTTCCTCATGGCGCCTGCGGTCGGCATCCCCGGATACTCCCGGAAGGATCCGAATCCCGTCGCACCCCGTACCGTGATCGTCCACGGTCTCGGTGATGAGATTGTTCCCCCGGATGGGGTCGTCGCGTTTTCCCGCCGTCACCGGACGGAGCTGCACCTGGTCGAAGCGGGGCACGATCTGCGAGAAGCGATTCCATTTCTGGAATTCGTCTTCGGGAAACTCCTGGACGAGGTGTCCGGATGCAAGCCGGGGGGGCGGATTGTTCCGTTTATATGAAAAAAGACCTTGCCTCGGAGTGCGTGGAGAATGATTTTGAACTGAACTAACAGGAGGAACACATGCTGCTGTCATTACTTGAAAAACGTCGGAGCATTCGGAAATTCAAGGATCAGCCCCTGGAACGGGAGAAAATCGAGATACTCGCGGAGGCGGCTGTTCGTGCTCCTTCATCCCGGGGACGCACCCCATGGGAATTCGTGTTCGTGACCGCTCCGGACGATCGATTGACCCTCTCTCGGGCCCGGGAGCACGGTTCGGCTTTTCTGGCGGAAGCTCCCCTGGTGGTAGCGGTCTGCGCCGATTCGTCGAAAACCGACGTCTGGATTGAGGACTGCTCCATCGCGGCCACCCTTCTGCAGTTGACCGCGGAATCGCTTGGGCTGGGGAGTTGCTGGTCGCAAATCCGGCTGCGGGAGCATGACAAAAGCGGAAGGAGCGCGGAAGATTATGTCAAGGACGCACTGGGGTTGCCCCATGATTTCATGGTGGAGGTATTGATTGGAATCGGCTACCCGGACGAGAGCAAAGCAGGCCACACCAGGGAATCGCTGCCCTTTGAGCGGGTGCATTACGGGAGTTACGGCAAAAAATGATGGCGTCGCAAAAAGTCCGCCCTACGGCGTTACGGCGTTTTTTCAGGACCTCGACATACCTGATGTATGCCTTCGCCCCTGAAAAACCACCAGGCCTTGTAGGACGAAATTTTTGCTTAGCCATCCGCTGTGTTTTTGCGAAGGCGTCAAAAATATTCTACCGTACAGGTTCTTGGTGCCGCCCGGAATCCCCCTTTCAGCAAGGGGGATTTCTTTTTGGTTCAGGGTAATTCGAAAACTTTCACCCCCCCCCCCGCTGCGCCCACTCGAGCAGGCAGGGTCAAATTGTGTCAAAGGCGATCTCACGCGAAGGCGCGAAGGGAGGCTCTCATCGGATGACGATCTCCCGGACCTCCATGCCGCTTCCCGGGCGAGTGAGGTAGATAAAGACCCGCAGGGTCCTTCCGCCGTCTTCGGTACGCCGCCTGAAAATGGCAGCAAAATGCTGAATTTTTACGCTACGCCCTTTAAACTCTTCGGACTCGCGACGCACCAGGGTGCGGACGGCTTCCCTGTCCGCATCCGTTAGATCGATATCGAAAAACTCCGGAGCGTTGTCCGGAACCACCCGCTCGCTCCGGGCGAAATCCCGCGCCAGAAGCTCCTGAAGGAGCTCACGTCCTTCCTCCTCCATGTCCCGTTTCAGAAAATTCCAGACCTCCTCGAAGACGCTTCTTCGGGAGAGAGGATGGCGAAAGAGGTTCCTCTCTCTCCAGAAAGACTCCAGCCCCTCCAGGCCAGCCGAAAGAGATCCCCATTCTTTTCTCATGCCATCCAGAAAACCTGAAAAATGGGTGGAATTCCAGGTCAGGTCCATCAATCTGCTGATGCCCCGCAGGCGCTCCAGGTCCTCGAAGGAGAGAATCGGGCTTCCCAGGATGGAATAGGGCGGATGGGGATCGAAACGGATTTCAAGTTCATCGGCCATCCGGCGCAGCGGCGAGCCCGGGAGAAGCTTGACCGGTTCGATCTGGAGGTGATGAGGTTCCATGGCTGCCACTCGATCGATAGAACTCAGGAAAGAGAGATAATTCTCCTCCGGAAGTCCGGCGATCAGATCCAGGTGCAGCCGGATATTTCCTGTGCGTCGCAGGCGCCGCACGTTTTCTTCCAGTCGTTCCAGGGAGACGCGCCGGCCGACGGCGTCGAGGGTTTCCTCCAGTGTGGACTGAACGCCGATTTCGAACTGGAAAACCCCTGGGGGGACTTTCTCCAGAAGATCGAGTGTTTCGTCGTCCAGAAGGTGAGCCCCGATCTCGAAATGAAAACGGCTTTTCCGGTTATGCTCCAGGATGAAGGCGAAAATCTCCCGCGCCCTGGACGCGTCGTAATTGAAGGTGCGATCCACCAGTTTTACCTGCGGGATTTCTTTTCTCATCAGAAATAGCAGGTCCCCTCGAATGCGGTCCATGGAAAAGGAGCGCACCCTGTCATCGAGGGCGCTCATGCAAAATGAGCAGCGATAGGGGCAGCCTCGGCTCGTTTCATAATAGATCAAGGGACGGGAGAGGTCGACCAGACCCCCCTCGAAGGGTGAGGGGATGTCGTCGAGGGTTTCGAGTGAAGGACCCGGAGGTCCTTCGATGATCCGCCCGCCGTCTCTCCAGGCCAGACGGGGGATTTGCCCTGGCTGTTCGTCGCGGGACCATGCTGCAAGAAGTCCCTTCAGGGGGATTTCTCCTTCTCCGCGAATCAGGGCGCTCACCCCGGGATGCCGTCGAAAAAGCTGCTTATCCTCGTAGGAGACTTCCGGCCCTCCAATGACCACCCGGATGCCGGGCCGCGCCGCGACGAGGGCGTCCGCCAGCTCCAGGGTCTCCCGGCGGTTCCAGAGATAAACGGAAAATCCCACCACGTCCGGGCTTTCGGCGAGAAGGGCGGCCAGGACATTTTCCCGCGGTTCGTGCACGGTGAATTCGCGGATCAGAATCTCTCCGGCATCTTTGCCGCAGTAGGCCGACATGCAGGGCAACGCCAGGCTGGCATGGATGAATTTGCTGTGAAGGGTGGAAAGGACCGTACGCATGGCCAAGCGGGGAAACCTCTTCTCTTGCGGGCGACGATATCTCCCGAAGCTGAAAACGTGGACTATGAATCAAACGGGTCATCCACTCTACTCAAGGGCAACTCAAAGGCAAGCATCACCACTGATCTGAAGAATTCTTCCTCAGCCTCCTAGCGAGCGCAGCCGAACGGGTGGTGATACCTCTCTTGACTATAAAAAGAAATCGGCCAGCTCTTGTTTTCACTGGAGCCAAATGGAAACCGGATCAAGAAAAAGGAATCTTCACGCAAAGACCTAAAAAACGCAAAATAAATCCAGTTTCTATTTTTGGCCGATCCTCGAAATCCCCTTTGCTCCTTTCCGTGAGAAACTTATTTCTCCGCCTTTAAATATTTGTGATCTTCGGCGATTCGGGCTCCGTATACAAATCGCCGCGGGTCAGGGGCAGTTCGCAGCGCCCTTTATTCGGTCTGGCGAGCAGCGTCTGATAAAGATTAAGGCGTCCGACCTTGAAACCGTGTGCGGACCCGCCCATGTAAAGACGCCAGACGCGGTATGTCAGATCGTTGGTGAGCCGGATCGCCTTATCCTTCTCTTTTTCCAGACGACGGATCCAATGGCGCAGGGTCATGGCGTAATGCTCTCTCAGGCTTTCCACGTCCCGAGCCTCAAAGCCGCAGCGTTCGGCCGTCATCAGGGTAGCGGCCAGGGGGAGCAGTTCCCCGTCGGGAAAAACATATTTTTCGATAAACGAAGGCCCTTTTAACTGGGGTACGGCCAAAGTATCGGCAATGCCGTGGTTCAGAAAGAGGCCCCCCGGGCGCAGCAGACGAAAAGCCTTGGCGAAATAATCCGGAAGACGCGATTCGCCCACATGTTCAAACATACCCACGCTGACCAGTTTGTCGAAAGTCCTGTCCTCGGGGACTTCCCGGTAATCCAGGACTTCGGCTCGACAACGGTCGGAGAGGCCTGCCTTTCGAATGCGTTCATTGGCAAGTTCCGCCTGGGGCTCGCTGAGTGTAATCCCCAGCGCCTCGACGTCGTAATGGCGGACAGCATGGAGAATCAGGCCTCCCCACCCGCACCCGATGTCCAGCAGGCGTTCGCCGGGACGAAGCCGCAGCTTCCGGCAGAGATAATCGAGCTTGTGCTCCTGGGCTGTTTCCAGGGGTTCCCCGGGAAACTGGAAATAGGCGCAGGAATAAACCATGTTTTCATCTAGCCACAGACGGTAAAAATCATTGGAGACGTTGTAATGATAGGTTACTGCTTCCGAATCGCGCTCTGGGGAGTGGATCCTGCCCCGGAGACGGGCTGGTCCTCGGCCGCCGACTGACCGTTCCCTGTCCGGCAGGCTCAGCAGAAAAGCGCCATATCGCAGTTTGTCCGCCGGGGTCAGGCGAAGGTCCAGGAGGACGTCGCCCAGAACGAAGGCCTCCTCGATATCCCCCTCCACATCGAAATCGTCGTGGATGTACGCCTCGCCCAAGGTGAGCTGATTCGGCGGCAGGAGCATTCGGCGCAAGGCCCCGGGATGCTTGAGCACGAGCGTGAAGCGGGGCGGCCGTCCCGAGCTGGAAACCCATTCCGTTCCCTCCCAGAGGCGCACGCAGAAATCAGACCGGACCCTTTTGAACAGCTCGTCCATAAAATCCAGGCACTTCCGGACGGAGGCATCCGTCCTGCGCAGAGAAACGACAGACATAAAACCCTCCTTTTCTGGAAATCAAACACCGATGGGCACAAGTTTAATGCCATTTTATTTCATGAGCAAATATAAATATTTGTTCCCCTGGCGGTTTAAAACTGACGGTTTAAAAAATATCAGGCGAATTCAAGCTCTGTTCTGTGCCAATTTCTTTTCCATTCACTGTGAAATACAAAATATCCAGTATTTTTGGGTATCAAAAAAAATTACCAGTTATATAATTTTGTTCTATATTTTAAATATCTAGGCCCAGCGAATATCCGGAACTGCTACTTTGATGCCCGGGAGCCAGAATGCCGGTCCACCTACAGAAACGGAAACGTCTTCAGGAACTCCAGAAGGAGATAGAGTTTCTGCGGACGGAGCTGGACCTTTCCCCTGAATCCCCTGGGAATGATTGCGATCTGCTCAGGCGCTTCATCCACATTCTTCCCACCGCCCTTTTTTATCTCGACCGCCATCTTATCTTCCGCCAGTGCAACGCGACCGGCGCCCGCGCACTTTGTTGCCCGATGGAAGAAATCATCGGTCGATCGCTGGATGAGGTTCTCCCCGAGCGTCCTGCTCTACGCGAAGAAATCCAGAAGGTTTTTCAATCCGGTGCGCCATTGGATTTTTCCGTCGTACTGCAAAGATGGGAGAGATGCCCTGATAAAGAAAACCGGCATTACCAGCTGACATGCCGACCGGATCGCGACGAGTCGGGGGAGATCCGTGGGGTGTTCGTCGAAGGACAGGACATTACCGAAAATATCCTGGCGCGCAGTCTGGAAACAGAGAGGGCGCGGCTGGCAACCATTCTGAATACCCTGCCGGTGGGCGTCTTTGTCCTCGATGCCGAGGGACGGGTCATTGAAAACAACACCATCGTCGAACGGATCTGGGGCGGAAAGCCGCCCCTGTTTGAAGGGCCGGAGAAATACAAAAGAAAAACCAGTCAGTATAAGGGGTGGAGGACCGATACGGGAGAGTTGATCGCTCCCTCCGAATGGGCCGCGGCCCGGGCCGTTCTCCGTGGGGAAACGGTGATCGAGGAAGAGACTCGCATCCTGCGCTTCGATGGCAGGGATGGGGTGATTCTCAATTCCGCCGTTCCCCTGCGAGATGACGAAGGGCGTATCACCGGAGCGGTTGCGGTTATTCAGGATGTCACCCATGCCAGAAAAACACAGAAGGAACTCCAGGAGAGCGAATCCCTGTTCCGCAATCTTTTCGAAAATTCCCACGCGGTCATGCTGCTCATGGCTCCAGGAAACGGCCGGATCATTGAGGCGAATTCCGCCGCCTGCGCTTTTTACGGATACAGCCGGGAGGAAATGCTTCGGAAATCCATTTTTGATCTGAACACCCTGGATCGAAAATCCCTTCTGAAAGAAATGGAACGTGCCAGGAAGCAGAAGGGCATTTATTTTATTTTTCGTCACCGCCTCTCCAGTGGCGATGAAAGGGACGTGGAAATTTTCAGCGGCCCTGTACGGTTGGGAGGCGAAACATTCCTGTTTTCCATCATCCATGATATTACCGAGCGAAAGAAGGCGGAGGCGGACCGGGAACGATTGCTTGCGGAACTCGATGCCACCATCTCCTCCATTGCCGCCGGCGTCATTATTTACTCCCCGGAGGGAAAAGTTCTGCGCGCAAATCCTACAGCGAAAATAATCATCCCTCATTCGGTGGAGACCTGGGAGCTGCCCATAGAGGAGCGCCTGCGGCGCCTGGTTCGGAAAACGTTGAAAGGCGAGCCCTATCGATTCGGCGAGACCCCTCTCCAGAGGGCTCTCAAGGGAGAAACGGTTCAGGGGGTTCTTCTTCTGCTGCGGCATGAAAAGGAGCCCAGAAATATCTGTATTTCCCTCAGCACGGCGCCGATACGCACTACGGACGGAGAGATGCTGGGGGCGGTCGCGGTCTTTTCCGACGTGACGGCGCTGCACGAAATGCAGGAGGAGAGGGAAGATCTGCTACGGATGATTTCCCATGACCTCCGCACCCCCTTGACGATCATTTCGGGGCATGCAGAGATCATTGAAAAATATATCAAATCAACCGGCGCCGATGAAGACCTGGGCCCGAATGTGACTTCGATTCTGAAGAGCACGGAATGGATGGATGGCATGATCGACCATGTGGTCGATCTTGTTCGACTGGAGAGCGGTGGATATGTCTCCGAAAAGGAAAATATCGATTTTGATAATTTTCTTCAGGAATTTCTTCAGCGTGCGGCCAGCGCCCTGGACATCTCTCGCGTCCGGGCGGATACCCCTCCTGGTCTGCCCCCTGTTGTAGCCTGTCCGAACGCCCTTGAGCGGATATTGATGAACCTGCTGACCAATGCTTTGAAATATTCCGAGCCCGGGACACCCATCCGAATCGATGCGAAACGCAAGGAACAATGGGTTATCCTTTCCGTTCGGGATTGTGGCAAGGGGATCTCTGCGGAGGATATGCCACATCTGTTCGAGCGTTTCTATCGGTCCAAAAATACACAGAAGGAAGAAGGTCTCGGTTTGGGCCTCTATATCACCCGCCTTCTGGTCGAAGCCCACGGAGGAAGGATTCGGGTCGAAAGTGAACCCGGAAGGGGAAGCGCTTTTATTTTCACCCTGCCTGCGGCTTCCGAGCTTTGAGTGCGGCGGTTTGTTCTATGTCCCCCCACATATGTTCAGACAAAAGACAAAGTATCACCACTGAGAGCACTGAGGGAAACCTGAAACATGAGAGAAGAAAAAGCGATATTCATATAAGTTTGAACTGATTTTATCTGCTCCATTGACCCTCTCCCGTCTGTCTCAGTGTTCTCCAGAGAGCGCAGCGAACGGGTGGTGAAAGAGTTTTTTCTCCCTGTTTAACGAGACCCTGAGAAAAAAACGCCCCGTCCGGATTGCGGACGGGGCGTTGTGCTGAGTACCTTGTTCCGGATCAGCTGTAGAAGCCTTTTCCTTCCTTGGCGAGCTTTTCCAGCAGCGCGGCAGGCTTCCAGTATTCGGCCCCGTACCGGTCCTGGAACTCCAGGATTTTTTCATAGACCGTTTTCAGCCCGACCTGATCGGCATAAAACATCGGGCCTCCCCGATAGATCGGAAAACCGTAGCCGTTGATCCAGATGACGTCGATATCCGAAGGCCGAGCGGCGATCCCCTCGTCGAGGATCTTTGCTCCTTCGTTGATCATGGCGTAGAGGCAGCGCTCCAGGATTTCCTGGTCGCTGATTTCCCGGCGGGCAATCCCCCGCTCCTCGGAATGTTTTACGATCAACTTCTCGATTTCAGGATCCGACGTCGCCTTGCGCTTATCATCGTACTGGTAGAACCCGGCGCCGGTTTTCTGTCCGTAACGTCCCATTTCGCAGATCTTGTCGAGAATGTTGCATTCCCTCTCCCGGGGGGTAAGCTTGTCCATCTTTGCCTTGCGATTTCGCCATCCAATATCCAGGCCAGCCATATCGCTCATGGCGAAGGGTCCCATGGGAAGACCGAAATCGTAAAGGACCTTATCGATCTGCTGCGGCAGTGCGCCCTCTTCCAGCATGAAGAAAGCTTCCCGGGTCCGCTTGCTGAGCATGCGGTTGCCGACAAATCCGTCGCAGACTCCCACCAATACCGGCACCTTGCCGATGGTCTTGCCGATCTTCATGACGGACGCACTGACTGCGGGAGAAGTTTTTTCTCCCCGCACGTTCTCCAGCAGTCTCATTACATTCGCCGGACTGAAGAAATGCATGCCGATGACGTCCTGGGGACGGCGGGTGACGGCGGCGATTTCGTTGATGTCGAGATACGAGGTGTTGGTTGCGAGTATGGCGCCCGGCTTGCAGATGTCATCGAGTTTTTTGAAAACTTCGTGTTTGATGCCCATCTCCTCGAATACCGCCTCGATGACCAGATCGGCGTCCTTGAGATCCTCGTATGACAAGGTCGGACTGATGAGTTCCATCCGCCTGTCCATGTCCTCCTGTTTCAGCCTCCCCTTTGAGACGGTGGATGTGTAGTTTTTGCGGATGATGCTTATTCCCCGGTCCAGGTTCTCCTGGGTCATGTCCAGAAGAATCACGGGGATTCCGGCATTGGCAAAGCTCATGGCGATTCCGCCCCCCATGGTTCCGGCGCCGACGATTCCGACGCTCCGGATGTTTCGGATGGGCGTGTCCCTGGGTAGCCCCGGAATTTTGGAGGCTTCCCGCTCGGCAAAGAAGATGTGCTGCTGGCCTTTCGCCTGGGGGGAAGCATGCACTTCGGCCGAAAGCTCCTGCTCGCGTTTCATCCCTTGGTCGAAGGGAAGCTCGGCCGCGGCCTGGACTGCCTTGATGCAGTTGAAGGGGGCAAGGAACCCGCGCTGCTTCCGGGCGATTCCGGCAGCGTATTTCTCGAACATGTCAGGGCTGTCCACCTCGACGGAAAGCGAACTGACCCGGCGGATGGGCCGCTTTTCAGCCACGACCTTTTTGGCGAACTCGATGGCGGCGGTCTTGAGGTCGCCCTCGGGGATCTCATCGACGATTCCAGCCTCAAGCGCCTCCCCGGCCGGTATATGGGTGCCGTTCACGATCATGTCCAGCGCTTTTTTTGCGCCGGCGACGCGAGGAAGTCGCTGGGTGCCTCCGGCGCCGGGGATGATCCCCAGCTTCACTTCGGGGAGCCCCACCTTGGCGTCCGGCGCGGCCAGGCGAAAATGGCAACCCAGAGCCACTTCCAGGCCTCCGCCCAGGGCGGTGCCGTGAATCGCCGCGATGACCGGTTTGGAAGAATCCTCGATGAACTGCACAACATCCCAGAGATAAGGTTCCCTGCGGGGTTTGCCGAATTCACGGATGTCCGCTCCGGCGATGAAGGTGCGCCCTTCGCACCAGATCACCATGGCGGAAACGTCCGCATCCGCGTTTCCCTGCGCAACGCTTTCCTGGAGCCCGGCGCGAACCTCCTGGGAAAGGGAATTCACGGGCGGGTTGTTGACGGTGACGATCCCGATTCCGTCCTGTTTCGAAAAAGTTACAACATCTGACATTTTCTCTCCTCCTTAGTGTAATGCGTGCCGAAAAAGCGACACAAATTAGCTGTAGATCGTCTGTTGAAATCAAAACGGGCCATATTATGAAAACCCGTGGCTCTTTTTATCCGAGACTTCTTTTTAAACCGTCCTGGAGGAATGTTCATCGCGGATCGGTCAGAGGCGATCCCCATTTTTCACGAAAGGCGAGTTCCGAAAGATCTTTCCGCGGTCGCTGGCTCGGGTCCTTGTCCGGATAGCCGAGAGGAGTCATCGCCACGACCCGGAAATTCTCGGGCACTCCGAATTTCTCCCGCAGCAGCTTCTCGTCAATCACACCAATCCAGCAGGTTCCGAGCCCCAGGGCCTTGGCGGCGAGACACACATGCTCCAGGGCGATGCCGACATCCACCAGGTAATAATCTTTTCCGTCCCTCCTGCCGGAGTCCTCGGGGGAAGCGCAGGCCAGAATTGCCACCGGAGCCTGTTTGAGACCTTTCTTGCAGGGGTTTTCATCCGAAACGGCGTCATGAACAGCTTCTTTGCTCTCCGGATCGGTCACGACGATAAATCGCCAGCACTGGTTGTTGTGCCAGGAAGGCGCCAGACGGGCCGTCTCCATAATCTGTTCGATCATGTCCCGTGGGACCGGATCATCCTTGTATTTTCGAATGCTGCGTCTCTGGCTGATAACGTCGAAAAAGTCCATTACGTCCTCCCGTTTTTGTTCGATGTTCATCGTAGGCTCATAACCCCAATAATGATGGGATGGAATTATGCTGACGATTGACGAAAACGCCCTGTCGCACAGGCGCGGACAGGGCGAATCATCCTTGGCGGGAGCAGATGAGAATCGAACTCACCGGGGACGGGATACGCCCCCCACCGGTTTTGAAGACCGGGCGCGTCACCAGACTACGAACTACTCCCGAAGAACCTGAATCGAAAAAATCGAAAAAATTATTAAAGCACGAAAATTCCTGAGATGCAATAAAGCTGCGAGGCGCATCCGTAATCATCAGGGACGGATGACACGACCGGCGCTGTTCAGGGATTCGGCGATCTCCAGCATATTGGTGGTGCGGCCGACCGCCAGCTTTTCCTTGAGATTGAAGAAATCCAGGCACAGGCCGCAGGAGGCGATATCGGTCCCCATGCAGGCGAGTTGGTCCAGCCCCTCCAGGACCTCGGATCCTTCGGTGGTCAGGTGGACTCCCGTATTGACGAAAAAAAGGATATCGGGAGCGGGGTCCAGTTCCGCAAGAGTGAAAAGGTAGTTTTTCATCAGCAGCCGCCCCAATTCGTCATTGCCGCTTCCCATAACGTCGGACCCGAGGAACACAACGGTTTTCCCCCGGATGAGGGAATCGGTGGTTTCCGAGGAAGTTGACTCCCGGGCGGGGGATAGATTCAAGGCGAATCCCCCTTCGGTATCGGATACCTCAACGCCGTACCCCTGGCTGATGGCCAGGCGCGTGACGTTCTGCCGGGAGATCTCGTCTCCGACCAGAACGGTCAGAGGCGAGCCTGGGTCGGAAAGAATTTTCTTGCGAGTTTCCACCACGGGATGGGGACACTTGTGCTCCCGGCAATCCAGAATATCCATCAATATCTCCTTGCATGTAAATTGGAACGATCGATACTATAATGCACGCCGAGAGGATTGGCAATCGGCCACTGCTGTCTCACAATTAGATCAATAAAAAGGATGGCTTAGAACCTGCCTGTGTTATAATGATTTCGCCAAAAACACATTAAATACAGGAGGTTCCAAGCCATGGCACATTGTAGCACTGTTCTTTCTCAAATAGTACG
>JAGXHI010000060.1 GCA_024636295.1 Desulfuromonadales bacterium
AACCAACTTGCCGGTCGGTTTGACTCAAGAAAGGGTATAGCCATTTTTACTTAATTACCACAGGCTGCCCGTTTCTGGAATATAGCAAGCTCCGTGTCTCTAGTGAGCGAAGCAAACGGGTGGTGAAATGATTTTCTGGTTCACTGGAGCCAAGTGCATAACCAGACAAGGTTCAAGGCACCAAACACAAGGTCGAGGTTAACTTCCTCACTTCTTACACTTAGAGACGAAATCTATGAAATTAACTCATCTTCTCCAGCTCGAGGCCGAAAGCATCCATATCATTCGGGAGGTGGCGGCCGAGTTCGAGAACCCGGTGATGCTCTATTCCATTGGCAAGGACTCCGCGGTCATGCTGCACCTTGCTCTCAAAGCCTTTTATCCAGCCAAACCGCCTTTCCCGCTGCTGCATGTCGATACGACCTGGAAGTTTCGGGAAATGATCGAGTTCCGCGACCGGATGGCGCGAGAATGCGGCTTCGACCTGCTGATCCATGTCAACGAAGAAGGAGTCCGCCAAGGGATCAATCCCTTCGTTCACGGTTCCGCGCTCCACACGGATATCATGAAGACCGAAGGGCTCAAGCAGGCCCTGACAAAATACGGATTCGACGCCGCCTTCGGCGGCGCCCGAAGGGACGAGGAGAAATCACGTGCCAAGGAGCGGATTTTCTCTTTCCGCAGCTCCAGCCATCGCTGGGATCCCAAATGTCAACGTCCCGAGCTGTGGAACATTTACAACGCCCGGGTCCGCCCCGGCGAGAGCATCCGGGCTTTTCCTCTTTCCAACTGGACCGAGCTGGACGTCTGGCAGTACATCACCCGGGAGGAGATACCCATCGTGCCGCTGTACTTCGCCAAAGAGCGACCTGTCGTGAACCGGGAGGGGATGCTGATCCTCGTGGATGACGAACGGCTGGAGCTTCGGCCGGGGGAAAAGGTCGAGATGAAATCGGTGCGCTTCCGCACCCTGGGGTGCTATCCCCTGACCGGCGCCGTCGAATCCACCGCCGCCACCCTGCCGGAAATCATCCAGGAGATGCTCCTCACCCGGACCAGTGAACGCCAGGGAAGACTGATCGATCATGATCAATCCGGTTCGATGGAAAAGAAAAAGCAGGAGGGGTATTTTTAAAAGCTTTTCACCACCCGTTCGCTGCGCTCACTCGAGAACACAGAGGACACTGAAAACTGCATGAGAAAATCTGATCATATTTTATGTTTTTAAAACCCAAAAAATCAGGGTCTTAAGGTTTTCCTCAGTGTTCTCAGTGGTTCAATAGATTTTGAATTTAAGGGAATGAAATGGCTCATACATCGGAAATGATCGCCGAAGACATCCACCAATACCTGAAGCAGCAGGAAGAAAAATCGATGCTGCGCTTTATCACCTGCGGGAGCGTGGACGACGGCAAATCGACCCTGATCGGTCGGCTGCTGTGGGATTCGAAGATGATTTTCGAGGATCAGTTGACCGCCCTGGAGGCGGACAGTCGACGGGTCGGAACCCAGGGCGACAACATCGACTATGCCCTCCTGCTCGACGGCCTTCAGGCCGAACGCGAGCAGGGGATCACTATCGATGTCGCCTACCGTTTCTTCTCCACCGACAGACGCAAGTTCATCGTCGCCGATACGCCCGGTCACGAGCAGTACACCCGCAATATGGTTACGGGCGCCTCAACCGCCCAGGTCGCCGTCATCCTGATCGACGCCCGCAAGGGTGTTCTGACGCAGACCCGGCGGCACAGTTATCTTGTCTCCCTCGTGGGCATCCGGAACATCGTGCTGGCGATCAATAAAATGGATCTCGTTGACTATGACGCAAAGCTCTTCGAAGCCATCCGCCTGGAATATGAAAATTTCGCCGCCGGACTCGGCTTCGATCGGATAACCACCATCCCGATCTCGGCCCTCCAGGGCGAAAATGTCCTGGCCCCCAGCGGGAAAACACCCTGGTATTTCGGACCGACGCTGATGGAGTACCTCGAAACGGTGCAGGTGAGCGATGCCGCCGCACGGAAACCTTTTCGCATGCGGGTTCAGTGGGTCAATCGGCCCAATCTGGATTTCCGCGGCTTCTGCGGCACCGTCGCTTCGGGGGTCGTGCGCCCTGGCGATGAAGTCGCTGTCACCTCCTCGGGACGCACCAGCCGGGTGGCTCGCATTGTCACCATGGACGGTGATCTGCCTGAGGCTTTCGCCGGTCAGGCCGTCACCCTGACGCTTGCCGATGAAATCGACATCAGCCGCGGCGACACCCTCGCGCCCGCCGCTGAAAGACCCTATCATGCGGACCGGTTCGAAGCAAAGATCGTCTGGCTGCACGAAGAGGCTCTTGTTCCCGGGCGCAGTTATCTGATCAAGGCTGGATCCACCACAGCCCCCGCCCGTGTCACCGAACTCCGTTTCAAAGTCAACGTCAACAGTCTGCGCCAGGAAAAAGGCGACCGTCTGGAGCTCAACGAAGTAGGTGTCTGCGGTCTCAGTCTGGACGTGCCGATCAGCTTCGACTCCTACAGGGAGAACCGTGGCACCGGGAATTTCATCCTGATCGATCGTGTCACCAACGCCACCGTCGGGGCGGGCATGATCCATCAGCCGCTTCTCCAGTCCGACCGCGGCCAGTGGCATTCCATCGATATCGGCAGAAAGTCCCGGGCGGAAATCAAAGGACAGGATCCCCGCGTCCTCTGGTTCACCGGAGCAGGAAATTCTGAGAAGGTCGAAATCGCGCGCCTGGTGGAGAAAAAACTTCATTCAAAGGGCCGTCACACCATTTTTCTGAACGGTGATGATCCGACCGGGAGCTTCAAACATATCCTGGGGCCCGAAATCGACCCCGGAGAGACTATCCACAGAATCGCCGAAGTGGCCAGAATTTGCCTTGATGCCGGTCTGATCGTCCTGGCAACCGGCCCATCCCGGGAAAAACCGGGCAGAGCGTCCGCACTATTCGGAGAAGCAGATTTTTTGGAAATCGCCGTGAAGGAAAACATCGATTCCAGCATCGAATTCGCGGAAGGCGTTGTACGGAAGATTTATGGCTGAAAATTCTCAGACCTCCCGAAAGAGGATTTCCATGAAACTCGATTATCAGAAACTTCGCCTGGACGGCATCTACCAGCAGGACCAGGATGGAAACCTGATGTTGCGCATCAAGGCGCCTGCCGGCGTCCTTTCCCACATCCAGGCCGAAGCGGTTTGCAATATTGCCGAGCGCCTCACAAATGGCATGCTGCACCTGACCACCCGCTGCAGCATCGAACTGCATGGGCTGCGTCATGAGCAACTGCCGGAAGCCTTCCGCCGACTCGCAGCCGTGGGGCTCACGAGCCGGGGCGCCTGTGGCGGGGCAGTGCGCGGAATCTCCTGCAGCACGACCTTCAGCGCCGGATTTGCCGTCTGCCAGATGCTCGCCCGCGGTATTAATCGACATTTTGCGGGGAATCCACACTTTGAAGGGCTGCCCAAGAAATTCAAGGTGGGCGTGGACGGCGGCTACGAAGCCTCCCGCCATCTCATCCAGGATGTCGGCCTGGTCCATGTGGGCGAAGTCAACGGCCGAAATCTTTTCGACGTATGGTGCGCGGGCGGTCTTGGCCGTGCTCCGCAGGCAGGTTTTCTGCTGGAGAACGCGGTGCCCGAGGAACGGATTATTCCGCTGATCGAAGCGATCATTCGCGTCTACCGTGACAATACACCCCCGCCTAAAAGGCTCAAATACCTTCTGAACCAGATGGGGAAAGAAAAGTTCCTCACCCTTCTCGGGATTGAGCTAAATCGGCTCCCGCAGCCGCAGCAGCAGATAACGATGGATGGACCGCTGGCCATGGAGCAAGGGGAGATTCTGGAAGCCCATATTTTTGCCGGAGAAATTGAGTCCGGCCAGTTCCGCCGCCTGGCCCGATTGGCCGCCGAGGAGGCCGGCGGGTTTCTCGCCCTGACCGCCGATCAGAATGTGGCTTTGCTCCTTGATAAAAGAGCGGATTCTGAGAGAGTTAAACATTCGCTTGCGGAAATCGGTCTTGCGGGCGATGATCCGGAGCGGCAGGTCGTTTTCCGGGTCTGCCCCGGAAGCCATGAATGTAAAATGGGCTTTTCACCTACACGTGACGTGGCCCGCAGTATCCTCTCGATCCTGGGAGAAAAGGGCCGATCCCTGAGTTTCGCCATTTCCGGCTGCCCCAATTCCTGCTCGCAGCCTCAGCTTGCCAAGGTCGGCATCATTACGAGCAAGCTGATCAGGACGGCCGACGGAGAACGTGAACCTCGATTCACCCTTTGCCGCAGATCCGGCGAGGGATTGGGAACCACGGAAAAGGAAGAACTCGGTCTTGACGAACTCTTGCAAACTATTGCGGAGCTCGGCTGACAGCTAGTGCCCGTGGGGAACCCCGGAAAGCACAAATGAAGTTTTCGATTTGGAAACGAGTTGTTTTTCGCAAGATCAAGGAAATCAAGGATTTGAGCGGAGGCGTAGTACTTTACGCCGCACAATCAAATCCGCGGATTGACGCAGAGATTACGGAAAAGGGTCGTTTCCGGATGAAAACCAGCTATAAATCATTTCCCTTCAGTTGAAAAGGAGTCATGCCATGACACAGATTTTCACCGACAATTCCCTGTCCATCGGCCGCACCCCCCTGGTGCGCCTCAATCGCATCACACCCGGGGGGGCTACGGTGCTCGCAAAAATCGAAGGTCGCAATCCCGCGTATTCCGTCAAGTGCCGCATCGGAGCAAGCATGATCTGGGATGCCGAGAAAAAAAGCCTTCTCGGCCCCGGCAAGGAGATCGTCGAGCCGACCAGCGGCAACACCGGAATCGCCCTGGCATTCGTGGCTGCGGCCCGGGGCATTCCCCTGACCCTCACCATGCCCGAAACGATGAGCCTGGAAAGACGCAAGGTGCTCAAGGCTTTCGGCGCCAACCTGGTCCTCACCCCCGGCGCCAAGGGGATGGGCGGGACGATTGCCGCAGCCGAGGAACTCGCCGCCTCCGATCCGAACAAGTATGTTTTACTGCATCAGTTCAAGAATCCCGCGAATCCCGCCATCCACGAGCAGACCACCGGACCTGAAATATGGGAAGAGACCGATGGCGGAATCGACGTGCTCGTTTCCGGCGTCGGCACGGGCGGCACGATCACAGGCGTTTCGCGTTACATCAAGAATACCCGGGGCAAAAAGATCATTTCCGTGGCGGTCGAGCCGGCCGAATCGCCGATTATCACACAGAAATTGGCTGGAGAGCCCCTTCAGCCCGGCCCCCACAAAATCCAGGGCATCGGTGCCGGGTTCATCCCCGAGACGCTGGATCTGGAGATGGTCGACCGCGTGGAGCAGGTCACCAGCGAAGTGTCGATCGAATTTGCTCGCCGTCTGGCCAGGGAGGAGGGGATTTTCTCCGGAATCAGCTGCGGCGCGGCCGTGGCGGTGGCGGCACGTCTTGCGGCTCAGCCCGAATTCCAGGGAAAAACGATTGTCGTGGTGCTGCCCGATGCCGGAGAGCGCTATCTCTCCAGCGTCCTCTTCGAGGGGATCGTCTGATTTACGATTCGCTTATTCCTCGTTAAAGAAAGGCCGGATGTGCATTCCCGCATCCGGCTTTTTTCGTATCCTGCTATTTCGAATTTGAATTCCTGAATTCCCCCTGTGACGCCGCCGGAGCGCTGTGGGTATCCGGCAATCAAAGCGAGGAATTTGAGGTTGAGCCGAGGTTTTGCGAGAGCTCACGAACTGCAGGACAACATCGAACACCCTGCCCGGTGTCGAGCCCATTCGGGTCTTTTTCGTGCGAACTCCTCGCGGCCGGACTGCTCGTCATACGGACGGCGCAGGACGTCCTGCAGGGTTTTCACCAGGGAGTAATCGCCGACTTCGGCCTTGTCGATGGCAAGCTGGGCGAGATAGTTCCGCAGGACATATCGGGGATTTGCGGCATCCATCTTACGGCGCCGCTCGACATCCGGGACTCCTTCCCGACGCGCCCGTGAAAGATAGCTGCGAAGCCACCGGCAGGTGCGCTCCCGGACCTCGTCCGTCAGTTCTTCGGGGTGGTAATACGCCTCCATAAGAGGGGCGATCAGCTCTTCATCGGTTGCGGTGCCATCCTCCTTGACCCGGGCAAGATTCCGGAAGAAGAGTGTCATGTCGGTTTCGGTCAGTTTCAGAATTTTCTCCAGTTCCTCCACCAGTTCCTGGTCCGTATCCGGATCGAAGGAGAAAAACCCCAGCTTCGAGGACATCATCTTCTGCCACCCATTTCGGTAAACTTCCCCGTAGGAATCCAGGGCTCGCTGCAGGAATTCGGTATCCTCGATGAGCGGGTGGACGGCATTGGCGAGCTGGGCGAGATTCCACCAGGCGATCTGGGGTTGGTTTCCGAAACGGTAGCGGCGTCCTGAAGCATCGGTGGTATTGGGCGTCCAGTCTGGATCGTAATTCTCCAGCCATCCGTAAGGTCCGTAATCGATGGTCAAGCCGAGAACCGACATGTTGTCGGTATTCATCACCCCGTGGACGAACCCCACCCGCATCCAGTGCACGATCATCTCCGCGGTCCTGCGGCAGACCTCCTCGAACCAGGCCCGATAAGCAGCCGTCGAAGGCTCTCCCAGATGGGGAAAATCGGTGCGGATGGTGTAATCCGCCAGTTGCCGCAGCAGATCGGTATTCTGCCGCGCCGCGAAAATTTCGAAATTGCCGAAGCGGATGAAGGATGGCGCGACCCGGCAGACGACGGCGCCCGGCTCTTCTTTGCGGTTGCCGTCGTAGAACATGTCCCGAACGACCTTCTCCCCCGTCAACGCCAGGCTCAGCGCCCGGGTGGTGGGAACTCCCAGGTGGTGCATCGCCTCGCTGCACAGAAACTCCCGTACGGAGGAGCGCAGAACGGCCAGGCCGTCGGCCTGGCGAGAGTAGGGCGTCGGACCGGCCCCTTTGAGCTGCAGCGTCCAGCGTTCGCCGCGTTGGTTAACAACCTCGCCGAGGTTGATCGCTCGGCCGTCCCCGAGCTGCCCGGCCCAGGAGCCGAACTGGTGTCCTCCGTAACAGGCGGCGTAGGGATCCATTCCGGGCAGGAGACGGTTGCCAGCGAACACCTGCACGAACTCCTTCGTGTTGCAAGCCTCTTTCGGCAGACCGATCAGCTCCGCGACTTCATGGGCGCAGGCCACCAGCTCCGGCTGTGCTGCCGGTCTGGGAAGCACACGGGAATAGCAGGACCGCGCCACCTGCCGCGGCCGGTTTTCGGTTTCCGGATCGCCGGGAAGCTCATGGACAAATCGATTGTCGAAAGTGAGTAGTTCCTCGAGGGGCGAGGCGACCGGTTGTTTTTTGAGTGGTGTTTTCATTTAAGAGATTTCTTATGTCCACCATGCATCGGTGACGAAAATCAGAGACGACTTAAACATGACTTTCCAAGTAACCATTATGACAAATATGGAGATTAGAGGCAAGGGCTGGGCCGCGACGGTTCCGCTCTTGCTTTCCGCCTGCGGAAAACGCATCAAGGAGGAATTCCTGAGGATTTGCGATGAATTGGGCGTCTGAAAAGTTTCTGCGGATGAGGCGCTTTTTATTCTTGACTTTTTTCTTGACAACCATGAGCCCTTTTTCTATCTTTATAGTCAACATTCGGCCCTGAAAAGCCGACCAAGCAATGTCTTTATCAAGAGTGGCGGAGGGAAAAGGCCCTGTGAAGCCACAGCAACCGGTTCGCTCCAGGCGAATGTCAGGTGCTAAATCCTTCCCCGGAAAAACGGGGAGAGATGAGGACGGCGCTTCGACAGGAGCGATTTATTTTCGCCGTTCTTTCGAAGCCCCTTCCCGTCTCCGGGAAGGGGCTTTCTTCGTTTTGGAACGGGAGAATAAAATGGATTCGTTGCGGCAACAGAACTTTGAGACTCGGGCCGTTCAGATCGGCGTCGGGCGGGATGAAAAGACCGGCGCGGTCAGCTTTCCAATTCACCCGAGCGCCACGTTCAGGCATCCGGGGGTGGGAGAGAGCACCGGATTCGACTACACGCGCTCGGGAAACCCCACCCGCCAGATCCTCGAGGAGGCGCTGGCCGATCTGGAGAACGGGGCCCGGGGGCTGGCCTTTTCCTCGGGGATGGCGGCGTTGACCACGCTTTTTCTTCACTTTTCCGCCGGAGATCATCTTATCGTTTCAGAGGATCTTTATGGAGGAACTTACCGGGTCCTCGACCAGATCTTCGGGAAGTTCGGTCTGGGAGTCACCTATGCGGATACGACCGATACCACGGCCGTTGCCGCCGCGGTGACAGACCGCACGAGGGCCCTGCTGGTGGAAACGCCGGGAAATCCACTTCTCGGGGTGGCCGACCTGGAGGCCCTCGGCGCCATCTGCCGAAAGCGCAATCTGTTGTTTATCGTGGACAACACCTTTCTCACCCCCGCCCTGCAGCGACCCTTGGAGTGGGGAGCCGATATAGTGGTCCACTCCGCTACCAAGTACCTCGGCGGCCACAACGACCTCTGCGCAGGGGCTCTTGTGACGAGGACCCCCGAACTGGGAGAGCGACTCTATTTTCTTCAGAATTCCACAGGCGCGGTCCTCCCCCCGCAGGAGTGCTGGCTTCTGATGCGCAGCCTTAAAACCCTGCACCTGCGTTTGGAACGCCACTGCACAAATGCCCTCAAGGTGGCCCGGTGGCTTCGGAAGCATCCGGCGGTCAACTCCGTCTACTACCCGGGACTGGAGGATCATCCCGGACATGAACTGTCGAAAAAACAGACCTTCGGCTTCGGCGGCATGATATCCTTTCGCGTCAGGGATGCGGAAACCGCACGCCGGGTGCTGAAAAGGCTGGAGCTGATTTCCTTTGCAGAGAGTCTCGGCGGCGTGGAGTCGCTAATGACCCTGCCTTCCGTCCAGACCCACGCCGACATTCCCGAAGCCGAAAGAAAGAGGCTCGGCATCTGCGACAGTCTGCTTCGCCTCTCGGTGGGGATAGAAAATTCGGAGGATGTTATCGCGGACCTTGAGCAGGCGCTATCCACAGGCGATTGATAAGCCCTCAAAACAGCCTCACGCAGAGGCGCAAGGAAAAATCTTAAAAAAGAGCATTTTGTTTTACTTTGCGGTTCTTGCGCCTTGAATGAGCCAAGCGAACGGGCGTGAGACAAATGCACCAGGCCTGACATAAGGAATTTTCAATCAAGTTTTCAAAAGGGAGAAATCCGATGACGAAAAAATCGCTGCGCCCGGCTACGCTTCTGGTTCACCAGGGAACGGACCGGGATCCCTTCACCGGGGCCTCCACTGTGCCCATTTACCAGGCCTCCACCTATCATCATCCCGGAGGCCGTTCAACCCGGTACGATTACGCCCGCGGCGGCAATCCCAGTCGCGAGCAGGTTGAAGAAACGGTCGCTCTACTGGAAGGAGGGATTCGCGGATTCGCCTTCGCTTCGGGGATGTCGGCCACCGGCAGCGCTCTTTCTCTTCTGAAGAGCGGCGATCATCTCATTGTGCCCGAGGATCTCTACGGCGGCACCTATCGGTATCTGACCGCCATTCTGCCCAACCAGGGAATCGAGGTCTCTTTTGTCGATCAGACCGATCTTTCGGCTGTCGAGGCGGCGATTCGGAAGGAAAGCCGGGCTATTTTTCTGGAGACGCCCTCCAATCCCCGGTTCCGGATCGCGGATATCCGGGCCATTTCCAGGCTCGCCCGCGAGCGGGGCCTCCTGACTTTCCTGGACAACACCTTCATGACTCCTCTCCTGCAGCGCCCGTTGGAGCTGGGTATCGACGTCGTGATCCACAGCGCCACCAAGTTCCTGGGGGGACACAGCGATCTGCTGGCGGGGGTGGTCACGGTTCGAGAGGAGGATCTCGCCAGGCGCCTGAAGCTGTTCCAGAACGCCTTCGGCGCTGTTTTGTCGCCCTTCGATTCTTTCCTGCTGACCCGGGGTATCAAAACCCTCAAGGTGCGCCTGGAGGCTGCACAGGCCGGCGCCGGAATTCTCGCCGAGCGCCTGCGGGAGCATCCGGCCGTCTCACGGGTCTACTATCCCGGGCTTGCGGATTTTCCCGCCCGGGATCTGCACTTCCGCCAGGCCTCGGGCCCCGGTGCGGTGCTCTCTTTCGAACTGAGGGGAAAATCCCGTCTGACGCCTTTTCTGGAGGCGATCGAACTTCCAATCATCGCTCCGAGTCTCGGCGGCGTGGAAACGATTCTCACCCACTGCTGGTCCATGTCCCATGCCGCCGTTCCCGTTCCCGTGAAGCAGAAGCTCGGAATTGGTGAGAACCTTCTTCGCCTCTCGGTCGGCATCGAGGATCCCGAGGACCTCTGGGACGATCTGGATCGGGCACTCGGGTGAGACAGGGCAAAACGAATTGACAACCGCAGTCGTTTCCATTAGAGTTCCACCTGCACATTAAAAAATCAGCGCGTCGTCTTTATCGAGAGTGGTGGAGGGAAAGGCCCTGTGAAACCACAGCAACCGGTCCGCGGTACGGGCGTCAGGTGCTAATTCCTTCTCCGGAAAATCCCGGGGGACAGATGAGGACGGAGCCAGGCCGACTCTTTTCGACCGTGTTCGTCCGTGGCCCCTTCTCATCATTATTGGGAAGGGGTCTTTTGCTTTTTCAGGGGTGTGATTCACGCCCGGGGCGATGAAATACGACCCTGCGAAAGGTGGACAGGTTGACCGGATCCGAGCAGATCGTCACAACCGAATACGCCGAGTTCGACGTAGAGCTGCAACTGGAAAGCGGGCGTCTTCTCGGCCCCCTGACCCTGGCCTACGAGACCTACGGCGCCCTGAATGCCAAACGCTCCAACGCCATCCTGGTGACCCATGCCTGGACGGGGGACGCCCATGCCGCCGGCCGGCATACCCCCGAGGACCGCAAGCCGGGCTGGTGGGACGACATGATCGGTCCGGGCAAGGTGCTGGACACCGACCGCTATTTCATCCTCTGCTCTAACGTGATCGGCTCCTGCGGCGGGTCCACCGGGCCGACCAGCATAAATCCCCGCACGGACAGACCCTACCGTCTCGGTTTTCCCGTCGTGATGGTTCGGGATATGGTCCGTGCGCAGAAGCTGCTTATCGACAGACTGGGAATCGACTCACTGCTCACCGTCATCGGCGGGAGCATGGGTGCCATGCAGGCCCTGGAGTGGGGAATTCTCTACCCGGAGACGACCCGTTCGATTATCCCGATCGCGGGAACCGGCCGCACCTCGCCCATGTCTATCGCCATGAACGCCATGGCGCGGCAGGCGATTTTCAACGATCCCATGTGGAAGAAGGGGAATTATCGCCCGGAGCATCCTCCGGCGGACGGACTGGCCCTCGCCCGGGCCGTGGGACACATCACCTTTTTGTCGGAGCCCTCCATGAACCTGAAATTCGGGCGGAGGTTCTCGGTCAGGGACGGTATTTTCGACTTCTTTGGAAAGTTCGAGGTGGAGCGCTATCTGGAATACAACGGGTCGAACTTCGTGGAGCGCTTTGACACCAATGCGTTCCTTTATCTGGCCAAGGCCCTGGACCTGTACGATGTGGCCTGGAATTTCGACGGACGCGAGGATGCCCTTTCTCGCCTGCACTGCCCTTCCCTGTGGTTCGCCTTCACCTCCGACTGGCTTTACCCACCCTATCAGACGGAGGAGGTCGTTGAAATACTGCGACGGCTGAACAGTCCGGTGGAATACCATCTCATCGAATCGGATTACGGCCACGACTCCTTCCTGGTGGAGCCGGAGAAGTTCACGCCGTATGTCGTTGAATTTTTGGAAAGGCAGGAAAATAGCGGAGAGCGGTAAAATCGAGGTTTGAGGTTTGAGGTTTGAGGTTTGAGCCTGGAGCCTGGAGCCTGGAGCCTGGAGCCTGGAGCCTGGAGCCCATGGTCTAGCGACAACGGGCAACGGACAACAGATAAAAACCGGAGCGGCAACGCCCCGGTTTTTATTATTCAAACAGATCCATCTGCGAAAAACGCTGTTCCTTGATTTTGAAGGGATAGGGCAAAAACCGCGGACAGTCCACCAACAGGGTTCCGGAGGGTTGGCGGCAGGGCCTGCGGCATTTCGCGCAGAGGGGGTTCCAGGTAACCGGATCCGCTTTTTTATTCATTACATACTCCGCCCATCATTCTGCTATCCATCTGATGGTCAAAGGCTTTCACCACAGAGCCACTGAGTTCACAGAGAAATCCTTTTAGAACCAACTCTTTTTTCAACCTGTAATTTGTGCATTTCTCTGCGCCCTCTTTGCCTTTATAGAGCGAGTGGTAAATTTTTTCCGACGGGCCTCCAGATTCATGACCGCATTTACCCCATTCCCGCCGCGGCCAGCCCTTTCGAATCGCTCCCTTCCAGCACCTTGTGAATGGCCGTTTCCAGCCGGAGCATCCCCTCCTTCTCGGGTTCGATATCGATCTCGATGCGCCGGGGGGGCTTGGTATGGCGGTAGAGGGGATCGTAATATAGAACCATCAGCTCGCGCACCAGTTCCTCTTGTCGATCTTCCCCCAGCAGGCCCAGCAGCCTTTCGATCGTCTCCCCCCCAAGCCGGGGTTTCAGAGCGAGAATCGGGGCGACATACGCTTCGCGGCATTCCCCCGGGGGGGGATAATCGTCCAGAATCATACGTACCCGATGGCCCAGGGAGGCGTTGATCCAGATAGAGGTTTCTTCCTGCAGCGCCTGATAGAACTGCTTCGGCAGGGCCACTCGTCCGATATGTCGGCTTTCCCCTTCGGCCAGGGCGAATCCGCCTTTGGAAACGTGGCGAAGTTCGTCCCACAAGAGAGCCTCGAAATCCTTTTGAGATGGCTGGGACGGAAGCCCGACCGAACCGAAAGCGCTGCCCCGATGAACCGCCAGCCCTTCCAGGTCTAGAACGGGCCAGCCTTTCTCACGCAATTGCAGCAGAAGTTTCGTCTTGCCCACACCCGTCAGGCCGCGAAGGACGATCAGACGCCCCCAGTCCCCACGCTCGTAGAAATCGAGAACGTGGCGGCGGAAGACCTTGTGGCCCCCCTCGAGCTGCAGAGCGTGAATTCCGGCCAGTTCCAGAAAGATCGCCAGGGATCCGCTCCGCATCCCCCCGCGCCAGCAGAAGACCATCACGGGCAGATTTTTCCCGCTCCGGAACTCTTCGACCTTCCGCACCAGAGAGGGGATCTTCGGCGAGACGATATCCATCCCCATGCGCCGGGCCTCGGTTTTGCCCTGCTGCTTGTAAACGGTCCCCACCCTCGCCCGCTCGTCGTTGTCGAGCAGTGGAACATTCACCGCGCCGGGGATCGTCCCCTCGGCGAATTCCGCGGGTGTGCGGGCATCGACGAAGAGCGCCCCGCGATCGCGCAGGGAGAGGGCTGAATTCAGATCGAGAGTCTGGGCCGGCATGCTTCCTTCCAGTCGGGAGAAGACGTGTGTTTTGCAAGGTTATACCGGAAACCGTCTTCCGGCACAAGGCGATGATGTAAATGCGTAAAAAAAGAAGCCGGCAGCGGTTGACAAAGCCCTCGGGATACCTTATCTTTCACCTTCGTTGCGGGGTGGAGCAGTCTGGTAGCTCGTCGGGCTCATAACCCGAAGGTCGTAGGTTCAAATCCTGCCCCCGCTACCAAAAATTTAAAAGGGATCCGCGGAAATGCGGGTCCCTTTTTTTGTTGTGGAAGAACATAAAGGGAAATTTGGGAACAAATTTTTTATTTTCCCTCATTCAGGATACCCGCACCTGTCAACCGGTAAACAAAGGTACCTTCTTCATCTCATTCTTTAAAACAAGCTGGCTGCTCAAGACATTTAATGAGGAAAAGACTTGACAGGTCGTCCGTAAATCGTTTGGATGGGGTTGATTCATCTGCAGCATTCCGGCACATACGCTTGTTCCATTGGTCTCCTGAAGCAAAAGGAGAGGACCCCTGAAACCTGCACGGGATCGCTCATGCCCCAATCCGCGGAGTTCAGATCGCAAATCAGGTCCGACAAGTTTTATCCTCCCCAGGTTGACACCCCTCAGTTCATTTATCGGAAGCGGGTCATCGAGCGCCTGCTGAGCCGCAAAGGTGCAAGGCCCCCGAGCATCCTTATAGAGGCTCAGGCCGGTCAGGGAAAAACGACCGTTATAAAGCAGTTCCTCGACTCGCTTGAAACCGACTCTGTCTGGTACCAGGTCGGACCCGAAGACGGCGATCCATCCTATTTTCTTCAGGGAATCGCGGCCGGTCTCAATTCCTGGGTGCCTGACTGCCCATCGGCGTCAACCATAGAAATTCTGACCGGAAGCGGGTTTTCCATTCTGGATCTGCAAAAACGGATCCGTCTGCTGCTGGACGACCTGCGCTCCTGTCTGAATGAGGACCTGTACCTCATTTTCGATGACCTGCACTACCTGATCCCGCATGAGCCCAGCCTCCTCGCACTGGATTACCTTCTTGAAAAAGCGCCTCCGAACCTCCATTTCATCCTCTCCTCGCGAGAATCCCTGCCATTGAAAAACGGGGGCGAAACCACCCGTAAGCAGAATCTCAGGCGCCTGGATGGCCGGGACCTGGCCCTGGACGAGGGCGAAGTCACCGATCTTTTCCATCAGGCTTTCCAGATTGACGTTCCCCAGGACATGATCCGAAAAATCGCCCGCACGACGGATGGCTGGATCATGGGGGTCCAGCTGCTCGGTCAGCAGATCAGGCAAAGACAAAGCAGATCCTTTTCGCCTCATCTGGATTTCGAGGGAAAAGCCGACGGCCGGGAAATCCTCACCTATTTCAGGAGGGAAATTTTCACCCCACTGGAACCGCGGCTGCACCGGCCGCTTCTGATCCTCTCTCTGCTGGATGAGATCCCCGTCGACCTGGCGGTCGAACTGACCGGGGAGCCGCAGATCGGCGCCGATCTCGGCGATCTTGCCCGGCGCAACCTTTTCGTCAGGCAGCTCGACCGGGACAGAACCGAATTCGGCTTCCATCACCTATTCCGACAATTTCTGCAGGAGAAGGCCGCGGTGGAATTCGATCCGGATGCCATTCGCGAAATCTACCGCCTGGCGGGATGGTTCAGCCTTCGAGAGAAGGATTCGGCCCAGGCGCTGCGTTATCTGCTGGAGGCCGAGGATTACGACGCCATCGAAATCATCCTGGCGGAGCACGGGATGTCCTTTCTGGCGATCGATCGGGCCGCTACGCTGGCCGCCATCCTGGGCAGGATTCCCGAAGCCTCCCTGCGCCGACAGGGCTGGGCCCCCTTTTACCTGGCCACTGCAAAGATGGACACGGCCCCGGCGCAGGCCCTGCCGTTGTTCGAAGAGGCACTGACCGTCTTTACCGCCCGGCAGGACAAGATGGGCGAGCTGCTCTGTCTGGCCCACATTATCTCCAGCCATATTTACACCACCGGGGATTCGCTCAAGGAAAAGAAGCGTCTCCTGAGAGCGGAAGAGCTGTTTTTCCAGACGACCGACGCCCTTGATCCATCCGTAAAAATCCTGATCGCCCGCAGCCTGGCCATCGGTCATGGCATTTCCCTGGGAGATTTCCACAAAGCCACACAGTTCGCGTCTTTCGCCCTGTCCCTGGCCCAGAAGGAGGGGCTGGTCAATCTTGAGGCGGCCATGCTCACGATCATGGGGTATATCCAGATATACACCGGACGGACCGCCCCCGCCAGGATCTACATGGAGCAGGCCGCTTCCCTGTTGCACCGACCCGAAATCGGCACATTCAATGCCCTTCTCATCCGCCTGATGCTGCTTAATTTTCTGTTTCAGGACGGCGATTTCGGCAACTACCTCGACCAGAAGAATCAACTCGCCGAAACCGTAGTCGATAAGCTGGTCACGCAGTCCGTGATCGGACCCCTTTGCGTCGTCCTGGAGATGGACATCGCTATTCACCGGGAGCGTTTCGAAGAGGCCCTGCTCCTGGCCGAAAAGGCCATGGTTCAATACCCCTCTCTCGGCCCGCACCTGAGAAGTCAGATTCTGCAGCTTCAGGCATTGGCCCTGGCGCTGGTGAAGCAACCCGAAAAGGCGCTGCCGATGGCGGAGGAAGCGCGGCGGTTGCGGGAAATCTCCGGCAGAATCTATTCCGTTATCGTGAACAAGCTGGTGGTTGCCCTCACCCTGTTCCATTCCGACCGAAGCGAAGAGGCAATCGAACTGCTCGACGAAGGAATCCGCGACGCAAGGCGGATGCCGAGCGATTATCTCGAAGCCTGCGGTCTCCTGCACAGGGCCGAAGTGCACCTGGGGACCTGCGCGAAAATACGGGCGGAGCTCGATATCGAGCGCGGCCTCGAACTGATGCGCCGAAACGACTGCCGGCATCTCTGGGCATGGACTTCGGAGTCCATCCGAAAAATTCTTTCCTTCGCCGTAGCGCACCGGATCGAAGTCGATTACGCGCGGTTCCTTGCCGCCGACCGTCTCGACCTTGCAATTCTGGACGACGGCAGCGCCATCCCCCTGCTCGAGATAAGAACTCTCGGCAGCTTCAGGATCCTGCGCCAGGGCGTGCCCCTGCTCGAGGCCGAAGAAATCACGCCGCTGCAGCGCGAGCTGTTGTGCCTGTTGATTTCGGCGCCCGATTGCAAGCTGCCCCAGGAAACCATTCAGCTTTATCTCTGGCCCGACAGTCCCCGGGATGCCGTCAATATCAAATTCGACACACTGGTTTCGCGCCTGCGCAAAACAATGACCAGCGCTCTGTCGCAGGACGCCGATATTTATCTGAAAAGGGAAAAAGGGATGCTCTGGCTGACTCACTGCCGGGTCGATGCCCTCGATTTCCTGGCCGGCGTCAACCAGGGCCTGCGGAATCTCCGATTGCAGGAGCACTGGCAGGCCGCCAATGCCTTTACGATGGCCGAATCGCTGTGGCGGGGCGAATTCGCTCCCGGAATTGCCGGCGGAGACCAGCTCCGCGAATTCCGGGAGGACCTCTTCCGGTCCGTGACGGAGCTGGCATCCGCCTGGAGCGGTCTGCTGGCCGGTTCGGGCCGGCTGCCGCACGCGATCCGCATCGTGGAGAAGGCACTGGATCACGATCCCCTCAACGATGGCCTTTACACCCTTCTTTACCGCCTGCAGGGCCGAAGATCCGCTGTTTCCGCCAGAAAAGTGCTGAAGAGGCTCGCGGCCGTGTTCCAGCGGGAAGGCTACTCCGGAGACGAGATCGAGGAGCTGGTCGCGTCGATCACAACGGCACGGGACCCCTTGAGCGCACGCCCTCTCTCATAAATGACCCACCGGCATGCCCGGAGAATGGCATCGCCATTGCTTGGATGAATTTCACTTTTCTTCGAATTTCCCCCGATTTACCCTCCTTGGTAAGGAAAATGTCAGGACCGTGCCTTAAAGTGGCACACTGTGAGCCTGTTTAGAAGAACTTACCGGAGATACCAGAGCAGCCTCGCATGGCTTCTGTTCTGCGGCACATTAAATGACATTTTCAAAGGAGGCTAAAAATGGGGCGATTCTTTGTTCTGGGTTTGGTGGCCGTTTTTGTTGCGGCCTGCGGCAGTGGAGGGAACGACGGCGGAAGCGTCAGCGGGAGCGGCCTGGATGACATTGAACACGGCAACATTCTTATCGAAGAAGTTGCCGTTCCGGCGACCGCGGCGCTGGGGGATACCATCGAAGTCAGCGTCAATCTTCATTCCGAGACCCGCAAGAATCATGTCTACATCAAGATGGACCTGTACGAACTCCCGGAAGGTGAGAATATCGCAAGCTTGGTTGCGGACCAGCTGGTTGCAAGCATGAGTTTCAGGCCGCATGAGGATTACCACGAGGTTTCATCCCATATTGTGGAGGAAGTCACCCCGGGGGCAATTTTCCCGGTCGAATTTACCGCAGATATTCCATCGGACCTCAATCCGGGAAATTATGCGGTCATTTTCTCCCTGAATTTCTACCAGATCAGAACGGATGAAAACAGTGGGCAGGGTGAACTTATCGAAGACAACCCGGATAATCACAGGATCGCTTCGAATACCCTTCTTCTGTCCGATCCCGAATCGCCTGATATCCGTATCGAACATCTCAGCGCCGATGAATACTCGTTTTCCGTCGGCGAAAATTATCTGCACGAAAATGACTTCAGCATAGAAGGGCACGATGAAATGCTGCTGAATCTGCAACTGGTCGGCGCCCATCGGAATGTCCTTGATCCCTTTCATGTGAATTTCGATCTTGAGATCCCGGGTCATGGTGTTTTTCCGCTTCTGGTCCTCGATGAAAATGAGCAGGGAGAGCATGTAAAAAGGAACTTCCTGGAATTCGACAGCCATTGTTACGATCAACATCTCGACGATGTGCAGGGTGAGAAGGTGGAGTGCGCCGCGCTGTTCGTCAATGAAACAAGAGGGGTGTCCGCCGAACTTCATTTAACCGAGGAGATATACGACATACTCAAGACATTGGACCAAGACACCGAATGTCAGGTTCTGGTCTATGTGGACAGTTTCGATGCCATTGATGAACATCACGAAACAAACAACGATTCGTCCCTGAACATCATGTATATCCCGGACGGGAATGAGTTACCTTCACCTGAGGTCAGTGTTGCCAGCTCAACCGAGCTGGGTCCATACAGCAGCACGATAAAAAACTCATCCAAGGATTCCAGCTGGGGCAAAACCGATTCAGTAAAATCCGGCTACAGTTCGCATTTCAAAGTGAACAAGAAGCCCGGAAGCGTACCGACGGCTTTTTATTCCTCTCTCGGATCCAACGCCTATGGCTATATTTTCGGTCATAGATTCGATATCTTCGACGCCTATGTCAGAGGCGACCTCAATATCAACAACGTCACCGCGAGTTATTTCGATGCCAAGCTGGACCTGGCCGGCAAGACCTTGATCCATGAATACAAAAGCCTGACGAGAAGCAGCGACGGCAGTGTGCATCCCGCGGTCCTTTTAACCACCGCCGATCCGAATACAGCACGCATTTACCAGATGTCATCGTGGACGAAAAATGCCTACGGTATCACCCCCAGCTCCGGAGGAAAAAGTTATCCTGCCGGTGTTTACACCTGGGGCAATTATCAAAGCGTTTCCCTGTATGAAAAATACAAGACAGCCGAGAGGACCAAGAGGTTTACTCTCGGTCCAGTGCCGATGAAAGCTACGGTCGGATACCGGGCGAAAGGGGCGCTTGGCGGATCGGTCACGGCTTACGCTGGAAATCGCTTGAACATTAAGGCCTTTCCTTTTATCGACATCGACAGCTTCACCGATGTGGGTGTAGATATCAAAGTTGCTTCCGCGGGAATTCACGGCTCGGTCAATATGGTTACCTTGTCCTATCCCGTGAGTCATTACGAAAACAACGATTGTCTGGTCGGCACCTACTGCTGGGATACGAATCCCAGGGATCTCGGTCTCAGCTTTCAGATCCTGCCCGCCGACCCGTATGCCAAGGCATCGATAAAAAACAACCTGCACCTTGAGTCCCTTGATGGGCATATCTACCTGTATGCAAAAATCAACTATCTTGTCGGGTCCAAGAAATGGACCCAAAACATCGTTAACTGGACTGGCCCGAGGAAAGACTTTTCCCTGCACGCGCCCTATGTGAAGGAATGGCGATAACAATCCACTGGCGAAACCCGGGATGGGGTCCACCTTACCGATTGACAGTTCGTTGTGAGGAAGATTCGATTTTTTCATGAAAAATCACTGCTGTCTCACAATTAGATCAATAAAAAGGATGGCTTAGAACCTGCCTGTGTTATAATGATTTCGCCAAAAACACATTAAATACAGGAGGTTCCAAGCCATGGCACATTGTAGCACTGTTCTTTCTCAAATAGTACG
>JAGXHI010000061.1 GCA_024636295.1 Desulfuromonadales bacterium
AGGCACAGAGGCCACGGAGAAAATCGATAAAATCAGAAGGTTTTTCTCTGTGTTCTCCGTGTCTCTAGTGAGCGAAGCAAACGGGTGGTGAAATTATTTTCTGGTTACTGGAGCCAAGTGCATAACCAGATAAGTTTTAAGTACCGCGGTCAGCAACTGAACCTCGAACCTTGAACCTTGTACCTTGAACCTTGAGAGGTTTTTATGCCCAAGTTCACCTGGGAGGGAAAGAATCGCACCGGCAAGGTGCAGAAAGGCGACATGGAAGCCCCCAACGAGGCGGCGGTTACGGCCGCGCTGCGCCGTCAGGGGGTCATGGCGAGCAAGATCAAGGAGCGCGGCAAGGGCCTGGATATCGAGCTCAAAATCCCCGGGATGGAGCCCAAGATTTCCTCCAAGGACCTGGTCGTCTTCACCCGGCAGTTCGCCACCATGATCGATGCGGGACTTCCCCTGGTGCAGTGTCTGGACATCCTGGCCCGCCAGCAGGACAATTCCACCTTCAAGAAGATCCTTTCCAAGGTGAAGGAGGACGTGGAGTCGGGATCCACCTTCGCCGATGCTCTGAAAAAACACCCGAAGGCTTTCGACGAGCTGTACGTGAACCTGGTGGCGGCGGGGGAGGTCGGCGGCATTCTGGATACGATTCTCAACCGGCTGGCGGCGTATATCGAAAAGGCGCTCAAACTGAAAAAGAAGGTCAAGGGGGCCATGACCTACCCGGTGACCATCATCGGAATCGCCGTTGTGGTCATCGCGGTGATCCTGGTGTTCGTCATTCCCACCTTTGAGAAGATGTTCGCTGATTTCGGTGGAACCCTGCCCCTGCCCACCCAGATCGTCATCAATATCAGCAATTTTATCCAGACCTACATCCTGGTCATCATCGGGGCGATCATCGCCTTTATCTTTACGGTCAAGCGGATCTACAAGACGGAAAAAGGACGCGCCTTTATGGATGACTGGGCTCTCAAGCTCCCGGTTATGGGCGTCCTGATCCGCAAGGTGGCCGTGGCCAAATTCACCCGGACTCTCGGCACCATGATCTCCAGTGGAGTGCCGATTCTCGACGGTCTGGAGATCGTCTCCCGGACCGCCGGCAACCGGACGGTGGAAAAAGCGATCCAACATGTCAAGCAGAGCATCAGCGAGGGGAAGACGATTGCCGAACCTCTTGAAAAATCAGGAGTTTTCCCTCCAATGGTCTGCCAGATGATCTCCGTCGGGGAGCAGTCGGGCTCGATCGACACCATGTTGAACAAGATCGCCGATTTCTACGATGACGAAGTGGACGATGCCGTGGCGAATCTGACCTCCATGATGGAGCCGATGCTGATGCTCTTTCTCGGCACCACCGTCGGCGGCCTTGTCATCGCGATGTATCTGCCCATATTTAAACTGGCGGGCACGGTCGGTGGATGATGGCGTCGCAAAAATTCCGCCCTGCTGCGTTACGGCGTCTTTTCAGGACCTCGACATACCTGGTGTATGCCTTCGACCCTGAAAACCCGCCAAGCCTTGCAGGACGAAATTTTTGCTTAGCCATGGCGTCGCAAAAAGTCCGCCCTGCGGCGTTACGGGAATTTGGTATTTTGCATATTTTCAGTTTTGAACCGCCGGAGAGAAGCGAATTTTCGCCATGGTGAAGATGGAGGCGCTTTCCACAAGGGATGAGGAACGCTATCTGCGCTCCTTGAGATGGTTTCTCTTTTTCCGGGTCCTGATTCTCGTTCTTTTCTTTGGCGGCACCAGCCTGCACCAGATGCGCGGGGGGACGGCCCAGACAAATCACGCCCTTTTCTACATCAGCATCCTGGTGGGCATCTACTGCCTGGAGGCGATCCTCTCCATCATCCTTCTGCCCAGGATCAGCCGACGGAAGTTCTTCGTCCATATCCAGATCGTCTGGGATCTCCTGTTCGTCACTTTTCTCATTTATCTGACAGGCGGAATTCAGAGCTTCTTCTCCTTTCTGTACATCTTCATCGTTCTGAGCGCCGTCATTTTCCTGTCGCGCAAGGAATCCATTTTCGTCGCCTCGGCGGCCGCTATCCTGTACGGCAGTCTCCTCGATCTGCAATTCTACAATTATCTTCCCGGCATCCCCGGCGTGGTTCATCCCCAGATTTTCGACAGCCGGGATATGTTTTATGCTGTTTTTATCCATGTCATCGCATTTTACCTGACGGCTCTGCTGGGGGGAACGCTCGGCGACCGGCTGCGAAAGAGCGAGGAAGCCCTGGAGCGCAAGGAGATCGACTATGACGAACTGGAGAATCTTAACCGGACCATTCTGGCCAACATCAACAGTGGACTCATGATCGTCAACGCTTCCGGCCGTATTCGCTCCTTCAACCCGGCTGCGGCACATATCACGGGCTATTCGCTGGAAGAGGTCTACAACCAGGACGCCCGCGAGATATTTCCGGACATCGAACTCTTTAATGACGATCAGTTCGCGATCATCAGCCGCGGAGAAATGGATTACCTGGACCGATCGGGAAATCCAAGGACGCTGGGATACGCTACGTCCCTGGTCCACGACTCCCAGCCGGATATAACGGGTCTTCTTGTGACCTTTCAGGACCTGACAACCTTCAAGCGGATGGAGGAGGAGCTCAAACGCGCCGATCGTCTTGCCGCCGTGGGAAGGCTGGCCTCGGGCATGGCCCATGAAATCCGTAATCCCCTGGCTTCCATCAGCGGCTCGGTCCAGCTTCTGATGGAAAGCGGGTCCGTCCATGAGGAAGACCGCCAGCTGATGGAGATCGTGGTCAAGGAGGCGGGGCGGCTGAACGGACTGCTCAGCGATTTTCTGATCTTCGCCCGTCCCGGACCTCCGATTCCGGAGCGGGTGAATGTCGCGGAGTTTCTTGAGGAAGTTGCGGATATGATTCGTCGCGACCTGCGGTTCGATAAGATCGACGTGCAGTGGGAGTATCCCGAAGAGATTTTCCTCCATCTCGACAGGCGGCAACTCAGCCAGGTCCTCTGGAACCTGCTCATCAACGCAGCCGAGGCGATGTCCGGACTCGGTCGACTGAAGGTCGGAGTGATTCCGGCCGAATCCGCTATTTACGTCGAGGATTCCGGACCGGGCATTGCAGAGGATATAAGGAGCAAAATTTTCGATCCCTTTTTCACGACCAAGGAAAAGGGAACGGGCCTGGGGCTGACCACCATCTATGCCATCGTGGAGGCGCACAAAGGAAAAATAGAAGTTTCCTCTGGCCAGAAGGGCGGGGCGCGGTTTACAATCCGGTTTCCGGAAGGATGAGTTTATCACCCCTTGTTTCGAACATCGCCCCTCACCCCAACCCTCTCCCACAGAGGGGAGAGGGAGCGATGCTTAAACATGCATGGAATTTGCTTCCCCTCCCCTTGGTGGGAGGGGATTGGGGGGAGGGGGGACCCTGGACCCTGGACCCTGAACCTCGAAATCGAAATCGAAATCGAAATCGAAATCGAAATCGAACTTTGATGCATAACAGGTACCTGAAATGAAAAAAATGAATAATAGATACCATGTCCTGGTAGTGGACGACGAAGAGAGCATGCGGGAGGTCCTCACTATCATGCTCAAACGTGAGGGATATCGAGTGGATACGGCTACCGACGGCGGACAGGCGGTCATGCGCATGAAGGATGAATCGTACGATCTCATCATCAGCGACATCAAGATGCCCCGCCTGGACGGATTTCAGCTCCTTGCTCACGTGAAAGAAAAGTCCCCCGAGACGATGATGATCATGATCACCGCCTTCTCCACCACCGAAGAGGCGGTGGATGCCATGAAGCAGGGCGCCTACGATTACATCACCAAGCCGTTCAAGAACGAGGAAATCCGCCTGATCGTCAAGAACTCCCTGGAGCGCAAGGCCCTGAAACAGGAGAATCTTCAGCTGAAGAAGGAATTGGGCCAGCGCTACTCCTTCGGCAATCTCATCGGCAAAAGCAAATGCATGCAGGAGGTCTACGACCTGATCGAAAAGGTGGCGGGAAGCCGGGTCAACGTGCTGATCACCGGCGAGAGCGGCACCGGCAAGGAACTTGTGGCCAAGGCCGTTCACTACAACAGCCAACGCCGGGACAATCCCTTCGTTCCCATCAACTGCGGGGCGATCCCGGAGAACCTCCTGGAGAGCGAACTCTTCGGCCACGAAAAAGGCTCCTTCACCGGCGCGGTCCATCAGAAATCGGGCCTTTTTGAAATAGCCAACGACGGCACCCTCTTCCTGGACGAGATCGGCGAGCTGCCCCCGATGATGCAGGTCAAGCTGCTGCGGGTCCTGCAGGAGCAGGAATTCAGAAGGGTGGGAGGCACGAAAAACATCCACGTGGACGTGCGGCTCGTCGCCGCCACCAACAAGGACCTCGATGCCGAAGTGGGGCAGGGGAATTTCCGCGAGGATCTCTTCTACCGCCTCAACGTCATCCCCGTCGCCCTCCCGTCCCTTCGCGAACGCCGCGAGGACATCCCCCTGCTGGTGGAACATTTCCTCAAGAAACTGACGGGCGGAGAGGCGATGAAAGTCTCCGAAGGCGCCATGCGGCGGATTCTCGACTACCACTGGCCGGGAAACATCCGCGAGCTGGAAAACGCCCTCGAGCGCTGCATCGTCCTCGGTCACGGCGACGAAGTGACCGAGGACTGCCTGCCGGCCCAACTCAAGCATCAGCCCGCCGCCGGCACGGGATTCATCAACGAAATCCCCGAAACCGGCCTCGATCTTGACAGCTACCTCGGGGATATCGAACAGGACATCCTCCTCAAAGCCCTGGATCGAACCGGGGGCGTGCGGAAGAAAGCGGCGGAGCTACTTGGGATTTCCTTCCGGTCCATCCGGTATCGCCTGGCCAAGTTCGGGATTGATCCGGATGGGGAGGAATAGGTTAACTGCTCACACCACGCCCCTCTCCCACGCCTCTTATCTCCCCTCCCTTGATGGGAGGGGCCGGGGGAGGGTGATGCAGTCGGTCCCCTCACCCCAACCCTCTCCCACAGAGGGGAGAGGGAGCTCAAGGCAAAGGCTTCCATCGATCACTTTCATCGCCTCACATTGCAAGGCGATTTGCTCCCCTCCCTTTGATGGGAGGGGCTGGGGGAGGGTGAAAGCAGTAGATCCCCTCACCCCGACCCTCTCCCACAGAGGGGAGAGGGAGCTAACGGCCAAAGCCCGTTCTTTGACTTGCAGTGATTTTTCCCCGCCCCTGGTGGGAGGGGATTAAGGGGAGGGTGATGCAGTCGGTCCCCTCACCCCAACCCTCTCCCACAGAGGGGAGAGGGAGCTAAGGCAAAATCTTATCACAATCTTATTATGACAATTTGCTCCCCTCCCTTTGATGGGAGGGGCTGGGGGAGGGTGAATTGCAGAAGATCCCCTCACCCCAACCCTCTCCCACAGAGGGGAGAGGGGGCTAACGGCCAAATCCAGTTTTTTGACTTGCAGTGATTTTTCCCCTCCACCTGGTGGGAGGGGATTAAGGGGAGGGGGGATGCCTGTCAATCTAACTGGAACCGCCAGAGGGCTCAGGCAGCGATCCACCGATGCGGAGCGTCTATTGTGGAAGCATCTCAAGGCCAGGCAGATGGCGGGGCTGAAGTTTCGTCGTCAGGCTCAGATCGGTCGTTTTATCGTCGATTTCGTCTGCTATGAAAAGGCTTTGATTGTTGAAGCCGACGGCGGACAACATGCGATTGAAAGAGAGAAGGACGAAGAACGGACTCGCTGGTTGAATGCGCAGGGTTACCGAGTGTTGCGATTTTGGAACAATGAGATTCTGACGAACATCGAGGGGGTTCTAGATGTTGTCAGGGCGCGTATTTGAACGCCCCAGCTGCCAACTCGCTCCCACGCCTCTTGTCTCCCCTCCCTTGATGGGAGGGGTTGGGGGAGGGTGATGCATTGGGTCCCCTCACCCCAACCCTCTCCCACAGAGGGGAGAGGGAGCTTAGGCAAAGGCTTTCATCGATCACTTTCATTGACCATCGAAGGCGATTTGCTCCCCTCCCTTGATAGGAGGGGCTGGGGGAGGGTGATGCAAGTCGGCCCCCCCTCACCCCAACCCTCTCCCACAGAGGGGAGAGGGAGCTTAAGCAAAGGCTTTCATCGATCACTTTCATTGAACATCGAAGGCGATTTGCTTCCCTCCCTTGATGGGAGGGGCCGGGGGAGGGTGAAATGGCTTGTCTTGACCCTTGCCTCTTCACGTTGTAACGTGAATTTCGGATTGCGATTTTTAACCCCTTTTCATCAGGGAGGTCATTATGGGAACCAGGGAACTTTTAGAGAATGCGCTTAAACTCAAGCCACAAGAACGCCTGGAGCTTGCCGACCTTTTGCTGGAAAGCCTTGATCGCCCGGATCGGACCATTGAGGAGATATGGACAAAGGAGGCTCGAAGACGTCTTGAGGCCTACCGTTCCGGGGGGCTGGAAGGAATTCCTTTCGAGGAAGTTTTCGGGGAATGAAGGTGTTGTTTACCCCACCGGCGCGATCTGAACTCAGCGATGCTGTGATTTTTTACGAGATGCAGCATCCGGGCCTTGGCGCGAGGTTCAAACGTGAAGTCCGCGCCTCGATTCAAAGGCTCGTGGAGTTTCCTGAATCGGCTTCTCCGGCAGGGTCGGATATTCGAAAAACTTTTATTCGGGCTTTTCCTTACAAGGTAATTTATTCCCTCGAAGGCGATTTCATTCTGATACTCGCGATCGCGCATCAGCATCGGCTACCCGAATATTGGATCCATCGAAACTAATTCCCCGACATGGTGAATAGCGGCAAAAGTGACGAAAATTGTTCCTCCATGGTGACGCTGCGTGGCCGGGACAAAGTCGTCGCAAAACCGATTGACGGGAAATACTCAATTTAGGACCTCTTTTCAAGATTTATCTTTTGAAATAATAAGCGGCACGGGAATTGTATAGATTGGAGGTGTAACACATCAGGTGGTGGAGATTTTGAACCTGTTATGGTCGAAACGGTTTCGACCGCATTTTATTTGTCCCTGAAAGGAGATAGGAATGATGCTACAAAAATTTCGCATCAGAAAGAACCAAAAGGGTTTTACCCTGATCGAGCTGCTGATCGTCGTGGCGATCATCGGTATCCTGGCGGCGATTGCGATTCCGCAGTTCGCGAGTTATCGGAAGAACGCCTTCAATGCGGCCGCCCAGAGTGACTTGAAGACCATTAAAACTGAGTTGGAAGGATACTACACCGATCATTACAACTATCCGGATGCAACGTAAGGAGGAGGTATAACATGAAAAAATTGTTTGTTTTTTTAGCTATAGGGTTGATTCTTTCCTCCAACTCTTTCGCAGGTGACACTGATAACACCACTGGCGGGGCGGGTTCGGCCCTCGAACTGAACGGTCTTGTCATTGGGGTCTCCCCTGACGTGTATGCCTATTACGCTGATGATGGCAATGCAGGCAACTCACAGTGGTTCGGTATTGCAACGGCGCACAAGGGGGGCGATAAGATCTTTGGTGCCGCCCAGAATAATTCGGCTACTTTCTTCATCGATGTCGGCACGAACACCATAACTGGCCCCCTGTCGGCAGGCGATGACTACAACCTGCCGAATAAGGACCAAGCTGCTTCTACTGTATACTGGTCGACTTCCGATTGGGATCGTTAACCCTGATTCTCCTCCCTGTCTACCCGAACAGGGAGGAGATTTTATCTTTAAATAAATGAAAAAGCATGCAACCGTCTCACTGGCTATTCTGAGCCAGGTGGTAATGATTCCATTCTTCGTGGATTTTAACATTTTTGCCAAAGTGTTTTTTTTTCGCTATTTTTCCTCCTGATAATCATTTCCAGCAAGCACATCAGTTTTAAAGTTTCCAACTTCCATCACCTCACCATTTCATTTTGTGCAGTTCTTTTCCTTTCCGGGATCTTTTCTCGATCAGCTCTTACACCGATTCTATTCTGTTCTTTGCTGTTTTTGTTTTTGGTTTATTCGCTTTATTTTCTCCCTACTAGATTCCAAGATGAGAAAGTTGTTAACGCTTTTTTTTCCGCGATCCAAGTTTTCGGCGTTTCTGTTTCCTGTCTCGGCCTCTATGAATTTTTCAGTTTCCTGTCCTCTGGGAGAAGCGACGGCCCACTCATTCCATATCTTATGCCGATAAATCACAGCTTCAGGATCGCAGGGATTTACGGTCAGCCCAACATGTTTGCTCTTTTATTGGTGACGAGTCTTCTAGTATTTACCTATAAAAGCATTCATGATGAAAAATTTATAAAATATCGGTTTGTTATGCTGAAATATTTGCCTTTTTTTGCCATTGCAGTTACGTTTTTTCTAACCAATTCTAGAGCGGGACTGGTGTCTCTTTCTTTCACCATTTTTATCTTATTCGTTTCAATCATAAGAAAAAGTTATCTTGCAGAAGATAAAGAGAAACAAAAGATTTTCTTCCAAATTCTGTTTGTGCTATTTTTCGCATTTTTGCTTGGTCATTTGATGAATCAGACCATAATCGGTGAGGGAGGGCGAGAATTCAACGTCAGCGATCGTGGGGCAGCAGCGCGCTTTGTGTTTTGGATGGCTGCTATCTTAATATTTTTCGATTACCCGTGGTTAGGGGTAGGCCTCGGAAATTATGAACTGTATCTGCCAAAATACACTGAAAAAGCCCATGATTTATTGGGGTTCGTACAATTTGAGGCCGTCGGGTATACAAAGTGGGCACATAATGAATTGCTGCAGCTCGCTTGCGAGGGCGGGTTTTTTGTTTTTACAATAATTTTATTGATTCTTTTCTGGTATTTATGGCAACTTAATGCCTGGTTGCGGGGGCGCAGACAATGGTCATCATTGAAGCTATATTCCTATATTTTTTTGCTGCCCTTTATTGTCCAATCCATGTTTTCATGGCCCTTGCGCCACCCGGCCATAATGGTTCTGTTTTTTACATTTCTCGGTTTGTTGATATCTCAGCACCGATACAGAACCATACAAGTCTCCCCAGGTGCAAAGGGGCTGATTCGCGCAGCCGCTTTCTGCGGAGTTATGGTTCTGTTGTTGTTAAGTTATCATCAAGCCAAGATGAGAGCGTTCGTGGAGGGGATTGACCAGGAGGACCCGCAAACCAGATTTCCCCTTTTTGAACAGCTAGCTAGGACTCCTTATCTTGAACAACCATTGTTGAACAATATGGTACCTCGATATACAAGAGTTGCCTTACGGGACGATGATAAAAGTTTTGGGGAGCAGATCTTACCATATGCGGAAAAAATTGCCTCGCTTCAGGGCGGGCATTGGCAATGGTTCAACTTGGGGCTGATCTATCATCTCCTGGCGCGTGAGGAGGAGGCCAAACAGGCGGTTAGACGCGCCATCGATTTAAAGCCCTCAGAAGGTAAGTATTGGGAATTTGAACATTATCTAAATATGCTGAGGGCCTCCAAACAGACCGGACGTCCATTGAAGGAATTTCTGCCGATTCCCCCTGATGGGGGGGCATCCGATGTTAAAGAAGTGTTTGAATTACATGATTGAATTAAAGTCGCTCTATAAAACGTACTCACCCGGTTTGTTCAAAAAAAAGGTCCCTGCTGTCCGAGGTTTAAGTTTAGAAATAAACCACGGTGATGTTATCGGACTGGTAGGACCTAACGGAGCCGGTAAGAGCACCACAATTCGCATGCTTCTCGGCCTGATCCGTCCAGACAGAGGGTCAATCTCCTTTCGAGGTGTTCCTCTGAAGGATGCCGACATCCAGTATGACATCGGCTATCTCCCAGAAAACCCCTACCTCTACGACCACCTCACCTTGGAAGAACTCCTCGCCTTCAGCGGCAGGGCCTCGGGTCTTTCATCGGCCGAAACGAAAAAACGAGGCGGCGAGCTGATGGAAAAGCTCGCCATGACCGAGGCGCGCAAGCGCCCCTTGCGGACCTTCTCAAAGGGAATGCTGCAGCGGGCCGGAATCTGCTTCGCTCTTCTGCACGATCCCTCGGTGGTCATCCTCGATGAACCGATGTCTGGTCTCGATCCGGTGGGGCGGAAGATGGTGTTCGATTTGGTGACCGATCTTAAGGGGCAGGGGAAGACGATCTTCTTTTGTTCTCACATCCTGAACGATGTCGAGCGGCTGTGCGACCGGATCGGGCTAATGGTGGGGGGGCGGCTTCTCCGGGTTCTGAAACGGGAGGACTTCGCCGCGCACGGCGAAGCTTCTCTTCATCTCGTGGTGAACAGGCTTGGGGAACAGGAACTCAGCGGGCTCCATCCCCTGCTCTCGGATATCGCCGAGGAGAGCGGGCGACACGTTCTTAGCTTTCCGGCCAAATCGCTTACGGCCGTCTCCGAGCAGCTACATGCTCTGAACGTTGAGGTTCTAGCCAGTCGAAGCGACCGGCTTTCCCTGGAAGAGATGTTCATGCAGGCGGTGGAGGAGAACCGATGAAGAAAGTGATGGCTCTTTCCAGGATCACGTTTCTCGAGGGGATCCGCAACCGGTCCGTTTTCGGCATCGCTCTTTTTTCCCTGTTCATCCTCGGGCTGAATATCGCGGTTGCCGGATTCTTCATGCGCGATGTCGGCAAGGTGACCGTCGATATGAACCTGAGCGCTCTTTCGGTGGCAGGGCTGCTGCTGGTGTTCTTTGTCGGCGTCAACCTGATGGCCAAGGACATCGACCGAAAGACGATTCATCTGGTCCTGTCCAAACCGATTTCACGGATGGAGTATATCTGGGGAAAATATCTCGGAATCCTCTTTTTTATCGCAACCTCGCTTGCCGTTCTTTTGGTGCTGTCGTGTCTGACCGTTCTCCTGCTTAACGGCATGTACGCCGGTTATTTCGGCGCGTTTTCCTGGCCCATGTTTTTTACCGCGGCTTTTTTCGTTTTCGTCAAGATCGCGGTCCTCGGCGCCATTGTGGTTTTTTTTAGCACGATCACATCCAATTCCTTCATCACTCTGATCTTCTCCATCTGCGCTTTTATCATCGGCACCACCATAGAGGAAGTTGTTTTCTATCTCCGCTCCGGTTTCGCCGAACAGGAGATCGCAATATCCGAATCGCTGCGGAAATTCATCGAGGCGGTATCATATCTCGTACCCAACCTGGCCGCTTTCGATTTCAAGACCGAGGCCGCCCACGGCCTCGCCGTCGGCTGGGGCCGGATAGGCTTCTCTCTCGGTTACGGTGCCGTGTATGTCATCCTGCTTCTTATCCTTGCCTCCGTCATTTTCAGCCGACGGGAGTTCAACTGATGCGACGATGGGGGCTCTTTCTTCTCGTACTGGCCCCATTCCTCGTCGGCCATGTGTCCCTGAGCCGGGGGATGTGGGAGAACCGGGCGCAGGTGAGAAGCGAGACGGAGGCAGGGTATGTCCTGCCGTCCAAGTTCAGCCGCATCCTGGCGCTCGGGTACAAGGGCGTCCTTTCCGATTTTCTCTTCCTGAAGACCGCTACCTTCTACGGCGAGAGGCACATGCTCGGGAAATCCCTCGACGAGGCTGATTGGGCGTTTCTGAAGGCCGGCCTCGATGTCGTGACGGACCTGGATCCATACTTTTTCGATCCCTATCTCCTGGCGGAGAGCTACCTAGCCTGGGAAGGGAGGATCGACGAGGCCAACCTGATCCTTGAAAAAGGACTGAAGCATCGCGACTGGGACTGGCGCCTCCCTTATTTCATTGGATTCAATCATTTCTATTTCCAGCAGGATTACGAGATGGGCGCCGAGTACATCATGGAGGCGGCCAGCAGGCCGGGGAGCCATCCCTTTCTTAAAACTCTTGCCGCCCGGCTAGCCTACTACGGAGGAAAGGCCGAAACGGGAATAGTTTTTCTCAGAGGGATCCTGGCTGAGATGGATGATCCCCATTTTCGTGCGCCCCTGGAAAAGCGGTTGCTGGCCCTCGAAAGGGCGGCGGAACTGGAGAAATTGGTTGATCGTTTTCAAGATGAGCAAGGGCATCCGCCCGAGCGTATAGGTGATCTTGTACTAGCTGGATACATTGACGCCTTGCCTACCGAACCCTATGGTGGAGAGTGGGTCATCCTTGCAACCGGCCGGATATATAGCACCAGTAAATTTGTGAGCGGCAAAGGAGGATGAGCTCTCATCCAATGCAGGATTTTCATTTCCGACCCGACTGCAGAAAAATAGATCTGTCCCAAACGGCGCTGAGGAGACGAACGCAATCCTTCTCAAGGGGGCCGACCATAGGGATTGGCATCTCCCCTTTTTCACCGGTTTCAATTTCCTCTATTTCCTGCAGGATCACCAATTGGGTGCTGAACGGGTCATGCGGACCGCCGAGATACCAGGCTCAGGCTCTCCTTCGTTTCTCCCCACCCTCGGATCTCGCCTGGGCTTGTTACGGTGGGGATGCGCGCACGGGAGTCGCTTTTCTCCGGGAGTTTCGGGCGCAGGTGGCCGAACCCTCATTGCGCGCCATTATCGACCGGAGGCTCCAAGCTCTTGAGACTGTATTGAAACTGGAGACTGCGGTGGCCACCTTCAGGGATCAATATAGTCGTCTCTTCAGGACGAAGGAATTTGTCGAGAAGGGTTTTATCGATGAAATTCCCCCAGATCCCTACGGAGGGGAATGGGGACTCTCAAGAATGGCCGGGTCTTCAGTACGAGCAAGTTTACCGTGCTACCAGCAAAAGAGGTTATTCCCCCGGATTAGGTATAAAGCCTGAGCGGAGAATTTTGAATGTATCGCCGAGCAATCTCTCCTTCCAAGATTCTCCACTCTGCTCGTTTCCGCCGGCTTTCTAAGGAAGGATTTGTGGTTGTTTTCGGCCAGGCGCTGGCGGTGGCCGGGGCGCTGGCCGGGGTCCGACTTCTTACGCAATTGCTCGACCCGACCGCATACGGCGAACTGGTATTGGGAATGACCCTTGCCACTCTGGTAAACCAGACCTTTCTCGGTCCCCTTGGAAATGGGGTCATTCGTTTCTTCGCCCCCGCGGTAGAAAAAGGAGATCTCGGAGGCTATTTGAAAGCAGTACGCCGATTAGTATTTTTAGCAACCGGTCTCCTTATTATCCTGGCGCTACTGGTGGTTGCCGTGCTGCTTATGGCCGGTCTGAGCGGGTGGATTGCCATCGTCGCCGCCTCCTTTATTTTCGCCCTTTTTGCTGGTTATAACTCGATTCTCGGTGGTATGCAGAATGCTGCACGCCGACGTTCCGTGGTGGCTCTCCATCAGGGGTTAGAACCCTGGGCACGCTTTCTGATTGCCGGCGGTTTGATCATTTCTCTGGGTGCCACCAGTTCGGTGGCAATGGTTGGCTATGCTATGGCCCTCGTGGTGGTTTCGGCGTCCCAGTATTTTTGCTTCAGAAGCACCATTCCTGAATATGTCCAAGGAAATCATATTGAAAATGGCTGGCGGGGGGAGGTGTTGGCCTTCTCGTGGCCAATCTCCATATTCGGGGTTTTTACTTGGCTGCATCTAGTCTCCGACCGTTGGGCGCTCAATGCTTTTGCAAGTACGCAAGAGGTAGGGCTTTATGCCGTGCTTTTTCAGTTGGGATATCATCCCATGTCAATGGCAATAGGCGTTGCAATGCAGTTTTTTGTCCCTATTTTTTACCAGCGGGCAGGAGACGGCACCGATGAATGGCGAAAGACAGGCGTACAGCGTCTGAGCTCTCGTTTGGTCTGGATGGTCCTGCTTCTGACGGGGATTATTTCATTGGTGACTTTCTCAATTCATTCTCAAATTTTTGCCGTTCTAGCCGCCAAGGAATATGGCGCCGTGTCTTACTTGTTGCCATGGGTGCTGTTGGCGGGGGGAGTTTTTGCTGCCGGGCAGGTAATTGCCCTCAATCTAATGAGCCACTTGAAAACCCGACGGATGATGCTCGGAAAAATAACAACCGCAATTATAGGAGTCATTGGCAATATTGCTGGTGCTTACTGGTATGGCACCGCTGGAATTGTTGCCGCAGGAGTTATTTTTTCGATTGTCTACTTTATTTGGATGGCACTCCTTTTGCGTACTGAGACGGTCAGGGGGCTTGATGATTAACCGATTCCTAACCAAGCTGAGACCTGTAGTCGAACGCTTTCCGCGCTTGTCAGCTATCTACCGAAATTTTCGGGATGAAGCCGCCGCCTGGGCAAAACCGCAGGCTACGCCTTGGGGATTCAGTCTGGCCGGCAATGAATCGATGGCACGGGGGACCTTCGAGGCGAGAGAGACTGAAATCATACGTGGATTCCTTGCTGAAATTGATGTATTCGTAAATGTCGGTGCCAATATCGGATATTACTGCTGTCATGCGTTAAGCATGGAAAAAGAGGTCATTGCGGTCGAACCGATCCAGAGGAATCTGCGATTTTTGTACCAGAATATCAAAAATAACGGGTGGTCTGATATCGAGATATATCCGCTGGCACTATCCAACTCGATAGGAGTCCTGGAAATCTTCGGTGGAAATACCGGCGCCTCGATACTGAAGGGGTGGGCGGGGATATCCGAAAATTATGTCACACTTGTGCCGACATCGACCCTTGATCGGGTTTTTAGAGACCGCTTTCGGGGAAAGAAAGTCCTGATTCTGATCGATATCGAAGGGGCGGAAAAACGAATGCTGAAAGAGGCCAACCTCCTATTGGACAATCACCCGAAACCGATCTGGATTATGGAAATTGCCATTGGGAGACTCCGACCTGGTGGTACCGAATTCGATTCAGACCCAAAATCCATTTTTGAAATATTTTTCCAGCACGGGTATGAAGCATTCGAAATTGGAGAGGTCATGCAGCCTGTCACTGTGGCGCAGCTCGGTTTATTCTCCGGCGGAGATCGCGAATTTATATCTCACAATTTCCTGTTCGTGGAACGTGGGTCACTCGATGTTTTTTGAAAGCTTCCGCCGTTTCCATTGGCTCTTACGGTCTCAATTCGGAATTGACCCGAAAATTGCTTTACGTTCATTACGGGGGTTGCCGCGTTATGTGCTTGACCTATACCATTTCCGGTCCCGGTACGCTGGATGCCTTCGATTGATGCCTTGTCTGCGCGACTGGTACGATGAGGGAGGGGCCACCAAAAGCGAGTATTTCTGGCAGGATCTGTTGGTTGCCAGAATGATTTTTTCGGCCAAGCCGCACAGACATGTGGACATCGGGTCTCGTATCGATGGATTTGTAGCCCATGTGGCTGCATTTCGCGAAATTGAGGTATTCGATATTAGGCCTATTCACGCGTCCATACCGGGCGTGATATTCCGGCAGGAAGATCTCATGCAGTCGTTTTTCGCCATGTCAGACTACTGCGATTCACTTTCCTGTCTACATGCGCTTGAGCATTTCGGATTGGGGCGTTATGGCGACCCGCTTGATCCAGACGGCTTTTCCAAAGGCTTGGCCAACATGTCAGGTTTATTGAAGAGCGGTGGAATACTTTATTTATCGGTCCCATTAGGAATTGATCGGGTCGAATTCAATGCCAACCGGGTTTTCGATCCCCAGCGAATAATCGATCTCGCAAGAGGAAATTCGCTCGAGCTTTCGGCTCTTTCTATCATCCAAGAGGGAAGGGTTATGGAAGCTCCCATGAAAGATCTTTCGAAGCTGGCAAGCCAGCGGTATGCGCTGGGAATTTTCACTTTTCGTAAAAGGTTTAGCACTCTTTAAGGTTGAGGTAGTTCCATGCTTTTTCGCAATCTCAATGAAGAAAACCGTCAGGTGTGGATAAAGAAAACACTTTTCCTTCTCCCCCAAGGCGGCGGATTCTTGATGCAGGGGCTGGCGAACTGCGCAACCGTTCATTCTGCAATCATTTGAAATACGTCTCTCAGGATTTTTGCCAATATGATGGTGAGGGCGACGGCGGGTGGGATACCGTCCGCATTGACCTGGTTCCGACATCGCAGATATTCCCAAGCAGGATGGCGCCTTCGACGCCATCCTGTGCAGTGAGGTCCTTGAGCATGTGCCCGAGCCGACCACAAGGCCCTCGATGAGTTTGCTCGGTTGCTCAAGCCGGGGGGCTGATCTTGACCGTTCCGTTTGCCTCACTAGTTCAGTCGTCCCTGAAAAAATATAACTATCTGTATTTATTACTTTATCTTTCGTTTTATGATTGTTAAAATCACCAGAAACAGTTGTTTTCACTTCAAAACCTGGTGATTTCATGAAGCCAAAGAAGCCACAACATCAAGATCAAACGGATCTGTTTCGGTCACGACTCGACCAGATTCTGGATCGCAAGCACCCGCTGTTCATGCTGGCCAACCAGATCGACTGGTCTGTCTTTGATAAAAAGTTCGGCAGGCTGTATGCCGACCGGGGGCGACCCGCGCTATCGACCCGACTGATGGTCGGTCTGCACTACCTCAAGCATGCGTTCAACGAGAGCGACGAGTCGGTAGTGGCCCGGTTGCTGGAGAACGGCTATTGGATGTACTTCTGCGGTTTCGAGTTCTTCATCCATCGCCTGTCGCTGGATCCGAGTTCGCTGGTACGCTGGCGTAAACGGATCGGGCCGAAGGACATGGAGCGGTTGCTGGCTGAGACGCTGGAGACGGCCAAGCGCGGCGAGCATCTGACCCAACGGCACATGGATCGGGGCAACGTCGATACGACGGTCCAGGAGAAGGCCATCGCCTATCCGACCGATGCCCGGCTGTATCACAAGGCCCGCGTGTTACTGCTCAAGGCCGCCAGGCAGCGTAACATCAGGTTGCGCCAGAGCTACCTGCGTTTGGGCAAACGCGCCCTGATCATGTCCAGCCGTTATGCCCATGCCCGGCAGATGCGGCGCGCGAAGGCCGAGCAGAAGAAGGTCAAGAACTACCTGGGTCGAGTGTATCGCAACATCCTGCGCAACTGTCCGCAGCCTGATGAGCAACTGGCGGAGTTGCTGGACTTGACCCGGAGGCTGCTGAACCAGAAGCGCCATGACAAGAACAAGCTGTACAGCCTGCATGCTCCGGAAGTGGAGTGCATCAGCAAGGGCAAGGCGCACAAGAAGTACGAGTTTGGCTGCAAGGTTTCTGTAGCCACGACGTCCAAAGACAACTGGATTCTCGGGGTGGAAGCCTTGCACAACAATCCGTTTGACGGCCATACTCTTCAAGGCGCACTGGAGCAGGTCAAGCGGATTGTCGGCTGGGATGCCGAGAACGCCTACTGCGACAAAGGCTACAAGGGTAATCCGAAGCGACTGGGGCAAACCAACGTTCATCTGGCCAACCGGCGCAAGAGCAATATGAAGCCGAGCGAATGGCGCTGGTTTAAACGACGAAGCGCCATTGAGCCAGTCATTGGCATATGAAGCAGGACAACCGGATGGATCGCAACTATCTCAAGGGAACCGACGGCGACAAGATGAACGCCATCCTGGCGGCATGCGGTTTCAACCTGAGAAAGCTCCTGAGAGCTCTTCTTTGGCTTGTTTTCAAAGAACTGGGACGGCTCGGATTGCTTCTGCAGCCGCTGAAATCACTCGTCACAACTCTGTCGTTGACGGTTTAAGAATGTAGCGTTGCATCCGGCTCTCTATGTTGGCGGCGTCTGTGGGTCCGAATGCGCATTTTTCAGGGACGACTATTTCAATGTGCGGGACAATTCCAAGCGGGCCGATGACCTCGCCTGTTTTGGCTGGCATTGTGTGGCGGTGAAAAAGGATTAAACTTGAGCTGTTCGGGTTCCAAAAAAATCATCGTCCGCATCAGGGGGGGGATAGGCAATCAGCTTTTCTGTTATGCTGCCGCTCGGAGAATGGCCGTGGTGAATGGAGCAGAGTTGGTTATCGATAGTATTACCGGCTTTGTTCGTGATCAACAATATCTGCGAAAGTATGCGTTGGATCATTTCAGTATACCGGTGCGAAAAGCGACCTCTGCGGAGCGACTGGAGCCGTTTGAGCGTTATCGCCGGGGACTGGTAAAGTTTTTTTCCCGACAGCGCCCCTTTATGGAGAGAAGATACCTTGAACAGGATGGTATAGAATTCGATCCTAGGCTATTGGAATTTCGTCCCTCAGAAATCGTATATCTTGACGGATTATGGCAAAGCGAAAACTATTTTCTCGATATCGAAGGCACCATCCGGCAGGATCTTCGAATACCCCCTCCTAATGACCACTCCAACAGGGTGATGAGTGAAAAAATAAGAGGGAGCAATTCGGTTGCTCTTCACGTTCGCTGGTTTGATGAACCGAATGCAGAAGCCGGTCACAATCTTGGGCCGGATTATTATGTTAAGGCGATAAAGCATATCAGGGAGAGGGTACTTAATCCCCACTTTTTTCTTTTCTCGGATGACCCTGCTGCAGCGGTCAAAGGGCTGGCTTTGCCCGTCGGCGATTTCACTTGTATCCTTCACAATCAGGGGGAGGATAAGGCTTTTGCCGACCTTTGGCTGATGACTCAGTGCCGGCATTTCATCACCGCCAACAGCACCTTCAGTTGGTGGGGGGCGTGGCTTGGGGAGGGGGAGGGGAAGTTGGTTCTGGCGCCCGGATTGAAATTTCACGGGACAACGACGGCCTGGGGTTTCCCCGGACTCCTGCCGGAACGTTGGACCCTGATTCTGTAATATTTTATATTTTACCCAGAAGGCATGTGTTGAATTTTGAGTAAGTCCATAAACAGTTTTGTTGAGGTATCTGCAAGGTAATAATGGAAATCGATATTGTCATCGAAAATAATACCTGCATAACGAGCTTTTCATCTTTAGAATGTTATGAAAATGACGGTTTTCATCATTATTTTCAAGGTAAAAAGCCCGAAAAATTTGATAAAATTTTGGAATTTGTCAAAAACAACAATGGCGTAACCTTGGTCGAGAACGAAAACGAATACCTTGTATATAATGATCCATTCAAAACGATTCCATTGTATGTCAGCAAAAACAAAGATGGCAGAGTTCATTTGTCATCTAATTTTAAATCATCAGAAAACAATATTACAAAAGAACGCGATTGGGATCTTGCCGGATTGTGGGAAGTAATCATCTATGGTTCAAGTCTTTGGACGAGAACTATATACAAAAACGTACTGAAGTTGCCTAGCGCATCTTGTGTTTCATTTCACAAGACGAAGAATGAAGTAAAGATAGAAAAATATTGGAACTTTTCGGTTGATGAGGACAGAAGTTTAGATTCAATCGAAAAATCAGCAGAACTTCTATTCGAAAAACTTGATGAAGAATTTGCTCGTTTCCAAGATCCAGGTCATTATCTCCTCGGCCTGAGCGGTGGGATGGACAGCCGGCTGACGCTCGCTTTTTTGTCCAGACACCTGGAGCAGGAACGCCTCGAATTATTTACCTATGGCTATGACGAAAAGATCCTCGAGTATGTCTATGCCTGTCAGGTCGCTGACCGTTTGGGGTTCGACAAGCCGCGGTTCCATCAACTCAAGGGCGAATCCTACGTGAGGGCTTTAACCGATCTTCCCCTGGAAAGTGGTGGCCAGATCGGCATACAGCACTGTCACATATTTGATTTTCTGAAATCGTTCCCGGTTCACGCAAAGACCTTGATATCGACCAACTACAGTGATGCGATATTGGGATGGGCAGCTCGCTATCCGAAGACAGATTCGCGCTCATCCTTGTTTGCTGTTTTGGACCAAACCTATGCAGCCGGCCTTATTGACCAAGAAATTCGCGAGGCTATCTCATCCGATATTAATCAAGTTCTCAAAAATCATGATCCACAAAGTAACATAAGTAGTTCTGACGAATATGTTTATATAACGGAAAAAAACCAGAATTTTCACATGCTTCTTACTTTTTTGTACGCCAGGTATTGTCCAGTTTCGGCTCCGTTCGTAAGTTTCGATCTACTGAAAACGGCATTATCCATTCCGCTTCTTTTCAGGCAAAAGAAACAGTTGGCAGATTTTATCCTGAAAAATTATTTTGATTTTGATCCTGAAAAGCTTGGCAACATATCATCACGATTTCAATGGGGTGGATGCTTCTCAAAAAGACACGATTTACTCTATTTTAAAGCATTGAATCGGGTCAATTCTTCTCTTAGGTGTCTCACTCAAGGACGAGTAGAAATATTCAATAAGTATCAGACCGAAAATCAGGAGTCGGTTTATTATCGGAACTTCAAATCAACCATTGATACTGCTCTGGAAAAGTTGGCTTCGATCGGTGTTTTGAATGAAACGGCCTGTGCTGCATATGGAAAGGTGCCCTTGCGCAGTCGTGATTTCGCCACGCTGTACCAAATTTTAACCCTTTCAGGCTTGGTTTAAGCTGCTGTTGATCGGTGGACAAGTGAAACCTCTTATCTCGGTCTGTATTCCTGCTTACAATCGTCCTGAAGTCCTTCCGGATTTGTTGGATTCTATCCTCAGCCAGGATTTTACTTCATTCGAGATCGTCATTTGTGAAGACTATTCTCCCCGTCGAAATGAAATTGCTGCTTTGGTCAAAGCCTTTCAGGCGGACTACCCGAACCGCATCCGCTATTTCGAAAACGAGACAAATCTCGGCTACGATGCCAATCTCAGGAATCTCATCGAGAAGGCTGCCGGTGAATACTGTCTCTTCATGGGGAACGACGACCTCATGACCTCCGGCGCCCTTGCGGCAGTGGGGGCGGCTCTCGGCCGGCATGCGAACGTCGGCATCATTCTCAGAAGCTATGCCGCCTTTGATGACGATCCGGATATCAACCAGACCTTCCGTTACTTCGATCGTGAACTGTTTTTCCCGGCTGGCTCCGAGACGATCGTGACTTTCTTCCGGCGTTCGGTGGTGATTTCCGGACTGGTCGTTCACCGCTATGCGGCTCGTAAATTTGCCACTGACCGTTTCGACGGAACGCTGCTCTACCAACTGCATCTTGTGGCCAACATTCTCGCTGAGAAGAATGGGGTCTTCCTTCCGGAAATACTCGCCCTCTACCGCAACGGTGGCATTCCCGACTTTGGCAACAGCGAGAAAGAGAAGGGGAAATTTGTCCCCCAGGAGCAAACCCCCGAGTCCTCCCTTCATTTCATGAACGGTATGCTGGAGATTGCCTCGTCGATCGGGCAGAGCAGGGGGAGGGGCGTCTACGGTGCCATCCTTCACGATATCGGGAATTATTCATTCCCGATTCTGGCGATTCAGTCTCGGCGCCCCTTGAAGATTTTCGCGTGTTACTCATGGGGACTGGCGCGGCTGGGATTCTGGCGCTGCGGGATGTTTTATCTCTACTTCCTTGCCCTTCTTCTGCTCGGAGCTCACCGAAGCGATGTGCTGATCCGTCTGGTCAAGCGTCGTCTCGGTCATACCCCTGCCATCGGGGCCGTCTATCGGGGGGAATCGCGTTGAGGATTCTGGTCGCAGGCGACTGGCATTCGGAACTCCACGAAGAGGTTGTCTTTCAGGCGTTCACCGAACTCGGCCATGAAACCTTCTGCTTCCAGTGGCACGGTTACTTCACCCAGCGCGCCAGTGTATTCTCCCGCCTGGGGAATCTGGCTCGTCGCGGACAAAACAAGTATCTTCTCGGCCCGCTGGTGCGTCGCCTTAACCGCGATTTCGTCGAAGCCGTGCAGCGCATCTCGCCGGACCTGGCCTTCATTTATCGGGGAACGCACATCACGTCCCGGACGCTGCAGGCCGCCCGCAATCTCGTCCCCGGCTGTATTTTCATCGGGTATAACAACGACGATCCCTTTGCACCGGGGCAACGCCGCAGTTTATGGCGGCATTTCCTCGCTGCTCTCCCTGAGTATGATCTGGTCCTGGCCTACCGCCCTGCCAACCTCGACGATTATCGAAGTGCCGGCGCGCAAAGGGTTAAACTGCTGCGTTCCTGGTTTGTGCCGGAGCGAAACTATCCCATGACTCTGGACGACGAAGAAAGCCTCAGGTTTGAGTCCGATGTCGTTTTCGTCGGACACTACGAGTCCGATCAGAGGCTTGAATACCTCGAAGAGGTCATGCGACAAGGATTCCGCCTTCGCCTCTTCGGACCAGGCTACGACTGGGACCCGATGATCGCGCGCTCCGAACTACTGGCATCCCAAGTGCCTGTGCAGTTGGTTTGGGGGGAGGACTACAATCGGGCGTTGTGCGGGGCCAAGATAGCTTTGTGCTTTTTTTCCAAACTCAACCGGGATACCTATACCCGCCGCTGCTTCGAAATTCCGGCGACGCGAACGCTGCTCCTTTCCGAATATTCGGACGACCTGGCCGGATTGCTTAAGTTGGGAAAAGAGGCGGATTATTTCCGAAACAAGGAAGAAATGATCGACAAGATCAGGATGTATCTTGAAAATCCTGTCCTTCGACGATCCGTGGCCGATGCCGGCAGTCGCCGGGTTTGGAGCGACGGACATGATGTTGTCTCTCGGATGAGGCAGGTTCTTGCCTGGCATGCTGAGGTTTATGAGGAAAGGAAGAGTCGATGCGCTTCGTTAGAACGGTGATCGACAGTACGGTTTCCCTCCTCGGCCGCGCTTTTCGGCACCATCGGCTAATCCCTGACCGGACCATCGCCGACGGCCGGGTATGCATCAATCTGGGGTGCGGGTTAACCGTGGCACCAGGGTGGATCAACGTCGACGCCAGCCTGAACGCGCTCTTTGGCGGTTCACCTGCGGTCCTCCTGAAGCTTCTATATCGGCTTTCGGGCGCGAACCGCTACTACACTTGCGACGATTACTGCCGCTTGCTGCGGCAGAACCGCTTCGTCTTTCACGACTTGGCTCGCAATGTCCCTTTCCCGGATCAGTCGGTCGATGTCGTCTACTCCTCACACTTTCTCGAACACTTGTTCCGAAAGGATGCGATTCATCTCCTTCGCGAATCCAAGCGCGTGCTTAAGCCGGGGGGAATGATCCGGATTGCCGTTCCCGATCTTGCCCACGCCCTCGGACTTTATGCTACTGGACAGAAAACGACGATGTTGTCGAACTATTTCTTTGTTGATGACCTGGAGAGCACACTTGCCCGGCATAAATACATGTATGATTTCGAAATGCTGCAGAGGGTTCTGGAATTGGCCGGCTTTACCAACGTGACCAGATGCGACTTCAATCGGGGGCGCACTCCCAACATCGATATTCTCGATAATCGTCCTGAAGATACGCTCTTTGTAGAGGCTGAAAAGCCTTCTGGGACGGTGTGATCCTAATCATGCGAAGGGTCCGATTTTGAAGTTAACACTTGGCATAGATGCCTCGAATATCCGAGATGGCGGTGGCATTACCCATCTGAGTCAATTGCTTACTTCTGACATTCCCCGGGAATCCGCCTTTGGCCGAATCGTTGTATGGGGGGGGAGGAGGTCTTTGGCTGGATTGCCCGAAAAGCCGTGGGTGAAGAAAAATCACCTGGAAATTTTGGACAGATCTCTTCCTTTTCGTATGGCTTGGCAATGCTGGAGTCTTCCAGCGCTCCTGCATGAGGCAGGCTGCAATGTTCTGCTGTCGCCGGGCGGAATCCTTCCCCATAAAGCAGAACTGCCTACCGTTGTAATCTCTCAGAACCTGCTGCCTTTTCAATTGTCAGAGATGAGACGCTTTCCGCCCCTAAGTTTTATGCGCCTGAAAATGCATCTGGTTAGATGGGCACAGATTCGTTCGATGCAGAAGGCGACCGGTCTGATTTTTCTGTCCTCATTTGCCAAATCTACAGTTCTCTCCCAATTGGAAAATCATTCGAAACTCGTTGCCATTATTCCACATGGAGTTGAGAAGAGATATTTTCGCGAACCAAGACCATCAGACCCAGCTTCTTTTTCTTTTTCCAAGCCCTTCCATTTTCTGTATGTATCCAGAATTGATGTTTATAAACATCAGTGGAGGATCGCATTGGCGGTTGCCTCTTTACGGCAAAAAGGATATCCAATCACTCTCGACCTGGTTGGCTCAGGATATACACCGGCTCTGAGAAGATTGAAGAGGATTATCCATAAAATCGATCCTGGGGAAGGTTTCATTCGGTATTTAGGGCCCTCGCCTTTTGAGGAAATGCACAGGATTTACCACCGTGCGGATGGGTTGGTGTTTGCTTCAAGCTGTGAAAACCTGCCGAATATCCTGCTGGAAGGGATGGCATCGGGGCTTCCGATCGCCTGCTCTGATAGCGGCCCTATGCCCGAAGTCCTGGGAACGGCCGGGGTTTACTTTTCTTTGAACGACCCGGCTACCATTGAGACGGCTTTGCAGCGACTCCTCGTAGATCATGAACTCCGGAGGCGGGTGGCCACCGAGGCCTATGACAGAAGCAAAAACTATTCTTGGCAGAAATGCTCAAACCAAACCTTCTCTTTTGTATCAAAAATAAGTAAATTGGGAATGGAATCGCAATGAAGAAAATGAGAATCCTCATTGTTTCCCAGTATTTTTACCCCGAAAACTTCCGAATCAATGATCTGGCGCTCGGCCTTAAAGAAAAAGGGCATCAAATAACCGTTCTGACTGGTATTCCCAATTATCCGGAAGGCAAGTACTATCGTGGATATGGATGGACAAAAATCAAGGAGCGATTCGAGGGTATAGTAATTTATCGTGTACCTCTTGTTTCACGAGGTAAATCCAAGGGATTACGCTTGGCTATCAATTTCCTCACATTCGCAATTTCCGCTAGCCTATTAGGGCCGATCTATTGCTTTAGGAAGGAATTCGATGCCGTTTTCGTTTTCGAAATCTCCCCTGTTACCGTTGGAATCCCGGCTATCGTTCTGAAACTGGTAAAGAAAATTCCGATGTTTCTCTGGGTGCTCGACCTATGGCCCGAAAGTCTTTCCGCCACGGAAGCTGTTCAATCCCCCCGCATGCTGAAATGGGTTGAGCATTTGGTCCGGTGGATTTACCGGCATTCTGATCGAATTTTATTGGCATCGAAAGCGTTTGCCCCTAAGGTAAAGGCTCTGGGGGGAGAATATGCACAACTCCGGTATTTTCCCAATTGGGCTGAAAAAATCTTTACCCAAAGAATTATTGAAGACGACCGGAACCTGCCGGAACTCCCTCCCGGGTTTCGGGTCACGTTTGCCGGCAATATCGGTGCAGCCCAGGATTTCGGCACCATACTTTCGGCAGCCGAGAGGCTGAAGGATTTTCCTGATATTCAATGGACTGTTCTGGGTGACGGCCGTGAACGTCTCTGGGTTGAGGAGCAGATTCGCGCTCGGGGTTTATCGGACAGGGTTCATTTGCTCGGGAAATTCTCCCTGGAAATGATGCCTCATTTTTTTCAGCAGGCGGATGGGCTTCTCGTCACGCTGAAAAAAGATCCGATCTTCTCCCTGACCGTTCCGGCGAAGATCCAATCCTACATGGCTTGCGGCAAGCCGATCATTGGTGCTCTGGATGGAGAGGGCAGGAAAATCATCGAGGAGGCGCAAGCTGGTTTCGTGGCGCCCGCCGAAGATGCTCAGGGGTTGGCTGCTTCGATCCTGGCTCTTTACCGTTTGTCGCCCTCGGAACGCAGGGCGATGGGACTAAAAGGGCGGGAGTATTATAACGAAAATTTTTCAAGGGAAATGTTGATTTGCAATCTTGAGAACTGGATGGAGGAAATCATCTATTCCGGTCAATCGAAAAAGGAAGGACGGTTTGCCTGAAGTGGATTTCACGAATAAAATCCTTTTGATTACGGGAGGGACAGGTTCATTTGGCCGCGCCCTTCTTCAGAAAATTCTCCATCTGGATTTCGCGGAAATCCGGATCTTCAGCCGGGATGAGCTGAAGCAGGACCTGATGCGGAAAGAAATGAATCACCCGAAGATCAAGTTCTATATCGGGGATGTACGTAGCCGAGACAGTGTGGACAAGGTTATGGAAGGTGTTGATTACGTCTTCCATGCTGCTGCGCTTAAGCAGGTCCCTTCGTGCGAATTCTTCCCCTATCAGGCAATCCTGACAAACGCCATCGGCAGCGGCAACGTGATCGATTGTGCCGTCAGGCACAGTGTTTCTCGCATTGTCTGCCTGAGTACGGATAAGGCGGTCTATCCCGTCAACGCCATGGGCATGACGAAGGCCCTCATGGAAAAAATCGCGCAGGCCGAGGCTCGCAACATAGGGGCCGGAAAGACGGTGATTTCCTGCGTTCGATATGGAAACGTAATGTGCTCCAGGGGGTCGGTGATCCCTCTTTTCATACGGCAGATCAGGGAAAATCAACCGATTACGATCACGGACCCGGAAATGACCCGCTTTCTGCTCTCCCTGCAGGATGCTATCGATCTTGTTCTTTTCGCGTTTGAACATGCGGATCAGGGAGACCTTTTCATCCGAAAAGCCCCGGCCTGTTCTTTATCCGACCTGGCCGATGCACTGAAAAACCTTTTTCGTTCCGAAGTGCCGATTCACTTCATCGGTGTTCGACACGGGGAGAAAATGCACGAAACTTTGGCCAATGCGGAGGAACTTCGAAGGGCCGAGGACATGGGTGATTATTTCCGGGTTCGTGTGGAGGACATGGATCTCAATTACAGCAAGTTCTTTACGGAAGGGGATCTTCAGCGGGGGGATTTTGTCGATTACACCTCCCAGAACACCAGCCGGTTGAGTGTATCGGAAACAGAGGCTCTTATGCGGTCGCTCCCGGAGGTTCAAAAAGAATTGCAGGGGAAAAGCACCGAATGGCTCGGATAGGAATTACCGGGAGCGACGGTTTTCTAGGATGGCACCTACGGGCATTTCTACACTCCATTCCCGACATCCATGTCGTGCCCGGGGCAAGGAATATCTTTTCATCTAATGGAAATCTAGATGAATTCGTCCAGTCATCAGATGTTATCGTGCATCTGGCCGGGATGAATCGAGGACCTGATGAGGAATTGGCCCACACCAATATTCGTCTCACTGAGCAGTTGATCGATACGTGTAAAAGACTGGGCCGCCATCCGCATGTCCTTTTCTCCTCCTCTTTGCATATCCATCGAACTACGGCCTACGGACAATCCAAGCGATTCTGTGCTGAAAAGCTCGGGGAGTGGGCAGCAAAGTCGGGAGGGAAATTCACCAATTTGATCCTTCCGAATGTTTTCGGAGAGGGAGGTCTCCCTTTTTATAATTCGGTCGTTGCGACGTTCTGCTATCAGATGGCCAGGGATGAAAGGCCGGACATCCATGAGGATCGGTTGCTGCAACTGATCCACGCTCAGGAGGTGGCGGTAGAAATCTGGATGGCAGTAAAAGAAGGGCAGGGGGGGGAGATCTCTCCGGCCGGGACAACTGTATCAGTCAGCGGACTTCTGGAGCGCCTCGCCTCGTTTTCGGATAATTATAAAAATCGGCAATCCATCATTCCTCAGTTTGAATCTTCCTTTGAGCTACAACTGTTCAATACACTGCGCTCCTATCTTTACCCGGGAAAATATCCAGTTACTGTTGATGTACATCAGGATGCCCGAGGGGGGCTGTACGAAGCGGTAAAGACATTTCCGGGAGGACAGGCCTTTCTATCAAGCACCCACCCCGGAATCACCCGGGGCAATCATTATCATCATCGCAAAATCGAAAGGTTCCTTGTTGTGAAGGGACAAGCCAAGATAAAAATCAGGAAATTGTTCACCGATGAAGTCTTTTCCTTTGCCCTGGACGGAAATCGCCCCCAGTTTATAGATATCCCCACCTTTCATACTCATTGCATGACCAATACAGGCGACAAAGATCTGCTGACCTTGTTCTGGTCAAATGAATTTTTTGATCCGGAGGATTCTGATACCTATCGGGAAATGGTGGATGTTCGATGAAAAAACTGAAATTAGTCACCGTTGTAGGAACCAGGCCGGAAATCATCCGGTTGTCACGGGTGATCGCCCGTCTTGACGAATGCCTCGACCATGTCCTGGTGCATACGGGGCAGAATTACGATTATGAATTGAACGAGATTTTTTTCCGAGATCTTGAAATTCGCAAACCCGACTATTTCCTGGATGCCGCCGGGGAATCCCCTGCGGAGACAATCGGCCGGGTCATCAGTAAAATCGATTCTGTTCTTAATACGGAAAAGCCAGATGCTTTTCTGGTGCTGGGAGACACCAACAGCTGCCTTGCCTCCATTGCGGCGAAAAGACGCCAAATCCCCATCTTTCATATGGAAGCCGGAAACCGTTGTTTCGATCAAAGAGTACCGGAAGAGACCAACCGTAAGATTGTTGATCACATCAGCGATATCAATCTCTGCTATAGCAGCATCGCCCGTGAATATCTGCTCAGGGAAGGTTTCCCGCCGGATCGAATTATCAAAACCGGCAGCCCGATGTATGAGATTCTCCGTTTCTATGAAGAGAAAATCGAAAGATCCTCCATTCTCAAAGATCTGGATCTCAAGGAAAAAGAGTACCTCCTCGTCAGCGCCCACCGAGAAGAAAACGTGGATTCCGAGGATAACTTCCGGGAATTCATATCCCTTCTGACATACTTGTCTGATCACCTCCTGAAAAGGATTATCGTCTCCACTCATCCGAGAACACGAAAACGTATTCATACTCAGGGGATTCAATTTCCGGACACGATTTCATTGCTCAAACCTTTCGGATTTCTCGATTACGTGAAACTCCAGAAAAATGCCTATGTCGTGCTCTCTGACAGTGGAACGATTACGGAAGAATCTTCCATTCTGGGATTTCCAGCTCTGAATATCCGTGAGGCCCATGAACGGCCAGAAGGAATGGAGGAAGCCTCCGTCATGATGACGGGTATGTCTGTTGAAAGAGTGATGGATGGATTGAGGTGCCTTGAAGAGCAAAAAGAAATCATACCTGTTTCGGATTATATGGCTCCGAATGTTTCCGAAAAAGTTCTTCGCATTATAATCAGCTACACCGATTACGTGAAAAGAGCGGTCTGGCAGAGCGGCAGGTGAATTCTCACTGAAAGCTTCTATTGATTTGATGCAATCTCCAAAAAACTTTAAAGTCCTCCTTACCGGTCCCACCGGCTTCGTAGGCCGAGCTCTCGTTGCCAGACTGGTCTCCGAAGGAAAATCGGTGTATGCGGCATGTCGGAGAGATACCTCATTGCCGGAGGGGGCGGCATCCTTTCACTGCGGCGACATCGGCCCGGAGACCGATTGGTCGGAAGTCCTGCAGGGCATCACGCATGTCATTCATCTCGCTGGCCGGGTTCACCGGATGGTGGATCCGGCGGCTGATCCGGAGCGTGAATATCATCGGGTCAACGTTCTCGGCACCGAACGGCTGGCCCGATCCGCAGCCGCGGCTGGGGTGCGACGATTTTTGTTCCTAAGCACTGCAAAAGTGCACGGGGAAGGGCGGGAGGATTCTTATCGGGAGGACAATCCCCCGCAACCGTCTGACCCTTATTCTCGCAGCAAGTGGGAGGCGGAAGAAATACTGCGCGGCATTTCGAAAGAAACCGGAATGGAGACCGTGATCCTGCGGCCGCCGCTGATTTACGGGCCCGGGGTGAAAGCAAATTTTCTTCGACTTCTCCAGTTGACGGAGAAGAGACCGCCGCTGCCGCTCGGAGGCGTCTCCAACCGACGCAGTCTTCTTTATCTGGGAAATCTGATTGACGCAATTATGGTCTGTCTCTTGCATCCGAATGCTGCAGGGGAGACCTTTTTAATCCGTGACTGCGAAGATTTATCCACGCCGGAGTTGATTGACAGGCTCTCTTTGGCAATGGGAAAGACATCACGGCTCTTTCCTTTTCCCGTGAGTCTGTTGAGAGGTCTCGGGCGGGTGGCCTGCAAATCCCGGGAACTCGATCGCTTGACAGGCTCCTTTTGTCTGGATGACCGGAAAATTCGATCTGTCTTGAATTGGAATCCACCGTTCTCGCCTGAGCAGGGGCTTCGGGAGACGGTGAAATGGTATCTGCAGGGAAGAAATGGAAGGACAGCTGATCATTTTTAGTTCTCTGATGGGGGGCGCGGGCGCCTGGCTGATGGCCCGGTTTGCACCTGCCTTTGGGATGATGGACCTCCCGAATGGTCGCAGTTCCCACTCCATCCCCACGCCACGTGGCGGAGGCATCGGTATTCTGATTGCTTTCGTTGCGGCGGCGTCTGGACTTGGATTCAGTCCGGCGTTCTGGCTGCCCATTGCGCTGCTTTCCATGGCCAGTTTTTTTGACGATCGGGTAGAGCTCTGTTTTCGAGTTCGGATCAGTCTGCAATTTCTTGCAGCTACGGTCTGCCTTTTTGCCATGGGCTTTCCTGCGATGCCACCGGTTTTTCTCCTGCCGCTGATGGTCTTCTGGATCCTTTTCCTGGTGGGCACCGCCAACTTTTTCAACTTTCTCGATGGTATCAATGGCATAGCCGCCGTGTCGGCCGTTATTGGTTTCGGCCTGATGGCCGTATACGAATACTTTTCGGGCGGTCTGACCCCATTTTTTGTTCTGTTTCTCTCTCTGGCTGCGGCCTGTCTGGGGTTTTTACCTTTTAATTTTCCCCGGGCCCGGGTATTCATGGGTGACGTGGGCAGTATTCTCCTGGGTTTCATCTCTGCCGCATCCATCATTAAACTGAGCCTCGGGTGGCGGGAATTCTTCTGTTTATTGACGTTCTTTTTTCCCTTGTACACGGATACCCTGAGCACCCTATACTTCCGCTGGCGCAGGGGAGAGAATCTCGTAAAGGCCCACCGGTCACATTTCTACCAGGTCCTTGTCCATGGACATGGTTGGACGCACCTCCGTGTAACGTTTATTTTCGGTCTCCTGCAGGCCACGATCGGCGGTATCGGGTTGACGGCCTATCGTTTCGGAGCGGAGGCGCTGATCCTCTTTTTGTTTTTGGCTGTCCTATTCCTGACATGGATTTGGGTGGTGAGTAGAGTCCATGGCCTTCTTTCTGCTGAAGTTTATGGAATGAGTGATTCCGAGCGGTATCCGGTGAACTGAAACTTGATGCAAAAATTTTTTTATGGAAAAAGATGGCTTTTCATTTTTCTGCTTCAGGGCGCCCTGATTGCCGCAGCGTTTCTGTTCTCCTTTCTCCTGCGTTTTGATTTCAGCCTCCCAAATCCCTATCGCGAAACCTTTTTTGAGCTTCTGCCTTCTCTAATCCTGATCAAAATCACTGTTTTCTGGACAATGGGCCTGGGGCAGGGTTGGTGGCGCTATGTGTCCCTGGCGGATGTCTTCCCCATTTTCAGGGCGAATCTCGTCGCCTCCACCTGCTTCGTCCTCTTCGTCGTCTTCGCCTACGGGATGCGCGATGTTCCTCGTTCCGCTTTAATTCTGGACGGGATCTTTTGTTTTTTGCTGATTTCAGGGGTCCGATTTCTCACCCGGGCCTTTCGGGAGAGGTATTTTTCGTTTCGTCCCTCGGCCGGCTTCCGGCGCCTCCTTATTGTCGGCGCGGGACGGGCGGGGCAGGCGATCGTTAGGGAAACCCGGCAGAACTCTTCCCTTAAATTAACGGCGGTGGGATTTGCGGACGACGACGTTTCCAAGTACCGCAGGCGTTTTCAGGGAGTTTCGGTTCTGGGAAACTGCGCGGATCTGGCGAAGATCGTGGAAAAGCACGGGATCGAGGAAATCATCATCGCCATTCCTTCCGCTTCGGGCGCGATCTTGCGGCCCATTGTGGAATCCTGTCTGAAAACGGGAGTTCCCTTCAAAACCCTTCCGGGGGTGGGCGATCTTATTGATGAAAAGATATATGTGCATCAGGCCCGGAAGGTTGCCGTGGAGGATCTACTTGGCCGGGATCCCGTAAATCTTGATTTCGATAAAATCCGGGCCTTTCTTCAAGGAAAGAAGATTCTGGTCACCGGCGCGGGAGGGAGTATCGGAAGCGAAATCAGCCGCCAGGTCGTTCGCTTCGATCCGTCCTTGCTGGTCATTCTGGACAACTCCGAGAGCTCCCTCTTTCAGATCGAACAGGAACTGCTGGAAAGAAATCCCGCATTCGAACTGGTTTCTGTCGTGGGCGATATCCGGAATCGTGCCCGTATAGAGGGAACCTTTGAGGAATTCACGCCGGACGTCGTTTTCCATGCGGCCGCGTACAAGCATGTGCCTATGTTGGAATCGAACCCTGCCGAGGCGGCGGACAACAACATCCGGGGGACGAAAATCGTTGCCGATGCAGCACGAAAATATGGCAGCGAGGGTTTCGTCATGATCTCCACGGACAAGGCTGTCAACCCGGCGAATATCATGGGGGCGACCAAGCGGGCCGCTGAAATTTACGTCCAGAATCTGGCCAGGGAAAGTCGGACGCGATTTGTTACCGTCCGTTTCGGCAATGTTCTCGGAAGCGCGGGTAGCGTCATTCCTGTCTTCATGGGTCAGATCGAAAAGGGAGGACCGGTCAAGGTCACCCATCCGGAGATCGAGCGGTTTTTCATGACCATACCCGAAGCCGTTCAGCTGGTTCTGCAGGCCGCAAGCATGGGACGGGGCGGGGAAATCTTCCTTCTGGAAATGGGCGCTCCAGTAAAAATTCGGCACCTGGCTGAAGAGCTGATTCGCCTCTCCGGGTTCCGCCCGTACGAGGATATCGACATCGTTTATACCGGCCTGAGACCCGGCGAGAAATTGTACGAGGAACTCTTTTCAGGGGACGAAGGCATCGTGGAGACCGAGCATCAAAAGATCCTTATCGCCGAATCCGTCTTCCGGGATCTGACCATTTTGAATCGTCACCTCGAGGAGTTGTATCAGCTGACCAGGACCTATGACGCACGAGAGGTAGTTGTAAAGCTGCAAGAAATCGTCCCGGAGTTCAATTACGTGCATATCCTGGGGGAAAACGGACCTGTCTATCTGAATGCTGGGGTGAAAGTTGGCATCTCGTAAAACCCGGCCTGACGGGATGGGCGCAGGTCACCCAGAGGCAAAAATCATTGTTGAAACATTGTAGATACACTGCTATGGTAGAGCTATCTTTCTGCCAAGGGGGTGTACCTATGCTTGCAAAAGTACAGAAGTGGGGAAACAGTTTGGCTCTTCGGCTCCCGAAAGCCTTGACTGATGAGGCCGACGTTCATCTTGATTCGTCTGTGGAAATCACTGTTCACGACCACACAATCATGATAAAGCCGGTGCGAGAAAAGAGGAAATATGACCTTGATGAACTGCTGGACGGGGTGAAACCGGCCAATCTTCATGGGGAGGCTGATTTCGGTGGCCCGGTCGGCAAGGAGGTCTGGTAAATGGAGTACGTTCCGAGCAGGGGGGACGTGGTGTGGTTACATTTTGATCCGCAGGCAGGACATGAGCAGACTGGCCACCGACTAGCGTTGGTGCTGTCGCCCCAAAAGTACAACAAGCTCACAAGTTTAATGCTCTGCTGCCCCCTGACAACCATTATCAAAGGGTATCCCTTTGAGGTATCGACGAAAGTCAAAGGTAAGTCTGGCGTTGCCCTGGCGGACCAGATAAAGAGTTTTGATTGGCGCGCCCGTAAGGCGAAAAAGGCAGGGACAATAGATCAAGCGATTCTCGACGAGGTCCTCGCCAAAATTGAAACATTATTGTCGTAGTGTCACAAGATTTCTTGCGCAGGGGAATAAAAAGACCTATATTGAGAGCTATAAAAAGATCAAAAAATGGAGCTCGTATGGAACGCCTGTATGCCCGCGCATCGGTCAGCATCAGTGACCTGAAGAAAAATCCCTCCCGCATCATCCATGAGGCCGAGGGGACGCCGGTGGCTATCTTGAATCACAACAAGCCCAGCGCTTATCTGGTGCCCGCCGAGGCTTTCGAGGCTCTCATGGAACAACTCGAAGATTATGAACTCTCCCGCATCGTCAAAGAGCGGGAGGACGAGCCTTCGGTATCGGTTTCGCTGGATGAGCTTTAGTCTTGAATTCAAGGAATCCGCGTTGAAGGAATGGAAAAAACTGGATGGCGGAATCCGGGAGCAGTTCAAGAAAAAATTGGCCGAACGCCTTCTTCGTCCTCATGTCGAGTCATCCCGACTGAAGGGGCTGAACAGTTGTTACAAAATCAAACTGAAGAATGCCGGATATCGACTGGTTTACCAGGTGGACGACGGACGGGTCGTGATCATCGTTGTGGCGGTTGGAAAACGAGAGGGCCTGGCGGTCTATAAGGCGGCGAAGGAGCGGCTGAAGTAAGCATTTTCGCAGCTTGGCATCCACAAAACTCTTTATTACAGTGGACTCCAGGGAGATCAATCATGAAGAAGGCTGTATCGGCCGAAGAAATCGTACAGGTTTTAACGGACCTTCTTGCCCGGATTCCCGAAGTCCGGTTCGCCTATCTTTTCGGGTCTCAGGCCCAGGGGAAGGTCGGTCCTTTGAGTGATGTCGATATCGCCGTTTCTCTGGAGGAATCCGTCTCGCCGTTCAAGTTTCGGCTTCACCTGATCGAACTCCTGACGCGCGAACTGGGCACGGAGCGAATCGACCTGGTCCCTCTCAACGAGGCCTCCCCCCTGATGAAATACGAGGTGCTCCGCACGGGACGCGTCATCAAGGAAGACAAGGAGAAACGGGTGGATTTCGAAACCCGGGCCCTGGCGGAATATCTCGATACCGCCTACCTGCGACGCATCCAGAGGGATTATATTAAGGAACAGCTGACACGGGGAGGCTCTTTTGGTCAATAGGGCGATACTGGAGCTGCGCCTGGAGCGTCTACGGGAATATCTCTCCATTCTCGAATCGGTGCTTCAGTACGATGTGACCCGGTTTACGGCCGACCCTTTCATCTACGGCACGGCAGAACGAAATCTTCATCTGGCTATCGAATGCCTTCTGGACATCGGAAACCACATCATTTCAGACAGTGGCTACCCGAAACCCGAAACCTATGCCGACATTTTCCGCATCCTCCGCGATCGCGAAGTCATTTCCCCCTCGCTTCTCCAAGAGCTCGAGGGGATGGCGGGATTCCGGAACCTTCTCGTGCATGACTATCTTCGAATCGATCGGGAAAAGGTGTACGGGATTTTGAAGGAAAAGCTTCCCTCCATGAAGCGTCTGGGCGAGATTTTTGCGAACCTGCTCTGACTCCAGAATGATCCGTGTCTCATCCGCGTTCATCCGTGGCCGATTTTTTTGACTTGCGAATCCAATGTAATGTGATTTGAAATAACGATGAATCTCCCCCTGATCGCACTCTTCGTCTTTCTCCTCGGCGCCGTCATCGGCTCTTTTCTCAACGTCTGCATCTACCGCATTCCCGCCGGCGATTCGATCGTCAGCCCCGGATCGCGGTGCCCGGGGTGCGGAACCGAGATTCGCTGGTACCGGAACATTCCGATCCTCAGTTTTCTTTTTCTTCGCGGGCGCTGCGCGGCGTGCGGGATGCGCATTTCCCCGCGCTATCCGCTGGTGGAGGCGTTGACCGGGATTCTCTTCGTCCTGGTCTTTTTCCATTTCGGATTCCGGTGGGCCACCCCGGTCTACTGGGTGTTTACCGCCGCGCTCGTCGCCATCACTTTTATCGATCTGGACCATCAGATCATCCCCGATAACATCAGTCTGCCCGGGATTCCGATCGGATTTCTCTGCACCTTTCTCATTCCCTGGATTTCCTGGACCGATTCCCTCTTCGGCATCCTGCTCGGCGGCGGAAGCCTTTTCCTGGTAGCTGCGATCTATGAGCTGCTCACCAAGAAGGAAGGCATGGGAGGAGGGGATATCAAGCTTCTGGCCATGATCGGCGCTTTTCTCGGCTGGCAGGGCGTTCTGCCCGTCATATTCCTCGGCTCCTTTGCCGGTTCCCTGGTCGGCGTTCCCCTGATGCTGATCGGCAAATCAGGAGGGAAGACGGCCATCCCCTTCGGTCCATTCCTGGCCCTGGGCGCCCTGATCTGGCTATTGTGGGGGTCCGCCCTCGTGCACTGGTATCTTTCCTTTTTCTAAAATCGGCGTGAGCAGTGAGCAGGAAAACCGGGAGCTTAAGACAAGGTTCAAGGACCAGGAACCAGGAACCAGGAACCAGGAACCAGGAACCAGGAACCAGGAACCAGGAACCAGGAACCAGGAACCAGGAACCAGGGACGATTTTCCCTCCCTTTTTCTGACTGAAAACCCTAACTCAACAATTTCCCTTGACATTCGTTCTTTTTTGAAACTAAATTATATGTAATTTGTATTTAATTGAAGTCAAATTAACTTCAAGTATGTCTGAGTTAAAGCAAATGTCCCAAAATCATGTAAAACGAATTCGTGAATCGCTTCTTATGAGCAAAGCGGAACTTGCCCGAAAGGCAGGGGTTTCTCCTCTTACCGTGAACAGGATCGAAAAGGGCGAGGGGTGCCGCATGTCCACCATGCGGAAGATCATTCTTGCCCTGGGACTGAACCTCTCCGATCGGGACAAGGTTTTTCCGGTTTGAAAGATTCCTGTGGTATGGGGTTTGCTTAAGATTTGTTCCGGAAGCTTTATCGGGCGCTATTTACAGTTGCGGTTCATGCGGAAAATCCGGTGGACCCCAGGAAGGGGCTCTGTTCTGAAAACGAGCTCAGAACGACAAGGCGTGGACCATGCTGTTTAAGACCAAGAAGGACATTATCGGTATTGACGTCGGGTCCAGCTCCGTGAAGCTGGTCCAGCTCAAGGAAGTCAAAGGCGCCTATCACCTGGTGAATATCGGCATGGCCTCCCTGCCTCCCGAAGCGATCGTGGACAACACCATCATGGACTCCCACGCGGTGGGAGAGGCCATCCGAAATCTGGTGGAAAGCCACCATATCAAGACAAAAAATGTCGCCACCTCCATTTCGGGACATTCCGTCATCATCCGCAAGATTCAGCTTCCCATCATGACGGAAGAAGAAATGGAAGCCTCCATCCAGTGGGAGGCCGAGCAGTACATCCCCTTCGACATCGCCGAGGTCAATCTCGATTTCCAGATTCTCGGTCCCGACGAGAAGGACCCCTCGCAGATGCATGTCATCCTGGCCGCCGCCAAGAACGATTTCGTCAACGAATATGTGACCGTTTTCAAGGAAGTGGGGCTCAACCCGCTGGTGATGGACATCGACTGCTTCGCCATGGAAAACGCTTTCGAGGCCACCTACGGTTTCGAGGAGGGGGAGATCGTGGCCCTGGTGAATCTTGGAGCCAGCGCCATCAACGTCAATGTCCTTCGAGGAAGGGAGTCGCTTTTCAACCGCGACATTCAGGCCGGAGGGCAGGCTTTTTCCGATGAAATCCAGAAGCGGTTCGGACTGAATTACGAAGACGCCGAAAAGGTCCGCCTGGGCGCAGAGGTGGAGGATGTGGACCCTGCGGTGGTCGCCGAAATCATCACCGAGGTCGCCGAGAGCCTGGCGCAGGAAGTTCAGCGCTCTCTGGATTTCTTCTCCGCGACTTCCGCGGACGAGAAAGTCCAGAAACTTTTCATCACCGGCGGCGTATCGAAGACAGCGCAGATTCGTGACCTGATCGAGGAAAGAATGGGAGTACCGGTGGAGGTCTTCGATCCCTTCCGGCACATGGTGGCCAATGAAAAGGATTTTGATCCGGAATATCTTCAGGCCGTCGGTCCCTTCTTCACGGTTGCCTCGGGGCTGGCCATGAGAAGGCTGGGTGACAAATGATCCGTATCAATCTACTGCCCGCCCGGGCTGCCCAGCGAAAGGAACAACTGCTGGGGCAACTCATCGCTCTTGTCCTGTCTACCATGGTGGTTCTGGTCGGCTGCGCAGGCTTCTATGTGTCCCTGCAGGCCGGAATCGCCAACGAGAAGAAGGAAATCGCACGCAAGCAGGATGAGATCAACCAGCTGCGGAAGACGATCGGCGAGGTGGCCCATTATAAGAAACTGCAACAGGAGCTCAGAGGCAAGCTGGATGTTCTGGAGAAGCTGCAGGACGGAAAAACCGGTCCGGTGCACCTTCTGGAGGAACTGAGCAGCTCTCTTCCCGAAAAATTATGGATCACTTCTTTCAAGGAATCGAACGGGCAGATCAAGATCGACGGGATCGGATTCAACGAAGAATCCGTCGCCCGCTTCCTGGAGAATCTGGAGGCCTCCACCTATTACGGGGGGGTGGAGCTTCAGATTATTGAGCAGTCCGAACAGGGGGGGCACAAGTTGCATAAATTCAACCTGACCACCCGGGCTGAAACTCCCGCGAAAAAGGACAAGAGCTGAGTTATGGATCCGCGCGTCGAAAAGATTCTCAAACTGCCTCTTTACCAGCGCCTTTTTCTCATGGGTCTTATCCTTGCGGCTCTGGCAGGGGGATTTCTGTACATGCTTTACCTGCCTGCGCAGGAGGAGCTTGCCAAGCTGCAGGAAGAGAACCGGACACTGGAATCGAAGCTGCAGGAAGACCGCCGCATTGCCCGTAACCTACCTAAATTCAAGGCAGAATATGAAAAAATGCAGGAACAGCTCGAACAAGCCCTGACCGAACTCCCCAACGAAAAGGAGATACCGACCCTGTTGACCAGCCTCTCCTCCCTCGCCAAGGACAATGGGCTGGAGGTCCTGCGATTCAAGCCCGGCTCCGAGGCCCCGCGGGGGTTCTACGCCGAGGTTCCCGTTGCGCTGAAGCTGAACGGTTCATACCATCAGCTCGCGCTGTTTTTCCAGGATGTCGGCAAGCTCCCCCGCATCGTCAATATCGGAAATCTGGCCATCGGGAGTTCGAACAAAAACCAGGAGGGACGAAACACCCTCTCGGTGGACTGCATGGCGACGACCTTCCGCTTTCTGGAAACCGACAAATCTCCGGCAAAAGGTAAAAAGTGATGAGATCGATTGCATGTTTTCTGACTTTTTCCCTGACGATCGCCCTTTCCGCCTGCGGAGAGGGTACTGTCGAGAAGGAGACCTTCGAGATAAGAAAGGTCACCCCAACGGCGTCAAAGCAGAAAATCCAGGAATCACAGCCTGAAGCCGCCGAACCCCTCCCGCCTGCCTACGTCTATGATCCCTCGGATCTTCGCGACCCCTTCGTGCCCCTGCTGGAGGTGAAAAAAGCCGCTCTGACTCCCCAGGTATCCGTTCCCATGACGCCCCTTCAGAAGTTCGACCTGGGGCAGTTCCGGCTGACGGCGGTCATCGTCGGCAAGGGAGAACCCAGGGCAATGGTGAGCGCCCCGGACGGAAAGTCCTACATTCTGAAGAAGGGGATCATGATCGGGAAAAACAACGGGAAGGTTGTAGGCATCAAAAAAGAGGCTGTTCTGGTCGATGAGAAATACTATGATTTTGCCGGGAAAGTCATCACCAAACAACAGATGATTGAACTTCCTAAGAGGGAAGGAGTTTTATGATATGTTATCGACCTTGAATTTCCGGGGAGGCGATCGATGGGGACGGCTTCTTTTAGTGGCCGCTTTTTCGATTTGTACCGGATTTTTTCTGCCTGCCGCCGGTTTCGGTGACAGTCAGGAAACCGGTTCGCAGAATCGTCTGGATTCCATCCGCGTGGAGGGGGATGACGCCGCGACGAAGATCAAAATCCGTGCTGAAAAACCGATCGGATACCGCTATACCGTCTATGATTCCCTGAACCCTACTCGCGTTGTTCTTGATTTCCCCGGCTTCGAACTGGCCGACTCCGTCCTGCCGGAGAATATTTTTCCTGCTCCTGTCGAGAAGGTTCGCACGTCGACTCTCGATACGCCTTCCGGGAAACTGGCACGGGTGGAACTGCTGCTGAAAGCTTCACGGAACTATGAAGTGAGCGTGGATGACCGCCTTCTGACCATCGCCTTCGGATCGCCTGTCGAAAACGGCGAAAGAATCGGGGACAGAAGGGCAATGGCCGCCGCATCGGAAAAGCCCGTGGCGGCTGTGAAGAAAGGTCCCGCCTCCGAAATGGCCGCTTCTGCATCTCCTGCCGGCCGCGTGACATCTGTTCGTCTGGAAGATCGGAAAGTTGTCCTGGATCTGGACGGCAGGGTCGGAAGGTATAAGGATTTCGAATTGGGTGCTCCGCCCCGGCTGGTTCTTGATCTCTATGGGGTGAAACCCGATTTTTCCGAAAGGGTTTACGACCTTTCGGGGTTCCGGCGGCTGCGTGTGGGCGATTATGAAGAGAAGATCCGGTTCGTTTTCGATTCCAGGGGCGATACCCTGCCCGCCTACGAAGTGGAGGCGAAGGGCGATTCTCTGGTCGTTTCCTGGGCGGGAGATCCGGAGAACATCTCTTCGGCAGGGAACAGGAACGTAGGGGAGCCGATCTGGGTCAAGGATGTCCGCTTCCGGGTGAAAGACGGGAAATCCATTCTTACCGTGGAAACGCCCAAACCGGGCGAGGTCATTGAACCGGTCCGGGAGGGTGATACGATCCGCTTCGGAATCCGCAATGCCACCATCGGCAGATCCCTGCGCAGGACCATCGATGCTTCGTCCTTTCCCAGCGCGGTGAGCCTGATCACTCCCTACAAGGTGCTTGAGAACGGAATTCCGGGTGTCCGGTTTGCGGTCGAATTGAAGGGCCCGGTACCCTATTCCCTTCAGCAGAAGGGGAACGAAATCCTGTTCACCGTTGAGAATGGTCCCTTCACCGAGGCATCGCCGCCGCGGACCGAAATTGCCGAAATAGAAGCCCCTGATATGCAATCGCGCCGGGAAGATCTGGCGGCGACCATTGCGGCTAAACCTTCGCCGCCGCCCGCGCCCGTTTCCGAGGAACCGCTGGTCATCGCCCAGGTGAAGCCGCTGGACCGGTACACCGGAGAGAAAATCTCCCTGGTTTTCGATAATGCGGAGATTCGAAACATACTTCAGCTCATTGGAGAAGTCGGAGATCTGAATATCATTGCCGGTGAGGAGGTCAAGGGGAACGTTACCCTGCGGTTGATCGATGTTCCATGGGATCAGGCGCTGGATCTGATCATGGAGACCCGTGGGCTTGGTATGCTCAGGGAAGGCAATGTGGTGCAGATCCTGCCGAAGGACAGAATCCGCGAGATGCGCCAGGCCGAACTGACAGCCATCACCCAGGAGCGCCAACTGGAGCCGCTGATAACCCGCGTTATCAGCATCAGCTATACCGATCTGAAAAACGTGGCCGCCCCGGCCCGGGATCTTCTGACCGAGAGGGGCAAGATCACCGAAGATGCCCGGAACAAACAGTTGATCGTCACCGATGTCCCCTCTGTCATCGAGGAGGTGGATAAACTGGTCGCCATTCTCGACACACCGGAGCGCCAGGTTCTGATCGAGGCCCGAATCGTGGAAGCCAGCTCGACGTTCAGTCGCGACCTCGGGGTGAAGTGGGGCCTGTCCTATCAGAACTCCGGCGGCGGCCCCTGGGATGCCAGTAGCGGAAGCATCGGGTTGGGAGGCAGTTTTCTGATCAGTCCCCCCTCCGCAGGGTCGGTTCTCGGGGGCTCGGGGCTCGGTTCCGGGATCACCTTCGGGCGGGTCGGTGTGGACAGCACGATACTGGATCTGAGGATTTCCGCTCTGGAAGCGGCCGGAGAGGCCAAGGTCATCTCCACTCCCCGAGTTTCGACCCTCAACGGAGGGGAGGCGACGATCAGCCAGGGAACCAAGATTCCCTATCAGTCCTCCGGGGATGACGGCCTCCCGAAGACGGAATTCGTGGACGCCAACCTGGAACTTACGGTCCGGCCGGTGATTAATCCGGACAACAGCATCATCCTGGATATCAGCGCGACCAACAGCTCCATCGGATCCACCGTCAGCACCGGTTCCGGATCCGCGCCGGCCATCGACACCAAGGAAGCGAAAACGATGGTTCTGATCCAGGACGGAGAAACCACCGTGATCGGAGGCATTTTCGTTGAAACGGAAAACAGCAGCACCGCCGGGGTGCCGCTTCTGATGAAAATACCCATCCTGGGGCATCTTTTCAAATCGTCAAATTTCAACAACACCCGGTCGGAGTTGATGATTTTCATTACGCCAAGAATCGTTCAGTAAAAACCGAGGTCAACAGCGTTTAGAAAAAGGACAGGCTTTTCAAGCCCTGTCCTTTTCTTCTTCATCCGGTGAACTCAAAAACGATGGAATCGAATATGAAATTGCGCTATCTTACCGCTGAATCGAACGGAGCTGCTCCTGATTCGGGAAACATCATCCTGGTCGGCTTCATGGGGGCCGGGAAAACCTCTGTGGCCAGAGAGCTGGAGCGAGTAGCCGGATTCAGGGCCATCGATCTGGATAAAATCATCGCGGACCGACAGGGGATGTCGATCCCGGAGATTTTCGCGACTCTCGGAGAATCCCGCTTCCGTGACCTCGAAACCGCCGCCCTGGAATCCTTGAAAGGACTGCGACATGCGGTCATCGCCACCGGAGGAGGAATCGTCGGCCGTGATGAAAACTGGGGGATTATGCGGGCGATTGGGGTCACCGTATTTCTGGAGGCCGAATGGGAGAGGCTCTACCGCCGGATTTCCGGATCTCCCGAACGCCCACTGGCGACCGGTGATCCCCTCGCCGTGAAGGAGCTCTGGCGCAAGCGTCTTCCCCTGTATCGAAAAGCAGATTTTACCGTGAATACCGATGGAAAGAATGTTCGTCAAACAGCCCGCGCCATTCTTGAGCACGTGAAAGTATCCGATAATGAATGAAAAAATACTCGTCGGCCTGGAAGAGAGAAGCTATCCCATCTGGATTGGCGACGGTATCCTGAATCAGCTTGGAAGGGCGCTGCAGGAAGTCGATTTTCCGAAAAAGGTCGCGGTGGTGACCAACCCCTCCGTGCTGGCCTTCTTTGGCGAAACCGTCCTGGATGCCCTCTCTTCGGCCGGTTTTCTGGTCAGCACCCTCTCGATTCCCGAGGGAGAGGAAAACAAGAATCTTCGAACCCTCGAGGGGATCTACGACGCCCTTATCGAGAAGGGCTTCGACCGGGCTTCGGGACTGGTGGCGCTGGGGGGCGGTGTGGTGGGCGATATTGCCGGGTTTGCCGCCGCCACCTACCTCAGGGGGATCCCCTTTGCCCAGGTTCCCACCACTCTTTTGGCCCAGGTGGACAGTTCCGTGGGGGGAAAGACCGCCGTCAACCATCCCTCAGGGAAAAACATGATTGGCGCCTTCTACCAGCCGCGCCACGTGCATATCGATGTTTCGACCCTGGAAACGCTCCCGGAGAGGGAGTTCGCCGCGGGAATGGCCGAAGTGATCAAATACGGGATCATCCGTGACGCCGGGTTTTTCGCCTGGCTTCTGGACCAGCGGGAGGACCTGCGCGCTCTGAACCGCGAGGACCTTGTCCGGGCGGTAAGGAAATCTTGCCAAATCAAAGCGAATATTGTAGAACTTGACGAGACGGAGAGCTCCCTCCGGGCAATTCTGAACTACGGCCACACCTTCGGGCACGCCGTCGAGACCCTGTCGGGATATGGGCGATTTCGCCATGGCGAGGCCGTTTCCGTGGGCATGGTGGTCGCCTCGCTGGCCTCGGCGGAACTGGGACTGTGCACAAGGGAGGAGGCATTCGCCGTCCGCTCGCTCCTGGCCTCCTTTGACCTTCCGGTGACTCCGCCGTCGTTTTCCGTTGAGGATTACCTCAAAGCCATGGGACGGGACAAGAAAGTCCGTGCCGGGGTTCTTCGCTTCATTCTGAACCGGGGCATCGGAGACTGTCTGATCAGGGAAATCCCGGATCCGGCTGCACTTTTAAGAGCCGTCCTGCCTCGGGCGGCCTCCGCACAGGGGGAATATGAATAATTCCTTTTCTATGCTTGGAAAAATTGCCGAACTGACCGAGACGCTGGCCAAGGAGCCCCGGTCGACGGTTTTCGTATCACTGGCCGAAGCCTACCGCCAGATGGGACTTCTGGACGATGCTCTGGAGATCGCCGCCAAGGGGACCCGATCGCTGCCGAATTTCGGGCCGGGCTATTTGACCGTGGGGCGCATCCTGATACAGAAGGGGCAGCTTGAGGACGCGGCGCAGGCCCTGGAATCGGCTCTTCATCTCGACGGCGACAACCTCCCGGCCCTGAAGAATCTGGGCCGCATTCGGCTGAAACAGGGGGATAAGAACCGCGCAGGGGATCTGCTGAGGAAAGCCGCGGGCCTGAAGCCCGACGATCCCGAAATTGCGAAACTGCTCAAGGTCTGCGGTCCCGCAAAAGTGAATGAAGCGCCTTCCGGCGCACCCGCCGGAACCGCGAAGTCTTCAGCCAAGGCAGCCCCCATCTCCACGCCGACTCTTGCCGAGATCTACATACGCCAGGGTTTTTATAAAAAGGCGATGAGAATCTTTCTGGAGATTCTGAAAAATGATCCCGGCAATTCCGAGATCCGCCGGAGTGCGATTGCATTAAAAAGACGGATGGAGATGGGAGAGAACCAGGATTCCCCGGTGGAGGAGAGCTCGCGGGAAGTCACTGACTCCGGTTCTGCGGCGCCAGTTGAGTCTGCGCCGACGGCCATCGAAAACGGGCCCCGGCAGATCTTCGAAAAATGGCTGGAAGCGATCCAGATCAGGAGGGAAGATGTTCAATGAAATCATCCGGAATATCGTGGATGAGGCGGCCGGCGGCGTCGGCGCTGTCCTCATGGGATATGACGGCATTGCCATCGCTCAGTTCTTCCATCCCTACGAGGGGGCCGATCTGCAGATGGTGGCGGTCGAGTACGCCAACATTCTGAAGGAGATCAGGAAGACGGCGGAAATACTTGAAGCCGGCGCGGTGGAGGAAGTCTGCATCAAATCCCAAAAATTCCATGTCGTGATCCGCTCGGTTCATCCCGATTACTTCGTCGCCCTGACCCTGCAATGGGACGGGAACTTCGGAAAGGGGCGCTACCTGCTGATGAGGGAAGCGCCGCGAATCCGAAAAGCACTGGAGTTATGATGAAGATCCTGGTGGTGCACGGTCCCAATCTGAATCTTCTGGGAACCCGGGAGCCTGAGGTCTACGGCCGCCAGACCCTGGAAGACGTCAATGAAGCCCTGTCCCGGCTTGCGGACGAACTCGGATTGTCAGTCGTCTTTTTCCAGTCCAATCACGAGGGGAAAATTATCGACCGAATCCACGAAGCTGCCCAGGAGGGGGTCTCGGGGATGATCGTCAACCCTGGTGGGCTGACTCACACCAGCGTTTCCCTGCGGGATGCGGTTGCCGCCGTGGCCATACCGACCGTCGAAGTTCATTTGTCCAATATCCATGCCCGCGAGGAGTTCCGCCGGAATTCTTTCCTTGCTCCGGTAGCCCTGGGCCAGATCTGCGGATTCGGCGCCACAGGGTACCAGTTGGCCATGAGGGGCCTGGCGGCTCGAACGAATAACTGAGATTCTAGTATAACAATGTTGCCTTCCCGACTCGACCAGCTTCGTCTCCTGCAAGAGAAAAACGACCTTCAGGCCGTTCTTTTTCTGGATCTTCCCAATATCCGGTATCTCTGCGGTTTCATCGGTTCCGACGGGGCGCTGGTGGCCGGACGGGACCGGCGCTTTTTTCTGACCGATTCTCGGTACGCCACCCAGTCGCGGCAGCAGGTCGAGGCGGATGAAATCAGAGAATACCGTGCCAAGATCGAAGGCATTGCGGAATGCCTCGGACAAATCGGGGCGAGCCGGATCGGGTTCGAGGCGGAAAAGGTATCCTGGGATCTGCTTAATCAGCTGAAGGAAAAGGGACCAGCGGGAGCCGAATGGGTGCCGCTCAAGGAGGATATCCACGCACTGAGGGTTCTCAAGGATGCTTCGGAAGCGGAGGTGATGGAAGAGGCCGCCCGATTGAACGAAGCAGCTCTCCGCGAGGTTCTCCCCCGGATCAGGCCAGGGGTCACGGAACGGGAGATCGCTCTTGAGCTCGAATTCGCCCTGAAGCGAATGGGCGCTGAGGAGAAAGCCTTCGATTTCATTGTGGCTTCCGGAATCCGAGGGGCCATGCCCCACGGGGTGGCATCCGAGAAGGCGATCGCCGCCGGAGAGCTGGTGACCATCGATTTCGGAGTTCGCCTTCGGGGTTACCATTCGGATGAAACGGTCACTTTCGGAGTCGGGGTAGTAGCGCCGGAGCTTCGCCGCATCTTCGATGCCGTCCTGCAGGCGCATGATCTGGCCATCGAACAGGTCCGGCCGGGCCGCTCCCTTCGGGAGATCGATTACGCCGCACGCGACCATATTGCGAAATGCGGCTACGGAGAGTATTTCGGGCACGGACTGGGCCACGGCGTCGGCCTTGAAGTGCACGAGTTCCCCATTGTTTCTCAGCGTTCCGCGGAAACAGCCCGGGAGAGCATGGTTTTCACTATCGAGCCCGGCATTTACGTCCCGGACCTCGGCGGCGTGCGAATCGAGGATATGGTGATGGTTACCTCTTCAGGCTGTCGGAAGCTGACGCGCATTCCAAAGGAATTTCGAACACTCCCGGTCTGAGGTAAATTTCCCCTGACCCGGGACTCGCTGCTGGGCGGCCAAATACCCATAAGGAGGATTGAATGTGATGGATATCAAAGATCTGAAAACTCTGATCAAGCTGGTTACAGATACCGATATTACCGAGTTTGAGATGGAAAGCGAGGACGAGAAAATCGTCATCAAGCGAGGCAGGGGACAGGAAGTTGTGCATATGGCCGCTCCTCCTGCGTATGCCGCTTCGCCCCAGCCGGCGCAGGCGGCCGCTCCGATCGAAAATGCCGAAACTCCCGCGCCGACTGTCGAGGACAAGTTCGAAACGATTACCTCGCCCATTGTCGGAACCTTTTATCGGTCTCCGTCGCCGGACTCCGATCCTTATGTCGAATCGGGATCGGTTGTCGAATCAGGAGACGTTCTCTGCATCGTCGAAGCGATGAAGCTTATGAATGAGATCGAGGCCGAATTCAAGTGCCGGATCATCGAAATTCTCAAGGAAAACGCCGAGCCGGTGGAATTCGGAGAAGCCGTCTTTCGGGTTGAAAGGCTTTAAAGGACAGCTTCGAGCTGTAAGCAGGAGCCAGGAGCCACGAGCCGTCACAAATTGCGATTTTTCTGGAGATTTTTCTTTCATGTTTCATAAAATTCTTATTGCCAATCGCGGCGAAATCGCCCTGCGCATCATCCGTGCATGCAAGGAACTGGACATTGCGACGGTAGCAGTGCATTCGGATGTGGATAGCGAGGCCCTTCATGTGAAACTGGCCGATGAAAGCATCTGCATCGGTCCCGCCCCGAGCATTGCAAGCTACCTGAATGCCAAAGCGATCATCAGCGCCGCGGAGGTGACCGATGCGGAGGCCATCCATCCCGGATACGGCTTTCTTTCCGAAAACGCCGAATTTGCAGAGATCTGCGGCCAGTGCGGCATCAACTTCATCGGGCCCTCTCCGGAGAACATGAGGCTGATGGGGGACAAAATCCGCGCACGGCAGACGGTAACCGAGGTGGGTGTACCCATTCTCGCCGGAACGACGGAGAACGTTAAATCGATCGATGAGGCCACGAAGATCGCCCGGGATATCGGCTATCCCGTCATTATAAAGGCGACAGCGGGCGGCGGCGGCCGGGGAATGAAAGTGGTCCATTCCCCCGCCTCCCTGGCCAACGCCTTTGCCGCGGCGAGATCCGAAGCGCAGGCCGGCTTTGGGAATCCGGATGTCTATATTGAAAAATACTGTGAACGTCCTCGCCATGTCGAAATCCAGATTATGGGTGACAAGCACGGCAATGTCATCCATCTCGGCGAACGCGACTGCTCCATTCAGCGCCGCCATCAGAAGCTGATCGAGGAGGCGCCCTGTCCGGTGCTGACGGAGAAGATCCGCAAAAAAATGGGGTCCTATGCGGTTGCGGCAGCCAAAGCCGTTAAATACAGCAGCGTGGGGACGATAGAGTTTCTCCTCGATGGTGAGGGAAACTTCTATTTTATGGAGATGAACACCAGGGTCCAGGTCGAACATCCGGTGACGGAAATGATCACCGGCATCGACATCATCAAAGAGCAGATTCGCTCGGCCGCCGGTCTCCCCTTGCGCTTCAAGCAGAGCGACATCCGTTTCAGGGGCCATTCCATCGAGTGCCGGATCAATGCCGAAGATCCCTTCAAGTTCACCCCCTCGCCCGGCCGGATCGACGGATATCACCCTCCGGGAGGACTTGGGGTGCGCGTGGACAGCGCCATTTACGACCAGTACAAGGTTCTCCCTTTTTACGATTCGTTGATCGCCAAACTGATCGTCCACGCCGATACCCGGGAAGAAGCGATCAAGCGCATGTCCCGAGCTCTGGACGAGTACATTATCGAGGGGATCAAGACCACCATTCCCTTCCACCAGCGCATCATGAAAAACAAGGAATTCATAGAGGGCGCGGTAGATACCGGTTTCCTGGAGCGGGTTATTCTCTGATCGGGGTCGGTTCGCCGGCGATTCTAATTTTGTGAACATGTCCGAGTGGCGTCTGATACGCAACGACCCGATGTCCGGAGCCCTGAACATGGCCCTGGATGAGGCGTTGATGGAATCCGTCTCCGGCGGGATTTCCCCTCCGGTGCTGAGGCTATATCGCTGGAGCCCGGCGACCGTGACTCTGGGACGTTTTCAGACCGCTGAGCGGCATGTGTCCCTGGAAGCCTGCGCCGGGATGGGATTTGATGTCGTTCGACGATGCACGGGCGGACGATCCGTTCTCCACGACGGTGAAGTTACCTACGCTGTCCTCTCTCCGGAGCGAAGCGATCTTTTCCCCGGAGGAATCCTTGAGAATTACAGGGTTATCGCTCTCGTCCTTCAGGAGACCCTGCGCTTCTTTGGAGTCGATACCGAACTGGCACGGGAGCGGGGAGGAGGAATGGGAGGGGGCGTCGAGGGCGCCTGTTTTTCCGCTCCGTCCTTTGCCGAACTGGTCCGGGATGGCTGCAAAATGACCGGCAGCGCCCAGAGGCGCCAGGACGGCTGCTTCCTCCAGCATGGATCGATCCCCATTGAAACTGACTTGCAGGCTCTGGCCAGGGTGTTCTGCACCGGCGGCGAAGCTGCCGTTGCGGAGACTGTTGATCGCCTTCACAAGCGCGTGGGATGGCTGAATCGGTGGCGCTGCTCTCCCGCGACTGTGGATGAAGTTGAGCGCCGTCTCGCCGAAGATTTCGCCCGTCTCTTGGGTGTCTTTTTTCTTGAGGGCTCTCCCACCGAAGATGAGTGGGAGCGGGCACGGGTTCTTGAGAAGGAGAAATACGGGAATTCGGCGTGGACGCTGCAGGTTTGAATTTAATCCGATTGGCTAAGAGGAAGTGAAATGTTTTTAATCCGAACTGCACTTTTACCATCGCCTTCTTCCTTCCTGCGCGGTTCATTTCTCCGCGTGATGTGCCTTTTTTTTCCGGCGGTTCTTCTGGGTGGGGGAACGGGATTCGGCCAGCCGCTGGATCTTCGGGAAATCGAGCGCATCGCCGTCGAGCGCAATCTCAATCTCCAGGCCCAGGCGCTGGAAACACAAGCCGTCGAGGCGCTGATCAGCAGAGGATACGGGATTTACGATCCGGTTCTCGGAGCTGAACTTGCCATCGGTAAAAACAGGGAACGTCTCAACCTTCAGTTTTTCAGCGCCGCAACAAAGGCCGACTACCGCCGCGCCAACATCTCTCTTCTCCAGAGGCTCCCCTCCGGGGCCGATATCCAGGTTTTTTTCGAAAACCAGCGGCAGGATATCGATCCCAGCCCTGCGATAAATCCCTACTATGACAATGTTGCGGGAATCAGTCTCATTCAGCCCTTGCTGCGGGATTTCGGTCGGTCACTCACCGAGCGTGACATTCTCTTTGCCGTCCGTGACCGCAATATTTCCCTTCAGGATCTGCGGGAGAGGGCTTTTGGTGTGGTGACCCAGGTGCGGGACGCGTATTTCAACGTGCTGGCCTTGAGGGATGAAATGGCCTTTCGTCGGACCTCCGTGGATCTGGCCGAAAGGGTTCTGGATGAAAACCGCGCCAGGGTCAAAGCCGGCGTTCTCGCACCGGTGGAAATTCTCGAGGCGCAGGTGGGCTCCAAGCTGCGGGAAAGGGAACTCCTCGATTCGCAGCGCTCCTACGAGGACGCACTGGACGAACTGACTCTTCTGCTGAATCTGCCGGAAACGGTGCAGGTGGAAGAGGCGGAGCTGCGTCCCTTTCCGGTGGAACTTTCGCTGGAAGAAGGGGTCAGCACCGCATTTCGAATACGTCCCGACCTGCTTCGCCGCCTGGAGCAGATCGAAAGGCTTCGGCTTGAGCTCAGGATCGCCCACAACCAACTTCTTCCCTCCCTGGATCTGAACGCGGTAGTCTCCCATTCGGGGCTCGGGGGAAATTACGGCGACGCCCTCGATGATCAGGTGGACGATGAATTCCGAAGCTGGGAGGTGGGGGTGCTCTTTTCCTATCCCATCGGCAATCGTGGAGCGCGCAACGAATTGCTGCGCACACGACTTCGCGTGCGGCAGGTCGAGACTCTTCTGGCCCAGCTCCAGGACGAGATCCGTCAGGAGATCCGGTCTGCCATCCGGCTGATCGAGAGCAACGGACAGCAGATCGAGGTCACGCGCCTTGGAACCGAACTGGCCCGGGAGCGCCTCAGGACCCTCCTCAAACGCAAGGAAGTCGGCCTTTCCACCACCCGGGACGTGCTCGAGGGCGAGGAGGATCTGGCCGAGTCCCAGACCCTGCTCATTGCGGCGCTGGCGGATTACAATCGAGCGGTGACGGAGTACCTCAGGGCTACAGGGCAGCTTCTGGACAGGGAGGGAATCCGCTTCACCCATATGTACGATTCTTCCGGTGCCGGCTCCATGCTGGGAATGGAAAAGAAATGATGCTGCGTGTAGGTCACATCACCTACGCCAACTGCGCACCGTTTTTTCATTTTCTGCGTCGGGCCGGGTTCGAGGGCGAAATCGTTCCGGGGGTTCCGGCGCAGCTCAACCGGATGCTTTCGGAGGGTGAAATCGACGTCAGCCCCTCTTCCTCCTTCGAATATGCCCGGGGATGGCGGGATTACCAGCTTCTACCGAATCTTTCCATCAGTTCCCGTGGTCCCGTCAAAAGCGTTCTGCTCTTTGCCTCCCGGCCTCTCGAGGATCTGGAAGGGCAGGCCATCGCCCTCACCGGCGAGTCGGCCACATCCATACACCTTCTGGAAATCCTGTTGCGGGAATTCCTGGGATTCCGAAGCGTCCGCCTCGGCCCATCGAAGGGCCCCGTGGAGGAGACCATCGCCGCGGGCGGCAACGCCCTCCTGATCGGGGACCGGGCCCTGAAAGCCGCGGGAACAGCCAACCCAGAGTGCCGAATCTACGATCTGGGGGAGTTGTGGAAGGCCTGCACCGGCTTGCCATTTGTCTTCGCCCTCTGGATTATTCGCAGGGACGCCGCAAGGGAAAAAAGGTCCGAACTGCTCCAGCTCCACAGCAGGCTCCTGGAAAGCCGGAAGATGGCTTTTGCCTCCCTGGAGAACCTGGCCGCACAATCTGTGGAAAAGGAGTGGATGGAAGAGCACAAACTCGTCGACTACTGGAAGGCCATGTCCTACGACCTGGACGAAGAGCATCTGGCGGGACTGATGCTCTATTTTGAACTCTGTGTCAAGTACCGGTTCATCCCCGAAATGCCGGAGATCCGTTTTTTCAAATAAAACAGTTCAGAGTTTGAATAGTTCAATGTTCAAAGTTGAGATCCTTGAGCACTGAACTTCCCCATCGAATTTTTGTAATCTGCCAGAATTCTCCCATGATCGAAGCGCAGGGGCGAGGGGAGGGCGTCCAGTTTGAAAAGCTCCGCATGGGCGGCATCGCTTCCGCCCTTTAGATCGCCGGATCCATCTGCGGTGAAGACGATGGAGATGTTGTGCTGGCGCGGGTCGCGGTCGGGATCGGAATAGGCGCCGAATTGACGAAGGTTGGTGATTTCCAGCCCGGTTTCCTCCCTCGCCTCCCGGACGGCCGCGTTCTCCAGGCTCTCTCCGTAGTCCTCGAATCCTCCGGGCAGCGCCCAGCCTTTCGGCGGATTCTTCCGTTCCACAAGGACGATTTTGTCATCCACCCTGATAATGATGTCGACAGTGGGGAAAGGGTTGCGATAAGTCTTCACGGAGGTCCCGCAGTTGGGACATTTCAGCTCTTCAGCAGGCATTTATCTTCTCCTTTTGGTTGACACTCCGGGGGCACATCAAACTATAATACCACCTTCCATCAGCCCGGGTGGCGGAACTGGCAGACGCAAGGGACTTAAAATCCCTCGGCCGCAAGGCTGTACGGGTTCGATTCCCGTCCCGGGCACCATAAAGAAAACGGCGACTTGGCCTACCTGGCCTGGTCGCTTTTTTCTTTAAAAATTCAGAGTGTAAGCATATGGTAAGCACTTGAAAAAAAGTCCTAAGCTGAAAAACAATTCCTTGCGGCGCAACATAATGGACATTTCCAATCTTTCGATTAATCATCGACCTGCTGCAGATGATTTACGCGGACGACAAAGGCCCGTACGCTAAGCCGGACGAAGCGGCACAATGGCAACACAAGTGCATGGAGGCGCTGAACGGAACCGCGCTACACGATTACGCCTTGCATTGGAGAGAGGGGTACGGAAAACGGCTCATATGCTGTTTGGAAAGATGAAAACTTTGAACTCCAGATGAATATACTTAAAGATAACTTTCTCGTGCACCCGACAGTATTCGCTGTCGATTGCAAAGGGGCCTTGGTCGGATCTAAGTTTTTTGACCCTGGGTTTGTCAGGGTAGAGACAACGCAAATCGAAGACGGATGGATTGATCTGGGGCAGATGGGAAAAATGCGGAAGTACAAGACGATAGAAACCAAGACCCATGAAAGCAAAGGGATGGAAGCGAACGTCAAACTGGACTTCATCATAAACAGTCTGAAGTCGGCAATCGCTTCAGCAGCGTGCCAGAAACGTTGATATCCAGTCTTTATCGAATAACTCCAAGGATCATCAACGACTCGAAGGGCGGAAAGTATCTTCCCGAATGGTATTTAAACGAGAGATTCAGATAGCTTGGCGCCTAGCAATCGTAAATATATCCTGTTGATCGGCTTCTTGTGTTTGCTCGTTATCCTGGCCTTTTCCAGTTGGGCTCTGGCCTTGACCAACCCGGCATGGCGTTTCTGCGAACTGCACGGTGGCCGGGGAGAGTTGTGCGAGGATGCCGATCGCAACCAGTATTCCGCCTGTCTCTTCGCCGATGGTAGCAGCTGTGACGCTTTCGCCTTCCATTCCGGCGCGTGCGCGCCGCAGTCATCGCCCCTGACCTGGCACGGACCCGGGGAGCCCGTCTTCGACGATTACCCGGTCAAGGTGGACGCCTCGTCGGCCTCGGCGGGTAAACCTGTCATCGACCAGGACTTGGCGGACCTGTTTGCGCTGTACGAATTCAACGAGGTCATCGAGGAGAGCCTGGCCCGGCCGGCCAATTTCGCCGGGCGCCTGGTCCTGACCTCCTTCGGCCATTGTGGCAACGGCTGCCGGAACTTCGTGCTGGTCGACAAGCTCACCGGCAAAGTCACCATGCCGGACCTGGTGCTGTTTGACGGTACGGCCCACTTCACGGCGGACAGCCGCCTGCTCATTCTCGAAGGGGTGCTCGACGAGGGTGGAGTTTCGGACAGGCATTATTTTGGCTGGTTTGATGGAAACCTGTTGTCGATCGATGTTCCTAAAACAAAATCACCATGACAGGCATTGTATCGCCGCTCATTGTGTTCCTGCTGACGTTGTCACCGCCTTGTGCCGATGCCGAAGACTGCGCCCGTCCGGAGGCGCAGCAGGCCTTTGCCGAGATGAAGGTGTGGCTGGAGCACCAAACCTGTCCGCTATCGGCTGCCGAAAAGCAGGCCGACCCCGTTTTCAATTTGAATATCAACAGATGCATAACCACGAACCTTCGAAAGGAAGACATCCATGAAAACCGGCTTGATTTTGTTTCTGACACTTATACTGACTTTGCCTGCAGGGGGCATGGCTTCGGCCGCCTCTTCAATGGATCGTGAGAATGCCGCAAACAGGTTTAAGCGGGATTTTCCTCAGTTTCACTTTAATTCAATCATCGAGTCTCCAGTTGCCGGCGTCTATACAGTCATCTCGGATGAAAATATTGTCTACTATGCCCCGGAGGGGGGATATTTGTTTTTCGGCGAGATGTGGACCAAGGATGGCAGCAACCTGACACAAGCTCTCAAGGACCAGGTCAACGAGAAGAAATTGGCGAAACTTCCTCTTGATAAAGCGATCAAAATCGGCAACGGCCCGAAGAAAGTCATTGAGGTAACTGACCCGGATTGTCCGTTCTGCCGGAAGGCAAGCCTCTTCTTCGACAACAGGGAAGCGGAAATCACCCGTTATGTATTCCTCTTCCCCATCAAGGCTCTACACCCAAATGCCGAGGCCAAGTCCAAAATGATCCTGGCCTCGACAGACAAGGTCAAAACTTTCCGTGCGGTCATGGCAGGCGAATACGACAACGTTCAAGTGCCGGATATCACGGACAACGACGCTCTCTCAGTGCACCAGGAAGTAGGAGAGATGATGGGCGTTACTGGAACACCGACCATCTGGATTGACGGGACCAAGGTTAGCGGAGCCAACATTCCTGTTTTCGAGAAATTATTGGAATAAAAAATTCTGCAAATGAAAAGGGGACAGGCAACTTGGCATGGTTTTTTCCGGAACTTTCCCAGGTGCCGATGATCACCTGAAGAACTTCTGGATGACATGCACCATCGATGAGGGTCGGAGACTATCTCCAACTTTCGATTTGGTTCCGGATATCGGTCAGCGTGGCGAGCTTAAACTCCCTCGGCTGTAAGGCTGTACGGGTTCTATTGCCGCAATAAAAACAAATAGTTGACTCCGGGCTTCGCATGTGGCCGGAGCTAATGTTCTTTTCGGGGCAGATTGGCCGCTCCGTCTGTTCTTTGATTTGCTTTTCACTTGCTTTAAATTGGTTTCTTACGAAATTTACTTTCCATCCAAGTTATTCCGAGTGTCACCGCTCAATGTAAAGAGGAGAACATGAACAAACTCCCTCCTGTTATTTATTCGACAGAGATCAAGCCCGAATGGTTGGATTACAACAACCATATGAATGTTGCATATTACATCCTGGTTTTCGATCTCGCTCTTGAAGAGTTGCTCCTTTCCCTTGGTTTGGGTGGGGAGAGTGCGAGAGAAACTGGAATATCCACAATGGCGCTGGAAAGCCATATCACCTACGATCGGGAGGTCGCCCTTGGGCAGGAGGTGGAGGTCCGAATGCAGCTGGTGGATCATGACCACAAGCGCATGCATCTATATCTGGAAATGCATGTGAAGGGACCTATCAGCTATCTGGCTTCCACGCTTGAACAGATGAGCATGTGCGTAGACTTGAATAAACGGAAGTCCACATCCTTCCCGGATAAAGTATCAGAGAGGATTGAAGCCCTGTCGCAACGACAGTCTCACTTAAAACGTCCGGACAGAATTGGCCGTAAAATTGGAATCCGCAAGTAACTGAAAAAATTCAAAATCTCATCCTGCAGGTGCGCAGGATTGCGCGTGGGCGCTGTTCCGGCCATTGGGGTGATGACTGTCTTTAAAGCGCCTGTCTGAACATGGCGAGGGCATCCTCATGGGTCACCTGCCGGGAGTTAAACGACAGGATACGCTCCTCTTTCATCGCTTCACCGGCTATCACCGTCAACTGCTCCTCCGTGATTCCCAGTTGATTAAGCCTGGTTTCCAGATTCAGTTCAGCCGCCATATTTTCCAGTTCCTCAATCAGTCGATGCGCCAGAAGTTCATCACTTTTCCCCGAATCCGGCAGAATAATGGCGGCCAGTTCGGCGTATTCCCTCATGGATACGGGGAGGTTGAAGCGCATGACGGGCGGGAGCATGAGTGAGTTGGCCAGACCATGGGGAATGTGGAAGTGCGCCCCCAGAGTGTGAGCAAAGGCGTGGACCGCCCCTACTGTGGCGTTACCGAAAGCCTGTCCCGCATACATGGAACCCAGCAGCATATTCGCACGCGCCTGCCGGTTGCTTCCGTCGACCACCGCCGTGCGGATATTTCCTGTAAGAAGCCGCAGAGCTTCCTTGGCCAGCATATCTGATGTCGGATTCTTCCTGATTTTGCTGGTATACGCTTCGATGGCATGCACCATGGCATCCATCCCGGTCGCCGCGGTGATGTTCGGCGGCAGTCCCAGCGTCAGATCTGGATCCAAAATCGCTACGTCCGCAAGAAGTTGGGGAGCGACGACCGATTTCTTCTGTAATCCACCGGTGCTCAGCACCGATGTTGCCGTCACTTCCGATCCGGTGCCTGCCGTGGTGGGTACCTGCACCAATGGCAGGCGCGGCCCTCTGGCCTGCCCGACACCGAAAATTTCAGTGAGACTCTGGCTGGAATTGAGCAAAAAAGCCGTCACCTTAGCTACATCCATAGAGCTTCCGCCGCCAAAACCGATAACTCCATCTGCTCTGAAATCACTGCCCCGGGAAACCGCATCCAGCACAGTCTTTTCAGGAGGATCGGGGAGAACATCCGTAAAAGAACAACAATCCAGTCCAGCTTTTTCCATGCTGTTCACGGCACGCGTGAGCAGGCCCGCATCGAGTATCCCGGGATCCGTGATGATGAGAGGGCGACTGACACCAAGCCCGCTGACGATTTCACCGAGTCGATCGGCGGCGCCAAATTCCGTGATTATGGTTTTCGTGGTCTGAAAGATGAAGTTTTGCATTGGCTTTTCCTCCTCTGTGTTTTTCAGCATGCAGTCTGAAGCCTCAAGGGCCTTAACCGATCCCTATCGCTTCGGGAGCTTGATTTGCCGGTTCGCCCCAGTGGCAAGTGGCTTTTAAAATCAGAAATAGATAATTGCAATTCAACGTGTTAATTTAAAACATTGTATTACGTGGTGGCATCTAATGTAAATTTCAATTTTCTGGAAATGTCGTTCGGGAACGCTTAGCATGCCAATTTAAAAGGAGAAAAGACTATGCTGAATTATGATCAATTTTACATCAATGGCCAGTGGGTGGATCCGGCGGACGGGGGAGAGCTGTTCGACGTCATCAATCCCGCGACCGAAGAGATCTCAGGCACCGTACGTCTTGGGAACGAGTCGGATGTTGATCGAGCCGTCGCTGCTGCCCAAAGCGCCTTTGCCGGGTATTCGCAAACGTCGCTCCAGATGCGGCTGGACCTGCTCGGTTCAATCATAAATGAATATGAAAAACGCCTGGATGACTTCGCTGAGGCGGTCAGCCTGGAGATGGGCGCTCCCCTGGAGAAACTGGCAAAAGGGATGCATGCACCGGGCGGTCTGGGCCATTTTCGCACTACGCAGCAAATGGCCGCGGTATACCCTTTTGAAGAACAAAAGGGCAGTACATTGCTCGTCAAGGAAGCAAGGGGCGTATGTGCGCTGATTACCCCGTGGAACTGGCCGATCAACCAGATTGCCTGCAAACTCGCACCCGCGCTGGTTACGGGATGTACGGTGGTGTTGAAACCGAGTGAACTGGCGCCCTATTCGGCGATGATTCTTGCGGAGGTTCTCCACGCGGCCGGAGTTCCCGCCGGCGTCTTCAATATGATCATGGGGGATGGCGCCACGGTCGGCCCGGGTCTTTCATCTCATCCAGGGGTTGATATGGTATCACTGACCGGCTCCACCCGATCGGGTGTTTCGGTCGCCAGGAACGCTGCCGACAGCATCAAGGTGGTTTCCCTTGAACTCGGCGGCAAGTCGGCCAATATCATCCTCGACGATGCTCCCCTTTCAGAGGCTGTCACAACCGGTGTCCGTTTGATGATGAACAACTGCGGCCAGAGCTGCAACGCACCTTCGCGAATGCTGGTGCCTGCGGCAAAAATGGAAGAAGCCGAACAGATCGCCGCCGGAGTTGTCGAAGGCCTTGTCGTAGGCGATCCGCGGAGTCCGGAGACGATGGTCGGCCCACTGGCCAACAGGCGACAGTTTGAACGCGTCCAGACATTGATCGAAAAAGGAATCAGCCAAGGGGCAAAAGTGGTCATCGGGGGACCAGGGCGTCCGGAAGGGCTGACCCGAGGCTACTTTGCCAAACCGACGGTCTTCAGCAGTCCCAATAATAGTTTGTGCATTGCCCGTGAAGAGATCTTCGGACCGGTATTAACGATGATTCCCTATTCCAGCGAGGAAGAAGCAGTCAGCATCGCCAATGACACCGATTACGGCCTTTCGGGTTATGTATACGGCGCCACGATCGATCGCGCCCGTGCTGTCGCCAGGCGGCTGCGTACGGGGCAGGTGCACCTGAATGGCGCCCCCATCGATCGCTCGGCGCCCTTCGGAGGGTACAAACAGTCCGGACTCGGCCGGGAGTGGGGGACTGCGGGAATCGATGAATTCGTGGAGAGCAAGGCTATCCTTGGGAGTCAGTCATCGTAAGTAAGAGAAACTGTCCGGAGGAATCCAGGTTTTGATCCTGCAAGGGACAATCGTCAACATCGCCGCCGTTGCCGTTGGTTGTCTGGTCGGCAGGTGGACAGGGAGGTATCTCTCCTCCAGGATGCGGCAGACTCTGATGATCGGGCTGGGGTTGGCGGTCCTGCTCATCGGGCTCCAGCTCGCCCTGCAGAGCCAGCAGATCATGATCGTCATCGGCGGTCTTATTTTGGGTGGATTGATCGGCGAGGCGTTCAGTATCGAAAAGCGCCTTGAAGCCTTCGGAGAACACCTGCAACAGCGCTATTCCGGCATGGGGAAGATTTCCCAAGGCTTTGTCACGGCGAGTCTGCTCTACTGCGTCGGCGCCATGGCCATTATGGGCCCTGCTGGATGGCATGGGCGGCAAGCCGACCATCCTTTATGCCAAGGCTGCCCTCGACGGCATCGCCTCAATCGCCCTGACCTCCACTCTGGGCATCGGCGTGATTTTCTCCGTCATTCCCCTGTTCCTTTATCAGGGGGGCATCACCCTGGCCGCCGGGCTCGTAAGTTCCGTCCTTACAGAGTCGGTCATCACAGAGATGAATGCGGTCGGTGGCCTGCTCATTGTCGCCATCTCTATCGATCTGCTTGGGATCAAGCGACTTCCGGTGGGCAATCTGCTTCCTGCCATATTCGTGGTTGTCGGCCTGCTCTGGGCCTTTGGAATGGCCTGATCCCTGGACGGTCAGATTGTGGTTGTAAGTGCATGTTTTTGTGTCGAAAATATATTTGACAAGCCTCCGGGTTGCGGTATTCTTATAGCAAGCGGTGATGGAAACGCCGATAGGGCAAGTAGAGCGAGAACGGGCTCGTGTCGTCAAGACAGGAGTGGAAATACCCCGCCGACAAAGCTCGAAGATCCGGAGAGCAACATCAACCAATCCGGAAAGACCCTTCGGCGCTCTCTGTCACCGTTGATTTTTGGAGAAAGAATTTGACCAAGCATGTCGTGAGATTCCGTAAAGTCTGGAAAATCAACTTCCTTCACCCCCTCGGCATTCCTTGAAAATCTCCGACGTCAGACCTTGCTTTTCGGCGAGGGTTTCCCGAACATCGATCACAAACCGGACCAGGTGCGGACCTTGAGCGGTTCGGAATATCTTCCGCAGTAGCGATGCCGGAGCGATGGTGGGGTCTGGGCCGGGATGATTCTGGAGGTAGGGTCTAACCGGATGTCCGAGGGGGCCCGCGTTTCGTCTATCCGGCGTATGACGAGAAGATGCGGGAGGGGAGGGTGTATCACCGGATTTTCAACCTGCGTTGATTGCGGGGTGGCGATTCGGAAGGAAGGTAAAACGGCCTTTTTTAAATTGACACTCTCTCCCGTGGCCGGTACTTTGAAGTTTATTTTAATACAGGGGGAAGAATTGATCGCAGTGGGGAATGGGGTTTTTAATGACCGCCGGGCGCCGTGGAGGGGCAAGGCGGTCTTTGTGTTTGGGGACTGGCTCTTACTAGGGATGTTTTGTGAATAAATTGGCAATTTTTTCAAAATTGACTCGTTCCCGCCTTCTTGCTATGGCCGAATCATTCGGGATCGAGGGAATATCGATCAAGAAAAAAGAGGAAATCATTTCCATCCTCGCCGGCAATCCGTCCATTGATCTGGAATCGGCTCTGGCCCAACTTAAGCGAGACGAATTGAAATATCTCTGCCGTGCCTTCGATCTGGACGACTCTGGCCGGGAGAAGGATGCGCTGATCATCCGGCTCACCGGGAAGGCGCCGGATAAGACCACGAAAAAAGTAAGCGAGCCTGTCAGGCGGGGCCGGAAAACAAATGGCAACGGCAATGGCAAGGAACCGCGGGAGAAGTCGCTGGAGAACTGGATCTGGGACGCGGCCTGTTCCATACGAGGGGCCAAGGATGCCCCGAAGTACAAGGATTTCATCCTGCCGCTGATCTTCACCAAACGTCTCTGCGACGTCTTCGATGACGAGCTGAACCGCATCGCCGCCGAGATCGGCTCCCGGGCGAAGGCGTTCCAACTGGTCAAGCTCGATTGGCACAAGGTCACGGACAAGAAGAAGGCGATGGTGCGCTTCTTCCTCCCCTTGCTGCCGGACGATCCCGACGAGTCAGTCTGGTCAGTCATTCGCAAGCGGATCAGGAGCGATTCTGCGCAGATCGGCGAGGGGGAGCGCGTCACCAGCCACATGAGGGCGATCGCGAAGGAGAATCCGCTGCTGCAGGGGATCATCGACCGGATCGATTTCAACGCCACCACCCACGGCCAGCGGGACCTCGACGACGACCGGCTCTCGAACCTGATCGAGGCGATCAGCACCAAACGCCTCGGCCTGAAGGACGTGGAGCCGGACATCATCGGCAAGAGCTATGAGTACCTGATCCGCAAGTTCGCCGAAGGGGGCGGGCAGAGCGCGGGAGAGTTCTACACCCCGCAGGAAGTCGGCATGATCATGGCGAAGGTCATGGATGCCGAGCCGGGAATGGAGGTCTACGACCCCTGCTGCGGCTCGGGCGGCCTGCTGATCAAGTGCGAGATCGCCATGGAGGAGAAGATGCGCCTCCGCAGCCGGGACAAGTACGCGCCCCTCAGGCTCTACGGACAGGAATACATCGCCGACACCTGGGCCATGGCCAACATGAACATGATCATCCACGACATGGAAGGGGAGATCGAGATCGGCGACACCTTCAAAAATCCCAAGTTCCGCAAGCAAGGGAGACTGCGCACCTTCGACCGGGTGGTCGCCAATCCCATGTGGAACCAGGACTGGTTCACCGAGGCCGACTACGACCAGGATGAGCTCGACCGCTTCCCGCCCGGCGCCGGATTTCCCGGAAAATCGTCCGCCGACTGGGGATGGGTGCAGCACATGCACGCCAGCCTCAATGACAAGGGGCGGGCCGCCGTCGTCCTCGACACCGGCGCCGCCTCCCGGGGTTCGGGCAATGCCGGCACCAACAAGGAGAAGACCGTCCGCCAGTGGTTCGTCGATAACGACCTGGTCGAAAGCGTCCTCTACCTGCCGGAGAATCTCTTCTACAACACCTCCGCGCCGGGGATCATCCTCTTTCTCAACAAGGCCAAGCCGAAGGAGCGCCAGGGGAAGGTCTTCATGGTCAACGCCAGCCGAGTCTTCGAGAAGGGGGACCCGAAGAACTTCATTCCGGATGACGGCATCGCACGTATTGCGGACACCCTCATCCAATGGAAGGAAGAGGAGAAACTCAGCCGCATCGTCGATGACGCCGAGCTGAAGAAGAACGACTACAACATCTCCCCGAGCCGCTACATCCATACCGGAGAAGCTGAGACGTATCGACCTATTGCGGAGATCGTGGCGGAGCTGGAGGCGATCGAGGCCGAGGCGCGCAAGACGGATGCGGCGTTGAAGGAGATACTGCGGAAAATCGGTTATTGATCCGCAGATTACGCAGATTAGCGCAGATTTTTGAACCCTATGTAATCTGCGAAAATTGTGAAATCTGCAGATAGGAAATGGAGGGGGTGATGGGAGATCCGGAAACTTACGCGATTATCGGAGCAGCGATGGTCGTTCATGGCCAACTGGGACACGGGTTTTTGGAGCCGGTCTATCAAGCTGCATTGGAACGGGAATTCCAGATCCAAAACATTCCTTTTAGCCGCGAGGTTGAGATTCCCATTTCGTACAAGGGCAAACCGCTGGATGTTTCTTATCGAGCTGACTTCATCTGTTTTGCTAGCGTCATCGTGGAACTCAAGGCGTTACAGAAGTTGTCCACTATCGAGGAAGCCCAGATCCTCAATTATCTCAAGGCTACGGGGTTCGAGAGGGGATTGCTGATTAATTTTGGTGCGCAATCGCTTCAGCATAAGCGTTTCGTATTGACCGCAGACGGTGGTAAACAGGTAGTTAATCCACAGATCACGCAGATGGACGCAGATTATTGAATCCATGTAAACAGGATTTTTAATCTGCGAAAATCTGTGAAATCTGCGGATGATAAAAGACTTTGAGAGGGGGAGACATGACGAGGGGGAAATTTCCGGAAAAATCACAAGTTGAGATTGGGGACGCAGTGCGTCCCGAATTCTACGCGTCGATTGCCGACGTCTTGCAAAAGGCTCGCACCCGCACTTACCGCGCAGTCAACTTCATCATGGTCGAAGCTTACTGGAACGTAGGGCGGATGATTGTGGAGGAAGAGCAGCAGGGAAAAGAGCGGGCGGAATATGGCAAGGAGATGATCCGCGGCCTTTCGGAAAGGCTGACAGCGGAATTCGGCTCAGGGTTTGGCGTTTCGAATCTCGCTTATTTCAGGCAGTTTTACCTGTCGTTTCCAATTTTCCACACAGTGTGTGGAAAATCTGAAGGGGAACAAGCCCTAGAGGGTCGGGCGGCAATTCGTGACGCACTGCGTCCTGAATTGAGCTGGTCGCACTATCGTTTACTTAGCCGGGTGGAGAAAAAGGAGGCAAGAGACTGGTACATGAGGGAGGCGGCTGAACAGAACTGGTCCGTGCGCGCCCTGCAGCGCCAGATAGGCTCCCTCTATTACGAGCGGATGCTGATGAGCTGCGACAAGGCTCCGGTGGCCGAGGAGATGCGGGAGAAGATCGCACCACTTGCAGCCACCCCCAGGGATTTCATCAAGGACCCCTACGTGCTGGAGTTCCTCGGCCTGCGGGACAACCCCGGCTTCCGCGAGGCGGAGCTGGAGACCGCCATCATCGGCAAGCTGCAGGCGTTCATGCTGGAGCTGGGCAAGGGCTTCGCCTTCGTCGCCCGCCAGCAGCGGGTCAGCACCGAGACGAAGGACTTCTTCGTCGATCTGGTCTTCTACAACTACATCCTCAAATGCTTCGTCCTCATCGACCTGAAGTGCGGCGAGCTGAGCCACCAGGATATCGGGCAGATGGACATGTACGTGCGGCTGTACGAGGACCGGGTGAAGGGGGAGGGGGACACACCGTCGGCATCATCCTCTGCACGGAGAAGGATCATACGGTGGTGAAGTACTCGGTGCTCAGCGAAAGCCGCCAGCTCTTTGCGTCGAAGTACCGGCTCTATCTGCCGAGCGAGGAGGAGTTGCGGGCGGAGGTTGAGCGGGAGCGGGAGATGGTGGTTAGGGAGAGGATGGAGAGGTATGGGGTGGAGGTGATGCAGTGTCAGTAAATTCTAACGCGTATCCATCTGATTGGAAAATAAAGTCGTTAGGCGCAATAGCCAACGGGTTTTTAAGTGGCGGCACACCATCAACGAAAAATGAGGAATTCTGGTGTGGATCTGTTCCCTGGATTACCAGCAAATGGCTTAACTCGCGTCTTTACCTTGAAAGCGGAGAGAAGTGTATATCTGAGGTTGCGATAGAGAAAAGCGCTACAACAATTATCCCACGAAACAGCTTGATATTCGCTACCAGGGTAGGGGTCGGGAAGGTTGCAATTAATTCCATCGATTTAGCAATCAATCAAGATCTTGCCGGAGTCTTGGTTGATGCGGATCGATATGATCTCCGATTTTTAGCCTATCAGCTTCGCTCAAACCGGGTTCAAATGGAAGTTTTGTCCCATAAACGCGGAGCAACCATTCAAGGGATCACTCGGGATAATCTTAAACAAATTGAGATTTGCCTCCCCCCTCTAGCTGAACAACGCAAAATCGCGCACATCCTTTCGACGGTACAGCGGGCGATTGAAATGCAGGAGCGGATTATTCAGACCACCACCGAGCTGAAAAAGGCCTTCATGAAAAAGCTCTTCACCGAAGGGCTCAGGGGGGAGCGGCAGAAGGAGACGGAGATTGGGTTGGTGCCGGAGAGTTGGGAACTATTGCCAATTGGAGATCTTTTTGAAACCCAGCTTGGCAAGATGTTGTCTCAAAAGGCCAAAGTAGGCACCTCCCCCAAACCCTATTTACGGAACAAAAACGTTCAATGGGAAGGCATCGGCACAGGCGATATTCTCTACATGGATTTCAACGAGCGAGAGACCGAAAAATTCCGCCTGAGAAAAGGTGATCTTTTGGTGTGCGAGGGAGGAGAGGTTGGGCGCGCCGCAATCTGGAACGGTGAGATTGACGAGTGTTATTACCAAAAGGCACTTCACCGGTTGCGTCCCAAGGATTCCAGAATTTCAAACGAGTTCATGGCCTATTGGATGATGTTCTCATTCTTTCTGAACAATACCTATGGGGTCACCGGTACTCGGACGACTATTGCCCATCTGCCAGAAATTAAACTCAAACCGCTTTTGGTGCCTGTTCCATCAGTGGAGGAGCAGCAGGAGATCATCGGCGCGCTGAGATCTGTCGACGAAAAGGCTCAAAACCATAGTGTTAAACTTCACGTCATCCAAGATCTCTTCCGCACCCTCCTCCACGAGCTAATGACCGCGAGCATCCGGGTGGACGAACTGGACCTTCCCGCAATGGACGCAGTGGCATGAGGCTGACTCGGCGGATGCTGGCGGAAAATCTGGCCTGGATTGCGGCGCTTTCAAAGGATGAGGTGCCGCGGGAAGAGGCCGGGCTAAGGGACCTTCTGAACCGCATGTCCCGTGACGTGCGCGAGGTCCATGGCCTGTTGACCCAACCGCGGTCGAACGCGGCCGAGTGGCTTGACAAATTGGTGAAGAACCAGGGCGCCGGCGAGCGCCTTCTGCCGGCGCACGGCGGGATACCGCAAGCTGCGCAGCTTTCAGACGGCGGAAATCGTCCCTATTTTTCGACTCCGTCCCCGACAGCAAAATCCGCCAGTTCAACCCCGCTACACCGACGCCGAAGGCGCCCTCCCCGGCAAATTTTCTACTGACATCGGCCGTTACTGATTTCATCTAAGGCCGTAACATCTGAATTAGTCGTCAAATTTGACGACAAAATTTGCCATTAGGCACATAAGTCGACCAACTAGTCGAATTGATTTTTATAATCCGAGAATTTTGCTCGCAAAATTTGGCGAATTAGTTTATGCTTTTAGAAGCAATTCGCCAAAGGAGACGACATTGAACATCGAGCCCTTGATGAGCGATAAGGCCGTACTCGAAGAAATCGGCCATCGCCTCGCCCGGCGGCGGGTGGAGATGGAATTCACGCAGGCCGCACTGGCCAGGGAGGCCGGGGTTTCCAAGCGTACCGTCGAGCGGGTCGAAGCCGGGGAGTCGACGCAGACATCGATCCTGATCCGCATCCTGCGCGTCCTGGAACTGCTCGACGCCCTCGATGCGGCGATCCCTGAGGGTGGACCGCGTCCTTTGGATCTGTTGAAGCTGCGGGGAAAAGAACGGCAGAGGGCCTCATCGAAAAAGCGAAAGGACCAGCATAAGAAGGAGTGGTCCTGGGGTGACGAGACGTGAGTACGGTGGCCGAAGTCAAACTCTGGGGCCGCACCATCGGCGCGGTCGCTCTGGAAGAAGGGGCCGAGACAGCTTCCTTCGAGTACGATCCGGCATTCGTTCGCAGCGGGATCGAGGTTGCACCGCTGACCATGCCGCTGTCGCGCCGGGTCTATTCCTTCCCTGCGATGGGAAGAGAGGCTTTCTACGGACTGCCCGGCATGCTCGCCGACTCGCTGCCGGACCGGTTCGGCAACGCCCTGATCAATGCCTGGCTGGCCACCCAGGGGCGCAGCCCCGGTTCATTCAATGCCGTGGAGCGGTTGTGCTATACCGGGACGCGGGGTATGGGATCGCTGGAGTACACTCCGGCAATCGGCCCCAGAGCGCGCCAGGCTATGCGCATCGAGATCGGTCGCCTTGTCGTACTTGCTTCCGAGGTCCTGACCCATCGCAACGACCTGCAAGCTTCCTTCGGTGACGATGGCAGCCGGGAGGAGGCTCTGAGGGACATCCTGCGGGTCGGCACTTCGGCCGGAGGGGCGCGGGCCAAGGCGGTCATCGCATGGAATCCCGCGACCAACGAAGTTCGCTCCGGGCAGGTGAAGGCCGATCCGGGATTCGAGCACTGGCTCCTCAAGTTCGACGGCGTGGCTGGCAACAAGGACAAGGAGTTGGAAGATCCCAAGGGGTACGGCGCCATTGAGTACGCTTATTATCGAATGGCCACAGACGCCGGCATCACCATGAATGAGTGCCGCCTGCTGGAGGAAAACGGCCGGCGACATTTCATGACGCGCCGGTTTGACCGGCTTGAAGACGGGCAGAAGGTTCACATGCAGTCCCTCGGCGCCTTGGCGCACTTTGATTACAACCTGGTCGGGGCCTACGCTTACGAGCAGGCGTTGGGTGTGATCCGGCAGCTCGGTCTCTCAATGGGCGCCGTCGAGGAGCAGTTCCGGCGCATGGTCTTCAATATCGTGGCTCGCAACCAGGACGATCATGTCAAGAATATCGCTTTTCTTATGGACAAAAAGGGCGAGTGGTCTCTCGCGCCCGCCTTTGACATGACCTACAGTTTCCAGCCGAGCGGGAAATGGACCTCGACCCACCAGATGACGCTGAATGGGAAGCGCGATGGTTTCACTCTGGATGATTTTCGTACCTGCGCTGACTCCGTTTCGATGCAGCGCGGCCGGGCCGAAGCGATTCTCGATGAGGTGCGCAGGATAGTGACTCGCTGGCCGGAGTATGCCGAGGAGGCTGGGGTCTCAGTAGGCTGGCGGGAGAAGATTGCCCATACACTTCGATTGGAGGGATTCAGATGAGACCGGGAGAACACAAAACCGTTCAATCCCGCATCCTGAGATATGCCCAGGACATCGGCTGGACCTTTGTCCCCCGTGACGAAGCCGAAGCCCGACGCGGCTTCGATCCGGACGTGCCGCCGAAAGACCGCCCCAAGGGCGCTTCCCTCTTTTTCGACAACCTCCTCGACGCCAAAGTCCGCCAGTTCAACCCCCGCTACACCGACGCCGAAGGCGCCCTCCTCGGCAAGTTTCGCCACCTCCACGCCGACATCTTCGGCAACCGCGAATTCGTCGATCACCTGCGCAACCACGGCAAATACCTCGACCAGGAGGAAAACCGCGAGCGCGACCTGATCCTCATCGACTACGACACCCCCACAAACAACGTTTTCGAAGTCACCGAGGAATTCGCCTGCCACAACGGCCATTTCGGCACCCGCGAGGACGTGGTCTTTCTGATCAACGGCATTCCGGTGCTGGTGATCGAGTGCAAGAACGCCAGCAAGGACGAGGCGATCGCCCTCGGGGTGGACCAGATCCGCCGCTATCACCGTGAGACTCCCGAGCTGTTCGTCCCCGAGCAGGTCTTCACCGCCACCGATGCCATCGGCTTCTCCTACGGGGTGACCTGGAATACGGTACGGCGCAATATCTTTAACTGGAAACTGCAAGAAACCACATCCGATCCGCAGATTACGCAGATGGACGTAGATTTAAACCAAAACCAAAATAATCTGTGTAAATCTGTGAAATCTGCGGATAACAAGGTTGTCTTTAAGGATGTCCCCGGGAGGCTGGAAACCAAGGTAAAAACCTTCTGCGCCATCCCGCAGGTTCTCGCCTTTCTCAAGGACTACATCGTTTTCGCCGAGAAGGACGAGGAACTGCACAAGTACATCCTGCGCCAGCATCAGACCGGGGGGGTCGAGGCGGTCGTCCACCGCGCCCTCGATCCCAAGCTCAAACGCGGGCTGGTCTGGCACACCCAGGGGAGCGGCAAGACCTTCACCATGATCAAGGCGGCGGAGATGCTCTTCAAGGCGCCCCGGGCGGACAAGCCGACGATTCTGCTGATGATCGACCGCAACGAGCTGGAAGACCAGATGCTCAAGAACCTGGCGGCGCTGGGTCTGGGCAACCTGGAGCACGCCACCAGCATCTCCCGCCTGAACAAGCTGCTGCGCGACGACTATCGGGGGATCATCGTCACTATGATCCACAAGTTCCGCGACATGCCGGCGGACATCAACACCCGCCCGAACATCTACGTCCTCATCGACGAGGCGCACCGCACCACCGGCGGCGACCTGGGGAATTTCCTCATGGCCGGGCTGCCCAACGCCAGCTACATCGGCTTCACCGGCACGCCGGTCGACAAGACCGCCTACGGACGGGGGACGTTCAAGACCTTCGGCTGCGAGGACGACAAGGGTTATCTGCACAAGTACTCCATCGCTGACAGCATCGAGGACGGCACCACCCTGCCGCTCTACTACAATCTCGCCCCCAACGAGATGCTGGTGCCGCACGAGATACTCGACAAGGAGTTCCTGTCCCTGGCCGAGGCGGAAGGGGTGGCCGACATCGAGGAGCTGAACAAGATCCTCGACCGGGCGGTGAACCTGAAGAACTTTCTCAAGGGGGAGAACCGCATCCGTAAGGTGGCGCAGTACGTGGCCGAGCACTACCGGCAGAATGTCGAGCCCCTCGGCTACAAGGCCTTCCTGGTCGGCGTCGACCGGGAAGCCTGCGCCCGCTATAAGCATGCCCTGGACGAATTCCTGCCAACCGAGTATTCCGAGGTGGTCTACACTGGCAGCAACAACGACTCCGCACTGCTGAAAGAATTCCATCTCGATCCAAAGAAGGAGAGGCAGATCCGCAAGAGCTTCAACAAGCTCGACCATCAGCCGAAGATCCTTATCGTCACCGAGAAGCTCCTCACCGGCTTCGACGCGCCGGTCCTTTACGCCATGTATCTCGACAAGCCGATGCGCGACCACACCCTCCTGCAGGCCATCGCCCGGGTGAACCGCCCGTACGAGAACGAGGCGGCCGAGATGGTCAAGCCCCACGGCTTCGTCCTCGACTTCGTCGGCATCTTCGACAAACTGGAAAAGGCGCTCGCTTTCGACAGCGACGAGATCAACGCCATCGTCAAGGATCTGAAGCTGCTCAAGGTCCTGTTCAAGAACAAGATGGAGGAGAAGGCGCCCGAGTACATCGGGCTCATCGAGTGGAACTTCAACGACAAGGACGTCGACGCTTTGGTAGAGCATTTCCGCGACCCAGAACGGCGAAAGGAATTTTTCAAGGAGTACAAGGAAATCGAGATGCTCTACGAGATCATCTCCCCCGACGCCTTTATGCGGCCGTACCTCGACGACTACACAACCCTCTCCGCCATCTATGAGGTGGTGCGAAAGGAATACGCCCGGCGGGTGTATGTCGACCGCGACTTCCAGCGCAAGACCAACGAGCTTGTGCGGGAGACCATCGACAGCTACGACATCACCAGCGTGGACGAGTTCCTCGAGATCAACGCCGAGACGATCGAGCTGATCAAGAAGAAGAAAGGGGGAGATGGCCCCAAGGTGATCAACCTGGTCAAGAGCATCGCCAAAAAAGCCGAGGAGCAAAGCGACGATCCTTACCTGATCGCCATGGCCGAGCGTGCGAAGGCCGTGCAGGAGAGTTTCGAGAATCGCCAGACCAGCACGACGGAAGCGCTTGAGGAACTTCTGAAAGAGGTCGCGGCGAATGAGCTGCGGAAGAAGGAGCAGGCGGAAAAAGGCTTCGATGGTCTGACCTTCTTTGTCTACCGCACTCTTCTGGACGCGAAGGTCGAGAACGCCGAAGAAGTGAGCCGAAAAATCAAAGAGGCCTTCGTCGAGCACCCGAACTGGAAAAGAAGCGAGAACGCCCTCCGGGACCTGCGCCAGAAGGTGACCTTCGCCATTTTCGCCGGATCGGAAGACCTGGAACAGGTCACAACTCTGGTGGATGAGCTTTTCACCCTTCTGGAAAAGGCTGATAAGATCTGACAATCTTTTATCCGCAGATTACGAAGATGAACGCAGATTTAAACCATATCCAATAATCTGCGAAAATCTGTGCAATCTGTGGATGATGAGGTTCTGAAGTTGATGGCAACGGTAGATCAAAAGAAGGCTTTCAAGTCCCGGGTTTACCACTGGGCGGACAAACTGGAAGTGAAAGTCGTCTGGCTTGGGGTCCGCCCCATGAGAAACAAATGGGCATCCTGCTCCACCAGCGGCCACCTGAACTTCAATTCGGAACTCCTCGATTTCGACCGGGATGTCTGGGATTACGTCATCGTCCACGAACTGCTGCACTTCAGCGTGCCTAATCACGGCCGGCTATGGAAGAGCCTGATGCGGGCGTATCTGGGGGATTATGAAAGGATTGCGTCAAAGCTTACAGAAAAAGGATTGAGCTGTAAGCGGGGTTAAACAATTCATGGGGGCAATGGACAAGGAAAGTGACTCGGGTGACCTCAACGACGCATATTCCCTGAGGAGCGTATAGAGGTCCATGACAGCGACGGAGAGGGCCGCGTGGATCTGGATACGGAGATTTACTTCATTTGCCCGCTGCTGCGCAGCAGGCAAAAGACCTGTTTTCATTTTAGAAATGGAAGAAGACCAAGGGAAGGTGTCGTATGAAAGCCATTGGTTTTTTGATTGGGGGACTCCTGTTCGCCACCGCGACGATCGCTGGTGCGCAGGGGTGTCCGGTTAATGAGTTTTCGGGGAAGGAAATCCCGAAAAAGGGACAGGAGATGGAAACGACGGGCGAGATGCGGGTTCCATCAACATTTGCCGGGAATACCGAACGGGCCGTCTTTGGCCTGGGCTGATTCTGGGGCGTGGACTCCCGGTTCGGGAGTCTGGAAGGGGTGCTTAGAACCAGAGTGGGTTATGCAGGAGGCGTCAAGCGCGATCCCACTTATGACAATATGGGCGATCATACGGAAGTTGTGGAGGTCCTCTTCGATTCAGCACAGATTTCCTATGAAAAGCTGCTTGAAGTATTCTGGTCCGCACACAATCCCGCAGGCAGGATCTGGTCGCGGCAATATCGCAATGTCATTCTGTATGTTGGGGAACGTCAAAAAGAGCTCGCGGAGTTCAGCCTAAAAACGATACAGGATCGACTTGGCACTCCGGTGAAAAGTCAAATTGAGCACCTGGACACATTTTATCCGGCGGAAAGATATCATCAGAAATATTCCTTGCGCAGGCACGGCAGGCTGTTCAACGAACTGGTTCGTCAGTTCGGCAGTGAAGAAGCGGCGCTGGATTCTACCCTTGCGGCAAGGATAAACGGACACCTGGGAGGCTATGGAGGTCGCAAGGATCTGGAGAAGAATCTAGAAAAATCGGGCCTTTCTGTCGAAGGGCGGCAGCGACTCAAGAAGAGTATTGAAGGACGATTGAGATAGAGTTCATCCGTGGCGCAAGGCTATGCTCAACTGGGTCGGACCAAGGATGCGGCCGGGCAAGGTCGCGTAATCCAGGGGGTGGGATGCCCGCCCCGAAAGGAAGAACTCCAGAAAATCTATCCGGATTTTTCCATGAATCTTCTTCCTCTTTGATGAAAATTCTTTATTCTTTTTAGATTTGGGTATACATAATTTCTTTGACGGTTTTTCAGGTGGAGTAACGTAGGGTCACAACTTTCTCAATTCGCGAGTTGCCATGGACGAGCAAATTCCGGCCACGGAGGAGCAGAATTTTGCACTGACTGAGCTCGGGCCCGGGTTGAAGAAGGTTCGCCGGCGGCGCTGGTGGTTATGGGGAGTCGTTCTCCTGTATCTGCCGATTATGGTACCGCCTGTCGAAATGAACTGGTCGCTCAAAGCGACGGGAATTGCTTTTCTCCTCTGGTACGTTCTTCTTTTTGCAGCTGCGCTCTATATGGCGCTCGCCCGTTGCCCCCACTGCGGGAATTATTTTCACCTGCATGGCCTGACCTATCTCCCTCTGCGCAGGTGTCTCCATTGCCAATTGCACATCAACGCCGATAAACTGCGGTAAAAATCGAAGCCCCGGTACTCGTAGGGACATCGATCAAGAGGGGGCGAGCAGCAAAGCGCACCCCTGATGATGGGTGGTAGTGGTTTCGGATGGACATAGAAACCAGGGAAATTCGGGCATAGAAAGGAGCAACGGATGCATCCGCTTCAGCAAGCAATCAACGACGAGGAAAACTCCACTCCCCTCAGACGATCGGTCTGCCCTTACGACTGTCCCGATGCCTGCGGTTTGCTGGTCGAGGTGGAGGGCGGCCGCGCCGTGCGCGTCAGCGGCGACCCCGAACATCCCTTCACCCGCGGCGCCCTCTGCCCGAAGATGCGCCACTATGAGCGCACCGTTCACTCGCCGCAGCGCCTCACCACCCCCCTGGCGCGCACCGGCCCCAAAGGAAGCGGTGCGTTCCGGCCGATCTCCTGGGAGACGGCGGTCGATCTCATCGCCGGGCGCTGGCGGCGGATCATCGAGAGTTACGGGGCCGAAGCGATCCTCCCATATTCCTTCGGCGGGACGATGGGGCTGATCCAGCGCAACGCCGGGCACCCCTTTTTCTACCGACTCGGCGCCTCCCGACTTGAGCGCACCATATGCGCGCCAGCCAAAAAGGCCGGCTGGAAAATGGTAATGGGCAGCACCCCGGCCCCCCATCCTGATGCGGTGGTGCAGAGCGACCTTGTGATCCTGTGGGGAATCAACGCCGCAGCGACCAACGTCCATTTTCTCCACGGTGTCCGTGAAGCCAAAAAACGCGGCGCCAGAGTCTGGCTGATCGACACCTATCGCACCCCCACCGCCGCGACGGCCGACGAGGTCTTCCTGGTACGGCCTGGAAGCGACGGCGCTCTCGCTCTGGGGCTCATGCATCTGCTGGAGCGTGACGGCCGCCTTGACCATCCGTTTTTAAAAGAGGGGGTACAGGGTTTTGACGAGCTGAGCCAGAAGGTTCTTCCCGACTATCCCCCGGAACGGGTGAGCGCCTTGACCGGGCTGCCGGTAACGACCCTGGAGACGATGGCCGCCGTCTATGGCAGTGCTCGCGCTCCCTTCATCCGTCTCGGCACCGGACTCTCCCGCTACGGCAACGGAGCCATGGCCGTGCGCACCATCGTCGCCCTGCCGGCGCTGGTCGGGGCTTACGGCAAACCGGGCGGGGGCTGCCTGTGCAGCACCGGCACCTCGGAGGCCTTCGCAATATCCGAAGTGACGCGTGAAGATTTCATGACGCGGTCGACCCGCCTGGTGAACATGAACCACCTCGGTTACGCCCTCACCGAACTGGCCGACCCGCCGGTTCAAGCCCTCTATGTCTACCACTCCAACCCCGCTGTCGTCGCTCCCGACCAGAACGTGGTGCTGAAGGGGCTCGAACGTGAGGACCTTTTTACCGTGGTCCACGAGCGTTTTCTAACAGACACCGCCCGCTATGCCGATGTCGTGCTGCCGGCGACTTCCTCCCTGGAGACGAGCGACCTCTACACCGCCTACGGCAGCTATTGCATACAGCGCACCCGGCCGGCGATCCCGTCGGTGGGGCAGAGTCGGTCCAACTGGGATACTTTCGCCCTGCTGGCACAGGCGATGGGGTTCACCGATCCTTTCTTCCGCCAGAGCGCCGACGATCTCATAGACCGGCTGCTCTCCTTGCCCTCGCCGTGGCGGGAACATATCGATACCGCAAAGCTCGCCGATGGGCAGGTGGTCGAACTTGCAATCCCCACCTCCGAAAGCTTCGGCACCCCCTCCGGCCGCATCGAACTTCTCAATCCCGCGGAAAGCGAGCCTCTCCCCCGATACATTCCTCCTTATGCCGCAAACGAGGATTTGCCGCTACGCCTGATGACTGCGCCGACCCTCTTCGCTCTCAACTCCACCTTTTACGAGCAGTCCGAACTGCGAGAGCGGCAGGGCGGCATGCGCCTGCTTCTCCATCCGGAGGAGGCCAAGGCCCGGGATCTTGTCGATGCGAGTCCGGTGATCGCCTTCAACAGTCTGGGGGAGGTGACTTTTCTGCTCGAGATCAGCGAACGTGTTCCGCCGGGAGTCGCCGTTGCCGAAGGGGTCTGGTGGCTCGAACAGGCCCCTGGCCTCCGAACGGTCAACGCCCTCACCTCTCAGCGCCTGACAGACCGGGAAGGGGGCAGCACGTTCTACGACAATGCGGTCGATGTCCGCCCGGCATCCGGGGACGGCCTGTAGGGCCGGAATGTTTTTCCAAGATTGCGGGAGGGTCATGCAGGCCATCCGGTGTTCACTGTCAAAGTCCATTGAAAGGGAGAGTTGAATATGAATAAAACGGAATTGTTCGGGCGAATCGAGAAGCAGAAAGATGAAATGGTCAATACCATAATGGAATTGGTCAGAATACCCAGCGTGACAGGAGAAGAAAGAGAAGCCCAGGAGTTCATGGAGGAGCTGTATTCGGATCTCGGGCTGAAAACGCAGAGAGTCCATCCCAAAATCGAGGACATCAGAAACCATCCTTCTTTTATCGATACGAAAGAATCCTATGAAGATCGTTTTAATGTGGTTGCTTCCCTCGAAGGTGACCCTTCGAAAAAATCACTGATCATCAACGGACATATCGATATCGTATCGCCCGAGCCCATCGAGTCCTGGAAATACGACCCGTTCGAGCCCACCCTGGAAGGCAATCGGCTCTATGGGAGAGGGGCCGGCGATATGAAAGCCGGACTGGCAGCGAATTACTATGCGCTGAAAGCGATTCTGGATTCAGGCCAGCGTCCCCGAGGTTCCGTTTATCTGCACAGCGTCATCGACGAAGAACCGGGGGGAGCAGGGGGTACGCTGAGCCTGTTGAATCAAGGTCATACGGCAGATGCCCTGTTGGTCACCGAGCCGCACAATCTGCAGGTCACGGTCAGCCATGCCGGCATCTTGTATTTCAAAATCAAGGTTCTGGGCAAATCGGCTCACGGAGGGCTGGCTCACCATGGAATCAACGCCATCGGCAAGATGATTCCCATTTACCAGGCCCTGGAGAGGCTCGAACGTGAACGCGCTATCAATATACGCTTTCCGTTGTACGAAAAAGGTTCCGGTCAATCGTGCCATCTGGCGATCAGCAGCCTGACGGCGGGTGACTGGCCGGGCAAGGTGGCCGGACACGCTGAAATGAAATGCAGGATCAGCTTTATCCCGGGAGAGACCAAGGCCGATGTGCAGGCGATGGTCTCCAACCTGGTTGCCGAAGTGGCCTCCCGGGACGAGTGGCTGCGGGAAAATCCCCCCTTGGTGGAATGGTTCGGCTGGCAGAACGACCCCTGGTACCAGGACCCTTCCCACCCCTTTATCGCCCAGCTGCAGAAGGCGGGTCAGAGCGTGCTTGGCGCCCCTCCGGAAATCATCGGCCGGGCTTCGGGCAACGATGCCCGGTTCAGCCAGTATTTCGGGATGCCGGGCGCCTGTATCGGCCCCATCGCCCAAAATTTCCATGGAGCGGATGAGTGGGTGGACGTTGATTCCGTAAATGAACTGGTAAAAATTCTTTCCCTGTTTATTCTTGAGTGGACCGGATAAATCTGAAATTTTCATCCCGAAGCATCGGGGCGCAAGTCTGTTGAAAAAGGGAATGAGCATCACGGGAGTTGAACTATGAAAACAATGAAACTTGGGAAGACCGACCTGGTCATCTCCGAGGTGGGCTTCGGGGCGATTCCCATTATTCGCCTGGAACATCCGGAGGCTGTGCGGGTTCTGCGCCATGCTTACGAAAAGGGCATTACCTTTTTCGACACCGCCAATGCCTATCGAGACAGCGAAGATAAGATCGGTTCTGCCTTCGAGGGCATGCGCGATCGGGTCGTTCTGGCCAGCAAGACGCTGCGGCGCGATGGCGAGGGGGTCAGAAAGCACCTGGAGCGCAGCCTGCGGCTGCTGCGTACCGATCACCTCGATCTGTACCAGCTTCATCAGATCGCGCAGGAAACGACCTGGGAGGCGGTGACTGCGCCAGGAGGCGCTCTGGAGGAGGCCATCCGGGCCCGTGACGTCGGCAAAATCCGCTACCTGGGGGTGACTTCCCACAGCATGCCGATGGCCCTTCGACTGATACGCACCGGCCTCTTCAGCACCGTTCAGGTCCCTTTCAATTTTATCGAAGACGGCGCCGCAGAGGAGCTTTTGCCTGCCGCGAGCCAACTGGGTGTCGGCTTCATCGTCATGAAGCCTTTCGGCGGCGGCGCCATCGACAACGCCGGGATCGCCCTCAAATTCCTCCGTCAGTATCCGGAAATCGTGCCCATCCCCGGCTTTGAGGCCACCGAACAGGTCGACGAAATCTGCGACATTTACGCACACTCCAACACGGTCACGGAGCGCGATCGGTCCATCATGGAACGCTACCGCCAGGAACTGGGAAACCGCTTCTGCCGGCGCTGCGAATATTGCCAGCCCTGTCCCCATGGGGTGATGATCACCCCGGCCATGGGATACCCGATCGTGGCCAAAAAAATGTCGCCCGAAGTAGCGACGGAATTTCTCAAGGCTCCCATGGAAAGCGTGCCGCTCTGCACCGAATGCGGCGCCTGCATCCAGCTCTGCCCCTACGACTTGCCGGTGCCCGAAATTCTGAAGAGCAATTACGAACTCTACCTTCGGCAGGCGGAGGAGCATGGAGCCGACACCGAAGAGGGGAAGAACCTCTGAAACGACCATCAACAGGAGAATGACACATGAAAGAATCCGTGGGAGCCAGAACCCTGCTTTTTCCCACCCCTGTTCTGCTTGTCGGGACCTATGACAGCCAGGGGCGCCCGAACCTCATGAACGCCGCCTGGGGAGGCGTCTGCTGCTCCCAGCCGCCCTGCGTTTCCGTCTCCATCCAGAAATCGAGGCATTCTTATGCGGGTGTTTTGGAGCGCAAGGCCTTCACCATCGGAATCCCTTCCGAAGCGCAGATGAAGGAGGCGGATTACGTCGGTATCGTATCAGGACGGGATAAGGACAAGTTTTTGGAAACGGGCTGGACTGCAATCAGAAGCGAACTGGTGGATGCCCCCTATGCGGCGGAGGTGCCGATTGTCCTCGAATGCCGTCTTCTCCACACGCTGGAGATCGGTATCCACACCCAGTTTGTCGGCGAAATCCTGGATGCGAAGGCGGAAGCCGATGTGCTCGACGAGGACGGCCTCCCTGACATTCGCAAGATCAAACCGCTGATATTCGATACCGCCCATCGGGGGTATTACGGCCTGGGGGAATATCTGGGCCAGGCATTTTCCGTCGGGAAGAAATCATAAGGGGCCGCTGTGCAGTCTGAAGCTGTTCAATTTCCGAATATCCCGATCCGGCGCCGCAGGGAACCGGCGGCGCGAAGACCTGAATTCGACTAATTCCGCCATCTCCGTGGGAGATCTTGACAAAACAATGTTGGTCAGATGAGGATTGGAAATCTTTAAAAATCGGTGACCCCAATTTTTTTGAGATTAAAAGGAGAGAGAGAATGTCTGTCGTTTATTTGAAAAGAGGAAAACCGGAAATTGAAAAGCAGCAAGATGACCTGAAAATCAGGAGTGTCGTCGAAGAGGCATTAAAAGATATCGCGTCTCGCGGCGATATTGCAGTGCGTGAATTGAGTGAAAAATTCGATAAATATTCTCCGCCCGATTTTCGACTCAGTTTACCTGAAATCGAAGCGCTGATGGAGAGGGTCAGCCCCAGGGATATGGAAGATATAAAGTTCGCACAAGAACAGGTTCGCAATTTCGCCAGGGCGCAACGCGATTCCATGCAGGATATCGAACTCGAAACACTCCCCGGGGTGATTCTGGGTCATAAGAATATTCCTGTGCAGTCGGTTGGCTGCTACGTGCCCGGGGGGAAGTTCCCCATGGTGGCATCGGCGCACATGTCTGTCGTGACCGCGTCCGTTGCGGGCGTTCCACGCATTATCGCATGCACCCCTGCCTTCAAGGGGGAGCCTAACCCCGCGGTGATAACCGCGATGCACCTCGGGGGAGCACATGAGATTTATGTCCTGGGGGGAATCCAGGCGATTGGCGCCATGGCGCTCGGCACGGAAACCATCGAACCGGTCCACATGCTCGTCGGGCCGGGCAATGCTTTCGTGGCCGAAGCGAAACGTCAGCTGTTCGGGCGTGTTGGAATCGATCTGCTGGCCGGGCCGACGGAGACGCTGGTCATAGCGGATGATACGGTAGATGCCGAGATGTGCGCCACGGATCTGCTCGGCCAGGCGGAACACGGATACAATTCACCTGCGGCCTTCGTCACGAACTCCCGCCGGCTCGCTGAAAAAACGCTGCAGGAAGTCGATCGACTCCTGACGATTCTGCCCACGGCTGAAACCGCCCGGGTGAGCTGGGCTGATTATGGAGAGGTTGTTCTCTGCGACAGCTATGAAGAGATGCTCTCTGTCGCCAACGAGATCGCTTCGGAACACGTTCAGGTCATGACGGACCGGGATGATTGGTTTCTTGAAAATATGACATGCTATGGAGCGCTGTTCCTGGGGCCGCGTACCAACGTTTCCAACGGGGACAAGGTGATTGGTACGAATCATACGCTTCCGACAAGGAAGGCGGGCCGCTATACCGGTGGATTATGGGTGGGCAAGTTCCTGAAAACCCATAGCTACCAGAAAATTACTACGGATGAAGCGGCCGCCGAAATAGGGGCCTATTGCTCGCGCCTCTGTATGTTGGAAGGTTTCGTCGGGCATGCGGAACAGGCCAATTTGCGTGTGCGTCGCTATGGCCGCCGTGAGGTAGGCTATGGCCAGGCGGCGGAGTGACAAAGGGCTGCCAGGTTCCCGATGTTGTTCGGTTCTGAAATGCGCTCATTGCGAACATTTGGATTTTTCCTGAGATTTTTCCTGACCATATTCCTGGGAATTTCCCTGAGCACTGCCGCCTGCGAAGCGGGATCTGCTGAGCGCTCCATGGTTGTTACCGCTACCGCCTTTAACTCGGTGGTCTCGCAGACGGATTCCAATCCATCGATCGCGGCCTGGGGAGATAAGCTTAAGCCGGGCCTGAAAGCGGTGGCAGTTTCCAGCGATCTTCTCGAAGCGGGACTCACGAGGGGAACTACCCTGCGAATCGAGGGCCTGGAAGGTGAATACGTCGTCCTCGACAAAACAGCATCACGCCACAGGAAGCGGATTGACATCTACATGGGCGTTGATGTCCGGAAGGCAAAGGAATTCGGAATCCGGCAGGTGCGAATCTACTGGAGCGATTCCACAGGAAAGTAAACTGTCATGCCGGAGCCATGCCCGGAGAACAACTGCGCCCCGGCAATTTCCCGTACCGAAGAGAAAGTCCTGCAGGTTGCCGTCGGCCCAGGACAGCACAAAAGCTTGACTGCACTCCGGGTCTGCGCATTGGGCCCGGCTTTTTTCTGTCTGGTCCAGGCAGGGGCGCCGGACGTGGACGGGCGGCTCAGCGGCGTCTTTTTCCTCGGGGTCCGGGCGGTTTTGCGGCCTTTTTAAATTCAGGTTCATAGCCTACAATGAAACGGGTGGTGGTGTCGTTTCGGATACTCAGGAAGTGGGAATTGTTTTTATCAAAAGGGCAAATGGGTAAAATGCATGGTTCAAAGCCAAACCTTTTGTAATAGCCGGGCTCTCCCAGAACAAACAGGGGCTGGTCCTTGATCGGATCCTGCCTTAAGGCAAACCTGACCAGTTCCGAACCCACCCCCTGTTTCTGAAATTCGGGGGACACGGCCATGGGCGCCAGGTGGAGACCGCAGAACGCCTTGCCATGGTAGGCATTGGAAAAGGCGATGTAGGCGATGACCTTGTTGGTATGAATGCACACCCATTCATGTACAGGCCTGTCGTTTTCGTGGAATTTCCGCACCAGGTCGGATTCGTAATCGCTTCCGGGAAAGGCGCGGTTCAGCAGTGCATAGATCTTGGGGTGATGTTCTTTCGTTACTTTCTGTATTTTCATAATCAGAGTTCCTGAAAGTCTGTCGTCACTGCCATGATACGAATCTGCGGCCCAAGCTTGAGGTAACAAAACCTCATGAACAGGATCGCACATCTGGTGATGGGAAAATAGCTTTCATGAATCAGCCAGGATCTTCGTAATATCACCATGGAGATCACGGAGCCGATTGTTTTTTTCTCCTTCATGGCTCTCCGTCACTCCTTGCGGTAGAATTCTATCAATCAACGAATTTCAGTCGAAACTACGAAAAAGGAACAAATGATGGCCAAAACCATTTTGATCACCGGTGCGACTGCTGGATTCGGGGCCGCATGCGCAAAACGTTTTGCCGCGGAAGGCTGGCGGTTGATTTTGACCGGACGCCGCGAAGAACGGCTGGAACAAATGAAGGCCGAATTGGGCGATGCCGTACTGGCGGCGTCCGTGCTCGATGTCAGGGACCGTCAGGCGGTTCTTGAAACCCTGAAGGAATTCTCCGAGGTGGATGTACTGCTCAACAACGCCGGCCTGGCGCTCGGCCTGGAGCCCGCCTGGGAGGTCGATCTGGATGACTGGGAGACGATGGTCGACACCAACATCAAGGGGGTCATGTACTGCACGCGCGCCATTCTTCCGGGAATGGTCTCACGCGACAGCGGGCACATTATCAACATCGGCTCGGCGGCAGGAAGCTGGCCTTACCCCGGCGGCAATGTCTATGGCGCCACCAAGGCGTTTGTGCAGCAGTTCTCCCGCAACCTGCGCGCAGACCTGTTCGGGGCCAAAGTAAGGGTCACCAACATCGAACCCGGTATGGCCTCAAGCGAGTTCTCCGATGTTCGCTTTAAAGGCGATTCCGAACGCGCTGAAAAAGTCTATTCCGGCACGACACCTTTGCGCCCTGAGGACATTGCGGAAGTCGTCTACTTCGTTGCAAATCTGCCGGAGCACATCAACGTCAACGCTCTGGAGTTGATGCCGATCGACCAGACCTGGGGACCTCTGGCTGTCCATCGAAAAAAAATAGAGCCTTCGGCCAGAGGTCAACACAGCCGCAACTGACCCTCCTCTTCCTCGAATTCCGAATCCTCCCGGACCGGAACCGGGGCCGGCCGGGCCGGCACCACCGGAAAGGGGAGGGCCTCAACTTCCTTCTTCGTTGTCGCGATCAATCCGGCGGCCTGTACGCCTTCATCCGCCGCCCGCTTTGCCAGCTTGTCGCAGCGCTCATTGAAGGGATGCCCCGCATGGCCCCGCACCCAGTTCCAGGTGATCTCGTGTTTCCTTGACAGAGCCAGCAGCTGCTGCCAGAGGTCCTGATTGGCGAGAGCGTCCGGAGTCTCCAGTCGACCGCTGCGGATCCATCCCTGGATCCATGCGCTCATCCCCCGGACCAGGTACTGTGAATCGCTGAAGAGACGCACGGTACTCGGATTGTTCAGCGCTTCGAGCCCCCTGATCGCCGCCAGAAGCTCCATGCGCTGTGATGTGGACGTGGGCTCAAAGCCGCTCAATTCCTTCTCAAACTCCCCATAGCGCAGGACCACTCCATATCCCCCCGGCCCCGAATCTCTTCCCGAACCATCGCTGTAGATTTCGACCACGCCCGGTGGCGGCGGTGTGAAGGCGATCTCCAGGGCCTCGAATTCCAGCTCACGCAGAAGGGAAATCACCTCCGGGGTGTTCGGGGTCTGCCGCTTCAGGTCGGAAAGCAAATCCTCCAGGGGTACATCGTAGCGAACGGTAGCCAGGGTTTTCGAGAGCCGAGCCTGATCTTCATAAGAATAAAGACTTTCCCGACGTTTTTTCCCGCTGACCAGATTTTTCCATTCGAGGACGCGCTCGAGGGAGCCATACCGCTGTACAAGTTCGGCTGCGGTTTTCTCTCCGATCCCGGGAACTCCCGGGATATTGTCCGAGGTGTCGCCGGCCAGTCCCAGGACATCGGGCACCAGCGCAGGAGGGACGCCGAAGCGGTCAAGGACATCCCGAGGTCCCGATCGCTTATCCTTCATGGTGTCCAGCAGGTCGATCCCATCGCCGACGATCTGCATCAGATCCTTATCCCCGGTGACGACCGTGACCTTCGTTCCTTCAGCGGCATACCTGTGGGCCAGGGTGGCGATGACATCATCCGCCTCAAATCCCGGAGCCTCCAGGGCAGGGATGTTGAGGGCCTTCAGGACCCTCCTGATGTATGGAATCTGGGACGCCAAGTCCTCGGGCATGGCGTCCCTGTTCGCCTTGTATCCGGGATAGATTTTCCTGCGGAAAGTTTCTTCCCTCGGTCGGTCGAATACGACGGCCAGATAATCGGGGCGGTTCTCCTGGAGAAGGCCCAGGAGCATCTTTGTGAAACCGAATACGGCATTGGTCCGAAGCCCGCCGGATGTAGCAAGGTCCCGGATTCCATAATAGGCGCGATAGATGTAACTGGATCCATCCAGTAAATACAACTGGGGCGATGCTTTCACATTCCCTCCTGATAATTTCATTCTGGAATGTGGACAGGATCGCACACCCTTGAGATGGATCCAAAGCCTTTCGCCATTTATAGAACGTTAATTTAAATTCATTGACAAAACAAAAGGACCCATTTAAAGTCTTTTTCGAGAGTATTGCCTGTTACTCTTCGACTTACCTGACCAGGGCTCCCCTGCAATATCCCATCCTTAAGAGAATTATCTTCCGAAAAAAAACGAAGCATTCAAATTCAACGCAATTCATTCACGACCTGTGCTGGAGGAGCTCATGAGAAAAATCTGTTTGTTTCTTGCAAGTGTCATGCTGGTTACTTTTTTCTGCCAAATTACTCTGGCAGAACCTTTTGCCCCAATGGCCAAATTGAATGGTCAGGGCCTCAAGATGCAAAAGCTCTCTGGTGAGACGGAAGCAGAACGTCTGCAAAAGGTCCCCTCCATGGAGGAGGTCGGTGTGCCTCCCTATCCGGGAGCGGTTATCATCTCCATCATAATAGATGAATCTGGACGAATGCTGCCGGGTCTCAATCTCGCCTCCACCGATCCGCCGGAGACGGTGAGAGCATGGTATACGGAGAAATTGCAGGGATGGCGCTGGAGCGAGATGTTGGGGCTTTTTCATCAGAACGAAGGGGAATTGAATGTTGCGCAGTTGATGACCACCCCAACCGTAAACGTCATGACCGAAGAAGGTAAAGCGATTGACATGCTGTTCTCGGATGTGCCCGGGGTCAAGACCCGGATTCAGATTACCTATCAGCCAAAATCAAATTGAAAGGAGCAAGAAATGAAGAGAATCCTTGTTTTGCTTATGGCTCTACATCTTGCAATGCTGACATCCTCGGCTCTGGCTGGATGGGAAATCATCGACAGTAACGGAGGGAGAACATTTATTTCCGACGGGTGGGTAAAGGAGGCGCCCGAGGAAGGTGACGGATGGACAGCAATGAATTTCAGCCGTGGCATGATACTGATTGTCAATCCTGAAAGCCGCGTCTACGCAGAATCTTCTTTGGATGAGTTCTGTAGCACGATGAATACTTTTTTAGAACTCATGCAGGACGCTACGGCCAAATCTGAAGGAGGCGAAAAATCTGGTTCAAAGCCGAAGGTGAAAGTGGAAAAAGGCGGTCAGGAGACCATCGGAGGTTTGACAAGCGACCAGTACAAAATCACTGTCAATGGTGCTTTTTACGAAGAAATCTGGTTGACCAGGGATTCGAATCTGATGAAGGAACTCGGAACCCCTGAAAACAGGAGAAAAGCGATCGCATGTGCTTCATTCGACGAGGTTGAATCCTCTCCGGTCTACGTCGATATCCTCTCGGGGGGGTGGGTGATGAGAAGCATCGATGCAGAGGGAGAAATCGATTCGGATGTCACGCAGGTAAGGAAGAAAGAATTTTCAGGTTCGGAATTCAAGGCCCCTGAAGGATATGAGAAGACGAGCGTTGGCAAAGCCATAGGTATGGGAGCGAATTGAGCAGGAGGAGATGATATGAAACGCGTTTGCTTCATTGTGGCGGTTGCGTTATGCGCCAGCACTTCGGCGGAAGCCGGATGGCTCTCGGACAAGCTGGAACGGGCGGCGGAGAGAGTGGGTGACAAGGCAATCAGCGACGTCTCAGACGGGGCCTACACTGGAACGAAAAAAGGCGTGCAGGAGGCATTGAAGAAAAAAGGAGCCGGTTCTTCTTCGGAGGCTTCCAAGCCCTACGCCCCCATGGCGACTCTCCCTTCCGGTGTGAAACCGGATCCCTTTACCGAATCGATGCTGGCGAACCCGAGCATTCCGGGGATGAATCAGGTGTCCGTCCCCCCATACCCGGGGGCGCATCTCATTGCCGCCTATCCCGTCAAGATCGGAGGCTCCCAGCAGCCGGAGCAGATGATCCTGAAACTTGTAACGGACGACCCGCCGGAGAGAGTCGTGGAATATTATCGAAGGGAGCTCTCTCAGTGGAGCACGGCTCAGCTGGGCATACTGTATACCTTCTGGAAAGGCGAGGGTCAATTCGATCCGGGAAATTCCTCCTCACTACGAGAGATGGTTCCCTGGATGGTAATAACAAACAACCCTAATCCTGAGTACTGGCCGCAGGCCAGGAGCCACATCGAGATTTCATACCGTCCCTAGCGACTTCCTGCAAAGTTCGACCCCTGCAGGGTTTCGGCTCAAGGAGTCTGAGAGGCGGTATGCCGCCGCCGGAACTCTCCCCCGCATGAAAAGGCAAAACAATGAGTTATCGGGCAGCGGTTCTTTCGGTTTTTCTGTCCCTCTGGTGCCTCTGGGCATTGGCAGCCTGGTCCCTCGCGGCCGATGACCCGTTCGGGTCGACGAAACCCACCAAAGCACAGCAGTCGCTCACCCGTGCCGTGCGGCAGGGAAAGCTCGATGACGTGCGAAGGCAGCTCGGCCAGGGGGTGACGCCGCACCATGATGCTGTCTTTTATGCAGCCGGAAAAAAAGGCGACACCGAGGTGCTGAATGTTCTTTTAGATGCCGGTGTCGCTCCCGACATGGAGCGAAGCTACCCTGGGTTCGAGAAGATTGCAAAGACCCTGCTCGGAACAGCCGTCGAGGCAGGAAGAGCTGATCTGGTCCGGCTGCTCCTGAAAAAGGGGGCCGATCCGAAACGCCTTCACGGGGGTGGTTCTCTCGTAAAATGCGCGGCCGAGAAGGGACACAGTGAAATTCTGGCACTGGTCGCCGCAGGTCCTGAAGATTTGAATCGCCCGGACCCCATTGGGATGACTCCTCTCCATCACGCCGTGGCCAGCGGCAACCTAGAGACTGTCCGCACGGCCCTGGCGCTTGGCGCTGACCCAAAAGCGAAAGAACCAATAATGGGTCTTGCACCCCTCGACCTCGCCTGCAGAAAACGCTATACGCCTGTCGTCGAAGCTCTGTTGCAGGCGGGGGCCGAGGGTTTTTGCACCGTGGGAGACCCTTTAGCAACAAGGCCCACCAAAGAGGAGCAGGCTCTGATCCGGTCCGTTCACTTTGGAGATGTCAACAAGGTCCGAAAACTTCTGGCCAAGGGGGTCGCCGCGCATCCCGATGCGGTCTTTTCCGCAGCGGGCAATAGGGGCACTGCTGAGGTGCTGGGCGCCCTCCTGGCCTCCGGCATCGATCCCGGGATGGAGCGCAGCTTCCCAGGGTCCGAAGCCCTGGCACAAACCCTGATGGGAAATGCCGTCGAGGCAGACAGGGCCGACTTAGCACGTCTGCTTCTGGATCAGGGGGCCGATCCCAAGCGTCCCCACAAGGGCCGCCCTCTCGCGGTATGGGCGGCGGCGAAAGGCGATGTAGAGCTCCTGACTCTTGTGTCCACCGATGCTGACAGCCTGAACTTAGTGGACATGGCGGGACGGACCGCTTTGCACCAGGCTATTCCCTACGTGGCATTCACCGGCATATACGATGTGCTCCACGCCGCAGTGAAGCTGGGAGCCGACCCCAATGTGAGTGACCTGGAGGGCCGTACAGCTCTCCACCTAGCCTGCTCGAAGGGATACAGCAGCGAGATTGCCGATATCCTGTTGAAGGCTGGAGCCGATCCGAACGCCCGCACACACGAAGGTCTGACCCCTCTGACGTTGGCTGTTCAGAAGGGTTCCGCGCTCACCGTGCAGTTGCTTCTTGCTGCGGGCGCAGAACCCGACAACCACATCGACAAAAGTCCGAGCGCCGCTCTTTCCGTAGAAGCGGAGGACAACCCGGAGCCGTCGCTTGGGGATGCCAGCCTGGAGGAGAAAACCCATTCGGAGGCTTTGACAGGCACCGAAAAGGAATCTTCTCCCCCCCGCAGCCATGGAGGCCAAGGCGCCGAAAGCTCAAACGCGGAAATCTTTCCGAACAATAAAGATCTAAGCCGCGTCGAGTCCTGGAAACTGGCCTTCTCCTACAGCCGGGAATACGAACGGCAGGAACTCCTGGGGGGGATGCTAAAAATTGATGAAGCACTGCGGGCCGAGTTCGCCGGTGAAGCCGTATTCACGCGGACTGCCGGCGGGCGCTTCAAGGTTGCCCGGGGAGAGACAACCTACGACTATCTTTCGATATCCAACAGCACAAAAAGTAGCTCAAAACATGCCGATATTATTCACAACAGCAGGGGAGAAGGAAGCGGAACAGCCATCATCGACCACAACAGCACCCTGGAGCTCGACTTTGAGGGTATGACTTATGGGCTTGAAATCTATCCGGGGGGTGAAGATGGGTTCGAGATTGTCAGGCTGTGGTCCACGAATTATGGTTATAAGGAGATTATGAATGAGAGTTTCGAGGCTCTGGGAATTCCAAACTACAGGGCAACGTTTCAACAGGCAGCGGACGTGGCAGCAGAGATAGAGCGCGAGATAGAGCGCGAATTCCCCCTTGAAGGGGAAGGGATGGCGTCGCTTCTCCGCGATTTTGCGAAGCAGGATTTTCCAAATCAAGAGCGCGAGGACGATCGTCAAGGCTATTCGATCATGGTCGACCAATACCCCCTGCCATTTTTCGGAACCGTTCTGGCCGGCAGCTACACCGACTACCATGGCGCCGTCATCGCCTGGCGGCTGGAGCCGCTGGCTAAGGATGGGGACAATCGGATCGATCCCCTTTTGGAGGAGGCCGCTGGTTTTACGTCCGAGTGTTGGACCCATTATCATCCCCCGGACGGCGACACCCGTGAGGAGGTCGTCTCCATGGGGGCGGAAATCGCTGCGGCATGGGAGGGTCGCCGTAAAAGGACGGAGGAGATCGCGACCTCCAACCCGGCGCAGCATGTTTTTGTTTTCCAGCATGAGGCCCAAGTTAGTTCCGGACGAACGGTCTGCGGGGACACGCTGGTGCCTGTGAAGGTAAAGCACGATAATTTGGAAGTGCTTTCCAGTGTGGGGACAGAAGAACCTTCGACGCAGAATTTTCATCTTCTTTCAGTGACGGATCCTGCAAAAGCCTCACCCAAAGACACTCTCTTTCTTTTGAATAATCTTTTCTCAAATAACCACATATCAGTCGACGATCGTGATCTATTCAATCCCCTTACCGACTATCCAATGCTTAAATTAGAAGATGTTTTCCTGGAGGGCGGGCTTGCAGTGATTCATCTGCAGGGTTCCTTTGAAGAGGGGCAACTCTGCGACAGGGAGAAGATTATTGCCCAAATTACGGAGACTGTGCTGTACTCAGGTGTCCTTTCCAGTGTTTTCATCCTCTTGAATGATAATCAATTCTAAGAAAGGTGAACCTTTGAGAATCCTTATTTTTATTTTATTACTGTCAGCCGTTCCGCCTTGCACAGGGAAAGCACAAATGCTCAGTTCACCTATTTTAGAAACACGGATGTGGTGTTCTGATGACATAGAAAATTATTTTAAAGGGATGAAGGCCGGAGAACTTAGACACGAAGATGCTACCTCGAATACACGTTTGACAGGTTACTGGAAGAAGCATATTGGAAGGATTTCAGAGGATGACAAAAATAAACCAAATTCTGTGATCATGAGGAATGTTGCTTATGGATACCTGCACAATTGGCCCAAGTCCAGAGTTATGTTGATGAATTATATGCTGGGGCACAGAGATCAAGCAATCCACGGAGAAAGACTTTTGCGACGGTTTTATAGTGATAACTCAACACTTAAAACCCAAGAAAGAGGTGCCATATCCGGATCATCCCATGTAACTATCAATGATTGGAGCGATGACTGGGAAGAAGTATTTGGGCCGGAACCGAAGCATTTGCTGGAGGAAGTCCCGGAAGGGTATGTGCCGGAGGAGTTTGATTGCAAGTGGTACCTTAGCGTAGAGTTGGAAACCAAAGGCTTCTCATATTATGCCTTGATGGTGAAAAAGGGGAAAATCTTCGGCCGATGGGATAAATCAAACACCGTTGTAAAAAGCCACCTATTCGGCAAGAGTAAAACATTGAAAGCCCCTTACCCGGTGGAAATATCTTTCCTTCTGGAAGATCATCCAACAGATCAAGCGATCAAGTTCACAGACCAACTTATTCATCCTTTATGGGTGGATATCGAACCCCGGCCGTACAGGGGTTCCACCGGTCCTTCGCCTCATGTTGTGTACGAATTCGAGTACCCCCTGTATGATAAGGCACAAGATACTTTTCTTCCAGCCAAAGCCACACTTTCGTCCGCTCCCGGCCGAAACTACAAGAAAGTAGAAAGATTGATTGACAATCTTGAGTCCTTCAACCTTGACAGCATTGGCAAGCATTTCCGCAATGAGGCCGGTGTGTATCAAATGCCAATCCTTATGAAATAAAACTTGCAAAATGCAACCTTTTGCATTAGGGTTTAATCACTATGGAGGATGTGAGGGAAAATCTGCAGGTTTTCGTGCGGCGTTTCGGACTGCTCAACGCCTCATGCTGCGAATCGTGTTGCGGAGAGGTCATTTCTCTGGTGCAGAGCCATATCCTCTTCGAGATCCGACGGTTGGGGAATCCTTCCATGCAGAAGGTTGCCGAGGAGCTCGGCATGGACCTCACCACGTTCAGTCGTCAGGCGAAAGGACTCCAGGATAAAAAACTTATCCGGAGAAGCATCTCGCCTGCCGACCGACGGGTAAATCTCCTTTCCCTGACGGAGGAGGGATGCCGAATAATGCAGCAGATCGACCGCTATCTGGAAGACCGAATCAAACGAATTTTTTCCTTTATGACCCCTTTTGAGCAGGAGGCCGTTAGCCGCTCGCTCTGGTTGTTGAAGGAAGCACTGATTAAAGCAGGCATGGAAGTTGGAGAAAAAAACATCGCGTATTGCAAGTAAATGCCATTATTGTTTGAACTTGTGCCCATCCGGAAACTTCGGAAAGCACAAACTAACGTATATTTTCTTTCTGAATGCGAGTGAAAGATGAAAAATATTAGCGAACAGCAAACGTCTCAATCATCCTCGGCGCACATTGACAAGCCTCCCTGCTGAGGGCCTCCGGTCTCCGCCGGGGGCGGGGAAATCAGTGAAAAGTCGCCCGGGTTCATCGGGTGGCTCGAATCCGATGCCGGCCCTGTGGCCCGAATCTCTTCGCATCTTCGTTTTGACGACCACCTCGGTGCCTGCAAGGCCCGATGGGGGATCGGACGGATGTCGTACATGGCGCCGCCCGGGCTTTATGCGATCGGCGTCCCGACTCCAAACGATCCTGTCGTGGTGACCGCCAATTACAAGATGAGCTTCGACCTCGTCCGTCAATCCCTGGATGGGCGCAACGTCTGGCTCCTGGTGCTGGAAACCTTCGGCATCAACGTCTGGTGTGCCGCCGGCAAGGGAACCTTCGGGACCGACGAACTGGTCCGAAGAATCGAAAAGTCACGCCTCGGAGAAGCAGTCCACCACCGTACCCTGCTTCTGCCGATACTCGGCGCGCCGGGTGTCGCCGCCCACGAGGTCACCCGAAGGACCGGGTTCCATATCCGGTATGCGGCCATTCGAGCCGCCGATCTCCCCACCTATCTCGACAACGGCATGGTCACCGAACCTGCAATGCGAGAGTTGAGCTTCACTTTTTTCGAGCGCCTCGTCCTGGTGCCGGTGGAACTTGTTCATGCCCTGAAGCCGACACTTCTTTTCGCGGTTCTTCTGTTCCTGGCTGCTGCGGTTCTGGGGTTTGGCCGGCAGGGCATGGCGTTGGTGCTCTTATTCCTCGGGGCCGTTCTGGCGGGAACGGTAGTGACGCCCCTCCTTCTTCCCTGGCTGCCCGGCCGAAGTTTCGCGGCGAAGGGCGCGATTGTCGGGGTGGCGTGGGGAATCGCCTGGCATTTTTTGAGCAGGATAGAGGTGGGATTTCCGATCGCCGTGGGTACGGTTCTCGCCCTGGGCGCCGTCAGTTCCTTCTATGCCCTGAATTTCACCGGCAGTACGCCCTTCACCTCCCGCTCGGGGGTGCGCAAGGAGATGCGGCTTTCACTGCCGACGATGTGTGGAACAGTTGTCCTCGCCGCGCTCTTCTGGGTGTGGGGTGGGCTTTTTTAGTTTTCGTCCGGAAACGGTCCTTTTCCGCAATCTCAGCGTCAACCCGCGGATTTGATTGTGCGGCGTAAAGTACTACGCCTCCGCTCAAATCCTTGGTTTCCTTGACCTTGCGAAAAATGACTCGTTTCCAGATCGAAAACGGCATTTGTGCTTCCCGGGGTTTCCGGACGGGCACTATCTAGAACCATGGAATGACCCGATAGCGGCGACGAAGGAGATCAGATGAAGGAATTTCGGTACCTGCGTGAAGTGACCACTCTTACTCTCAACGAGCGAAAATGCAATGGATGCGGCCGCTGCACGGAGGTTTGCCCGCACGGCGTTTTTCAGGTCGAGAACCGTAAGGCGCGCCTCGTCGACCGCGACGCCTGCATTGAATGCGGCGCCTGTGCTCTCAATTGTGCGGCCGGGGCTATTGCCGTCGATGCCGGCGTCGGCTGCGCCTCCGGCCTGATCAACGAATGGCTGCAGGGGTTGAAGGTGCGCGTGCCCACAGGCGGTGGAGGCTGCTGACCGATACGCTGCCACACCCATCGCTCATGATCTTCCGTTCTCCTCCGCCACCGTCCTCGTCTCTTTTTCGTTTTTCTTCCTGATCATACCGCGATCCACGACCCTTCCCGGGTCTGCCCGCTCTTTTTCAAAATCCGTAAAACAGATTTATGGAAATACTCAGCAATCTGCTTTCTGAGCGGTTTTTCATGTTGACAATGAAACAAAAAAATGAAAGCTTATTCTAAATCAAATAGTGATAATTGCGTATCATAATATGAACTATGTCTCTGGCAAAACAACCATGTTACCTCATTTCTTTCAGCGAGGAGATGAATTTGCCAGGCAAGGACGGTTGTAAAAAAGGAGAGCACCATGAGTGAACGGTTGCGCGTGGCTATCATAGGGCCAGGAAATATCGGTACGGATCTGATGTACAAGGTTTTGAAGAGTCCGCAACTCGAGTTGTGCATGATGGCGGGAGTCGTTCCCGACTCGGAGGGGCTTCGCCGCGCCGCGGATCTCGGCATCGCCACAACGGCAGAGGGGCTTGGTCCGATTCTCGAACGCAGGGACATCCCCCTGGTGTTCGATGCCACAGGTGCGAAGGCGCATCTGGCCCACGCACCACTCCTCAGGAAGGCAGGGAAGATCGTCATTGATCTTACTCCGGCGGCCGTGGGTCCGTACGTGGTGCCGGCGGTGAACATGGGCGATAACTTTGACAGCCCCAATATCAACCTGGTCACTTGTGGGGGGCAGGCCACCATCCCCATCGTGGCGGCGGTCTCGCAGGCCGCACCCGTGGCCTACGCCGAAATCGTGGCAACGATCAGTTCCAGAAGCGCCGGACCCGGCACTCGCCAGAACATCGATGAGTTCACCAAGACCACAGCACGGGCCCTCGAAGTAGTGGGCAAGGCAGGGAAGGGCAAGGCAATCATCATTCTGAATCCGGCTGAGCCCCCGATCCTGATGCGAAATACGATCTACTGTGAAACCACGGACCCTGCCGATCCGGATGCCGTACGGGCTTCCGTCGACCGAATGGTCGAGGTTGTCCGCAGCTATGTTCCAGGGTATCGACTCCGGGTGCCGCCGATCATCGACGGCACCCTGGTGACGGTCATGATCGAGGTGCAGGGTCAGGGGGACTTTCTGCCGGAGTACTCAGGGAACCTGGATATCATCACCGCGGCTGCCGTCGGAGTCGCCGAAAGGCTCGCGGAACGAATAATCACAAAGAAAGGGGTAGTTGACCATGGCTAATCGGTCCATCCGGATTGTGGATACAACCCTGCGCGATGGGATGCATTCCATCGCTCACCAATTTTCGCCTGCCGAGATGACGACCATTGCGGCCGCCATGGACGAAGCGGGCGTGGATACGATTGAGGTTTCCCATGGGGACGGGTTGGGCGGCTCTTCGATACAATATGGCCGCTCCAGGGCCTCGGATCAGGAGTACCTTCAGGCTGTAGCGCCGGTATTGAAACACACTAAGCTTGCTATTCTCATCCTCCCCGGGGTGGGTATCCGAGAGGATCTGCATATGGCCGCCGGCGAGGGAGTCAAGGTCGCTCGGGTGGCCACTCATGTGACCGAAGCCGATATCGCGGAGCAGCATATCGGCCTGGCCAAAAAAATGGACATGGAGGTTCTGAGCTTCCTCATGATGGCGCATCTGGCCCCCGTTGAGGAGATGGTGCATAACGCGAAGCTGATGGAGGGATTCGGCGCCGACGGTGTCTACGTTGTGGATTCATCCGGGTACATGTTGCCTGATGAGGTTCGGGAGAGAGTGACCGCGCTTCGCCAGGCGCTGAAATGCCAGGTCGGATTTCATGCGCACAACAACCTGGGATTGGCCGTCGGCAACACGCTGGCCGCTATCGAGGCGGGAGCGCATCTGGTCGACGGGTCTCTGCGCAGCATGGGAGGCGGGGGAGGAAATGCACCTACGGAGACACTTGTGGCGGTCCTCACCCGCGCGAAGATCGACACGGGTATCGATCTCTATAAGATCATGGATGCGGCGAAGTTCCTGGACGCTATTAAAACCTCGCAGAAAGCCGACCCCGATGCGGTCCTGATGCTGGGTTATGCGGGCGTGTACTCCAGCTTTCTGCTCCACGCCGCCAGAGCGGCCGAGCGCTTCGATTTGAGCCCGCGTGAAGTGCTGGTGGAGCTCGGCCGGCGCCGTGTCGTGGGTGGGCAGGAAGACATGATTATCGACGTGGCTCACGAACTGGCCAGCCGGGTGGCCGCCAGATAACCGAGGCAGAGGATTCACAGCCAGGTCGCTGGGGCCCGGACGTGCCGTATCGCCCAGGTATCGGCGGCAAAGGGGGAGTACGGTGGTGGACACGAGTTTATGGGATATAAAACAGTGATCCATCCCGATATTGCTGAATTTTCAGGACACATTTTCATTGAATTTTAAGCTTATAAAATGTCATTATATTGCACCATGAGTTCATAATATGATGTTCCATAATCAGCACCGCATCCAGCGCTTCTTGACGACGCCCCGGAAAGTCGGGAACGTGCAGAGGGTGGAGGCGGATTTCGCCTGTTGGCGATCACTCAAGAACCTGTCGAAAAGGAGGAAGTGATGTTAAGACGATTGTGTACGTTGATGGTCTTCTTCTTGGCCGCGTCCAGCACCACGGCATTTGCATCGAACGCCTTGATCTCGACCGCCCTGGAAAAGGCTGCTCCGGTCACCCTTACGCTTGCTCACCCCGAGACGCCGGACCCGCAGAACTTCATTCATGCAGCGGCCCTCACTTTCAAGGATTACCTCGAGAGTGAATCCAAGGGTAAGATCACGGTCAATATCGCTCCCGGTGGACAGTTGGGTGACTCTGCCGAGATGGTCAAGCAGATCCAGATGGGCGCCATCGAAGCGGCGATGTCGATTGCGGAAGGTCACGTCGCCCCCTATTACAAGGGCATCCAGGTTCTATCTATTCCCTACCTTTTCCTTTCTGTCGACCAGGCCCTGTACACTCTGGACGTCGATCGCCCCTTCGGCAAAAAGCTTTGGAAAGACCTGGAGGACAAGACAGGCCTTAAAGTCCTGACGATCTGGGACAACGGAGGATTCCGCTGCTTTACGAACAACAAGCGGCCTATTCATTCGCCCGAAGACATGAAAGGGCTCAAGATCCGGACCATGCAGATTCCCGCCCATATGGAAATGGTTCGCGCGCTCGGCGCAAATCCCACCCCCGTGGCCTGGACGGAGCTGTACAACGCGCTTCAGATGAACGTTGTGGACGGGCAGGAGAACGCTGTCCCCACGATCTCCCTCGGGCACATCAACGAGGTGCAGAAATACCTGGTCCTCGACAGGCATGTGTATTCCAACCACATTTTCCCCATCAGCAAGAAATGGTTCGACAAGCAGCCTCCTGTCTATCAGCTCATCATTCAGCAGGGAGCGTTAAAGGCCTCGGAAACCGCCCGACGGATGACCCGAATCCAGCGCTCGACGCTCCTGAGTCAGTTCAAGGCCGAGGGGATGGAGATCTACGACCCGAGCCCCGAGGAGCTGGAGATGTTCCGCGCCAAAGCCCAGGAGCCGGTGTTGAAATTCATCCGCAAAGAGGTGGGTGATGAGCTGGTTGATGGCCTGCTCGCTGCCTCTGAAAATGCCAAGAAGGAGCTTGGGTACGTAAAGTAAGTTTCCTTGAACGGGCAGAGGTTCCCTCTGCCCGTTTTCACCTCATGATCCAGCGTTTCATTCGGCAAGGTGCTCTCGCGCAACCGAGGACGGAGGCCCCAGCCTCTCTCCCCGGGTTGCGGACTTTCGCTTGAGAAGGAAGAACTGTCTCTGCACCGCTTCCGAACGAAAGAAGTGAAAAAAAATGATTCGAAAAACAGTCGAACGCTTCGAACGCATCATCGAATGGGCAGGCTCCATAATATTGGTCGCCTTGCTCCTTATCGTCTGGGCGCAAGTCGCCTCGCGCTACATCTTCAACAACTCCATTGCATGGACGGAGGAATCGGCCCGATACATCATGATCTGGGGAGTGATGCTGGGCGCCAGCATCGCTCTGCGTCGGGGGTATCTTATTTCCATCAATCTCTTCATCCAAAAAGCGCCAAAATCTTTACAAGTCATCGCCAGGGGTTTGAATGCCGTCCTCTCCTTGTTTTTTCTCGGACTGCTGGCCTATCAGGGATTAAAACTGGTCGAGATCGGGGCCAACATGGAATCACCTGCCTTGGGAATCCCTTATTCCTGGGTGTACATGGCTATTCCGGTGGGCGCCACTTTGATGATATTCGCCTACTTCTTCCGCTCTCGCTCGTAGACCGGCCCGGAGTCTGTTTCCATGACACTGTTTCTGTTTTTTATGTTGCTGATCCTCCTGATGCTGCTCGGTTTGCCGGTGGCTATCGCTATCGGGGTTACGGCTTCTGTCTGGGTGATCTCCAGCGGGTTGCCGCTTGTAATCATACCGGACAAGCTGTTCTCGGGGATGGATGCATTCGTCCTGATGGCGATACCCTTTTTCATGGTTGCGGGGGAAACCATGAACCGGGCTATGGTTACGGAGAAACTGATTGAATTCGCGAAATTTTTCGTAGGGCGTTTTCGGGGGGGGCTGGCATACGTGAATATCGTATCGAGCCTGATCTTCGCCGGGATTACCGGGGCGGCGGTAGCCGACGTTTCCGCGTTGGGGACCATCTTTATTCCAAGCATGGAGCGTGACGGGTACACAAGGGCCTATGCCGCGGCAGTCACCGCGGCATCTTCCATCGTCGGGCCGATCATCCCACCCAGCATTGTCATCGTCGTCTACGGTGCCATAACGAACACTTCCGTCTCCGCAATGTTTGCGGCTGCCATCATTCCTGGCCTGCTCATCGGCTTGATTCAGTGTGGAGTCGTCTTCATTCAGGCTCGGAAGAGAAATTTTCCCAGAGAACACGTGGAAATCACTCCGGCCAAATTCATGAAAGCATCCAAGGAAGCCTCACTGGCTTTGGTTATGCCCCTGATTATTCTCGGGGGGATCCTGTTTGGAGTGACGACGCCGACAGAAGCGGCTGCAATCGCCTCGCTCTACGCGTTCATTCTCGGTATTTTCGTATACAGAAATCTGAAGTTCCATGATTTCATGCATATTTTCAAAAGTGCAACCTACCAGTACAGTTCCCTGATGATCATTATGGGGGCCGCTTCTATTCTCGGCTGGATTCTGAGCCGATCGCAGGCGCATGCGGCGCTTATCAAATTCCTTTTCGGTTTCACGGAAAATCCGCAAATTATTCTTGCCGCAGTGCTGCTGTTTCTCGTGTTCGTCGGTACCTGGCTGGAGACCAACGCCACGATCGTCCTTCTTGGACCCACTCTGGCCGCAGCCATGAAATTGATCGGTTTTGATCCGATTCATTTCGGAATTGTGATGATCCTGGCGGTGAATATCGGCCTGATCACTCCACCTTTAGGGGTGTGCCTCTTCGCGGCTTCCGGCACTGGTAACGTCAAGGTAGAGGAGATTGTGAAGAATATCTGGCCCTATATTATCGCCGCCCTGCTGGTGTTATGTCTGGTCGCGTACGTCCCGGGAATCGTGCATTTCGTGCCCAGGCTTTTTGGATTGATGTAAAATGACCCCAGAAAAACCACAAACAACCGCAATGAAAAAAACCGTCGTTCTCTCCACGGGCGGAACGATCGCCAGCCAGTACAATTCAAAGACAAATCTGCTCTCCTCCGGCGTTCTCGCCGGCCGGGCCCTGGTCGATCTGATTCAGGATGCCGAGGAATTCGAGACGATCGAGGTTCGGGATTTTTGCAATATTCCCAGTTCCTTCATGACCTTGGACAGGATGCTTTCCCTGGCGGCGGAGGTGGGGAGTCTCCTGGACAGGGAAGATGTGTTCGGGATTGTCGTGACGCACGGGACGGATACCCTGGAAGAATCATCGTATCTCCTGGATCTCGTCCTGGATCATGAAAAGCCCGTCGTGTTCACCGGTTCCCAACGCGGGCCTCTCGAGGAGGGCTCCGACGGCGCCTCCAACCTGAAGGACGCGCTCCGGGTGGCGAGGCATCCCCATAGCTGGGGGAAAGGGGTCCTGGTGGTGTTCAATCAGGAGATCCACTGTGCCCGCGAGGTGACCAAGACGGATGCATATAAACTGGAAGGTTTCCAGTCCCCGAATGCCGGTCCGATCGGTTTCGTCGATGGGGAGACGGTGCGTTACCATCTGCTCCCACAAAAGCAGGTTCATTTCCAACCCCAAAAACTGACTGCGGAGACCACACTGATTAAAGTGATCGCGGGAATGGACGGCAGGATAATGAAGTGTGCAGTGGCAGCAGGGTACAGAGGTGTTGTCCTGGAAGGGTTCGGTCGCGGTCATGTCCCGCCAGGAATGATGTCGAGCATTCGCGATGCGGTAAACCAAGGTGTCAGCGTGGTTGTGACCTCCCGCTGCCTGAGGGGGTATGTTCGGGAGGTCTACGATTTCGCCGGCAGCGCCAGCGACCTGTCTGTCAGCGGCGCCCTGCTGTGCCCGGACCTCAGCGGCGTCAAGGCACGGATCAAACTGGCCGTCGTTCTCAGCATGTTCCAGGAGCGGGAAAAGGTAGAGCACGCATTTCATTCCTGATAACCCGGAACCTGTTTCGCAAAGAAAACAGAAAAATATCTGGTGGAAAACAATCTGGTTATCTATCTGGCTCCAGAGAAACCCAGGTTGGGACCCCTTCGCTGCGCTCTCCAGAGGCCAAACCCATCTCACGCCGAGACGCCCATAAAGACGTTCTTTTGGTGATCGCAGCGAACGGACGTGAGATGCTTTTCACCAGGTTTTAAAATCGGAAGGAACGACTACATGGGGCCATTGGAAAAGTACAGAATAAAGATTCTGGATAAGTTCTTCGCCATTTTAAGCCTCTTCGATGAAAAGGGCCGTTCTCTGTCCACACAGGAAATCAGCGACAGCCTTGGATATAACAAAAGCACCATCTACCGGATTGTCCGTAATCTCGAAGAAAGAGCCTATCTTCAAAGAGACCCCGTTACCCAGAAGTACAGCCTCGGATTCGCCATTTATCATCTCGGATCATTGGCGGAGTCCTATGGCCGAATCCGTTCCCTGGCCCACCCTCTCCTTGTGCAACTGAACGAAAAATGCGATGAGACGGTTCACCTGGCTGTTCTTCAGAATGGACAAGCCCTCTATGTGGACAAGATCGAGAGCAGGAATCGAGTGTTGCAGATTATTTCAAAGATTGGCGCTACGCTTCCCAGCCATTGTTCAGCGGTTGGGAAGGTCCTGCTGGCTTCGTTGACTGCCTCCGATCTCGATAAGGTGATCGAAGAGTACGGTTTGGAGGCGCGAACGAAGAATACGATCGTCGACGAGGGGCGACTTAAGAAGGAAATTCAAGAAATACGACAAAGCGGCTTCGGCATCGACAACGAAGAAATAGAATGCGGTCTGAGATGCATTGCCGCCCCGATCCGGAACGGTGACGGCAAAGTTATTGCAGCGGTGAGTATTTCGGCGCCCAAGGAACGGTTCGATCATGAATTCGACAGATTTAAAATACTTCTCAACGATACCGTTGGCAGGATATCCACGGTGTTGAAAGGTTGAAGAAGAGATGACATGAAGGCCTTTGGGACGGATCTGCTGCCCGAGTCGGGCGGGATTCGAAGCACTGACGAGCATTTTGCTGCAGGCTGTGAAAGGAAGCAGATATGGAGATCAACCTCAAGGGAAAAGTAGCCGTTGTTACCGGCGGGAGTGCGGGCATCGGTTTTTCTACAGCGCAGCTGTTTGCGCGGGAAGGTGCGAAGGTCGCGCTGTGCGGGAGAGACCGCGCAAAAGTCGATACCGCCGTCGAAGCGCTACGCCGGGAGGGGCTCGACGTCTTCGGGGAATCCGTCGATGTTTCGAACCGGGAGAGTCTGTTCCGTTTTGCCGACGTGGTGGAGCAGCGCTACGGCGGCATCGACGTCTGGGTAAGCAACGCCGGCATTCTGCTGGAGAAGAAGCTCATCGACACCGCCGAGGATGAGTGGCAACGGCTGATGAATATCAACCTGAACTCCGTGTACTATGGCGGACTCATAGCACTGGAGAAGTTCAAAAAGCGAAAGGGCGGAGTTCTGATCAACGGCGCCTCCTTTGCCACCTTGATGCCCTCGGTGGGAAGCGGCGCGTATGCCGCCTCCAAGGCCGCCATCGGCAGTATGACGCGGACGCTGGCCGCCGAACTCGCACCTTACAACATTCGTGTGGTCGGTTACATCCCGGGTGTCATCGAGACGCCGATGACAGAGGGCTGGATCGAGTCCAAGGGGGCTGCCCTGGCGGCGCAGGCGGCGTTGCAACGGACGGGGAAGCCCGAGGAGATCGCCTCTGTTCTTCTCTTCCTTGCTTCCGATCAGGCGTCCTTCGTCACCGGCACGTGTGTGGAGATCACCGGCGGGAAGTTCTGTGTGCAAAATCCTGCCGACGCGTGGCCACGCAAGTCGGACATTTAAGGGAGAAAAGAACGGATCGACTGCTTTATGGCATGCTCAAAACCACGGTTTCGATTATTAGAAACAGCTCTTTGAGTTAAAATCCCCCCTTCTGTCGGGATCTGTCGCATTCAGTTTGCCAGGGGAATCATTCATCCGACTCCCACAAAAAAATCTCATCTTTCCAAAACCCAGAAGTGTTAAAATCGCAGAAGGAGCAGATTTTTCCTTTTCTGCTTTTCCTGGTCAGGGGATCCGATGCTGAAAACCAACATAAAAAAACAGCTGATGGCCATTGTCGGTCAGGAACGGTTTTTTGACGACGATGAAACACTGGTCGCCTATTCCTATGACGGTTACGTTGTGGAATCCCGTCCGGATGCCGTCCTGTTTCCGCTGGCGACCGAAGAAGTCTCGGAAATCATGAAGATTGCGGATCAGCATCGTGTGCCGGTCATTGCCAGGGGTGGGGGGTCCAACCTGACCGGCGGCACGGTTCCCGTTGAAGGTGGAATAGTCCTGAATTTCACCAAGATGAACAGAATCCTGGAAGTGAATACGGGTGACAGATTCACGGTCGTGCAACCGGGCGTCATCAACGCCAACCTTCAGAAAGAGCTCTCCAAGGTCAATTATTTTTTTCCTCCGGACCCTTCAAGTATGGGGTTTTCAACCATCGGCGGGAATGTCGCCGAAAATGCAGGCGGCCCCAGGTGCCTGAAATATGGGGTTACGGGAGACTACATTCTCGGAATGGTTGTCGTGCTTGCCTCCGGCAAGGTTATACGAACAGGAAGCTGCAACGTAAAGGATGTGACGGGCTATCGTCTTTCCAGCCTTTTTTGTGGTTCGGAAGGGACTCTGGGCATCATTACGGAGGTGACCCTGCGTATCGTGCCCCTTCCCGAATCCTATCGGACGATTGTCGCCTACTACAACAATCTTGCGGATACCGCTGAAACCGTCAAAGCTGTCCTGGCGCAGGGAATTATTCCGACGGCCATGGAGCTTATGGACAAGGTCACCACAAACCTGGTGGAGGACAATGCCGGGCTTGGCCTGCCCCGGGAATTTGAAGGCATGTTGATCATTGAGGTGGACGGTGTGAGTGAAGCAGTCTCAAGCCAGGCCGAAAAGATCTCGAAAATCGCAAAATCCTTTGGGGCGATAGAGATCCTGGAGGCAAAAAGTTCACAGGAGCGCGAATCGCTATGGAAAGCCAGGAAATCGGTTCATGGCGTTCTCTCGAAACTTGCACCAAATTGTGTAACCGAAGATGCTACCGTTCCGGTAAGTAAAGTGCCTGAAATGATTATCGGGGTGAGGGCCATTCTCGACAGGCACAATATCACGGCGGGAATCGTAGCGCATGCGGGTGACGGAAACATCCATCCGGTTATTATCACGGATACCAGGGATACAGAGGAATGGAGCAGAGTGGAGACAGCTGCCGCCGAGATTTTTAAACTGGCAGTGGAATTACGAGGGACATTGTCGGGTGAGCACGGGATCGGATTGGCGAAAAAACAATTTCTTCCCCTGGTTCTGGATGAAAACACCCGTGAACTGATGTCGGTTGTAAAAAAGGCGCTGGACCCCGCGGGTCTTTTGAACCCGGGCAAATTCGTTTAACTTATGAAATCCAGAGATGAAATATTCCGCTGCGGCAAATGCGGCATCTGCATTCAGACCTGTCCTGTTTATCAGGAGGATCTGAATGAGCTGACCACTCCCAGGGGGAAGATGCAGTTGATCAGGCACTACTGCGAAGGAGATCTTGCGTCTTCCAGGCATCTGCAGCAGGTGGTATCCAAATGTCTGATGTGTGGTGGCTGTACCGCTTTTTGCCCAAGCGGGATTGACCATGAATCCATCTATATGGCGATGCGAAAAAATATGCAGGAAGATCATGGGGAAGATTGGAAAAAGCGGATCTTTTTTCATCTGCTGACCCATGAACAGCAGCTGAAATTTTCCGCGGGTCTTGCTGCGAAGGGTCAGAACTCGTTTTTTGAAATTCTCTATAAGGATATCAAATTAGGAAACATCAAATTATCCGTCATGCCTCGCCTGAACAAAAAGCCCTTTAGAGAGGCCGCCCCGGAGATCTGGCTTTCCGAGACTGAAAAGGCAAGAGGCACTGTTCTGTATTTTGTCGGATGCAGCACGAATTATGCTTATGAGAAGATAGGCCATGCCGTTGTGAAGGTCCTGAAAGCGATGGGGCTGAAAGTTGAAATCCTCGCGGACCAGGTTTGTTGTGGATTGCCCATCTACCTGAAAGGTGGATTGGAGACGGCACGACAGAATATTGAAAAAAACATCTCCCTGTTCAGCCGAGATGACGTGGAGGCTGTGATAACCGACTGTGCAACCTGCGGGTCAGCTCTGAGCAGCGGCTATATCAAGGTTATGAAAGAGTTGGGAGGCGATATCGCCGCGGCAGAAAAGCTTGCGGTCAAATCCGTCGACATTTCCAGGTTCATCGTCAGGCATTTCGACTGGCTGAAAGATAAGATCAATCCGGAAGCCAGACGGACGAAGGTAACCTATCACGCACCCTGTCATGAAAGAAACCATGGCGGCAGTCATGCAGCATTGAAGCTCCTGGATCTACTGCCGAACGTCGAATATGTTCCTGCTGAAGACTTTGACCAGTGTTGTGGGGGCGGCGGAACCTTTTTCTACGATTTTCCGGAAATTTCAAAGAAAATAGTTGATAAAAAGATTGCCAATGCAAGAGCTACGGGTGCCGATTTCTGGGTAACCGGATGCCCTGGCTGCAGTATCAACCTGGCAGGCAACCTTGATAAGGAAGATCACATCAGGCTCATCCATCCAGTCGAATTAATCGCGGACAGCCTTGAGAATTAATTTGAAATGTTATCCACACAGCTCAAGTAGATACCCCAAGATCAGAGGCTTTCACCACAGAGGCACAGAGGCCACGGAGAAAAATCAATAAAATCAGAAAGTTTTCTCTGTGTTCTCCGTGTCTCTAGTGAGCGAAGCAAACGGGTGGTGAATGATTTTCTGGTCTACTGGAGCCAAGTGCATAGCCAGATTAATTTATTCCAGTTGCCGATTCTTTAAAGTTGCGATCAAATCTCCAGGAGAAAGGTGAGTGAAGTATGACAGGGTTCTCTTTTCAAACTGCCAGAAGCATTATCTGTGAACCCGGGGCTATAAAACGCCTCGGGACCATTGCCGCCGAATACGGAATCTCCCGGGTTCTGGTCGTCACCGACAAGGGAATCGTCAGTGCAGGTCTGCTCGAGCAGGCCCTGGGCGGTCTTGAGTCCGGCGGAATCTCCGCATTTGTCTATTCCGATGTGGTGGCCGACCCTCCTGAACAGGTTGTTCTTGAAGCCCTGGCTCTGGCCATGGCGCAAGGGGTTGACGGAGTGATCGGCTTTGGCGGCGGCAGTTCCATGGACGTGGCGAAACTTGTCTCCTTTCTGAGCATCTCCAGACAGAGTCTGGCAGAGATTTACGGGGTCGGACTGGCCAAAGGCTCTCGTCTGCCGCTGATCCAGGTTCCCACCACAGCGGGCACGGGGTCGGAAGTCACCCCCGTTGCCATCGTAACGACGGGAGCAAGCGAAAAAAAAGGTGTTGTGGCGCCGCAACTGCTGCCCGATGTCGCTGTGCTCGATGCCGACCTGACCCTTAAACTGCCACCTCTGGTTACCGCCACGACGGGGTTGGATGCCATGGTGCATGCCATTGAAGCCAGCACCAGCAAGATCAAGAAAAATCCCCTCTCCGACATGCTGGCCCGCGAGGCAATGAAGCTGCTCTTTGGCAATATTCGCAATTCCGTTTCTGATGGGAACAACCAGGTGGACCGGAGCAACATGCTGCTGGGGTCGATGCTGGCGGGGCAGGCCTTTGCCAATGCACCTGTGGGTGCGGTCCATGCGCTGGCTCTGCCGGTCGGAGGTCATTTCCACGTCGCCCACGGGCTGGCCAACGCCATCCTCCTTCCCCATGTCATGCGGTTCAACGCCCCTGTTGCAGCCGGAGAATATGCCAGCCTGGCCCGTCTGCTGTGGCCGAATTATGAGAATGAATCGGATCTCAGCCTCAGCGAAAGGATGATCGCCGAGTTGGAAGAACTCATGCGCGATATCAAGCTGCAAACCACCCTGCGTCAGGTGGGCGTTGAGGAAAAGCACCTGCCGGTGCTGGCGGAAGATGCCATGAAGCAGCAGCGCCTTCTGGTCAATAACCCCAGGGATGTCAGTTATCAGGATGCCCTGTCGATATATACCCAGGCGCTCTGACACTCCGGGAGAAGGCCATCCGGCATTCCGGAAATATTGATGAAAACCATTTTTGACAAGGGAGAAATTTTCCTTCTCAAATGCTTGAGGTACGCCATTGCCGCGTGATAACGAGAAATACCATCAGGAACTCGAGCGCCGAGTTGAGGAACGCACCCGCCAGTTGCTTGAGCAGGTGCGGGAGAGAGAGGCGGCTGAAAAGCTGGCCATATACGAAAAGATTCGTGCCGAACGTTATCTCGATGTGGCGGAAGCCATAACGCTCGAACTCGATCCGCGGGGCCGGATCGAGATTATCAACAAGTGGGGATCTGAAATTCTGGGATACCCGATTCAGGAACTGATTGGCAGGGATTGGTTCGATGTGGCCATCCCACCCGAGCGGCGGAATGCCATCCGCGAAATATTCCACAAGACCATATCGGGAGATGTCGCTGAATTTGAATATGTGGAGAACGAGATTATCACCCGCAAGGGCGAACGACGTCACATCGCCTGGCACAACCTTTTGCGATGCACCGAGGACGGCCACACATTCGGCACCCTCAGTTTCGGCTTGGATATCACTGATCGCAAGGAGGCCGATAATTCCTTAAGGATGAAGCAGAAAGACCTTGATCATGCTCAGGCCGTTGCTCGAATCGGCAACTGGCGGCTGGATGTCCACCGGAATGAACTGGTCTGGTCCGATGAAGCGTATAGGATTTTTGGAATAAAAAGAGGGGCTCCGCTGACTTACGAGGCATTTTTGAATTTTATTCATCCCGATGACCGGTCATACGTAGATAGCCAGTGGTCAGCGGCCCTGGAAGGCAAACCCTACGATATCGACCATCGGATCGTTGTGGATGGCATTGTAAAGTGGGTCAGAGAAAAAGCGGAGCTGGAATTTGGCGGAGATGGGACTTTGCTCGGAGGTTTCGGGACGGTCCAGGATATCACCGACCGCAAGCAACTGGAATTCGATCTGCTTTCCTTTATGAGATCGGCCGAGGAGGCGAATCGCGTCAAAAGCCGGTTTCTGGCCAACATGAGTCATGAGCTTCGCACCCCCCTGACGGTGATTGTGAGCGCTCTGGAGCTCATTTCGAAAAATATCGCGGCGCCCGAGCGGCAGCGACTTGTGGAAATGGCCAATGACTCCGCCAACCGGCTGCTGCGAATCATTGCCGAATTGCTCGATTTCTCCAGTATCGATGCCGGACAACTGAAAATTGAAGATCAATCCTTCGACCTCCGAAAATGCATTCAGCAGTCCATTGAGATGTTTGCCTCCCTGGCGAGGGAAAAGGGAGTTGAAATATTTCTGACGATAAGTCCCGAAATCCCCATCCAGATTATAGGAGATCCCAACCGCATCGGCCAGGTGCTGATCAATCTGTTGGGAAACGCCGTAAAATTCACCGAGAGCGGAACGATAGAGATCATCGTTACCGGACACGAGAAAAGAATTAACTTTACCGTTCACGATACGGGTATCGGCATTCCCCCGTATGCCATCGGAAAGCTCTTCGAGCGCTTCACACAGGCTGACGAATCCATGACGCGCCCGTACGGAGGAACCGGGTTGGGCCTGGCGATCAGCAAAGAACTCGTGGAGTTGATGGGCGGCAAAATTCGCGCAGAGAGCGAATTCGGCCAGGGAAGCGCCTTCTCATTTACCCTGCCTCTGAAAGAATTTCATCAGACCCCCTGATTTCCCCGACCATTCCAACCATCTCCCGGCAAACAGGTCTTTCTTAACCGGGATTTCACTTCTATCTATTTAACCGGGAACAGCGTAGAGTTAAAGGCTGACCTGCCTGCCGGAAATCATTATTTATTTCTTTATTATTATTTCGATTCCGAGGTTGTCCGGTCGTCCCCATCCACCTCTTTTGTTAAACCTCTGGACCCGTTCTCATCGTTCCTTTCTGAGACTTTTCGTCATGTGAAATTCTTCACCAGGGGAAAACTCAGAGCGCGCAGTAAGTAAAGGACAAAAAGTGGGTGTTGGCATTCTCATCGGGTACTTCTCAAAACAGGATGAAACCCGAAGAGCTCTCCGGGGACTGGCGCGAAAAGGTTTCCGACGCACCGCCCTGGTGTATAAGGATAAAGACGGAGAGGTTCATATTGCAGACCCATTCCGTTGGCGCCGTGGCCTCAAGGTAACCCTGGCGGCCTGTCTGTCCGGGGGCCTTGCCGCAATGGCCGCTCTGTTCCTGGGCTGGCTGGAGTTGCTTCCGTTCAGGGACCTTTCCGCCTCCTCGATCTTGATCATGGGGGGTGGCTCAATCGGATCACTGACAGCTCTGCTGTGGCTGCGACGCACTGCCAAAGGTGTTGAGCCGAGGGTGCTGCACGATCATGCCCGCTGGCTGGTCTCAGGGGAAACCGCCCTTGTTCTCCAGGCGCCTGTGGAATCTTTACAACGTCCGATCGCAATGCTGCGGGACAGCGGCGATATCCCTCCGGCGCTGTTCGTTCTGCAGCCCAAACGCGAGCGACGGCTGAAGGCGCGGGGCATAGCGATCAAGCTCTCCCCGACCCAGATTCTGGAACACGCCCAGCGCCATGCCAGGGAGCACCAGGTGGACCCACGGCCGCGGCACACGACCGAGCTGCTCAAGCGTCTCAAGCATTCCCGCCGATGGGTCCGTCATGTCTGCGCTGATCTCACCGCAGCGAGTCGCCTGGAACAGAAAGCCACGCCGGCCGCCGATTGGATTCTGGATAACGAATATATCCTGGAGGGGAATGCCCGCGATGTCCTGCTGAACCTTCCCCGGAGCTTTTATCAACAACTCCCCACGCTGTCCGCGGGTCCCTACCGGGGGTTGCCGTGCATCTACGCTCTGGCCAAGGATCTTGTCTCCCACAACGAACTGCGCCTCGACAGGGAGAATATTCTGGCGTTTATCGAGGCCCACCAGTCCGTGCGGACGCTGACGATCGGCGAACTCTGGGCCATCCCCCAGATGCTGCGCATGGCGTTGATCGAAAGCATCCAGAGCCTGGCCGTCACCGCCCTGGCGGACCTGAGCGAACGTCAGTTGGCCGACTTCTGGGCGAATCGGCTGATCTCCGCCAATCGCCGCGATTCCAACCAGCTCTTCGCGATCCTGGCGGAACTTGCCAAAGCGGAGCCGTCACCCAGCCCTTACTTCGGTGCGCAACTGGTCGGCCTCCTCTACGACGAGGCGGCGGCACTGGCGCCGGTCCAGAGCTGGCTCGAGCGCACGTTCAAAACCCCCCTTCACGACATCAACCTGCGTGAGCAGAACCGGCAGACCAGGGATCAGCTGTCCTGCGGCAATGCCTTTACCAGCCTGCGCCATCTTGCTCTTCTGGACTGGCGGGAGATCTTCGAAAAACTCAGCCGCGTGGAGCAGATACTGCGCCGCGATCCGTCCGGCATCTATCCAGGGATGGATTTCCCGACCCGCGACCGTTGTCGGCGGGCGATCGAAGATCTTGCCCGCTCTTCCGGTCGGACCGAGGAACAGGTCGCGGAGCATGCTATCGAGCTCGCGGCGCAGGCCGGGCGTGCAGCCGCAAGCGATGAACGGCTCGGACACATCGGCAACTGGCTGGTCGGGGAAGGGCGGCATGAGCTGACTCGACGGCTCCCCGGCCGTGAATCGCTCCGTTACCGCGGGATGGAATGGATCTACCGCCACCACGCCGCCGTCTACGCTTGGTCCATCGGGGGTACTGTCGTCTTCTTTTTTTCACTGCTCGCCGCCTTCGGTCCGGCAGGACTGCCACTCCCCGCCCGGATCGCTCTGGGCCTGCTCCTGCTGATTCCGGTCAGCCAGCTCGCGATCGAAGTGGTCAATTATCTGATCACGCGATTTCTGCCGCCCCGGCTCCTGCCAAAGATGGATTTTGAGGGCTCGGGAATTCCCGATGCATTTCGCACCCTGGTGGTTGTGCCGATGATGCTGGTGAACACAGAGACGGTACGAGCCGAGGTGGAGAAGCTGGAGATCCGTTACCTGGCCAACAAGGAATCAAATCTGCTCTTCAGTCTGTTCACGGACTACACCGACTCCTCGACCCTTACGGGCGCAGACGACAGCCGCCTGCTCCAGACCGCGAGCGTCTTGCTGACAGAACTCAATGAGCGCCATGGCGGGGAGCGGTTTTTCCTCTTCCACCGTGAGCGCGCCTGGAGTGAATCAGAGCAGAAATTCATCGGATGGGAGCGTAAACGGGGGAAACTGGAGGAACTGAACCGCCTGATCGACGGCACGCGGCCCGCGACCGCCGGCCGACTGGTTTACGTGGGCGATCCGGATCATCTGGCGGACGTGCGCTTTGTCATCACCCTGGACAGCGACACGCAGTTGCCGCACGGGACGGCCCGCCGAATGGTCGAGACCCTGGCGCACCCCCTCAATCAGCCGCGCTTCGATGCCGCGGGCAACATCCTGCCCGGCTCCTACACCATCATTCAGCCGCGGGTGAGCCCGACATTGCCGAGCACCAGCGCCTCGATCTTCAGCCGGCTCTTCGCCGACGCGGTCGGCATCGATCCCTACAACCAGGCGGTCTCGGATGTCTACCAGGATTTGAGCGGCGAAGGGTCCTACCATGGCAAGGGAATCTACGACGTCCGTGCCTTCAGCCGCGTTCTCTCTGGCCGATTCCCTGAAGAATGGATCCTGAGCCACGACCTGATCGAAGGGGCTCATGTCCGGGTGGGGCTGGCCAGCGATATTGAACTCTACGATGAATTTCCGCAGGGGTATCAGAGCTACAGCCGCCGGGCCCATCGCTGGATTCGCGGGGACTGGCAGATCGCGGGTTGGATTTTCCCCCGCGTTCCCCAGGCTGCTGGCGGCCGGGGACCGAACCCCCTTTCCCTGTTCAATCGCTGGAAGATCCTGGACAACCTGCGGCGAAGCCTCTTGCCCGCAGCAAGCCTCGCGCTGCTGCTGACCTCCTGGCTCATCTCCCCGAGCGTCGGCTGGATCGCGACGCTGGTGGTGGGCATGCAGCTCCTCTTTCACCCTCTGGCACAGCCCTTCACCATGGCAACCACTCACAAGGGGTTGAAGTATTTCTCCCCGGCGAAGCTGTGGCACGACCTGCTGCGGGCGACGGCCGACGCCGCGCTGTTGCCGCACCAGGCCGCCGTGAGCCTGGATGCCATCGCCCGTGTCGGCTATCGCCGCATGATCTCCCGGCGCCTTCTGGAGTGGACGGCCCAGGCCACCCGGAGCACCTCCCGCCGGCAGCCGCTCTTCGTCGCCAGCCTGGCACTGTCGAGCCTCTTCAGCGCCATCGCCGGCGTGGCGGTCTGGCGCCTCATGCCGGCCAGCCTGCCGCCGGCCGCCCCCTGGCTCCTTCTGTGGCTTCTCTCCCCGTTTCTTGGTTGGCTCCTGAACCTGCGACCGGTCGAGAATGCGCGGGCGCAGCCGCTGCCGGAAGCGGATCGCCGTTTTCTCAGGGAGGTCGCCCGGCGAACCTGGCGCTATTTCTCATCTTTTGTCAACACCAGGACTTCCTGGCTGCCGCCCGACAACTACCAGGTCGCCCATCAGAATCGCCTGGCCATGCGCACCAGTCCGACGAACATCGGCCTCTGGATGACCAGCGCCCTGGGGGCCCACGATTCCGGCTTCCTGACCCTGGACCAGGTCATCGAAAAGCTGACCAGCACCATGGCAACTGTAGGTCGTCTGCAGCGCTATGAAGGACATCTCCTCAACTGGTACGATATCCAGACCCTGGTTCCCTTAGAGCCTCGCTACGTTTCCACGGTCGACAGCGGCAACCTGCTCGGCGCCCTGTGCACCCTGGAGCAGGGGCTTGGCGAGTTGCTGCACGCCCCCCTGTTGGATGGCAGGTCCTTTGCCGGCTTGACGGACACCGGGCGCATTCTGATGCAGTGCGAAGCTTTCAAAGGAAGTTCCGGCCCGGACCGTCAGACGCTCGACCACCTCCTGGCGAAGTGGACGGCTCCGCCATCCGACGCCCTTGCTCTGCTCCGTCTGCAACGGCGGATGCAGGTTTCTGTCGGCGCCGTTGTCGCTGCGGCGGGAGCCGCGCCGTGGGGCGCTGAGTTTGAAGGACAAGCCGCGGCCTGGGTGCGGAACAGCGAACGCTATCTCAGTTGGATTGAAATTCTCGGGGAAAAAAACGAGGAGGAGCTCTCCCCACTGGGACCGGCGGCCCTGCTCGCCATCCGACAGGACCTGGCGCAGGCGCCATCGCTTTTCGCTATAGCCCATGGCCGGATCGCCTCGATCCCTGTTCTCAAGGCGATACGCCATGAGACTCTCCCGCCCGGCCCACTCCTCGGGCCGTGGATCGACAGGGTGATCGCGGCCTTCGCTACGGCGCAGTGGCTGGCCGGGGAAACCCTGGGGGCGGCCGAGTGTTTGATCGCTGACGTCCACGAGCTGTCGGCCGGGATGAACATGCGCTTTCTCTATGACCCCAAACGCAAACTCTTCGCCATCGGCTACAACGTCTCCACGGATCGTCTGGACGTTTCCAGTTACGATCTTCTGGCCAGTGAGGCGCGGCTCGGCAGTTTCGTCGCCATTGCCCGGGGCGACGTCCCCATGGAGCACTGGTTCTCCCTGGGGCGCCCCTACGGCGCCATCGGCCGGCAGCGGGTGCTGCTCAGCTGGACCGGAACCATGTTCGAATATCTGATGCCGTTTTTATTCCAGTCTTCCTACGACAACTCGCTCCTGGACAAGGCGGCCCGCGAAGCGGTGAAGGTCCAGATCGCCTACGGCCGCATGAAGCGTGTGCCCTGGGGTATTTCCGAATCCGCCTTTGCCGATCTTGACCTGGAAAAGACTTATCAGTACAAGGCCTTCGGCGTGCCGGCGCTTGGCTTGAAGCGCGGTCTGGAGGAACAGCTGGTCGTCGCTCCCTATGCCTGCCTGCTGGCGCTGAACGTGGCGCCGAGGGCGACAGTGCGGAACCTGAAACGATTGTCCGGGTTGGGGCTGCTCGGTGATTACGGTTATTATGAGGCGATGGATTTCAGCCGGCAACCGCAGCGTAAGGGGCGTCGGGGAGTCATCATCGAGGCGTATATGGCCCATCACCAGGGGATGATCTTTCTGGCCTTGACCAATTTTCTCCATGAAAACCCGTTTCCGCGACGATTTCACAGCGACTCGCGGGTGAGGGCCTTTGAGGCGCTGCTGCAGGAGCGCATCCCGACTCTGCCGCCGTTGCGTCTGATGTCGACGCGGCAGAGTGAGCCGCCAATGCCGGGAGTCGACCTGGTCGCGCCGGCGGGAAACACTTTTGATACGCCGCATACCCTCACGCCCAGGAGTCTGCTCCTCAGCAACGGTCGCTATGGGCTGATGATCACCAACAGTGGTGGCGGCTACAGTCAGTGGGGGGAGCAGGAGCTGACCCGCTGGCGATCGGATCAGACCCGTGATGCGCAGGGAACCTTCTGCTACATCCATGAGGCCGAGCCGGATCGTCTCTGGTCCAACACCTGGCACCCGGTCGGCGGGAAGGTGGAAGGGTATTCCGTTGACTTTAACCTCGATCGGGCCGTATTCCGTCGTACCGACAACGGAATCCACACCGAAACAGAACTCATCGTCTCGCCGGAAGACGATGTGGAGGTGCGCCGGATCACACTGATCAATCGCTCCTCTCGCGTCCGACGCCTCCATTTCACCAGCTACGTTGAGCTGTCCATGGCGCCCCATAATGCCGACCGCCAGCATACGGCCTTCAACAAACTTTTCATTCAGAACGAAGCGCTCCCCGAACAGCAAACGCTTCTCGCCTACCGTCGCCTGCGCAGCGAAAGCGAACGTCCGCTGTATGTGGCCCATGCCCTGTCTCACGAACTTCCGGAGATGGACGGCGTCCCTGAAGAGGGCTGGCAGTTTGAAACCGACCGCAGGCGATTCATCGGCCGCGGTCGAACCCTGGCCAATCCCATGGGGGCCGTGCAGGCTCTCGGCAACAGCCAGGGATTTGTCCTCGATCCGTGCTTAAGCCTGCGGCGAGGTCTCACATTGGAGCCGGGGAAAAGCGCCCGGCTTTCCCTGGTGCTCGCCGCCGGAGCGACCCGCGAGGAGGTTCTGGTGCTGATGGATAAGTACCGTGCCCCCCATTCAGCCGAACGGGCCATGGATTTCGCCTGGCGCGCCGCCCAGCAGCAGTTGCAGGTGCTGCATATCCAGCCCGACGAAGCACGCCGCTTCCAGCAGTTGGCCAGCCATCTTCTCTTTCCCAGCGCTCTCTTGCGCTCAACTGCCGAACGCCTTGGTGAGAATCGCAAAGGGCAAGCCGGCTTGTGGCCCTATGCCATTTCGGGCGACCTGCCGCTGGTCCTGGTGACGATCGGTGAGGCGCGGGATATCAGCCTGGTTCGCCAGATGCTTCAGGCCCACACCTATTGGCGGATGCATGGATTATCGACCGATCTGGTGATTCTCAACGAGGAGGCCGGGAGCTACGAGCGGCCTATCCAGGAACGGTTGGAACAGCTGATCCAGGCCCATTCGCTCTCGGCGGCCGCGAATCGGGGAGGAGCAATTTTCCTCAAGAACGCGGCGCAGATCCCGGAGGACGATCTAAAACTCTTCAAGGCCTCCGCCAGCGTCGTGCTGGTGGCGGCGCGCGGCACGCTCCCCCAGCAGCTGGGGATGCCCGTGGTGGCGCCCGAGCGGATGGAGAAGCTGGTCCGAAAACCGGCTCCCCGCGAGCCCTCGGCCCCACTTCCCTTCATGGAGCTGAACTACTTCAACAGCCTCGGCGGCTTTACCCCGGACGGGCGGGAGTACGCGATCTATCTCGGCCCCGACACCAACACCCCGGCGCCCTGGGTGAATGTGATCGCCAACCCGAATTTTGGCACTATGGTCAGCGAAACAGGTTCCGGTTTCACCTGGTACGGCAACAGCCAGCGCAATCGTCTCACAGGCTGGTCGAACGACCCGGTGCTGGATCCGGCTTCCGAGGCGGTCTACATCCGCGACGAGGAGAGCGGCGTCTTCTGGTCTCCGACCGCCGCCCCGATCCGTGAGAGGACAGCCTATCGGACCCGGCACGGGGCGGGCTATTCGGTCTTCGAGCACAACAGTCATGGCATCGAGCAGGAGCTGACCGTCTTTGTTCCCGTGAATGAAAGCGGAGGTGAGCCGATCAAATTGCAGCGCCTGCGGCTCACCAATGCCTCCCCGAGGAGACGCCGGCTCTCGGTCACCTGTTATGTGGAATTGACCCTCGGCGAAAATCGCGAAAGCTCCCAGATGCATGTCATGACCGAGTGGGATGACGAAGCCCAGGCTCTGCTGGCACGAAATCGCTATCACCCTGAATATGGAGAGCGGGTCGCTTTCGTGGCCATGACGCCTGAATCCGATTCGTACGGCGGCGACCGCACCTCCTTTATCGGCCGCAACGGCTCTCTGGCCGATCCGGCCGCCATGGAACTGACCCGGCTGTCACAACGGACCGGGACAGGACTCGACCCATGTGCGGCCCTCCGGGTCACACTGGATATGGCTTCGGGCGAGCGCCGTGATATCACCTGCATGCTGGGCCAGACCGAGTCCGTGGCACAGGCCCGGCAACTGGTGCGGAAGTATCGGGAGGATCATGCATTTGAGGACGCATTCGATCAGACCAGGGCCTGGTGGGATGATCTCCTGGGAACGGTCGAAGTGCGCACCCCCGAACTGGCCGCCGACCTGTTGATCAACAGGTGGCTCCAATATCAATCCTTAAGCTGCCGTATCTGGGGGCGTTCCGCCTTTTATCAGTCCGGCGGTGCTTTCGGTTTTCGCGATCAGCTGCAGGATGTCCTGGCCTTCCTCACCTCCCGCCCGGACCTGGCCCGGGACCAGATCCTGCTGGCCGCCAGTCGACAATTCAAGGAAGGGGATGTCCAGCACTGGTGGCATCCGCCGAGCGGCGCCGGGATCCGCTCCCGGATTTCCGACGACCTTCTATGGCTCCCGTACGTGGTCGCGCACTACGTGCGGACGACCGGCGATATCGCCATCCTGCGGGAGGAAGCACCCTTTCTCGATGCCCCCGTGCTGCCAGACGATCAGCACGAGGTCTTTTCCACGCCGGAGGTCACTTCTGAACGCGCCACGATCTTCGAACACTGCCGGCGTGCCGTCAGCCGAGGCTTGACGGTCGGGCCGCACGGCCTGCCCCTTATAGGGACGGGGGACTGGAACGACGGGATGAACCTGGTGGGCGCAGGGGGGAAGGGGGAGAGCGTCTGGCTCGCCTGGTTCCTCTGTGAGCTGCTGCAGGGGATGGCTGAGCTGTCGAATCTCTTGCAACAAGCGGAGCTGAGCCAGACTTATCAGGCGAAGAGGACGGCCCTGATCCAGCGGGTGGAACAGGCGGGCTGGGACGGCGAGTGGTATTTGCGGGGGACCTTCGATGATGGCGCCCCGCTGGGCTCCGCGGCAAACATGGAGGCGCGGATCGATTCCCTTCCCCAGTCGTGGGCCTGGCTTTCCGGCGCCGCTGATCCTGTGCGCGCCGAACAGGCGCTGGAGTCGGCCTGGCGGCACCTCGTCCGCCCGGAGGAAGGTCTGGTGCTGCTTTTCGACCCCCCCTTCGACCAATCGGAACCCTCGCCCGGCTACATCAAGGGGTATCCCCCGGGGGTGCGGGAGAACGGCGGTCAGTACACCCACGCCGCTCTCTGGATGGCCATGGCGATGGCCCGAAAAGGGGAGGGAGAGCGAGCGGTGCAACTGCTGCGCATGCTCAATCCGATCGAGCACGCCCGCGACGCGAAAGCGGTCTGGGATTACGGGGTTGAGCCCTATGTGGTCGCCGCGGATGTCTACCGGTTGCCCGGCCGTATCGGCCAGGGCGGCTGGTCCTGGTATACCGGTTCGGCGGCCTGGATGTACCGAGCCTGGGTTGAAGAGGTCCTCGGCCTGCAGGTGCGGAGCGGACAGCTGCGGGTGAATCCGGTCATCCCCGCAACGTGGGAGGGCTTCAGTCTCCGCTATCGCCATGGTGAAACGGTCTACGAAATCCAGGTGGAGAATCCGCACGGCTGCGAGCGCGGCGTCGCCTGGGTGGAGATGGATGGCAGGCGCGTGACCGGCGGCGCGATCCCGCTGGAAAGGGGTCCGGTGAAACATCGGGTCGTTGTCCGGATGGGAACTCCGGAAGAGCCGGGTACGGAGGCAACAGTGCCAGCCCGTATTGAGGGGTTTCATGTCTCAGGATAAATCAGCCGATCATCAGGAAGAAGGGATCGAGGTTCCCTATTCACGGATCGATCCGGATACCTTGCGGAATATGATTCAGGAGTTTGTGACGCGAGACGGCGCGGATTGGGGCGATATCGGCTGTACGCTGGAGGATAAGGTCGAACAGGTTCTTCGGCAGTTGAAAAACAGGCAAGTGAAGGTCGTTTTTGACCTCAAGTCGCAAACGGTGAATATCGTTGTCGCATCATAATCCAGAAGCTTCGGGGTGCAGGCTGTCATGAGCAAAAACGGTTACTGGTTCTATTCGGCGACAGCCCGCCAGATCCTCGGCGCGATGGAAAGGGGCGATGACCGCATCGACATTTCGGTCGATCTGAATCTCTCCAGCGCCACTTTTACTCTCTGCGACGACGAACTGATCCTGGACGCGGAAAACCGACTGAGTCGGGCGGAGCTGAGGCGGATTGAGGCCAAGGAGAACAGAGTCTTCTGCCTGGAAGGAGGCCGGCTCGAGGTGCTCGAATCCAGGGACAAAGGTTATTACAAGCTCGTACCCACGGATCAGGCCCCGCTTCTGGAGATCAGCGGGGTGAAGATGCACATCTCGAAGGGGATGAATCCTTTTGAGAGTGCCGGACGGATGGCCGCGCGGATCGTAAAAAAAGGGGACCGGGTGCTGGATACCTGCGGCGGTCTCGGCTACGCCGCCTCGGCAGCGCTGGAGCTCGGGGCGCGCGAAGTCGTTTCAGTCGAACGCAGCGAGACGGTGATGGAGTTGCGCGGAAAAAATCCGTGGTCACGAAATATCTTCGGCGCCAACGTCCATAGGGTTCATGCGGATATCGATGCATACATCCGGGAGCTCGCCGCCGAGTCCTTTGACTCGGTCATTCATGATCCGCCCAGGTTCTCCCTCGCCGGAGAGCTCTACGGCGAGCGGTTTTACAGGGAACTTTACCGTGTGCTGAAGAAGCGCGGGGCCTTGTTCCATTATATGGGCAACCCGCATCTGCTGAAGCGCGGCACCAGCTTTACGGTCCGGGCGGCACAGCGGCTCAGGGAAGCCGGTTTCACCAGGGTGGTGAAAGTCGTCGAACTCATGGGCGTCACGGCAACCAAATAACCCGGACCAGAAGTCCCAAAAATATATCTTCCGGAGACTCGGGCGTGCTATAGTTTCACCATGATCGTCTCGGCCCCGTAAACCTGATGGCTTAGCCATCCTCTGAGTTTTTGCGAAGGCATCAAACCTGACAGGAGAAAAAATATGAGCAAGGGCATGGACAGCAAGAAGTCGGATAAAAAAGAACCTGCCAAAACCATGAAAGAAAAGAAGGCCGAGAAAAAGATTAAAAAAGCGGAAAAGAAATAGTTCAGGGCGGGCTTCATACTCACCCAGAATTTTTGACACCGGAGTCGGCCTGGAATCGGAGTGATTTCAGGCCTTTTCAGTAGCGGTGGCACAGCTCGAAGCCGCCACTACGACCCCCGGAACACCGGAAACGAATGGAAAGATATCGATGAAAATCCCGAAAAGCCTGGAACCTCTGCTTCAGGACGGCCTGATTGACGAGGTTCTCGGCCAGTTGATGAGCGGCAAGGAAGCCGAGGTCTATGTGGTGCGCAGTGCAGGTGAAATCCGCTGCGCCAAGGCGTACAAAGAGCTCAAGCAGAGAAGCTTTCAAAAGCAGACGCAGTACATGGAGGGGCGCAAAGTGCGCAACAGTCGGCGCTCCCGCGCCATGGAGAAGCACTCCAGATTCGGGCGCAAGGAGCAGGAGTCGGCCTGGCAGAACGCCGAGGTCGACGCGCTTTTTCGCCTCGTCGCCGCCGGGGTGCGCGTGCCCAGGCCGTATTCTTTTTATGAGGGCGTGCTGCTGATGGAGCTGGTGGTCGACAGTGCCGGCGCGGTCGCCCCTCGCCTCAACGACCTGCGTCTGAGCGCGGAGCTGGCCCGGGAATATCATAGTCGGCTGGTTGATGAGGTGGTGCGCATGCTCTGCGCCGGGCTGGTGCACGGCGACCTCTCCGAGTTCAATGTGCTGGTCGCAGCGGATGGGCCGGTGATCATCGATCTTCCCCAGGCGATCGATGCCGCCGGCAACAACAACGCCGGCCGTATCTTTGCGAGGGATGTAGACAACCTCGCCGCCTATTTCGGCCGATTCGCTCCCGAGCTCGTCGGTACAGCCTACGCCAAGGAGATCTGGCACCTGTATGAGAATGGCAAGCTGCACCCGAAGTCCAAACTGACCGGTCGTTTCGCAAGCAGCGAGAAAGCGGCCGACGTCCGAGGCGTCATGCGCGAGATTGACGACTCGCGCAAGGAAGCACTGGCCCGAGAGCTCGGACGCGCGAGGATGGCCTCAGGCTGCAAGGGATGAGCGATGATGAACGTGTGGTCGGCATCATCATCGGCCTGTAAAATTGAGCTGCTTCAAATTTTTGGATAACTTTCAGGATTTCCTATGTCGTTTGAATCTCTTGGCCTGCGCGCCGAGCTTCTGAGCGGGATTGACGCCCAGGGCTATACCACACCGACCCCTATTCAGACCCAGGCTATTCCGGTGATCCTCGAGGGGTGCGATCTGCTGGCGGGCGCCCAGACCGGCACGGGCAAGACGGCGGCGTTTGCCTTGCCCATTGTGCAAAGGCTGAGTGAAAAGATCCCTTCGGAAAAGCGGCGGCGTCCGCGGGCGCTGGTTCTGGCGCCGACCCGCGAATTGGCGGCGCAGGTCAGCGAGCAGATGCAATTTTACGGGCGACGGCTGTCGCTGCGCTCGACCATGATTTACGGTGGGGTGAACATCCAGGCGCAGATCGAGCGGCTGCATCGCGGGATCGATATCGTCGTCGCAACGCCGGGGCGACTTCTCGATCACGCCGAACGAAAAACAATCAATCTGTCCAGAATCGAGGTTCTGGTGCTGGACGAGGCCGACCGCATGCTCGATCTTGGGTTCATCGACGATATCCTCAAGGTGGCGGAGTATCTGCCGCAGGATCGCCAGAGCCTGCTGTTTTCGGCAACTTATTCGCAAAGCATCAAGGATCTTGCGGACGAGTTGCTTCACCGGCCACGGCGCATCGAAGTGGCGCGTCGAAATATCGCCGCCGATGCGGTGACCCAGGCCATTTATCCGGTGGAGCGCGGGCGCAAACGGGAAATGCTCTCGCACCTGATCCGCAAGGGGGACTGGAACCAGGTGCTGGTCTTCGCGCGCACCCGCTACGGCGCGGACAAGCTGACCGATCAACTGCTCTTCGACGGCATAAAGGCAGCCGCCATTCACAGCAACAAGAGCCAGTCGATCCGGACGCGCACCCTGGCGGAGTTCAAGCGGGGAGAGTTGCGGGTGCTGGTGGCCACCGATGTGGCGGCGCGCGGTCTCGACATCGAACGACTGCCGCATGTGGTTAATTACGATCTGCCCCAGGTACCCGAAGACTATGTGCATCGCATCGGTCGTACCGGCCGGGCAGGAGAGGACGGGGTGGCTCTCTCGCTCCTCAGCCCGGAAGAACAGCCGCTGCTGCATGCGATCGAGAAGCTGCTCAAATATGCCATCCCGCGACGAACCATAGCGGAATTCCCGCAGATAGCCGTCAGGCGTGGTGTGAAGGCGAAAACCCGCAAGGCGTCCGATGCTCGGTCCAGATCAAAGGAGAGGGCGGCCAAACCGGCGCAGACCAAAGCCAGGTCCGTCAAACCGCCCGCTGCGGCGGCATCGACCAAATCCGGATCCCTCCGGTCCAAAAAGACCGTGGAGGAACGACCCGCCCAAAAGCTCGGTCGCCGCGGGCAAAGGTCGAAACGCTAAAGCGGAGAATCATCTCCCCGGTGGTGACCTGAATTTCTCTCGCGGCTTTCCGGCCTGCTTTCTCTGAAGGTATTCCTGATGCTGTCGATAGGCATCCAGATAGCGGGCATCTTCGGCGTAGGTGGTGGGGAAGACGGGGGGGACGGGGCGGGTGTTCAGGTTCCCATCGACGTTGGCGAAGGTGAAAAGGCAGGAATTGGTCAGGGCCTTGGTCTTGCGGTCGCGGCTGATCCGTTCGATTCCCGCCTCGACGATAATGGAGGTTTCTCCGGTAAAGACCACCCTGCTGGTGAAACGAAGCTTGTCGTCGAGACGGACCGGGTTGAAAAAGTTGATCCGATTGACCGCGACGATGACCGGCCGGTCGGGAGCGACCTGCTCGGCGCAGATGGAAGACAGTTCATAGGCGCGGCGGACCAGGTATCCGCCGAAAATGGTCCTGGGAACGTTTTCCTGCTCGGGATACATCCGTTCCCACGACTCGGTCACCAGCTTCCCGACCAGAAGTCCCCGGAAATCCGCTTGTTCCTGTGACTGGTGGAGGGACAGGAGAAGCGCATATTCCTCCCGGCTCGGCGGCTCTGTCGAAGAAGCCTGCTGCTGCCGATAAGACTCACGGGCCGCGACCGCTTTGTGCATCCGGCGGACCTCCAGTTCATCCAGGTATTCGAGAGGAGGAAGGACAAGGCTTCCCTCTCCCTCCGTCGAACGGGCGACCATAGTGAAATAACAGGAGGCGATGTGTGTGGAAACCGTCCCTGTCTGTTCGATCCGGATTCCGACCTCCAGCGAGCTGCGCCCCACGAAGTTGATCCGGGCATGAAGGGTCATGTCCCGGGTTACATCCGCGGCATGGCGTACCATGATAGTGTCGATGGCCGCGGTGACCACCCGTGCTTTGGGATGAACTGCGCGCACATATTGCAGGGCCGTTTCCTCGGCCAGTTTGTCAAGAACCTCGAGCAGGCGGCCAAAGCGGAGATTTCCCTGCAGAGGCGCGTCGACCACCATGAAGCGGCGTCGCAGAGCTTCATCATTTCCAAGAGGAAGAACCATCTGGCGAGATGTGTCATTCGGGCGGGACATGATGGAAGTATCCCTCGGACAGGGGTGAAGGTCAATGGGAAAGGTCCTTTCCCATCTCGTTCGGAAATCGGATGAGCCAGTCTCAAATGGCAGCACTTCCTGAGCCCCCATCTGCTGGAGCTGCAGAAGCGTCTCCTGTCTGGCTTGCCTCCGGCAGGTGGAAAATAGTAGCATGCCCTCCATGGATGATCTTCTCGAAGACTATAAGAATATTCTCGCCCGCATCGATCTCTGGTTCGACCGCTCTCTGGAGGCGGCACGTCCCGGACAGATCGCCTGCGCCCGAGGCTGCAACGCCTGCTGCCGAGGATTGTTCGATATCACCCTCCTCGATGCCCTCCTTCTGCAGCAGGGTTTCAGGACCCTTCCGCGAAGCGTCAGGGAGGCTTCCCTGGAGCAGTCCCGCCGGCGCCTGGACGAACTGCGGAGGCGCTGGCCCGGCTTTTCAGCGCCGTACCGGCTCAACGCCATGCCCGACGAGAAATGGACCGAAATGCCGGAGGACGACGAGACCCCCTGTCCCCTCCTCGGCGCCGACGGCGACTGTCTGATCTATCTCTGGCGGCCGATGATCTGCCGCCTCCATGGATTGCCGAACATCGATTTCTCCGGAGAGATCTTCTCCCGCGAATGGTGCACGAAAAATTTCCCCGACATCGACCCCCTGACCCTGCCGGAGTTGCGCTGGAAATTCCGCCGGACTTTCGAAGAAGAAATCCGGCTTTTCCGCAAATTCACCTCCCGCCTCCTCGGCGCCTCCGTCAATGAGCTCGATACCTTTATTCCAACGGCGCTGCTGATCGATTTTGCGGGGACCGACTGGAAGAACCTGAAAATCTGATTCGCCTTCCCGGTTCCATTCTCCTGGATGTTCCCGATTTATGAAATATCCAAAGGCCACCTCAAGAAGGGTGGCCTTTGGATTTCTGAACCCGTTAAAGTTGTATTGATGAATAATTTGATGACATGAAGTTGTAAATTATCATTGCTTTGATAAAAGTTGCTGCGGAAGAAAAAACTGCTCATCTAAGCTGATCCTTGCAATGACTGTATCCTATGACAATCTTTGTTACCTGCATCAAACTCCATTTAAAAAACGGTATGATAAGACGCTGATTGTCACCTGGGACATTTGGGTCATGCAATTCTCGAGCTGAATTATCCTTGAAATAATAAATTATCTTTTGTTTTTAAGCAGGTTAGGGGACTCTTTGCAAATGCTTGGAATACTTTCTGCTCATGCAAATAGACGAACAGGGAATTTCCTGTTTTTTCGTACAGCGATAGATCTCCGAAAGGGCAAAACCAGAGAAATCTGGTGACGCAAAACTACGGGTCCGCCGATCGCGAAGGCGGATAGCCGGGTTGCCGAAGAGATGAGTAATGCATCCTTTGGTCCCGGCAGTACAGGAGTAATCAAGGAGCGCTCATCTTCGGCAGGAGATGGGCGTTTTTTTTGATTTGGGCCACATGACGAAAATAAAACTTCCATTTTGGCCCCTGCCGACGAAGGAATCCATGACTGGAATTCGGGCATACCTGATTTCTGCCTGCTTCGGAACGTCGGTCTGCCTGAAGAGCAGGATCGGTATCCCGCTTCTGCTCTTCGCCCTGCTGCTGGTTTCGGCCTTCTCCGCGCAGGCGGAGGTCAAGTGCTCCGATTACCCCGGTGGAGTGATTGACGGCAACGCCGGCGATCCTGCTCCTGCCCAGCTCACGATCGACCGTGATTGCCAGGTATTGAACCACAATCCTCTGAACACCAACATTACCTATATCAATAACCTGGGATCCTTTTTCGTTATCTTCGACAACGTCAACTTCACCGGCAATATGTCGTGTGATGATGTCGCCGGCCACAAGATCTGGTTTTCCAACTCCTCGGATCACAATATCAGTGAGAAATGCCGCTCACTTTTTATACCTGTAGAGACCATTGATAAGAAGAACCCCGCGGGCCAGACCACAGCCACCGTCGGTGTGCCTTTCACCTACACGCTCACGCTCCCGTCCATGGAAATCTCCGGTGATCCCTCGAGCAACGACTTGCACACCATCACTATCACCGACGATCTCACTGCGACGGGTGTGGATCTCACTTATGTGAGCCACCGCGCCTACCTGGAAAGCAGCGGCGCCACGGTGCCGCTGACATTCAGCAATCCGGATAATAAGCACCTTACCTTCGAATACCCCCTGATCCCGAAGGGCGAGCAGATCGTGCTCGAACTCACGGTCGTCCTCGACGATACCGTGAGGAATATGCCAGGTACGCAGTTCACCAACATCGCCAAGTGGTGGTTCGGGAGACTCATCGATGGTGAGTTCTTTGAACCCCTCCCGGGCGAGTGGGGGCGAACGGAGTTGATGACGATTGTCGCGCCCGATCTCGTGGTCACGAAGACGGGTCCGGATATCCTGGGGGGCCTCAACCTCGGGGAGTGGGGGGCGTTCACCATCGATGTCGAGAACGCCGGGGCCGGCGACGCCTGGAGCATCACCGTCCTTGACCGTCTTCCCGACGAAAACAACGGCGGCATGTGCGATATGACGCCAGACGTGGAAAGCGTTCAGATCAACGGCGCCACCTCCCGCATTCTCGCCGAAGGCGCCGACTACTTGCTCAGCTATGGCGGGGCGCCGACCTGCGAGCTCAGATTCAACCTGTTGGAGTCCGCTGGACCGGTCAGGCCCGGTGAACACCTGATTGTCGATTATCGGACCAAGCTCGACAAGGACAGTCAGAATGGCGCCACACTCCCTAATATCGCGGGGGCCACTCAGTGGTTCAACGACGACAGCAGCAATACGGAGCCCCGCGCCTACACGCGCACTCTGACCAACGGTACGGTGGATTCGCGTGACCACGAGGACGCCCACAACGTCGCGGTGGCGCTCTCGGGTTACTTCTTCGAGAAGACGGTCGTGAATCTGACCAGCGGCGAGAGCCCGGCCACGGTGGCCGCTCCCGGCGACCGGCTTCGCTACACGCTGCGTCTACAGACCACCGATGACGGACTCGACAATTTCGCCTTCTACGATGAGCTGGATGCTCTGAATACGCCGGCCGCTTTCGAGCCGGGCACGCTTGTTATCGTCAGCCCGCTTCCTGCCGGCGCAACGGACAACAGCAACCCCGTTGGCGGTGTGAAAGGAACGGGCGTCCTCGATATCCGAAATCTGAGTCTCCCGGCCGACAGCGAGCTCCTTATCCGGTTCGATGTCACTCCGGTTTCCCCCCTGAACGATGGGGACATCGCCGCGAACCAGTCGCACCTCATCGTCGATGACGCACAATTCGCGGTCAGCGATGATCCCAATGTGGACGGCCAGGCCGATCCCTCCGTGGCGGGTGACGAGGATCCCACCCGAGTGGTGATTCAGGCGCCTGAGCCTCCCTCTCCGCCGCTCAAGGAAGTGCTCCAGGCGACGGTCGCCATCGGCGAGGAGATCACCTACCGGATCACCGTGCCAGGCGCCCCGCGCAACGCCGTGCTCAAAAATGTCATCGTCACCGACGCCCTCGATCCGTCACTCGAATTCGTCGATGCCACCGCCACTTTGAATGACGGGGGATTGGCTCTCTCGACCGAAATCACCGGGGGGACGCTGAGCTGGAGCATCGACGCCATCCCGGTCGGCCAGCAGGCGGAAATTCTCTTTACCGCCCGTATTGCGAATAACGACACCACGATGGCGGGTGCGATCGTGAGCAATGTCGCCTCCTACACCTATGTCGAAAATGGGGAAAGCAGGAGCGGCGGCAGCAGTGATCCGGCCGACCTGACCATCGTCGAACCGGTAGTGACTGTCGCCAAGGCGGTCAATCCCGTGACGCCGCCGTCAGCGGGCGACATTCTCACCTACACCCTGACACTTGAGGCCCATGACGGAGCCGATTTTTCCGGCGCTTTCGACCTGAGCATCGAGGACACGCTAGGACCGGGGCTGGAATACGCGGGCGGCGCACAGATCGATGGCGTGCTGGCGGAACCGGGGGTGAAGATCGATGAGGCCGCCAGGATACAGACCCTCGCCTGGCCTGCTTTTGACCTTGCGGAGGGGGATATCGTCACGATCACCTATGACGTGCGCGTGCTCGATAACATAACCGCCGGTCAGGAAATGACCAATTCCGCCACCATACGCTGGACCAGCCTGCCGGGCGACCAAAGTCCCCATGAACGCACCGGCGATCTGGATTTTGCCTACAACGATTACGTCGCCACGGATTCCACCACGCTGACCATTGAAGATAACACCCGCCTGAACAAGACGCGCCTGAACGACACGTATGGCGGCGCCGATGAGGATACGCGCATCGGGGATATCATCGATTTCGAGTTGCGCCTGGGGTTGGATGAAGGCGCCTACAGCGGCCTTGTGCTCACCGATACCCTGCCGAGGGGGATGGTTTTCGAGGGGATCGTGCGCATCCATGACGATACGGACGAACCCTTCGGCGCGGCAGCTCCGTTCAGTCATGCCGACCTGTCGGGGCCGACTGTCAGCGGCGATCAGGCAACGGGCCCGACCGTCATCACCTGGAATTTGGGCGAGGTGGTCAACGCCGGAGACAACGACGATACCAATGATGACTTTGTCATCGTGTACCGGGTGCGTATTCTCAATGAGGCGCTTGCTCAGCAGGACCATATGGGGCTGATAAATAATGCCCGCCTGGAATACCTGACCGCCACCGGCGTGGCGACGCGGGCGGCCACGGACGGCATTTCGGTGCTGCAGCCGAACCTGAGCGTGTCAAAAACAGTGACGCCTGCCGGCGGCGATACGGTCATCGAGGCCGGTGAGGTCATCACCTATACCATCGAAATCGCCAACCATGGGACGGCCCCCTCTTATGACACGGTGCTGGAGGATGTGCTGCCGGCGGGACTGGATGCGGGCGCCCTGAACACGATGAGCATCGAGCTTGTGAATGCGGGCGCCGTGCTTCCGGTCTTTGCGCCGGCCTACAACAGTGCGACCCGTACCGCCACCTGGGATTTTGACTCCGGAGCCGCCGATGCCTATACCATCCCGGCGGGCGAGACCCTGCGCCTGACCTGCCGGATCAGTGTCGATGCCGAACTCGGGGCCGGGCTGACCCTGATGAATGCGGCTACCGCCACCCTTTATCACTCATTCGATGACGAAGCCGCGCCGATGTTTGAATCCATCAGAGGCGTGCGGGAAATTTACGGCCCCAGCAACACGGCGGTCGCCACCCTGACCACCCCGGCGCCGGGAGAGCTGACCAAGGCGACGACAAAGGATACGGCCGCCATCGGGGAACAATTCACCTATCGTATTACTGTCCCGGCCATTCCAGACGACACGGCCCTGTACGATGTTCGGATCCTCGATGATCTCACCGTCTCGGCGGCGGATCTTCGTTTCGTCCGTGTAAAAAAGGTCGCAGGCTCCGGGACGTGGAGCCCTGAGAACACCGGCGCCGATACCGATCTGGTGATCGAAGACACCTCTACCGGCATCGATATTCCGGCCGGTGAACAGGCGATCATCGAGCTCACCGTCGAGCTGCTGAATACCGCCACGAATTTACCAGGACTCCTTTTCCACAACACCGCGGATTACACCTACAACTCTTTGAACGATAACGCCGCCAGCCGAGCTACCGGTCTGCCGGGCGTCAGCGGAGATATGGTCATCGTCGGGCCCGATTCGCTTACGCTGGCGAAAACGGGTCCGGCTGAGATGCGGTCCGAAGTCCCGGGAGCTTTCAGGCTGGATGTGCACAACACCGGCACCGGGACCGCCTGGGATCTGACCATTACCGATCGCCTTCCGAATCCCGATCAGGGAGGCATGTGCGGTACTCCCCCGGAGAATGTGACCGCGCGTATATTTGCGGCCGACGGCGTCACGCCGGTATCCGAGGCTCTGGTTGAAGGCGTCGATTTCGAGGTGAACTTCACCGGCGAACCGGATTGCACTTTCATGGTGACCATGCTTTCGGCGGACGCGGCGATTCCGGCCGATCACCGTCTCATCGTCACCTACGAGGCAACTCTGGACGCGGATAATCCCCCCGGCGCCGCCCTGACCAATGTGGCCGCGGCGACCGAATGGTTCAGCGGTAAAACCGTAGGATCAGGCGCCACCGGAGCGATCCGGACCTATGCCGGCGTCCTGACGGACGGAACCGTGGGAGTCCTGGATGAGCAGGATGCTTACACCGTCACCACCGAAATGCCGATTCTGTCATTCGAAAAGACGGTGGTGAATGTGACCACAGGTCAAAATCCGGGCACGGATGCGCGGCCGGGCGATACCTTGCGCTATACCCTGCGCGTGACGAACGTGAGTTCAATGAAGGCGCCCGAGTTCTCCATCGTGGACGAACTGGATGCACTGAACGGACAGGCGATCTTCGCCCCGGGGACACTGAACCTCGTCTCCACACCGGCCGGCGCGGATATCACAGCCAGCGATGCCGCGGGCGGGATCCACGGAACCGGGTTGCTCGATGTCCGCAATCTGAGCCTCGATGCGGCAGGAGGGGGAAACGATTCAATCGTCATTGAATTCGAGGCGATCTTGGCGCCGGTCATTACCAGCGGAACGGTGGTCCTCAATCAGGCCGAGCTCTTTTCCTTCGGCGCCCCCATAGGGAACAGCGACGATCCCAACGTGAACGGGGCCGACGATCCCGACTTGAGCGGGGATGAGGATCCCACACAGACCCTGATCACGTCGGCGCCTGTTTTCGAGGTGTGGAAGACCTCGACGATTCTCACGGGTGACTCCTCGGGCCTTATGGCCGGCGAGAGCCTGCGCTACACCCTCATGGTCAAAAATGTCGGGAATGAAGACGCCGTGGACGTGCTCCTGCGCGACGACATCCCCGCGAATACGACCTATGTGCCCAACAGCACCATGCTGAACGGGGGCCCAGTGGCGGATCCCAGTGCCGGAATCAGTCCCCTGCAGGCCGGAATGTCCATCAACGCGCCTGAGGAAGCCACGCCCGGATACCTGCGCGCCGACAGCGGTGCGGATGCGACCAATGTGGCCACCGTGACCTTCGAAGTGGTGGTCGATCCGACCGCCATGGACGGACTGATCATCGAGAACCAGGGCTTCGCGAAGGGACGCGGGATCGGCAGCGGACCGCAACCTGAACAGCCGTCCGATGATCCCTCCACACCGATCCTTCTCGATCCGACCCGCAATGTCGTGGGTAACCTGCCGCTGCTTGCCGCCCACAAAACCGTGCTGATTCACGAGGACTTCGGCTCCCCGGGGATCGTCGATCCGGGAGACGTGCTGCGCTACACCATCCGCATCAGCAATATCGGAGCGATTCCGGCCACCGGCGTGCTCCTTACCGATCTGGTCCCTGCCAACACCACCTATGTGGCGGATTCCCTGCGTCTTAACGGCGCCGCGGTTGGAGCTGACGGTGGGGTGTCACCTCTCGTCGCCGGCCTGGAGGTGCATTCCCCGGACGGCGCCGGCGCCGGAATCGTATCCGCCGACGGCAGCGCCGTGATCACCTTTGAAGCGAGAGTCGACGACGGCGTGCCGACGGGCTCTATCATCAGGAACCAGGGGAGCGTAACTTCCACTGAACTGCCGCCGGAGCCGACCGACGCCGATGGTCTGCCCTCCAATGGCCATCAGCCGACCATCATTATCGTGGGCGATGTCCAACTGCTCTCGGTGACAAAGGAAGTGCTGGTGGTCGGCGGAGGTATCGCCGAAGCCGGCGGCATGCTGGAGTACGTGATCCGGGTGACCAATATCGGCAGTCTGCCGGCCACCGACGTCGTGATTACGGACGATCTGGGTCCGCCGCTGGGGGACCAGGTGACCTATGTCGCCGAATCGGGAACCCTGAACGGCGTCACGGCCGGCGTCAGCTTCGCGGGCTCGATGCTGACCGCGGATTATGGCGCCGTTCATGGAGATCTTTCGCCGGGAGAAAACGCCGTCGTGCGCTTCCGGGTGCGGATCGATTCGGCCCTGGAGATCGGTTCGACTATCACCAATACCGGCATGGTTCGCTGGAGCGATCCCTCCCAGAGCGATTCCGCCAGCGTCTCCCTCGACCTGGGGGGCTCTCCCGGCAGCGCGATTCTCAACGGCAGCGTCTGGCACGATGCGAACCTGGACCGGTTATTCGACAATGGGGAGTTGCGCCTCGAAGGATGGTCGGTCGAGCTCTATCGGAATAACCAGAATGTCGCCAGGACACTCACGGATACCGGCGGCGCCTATCGGCTCAGCGGCCTGGTCCCCAACGAAGGGTCGCCTGAGCCTTATGAAATGCGCTTCCGTGCACCGGCCGCCGGGCCGAATACAGCCGCCCTGGGAGAGGCCGATTCCCCGTTCACGAACGGACCTCAGCGGATCAGCGGGATCACCGTCGCCTCGGGGGGCAACCTGCAGGACCTGAATCTTCCGATTTCGCCCAACGGCGCGGTGTACAACTCGGTCCAGCGAATACCTGTGGCCGGTGCGCGGTTGACGCTGGTGAATGCGGCAAACGAATCGCCCCTGCCGGGTCAATGCTTCGACGATCCGGCGCAGCAGAACCAGGTCACGGCCCGGGATGGTTTCTACAAATTCGCCCTGAATTTCAGCGACCCCTCCTGCCCGCCGGGGGCAGCCTATCTCGTCGAGGTGAGATCGCCGGCGACAGGATATCTGGCGGCGCCGTCCCGGATTATCCCACCCTCCGGCAGTGGTTCGGCGGATCCCTTCAACGTCTCCGCCTCCCTGGGTGGTACGGGGGATGCGATCCCGGCCACCACGGAGACCTGCGAGGTGACGTTTTCCGCCTCGGTGCCGGCGCTGGCCGTCGCGCCGCGCACCGACGGGACCACCTACTACCTGCATCTCCTCCTGAGCAACGGCCTCATCCCCGGAGAAAGTCAGGTCTTCAACAACCACATCCCCATCGATCCGGAGATGGATGAAGCGGTGGCGATCACAAAGACCTCCCCGCGCATCAACGTGAGCAAGGGACAGCTGGTGCCGTACACGATCACCGTGAACAACGTGTTCGGAGCGCCTCTTTACGATATCGGCATCGTGGATCGTTTTCCTGCCGGGTTCAAATATGTCGAAGGCTCCGCCCGCCTCGACGGAGAATCTCGGGAACCCGCCATCCGGGGGGGTGAACTGCTCTGGGAAGGCCTGGAACTTCAGGTCAACGACAGCCGCACGCTTCAGCTTCTGCTGGCGGTTGGAGCCGGGGTCTCCGAAGGCGAGTATGTCAATTGTGCACAGGTCCTCAACACGGCAAGTGGCGGGGAGGTGTCCGGAGAAGCTGCAGCGACCGTACGGGTTGTTCCCGACCCGACATTCGATTGCACCGACGTGATCGGCAAGGTATTCGACGACCGCAACCTCGACGGGTGGCAGGACCCGGGCGAGAAGGGACTGTCGGGGGTTCGCGTGGTGACGGCCAGGGGACTGATCGCCGCCACCGACGAGTATGGACGTTTCCATATCACCTGCGCGATGGTTCCCGACGAGGACCGCGGCAGCAACTTTATTCTCAAGCTTGACGATCGAAGCCTTCCGACCGGATATCGCATGACCACCGAAAATCCCCGGGTGCAGCGCGCCACGCGCGGAAAGATGCTGCGGTTCAACTTTGGCGCGACGATCCAGAAAGTGGTGGGTCTGGATATCGCTGATGGCGTTTTCGAGCCCGAATCCACGGAAATGCGCCCGCAGTGGGTGCCGAGGCTCGCTCGGCTGATTCAGGAACTGGAGAATTCACCGGCCGTGCTGCGGCTGTCGTATCTGGCCGATGTCGAAAGGGAAGGGCTGGTGCGCGAGCGACTCAAAGCGCTGAAGAAGGTGATCGTCAGCGAATGGGAGCGCCTGGAAGGCGGCCATCGGCTCGATATCGAGACGGAGGTTTTCTGGAGGCGCGGTGGACCACCGAAGCGATGAAAAGCGTTGCGTGAGACAGATTTCTTGAAGACCGAGATGCCCACCATCCTCTTTGGATCTGGAATTAAATGCTGAAGCGCAGTTTTGCAATCACATCATTTTTATTCATTTTCCTGTCCGGGGGAGGAACAGCTGTCGAAGCCAGTCCCGATGCGGAGGTGAGGGAGACGCCCGCGCGCGGGGAGTCGGCCGAAAGGCACCTGTCGACCGATCAGGATTTCACCTCCTGGGTTCTCGATCCTTCCATTTTCGAGGAGGACCAGGGGGATCGTACCGAAATCCGGCAGGTGGTTGAACCGGATGTGCGGACGGTCAAGCTGGAAAATGTGGTTCCGCCCATCCGGTTCCGCGAGGGGGAGGCGGAAATACCCGAGGACTATATCGGGATTCTGCGCGATGTCCTCGATGGCATGCGCGATCGCGCCAATGTGCGACTTCACTTTGTCGGACATGCCGATTCAAAACCCCTGAGCCACGCCCTCGAAGAGATATATGGCGACAATGTCGGTCTGTCGCGGGAGCGGGCGGGCGCCACGGCCGAATATTTCCAGAGCGCGCTCAACCTCCCTCCCGAAGCGATCTCCTATGAAGGGCTGGGAGACAGCCAGCCGATCGCCGGCAATGCAACGGAGGAGGGTCGTATTCTCAACCGCCGGGTGGAGGTGCAGGTCTGGTACGATGAGATCGGCGAAAAAATGGTTGAGCAGGAGGTGATCGTTCCCCGCGAAGTCAACCGCATCAAGATCTGCCGAACGGAAACGGTCTGCAAACTGCGGTACAAGGATGCCCACTCCCACCGGGCGCGGGTAAAGAATCTGACCGCTCCCCTGCAGTACGACCGGGGGATGGTGAACGTGTCGGATGAATTCCTGCGGCAGGTCGGTCAGGCCCTGACCAATCTCCGGGGCAAGGAGAATCTGACCGTTAAATTCATCGGCTATTCCGATGACGCCTCTTTGACAGGTCGGGACAAGCGCATATACGGCAACCCGGCAGGACTTTCGAAAGCGGTGGCCCGTCGCGTCGCCCTGGCTGTGCAGGAATCCCTTGGCCTCTCCAATGCCGTCATCGAAAGCGAGGGAAGGGGATCGACACGGCCGGTCGCCTCCAATATGACACAGCAGGGGCGTGCGCTGAACCGGCGCGTCGAAGTGGAGTTCTGGCATGACGATCCGCTGCAAGAGCTGCCCGATGAGCCGCAGATCTGCCCCGAGGCCGCCGGGACCGAAACGGTGACCCGTGTCTATGAATCGCCATCGGGCGGTATCGATCCGATCCTCATGGCAAATGGAAAACCTGTCATCCCCATCGGCGCCGCCGAAAGTCTTCGCCGGATCATGGATGAAGTCAGAGATAAGACCAATGTTCGCCTCCGGTTCGTGGGCTTTACCCGCAATGAACGTCTGGATCGACGAACCGCCGCCATCTATGGGGATGATATCGGCCTGTCCACGGCTCGGGCCGGCCGGGCAATGGAGGCGGTCGCCGAAAGGATGGGGCTGATGGAGCATCAGTCGGAGTTCGAAGGGCGTGGCTATGTCCAGTCCGATGACGTGGTCAATGACGGCTTCCTTGAATCGGATGTCTCCCGGGTCCAGGTGCAGGTGGTCTATGACGAGCTGATGGTTCTTGATGATTACGAGGGGGTGGAAATCACCCGGTTGAACCGGGAAGTGAGTACCGCCAATCCCTTCGGACTGAATCTCATGCGTATTACGGTCGACGGGAAGCCGATTGAAGATCCGGGCAAGAGCGTTCCGGACGTGCAGCGCTGCACCGATGTGGCCCTGGATAAGGTGCAGATCCGGTTCAAGCACGACAGCCTGGAAATGGAACCGCGGCTGAACATAACCGCCTGGCCGCGCAGCATCCGGTATCAGGACGTGGAGGGTACGGAATTCGCCGAGAACCTGGTTCGCTTTCGGCTGTATACAAACTATCGCAGCTTCATCCAGCGGGCGGAGGTCAGGATTTTCGAGGAGGAGCAGTCGGTTCGGGATGTGCCGTTTGCGGTGGTGTCCATGGAGGATGACGGCAGGGCGCAGTGGCGGCCGAACTTCGATTCCTATTCCGCGCCCGGCCGCCGATTGAAATACCTTGTCAGGGTCTACGATCAGGCCGGGCGCTTCGACGAGACGGAAACCCAGCTGCTGTGGGTGGTCGATCGGCTCGATCCGTCCATTGCGGCGGCGAATCCCGGTGAGGAACTGCTGGCCGGCTACGGCGAGAGCCGGATCGCCGGCAGGAATATTCCACTTCGCGGCGGCTCGGTGCAGGCGCACGGAACGGCGATACCCAAAGGTTATGGCGTGTGGCTTGCCGGCTATCCGGCGCCGGTGGACGACCAGGGTCGCTTCATCGCCGAGGAAATCCTCCCGCAAGGCACGCACACCGTCGAGGTTGCCGTACTTGATCCGGCGGGCAACGGCGAGCTGTTCCTGCGCGATCTGGCGCTGAAGAAGAGTGACTGGTTCACCGTGGGGATCGCCGATCTGACCCTTTCCGCCACCGAAACCGACGGTCCGGCGCGCCTCCTCGCCCCGGACAAGCCGCAATACCGCGACGATACGGATATCCAGGGCCGCCTGGCGTTCTATACGAAAGGCAAGTTCGGCGAGGGCTGGGGACTGACGGCCAGCGCGGATACGCGCGAAGGCCCCCTGGAGGATATCTTCACCAACTTCATGGACAAATCGCCCGAGGCCCTGTTCCGGCGGATCGAACCGGAAGACCATTTTCCGACCTACGGCGATGACGGCATCGTCCTGGAAGATGCGCCGACCTCGGGCAAGTTCTACCTCCGACTGGAGAAGGAGGAGAACTTCGGACTCTGGGGCAACTTCCGGATCGGATATGTGGACAACTACCTGGCCCACGTGGACCGCGGGCTGTACGGCGCCAACCTGCACTATCAGTCACCTGCCGCCACCGCTTTCGGTGAGCAGCGTTTTCTGGCCGACGGTTTCGTTGCGGATCCCGGAACGGTGCCGGGACGGGATGATTTAAGGGGCACCGGCGGCTCCCTTTATTTCCTGCAGCGCCAGGATATCCTCCAGGGTTCCGAGCGGGTGCGCATCGAGATACGCGACAAGGATTCGGGCCTCGTTCTGGGCGTGAAGAATCTGGTTCCATTTCTCGATTACGACATTGATTACCTTCAGGGGCGCATCCTTCTGTCGCAACCTCTGAATGCGACGGCCGACGACAATCTGCTGGTGCGCAGCGATTCGATCAGTGGGCATCCTGCTTTCCTGGTGGTCCGTTACGAATTCACGCCTGGATTTGACGAGCCGGACACACTGGCGACCGGAGGACGGTTTCATTACTGGTTCAACGATCACCTCAAAGTCGGTGTGACCGGAAGCCGCAGCAAGGAAGAGGGCGTCGAAGACAGCCTTTACGGGGCCGATGTGACCCTCCGCAAATCGGCCGAGTCCTGGATAAGGCTCGAGACGGGCCGCAGCGAGGGTCCCGGACCGCTCGAAACGACCTCCATCGACGGTGGTTTCAATTTCGGCGCACGTGATCCACTTGACGGCAGCGAAGGCGAGGCCTGGGCATATCGGGCAGACGCAAGTATCGGCCTGGGAGATTTCCGTGATAACGGGCGAGGTCGGATCACCTTTTATTTTCAGGAACTCGATCGAGGCTATTCGGCGCCTGGCCTGTTCACCGACAGGGAAACAATCCAGTACGGCGGCACGGTCGAGGCGCCATTCTCCGACAAGGTGAACATGCAGATCAAGGCCGACAAGCTGGTTCAGCGGGACGGCCTTGAAACGGAGGCCGGCGAGTTGAACCTCGATTATCATCGGAGCGAGAACTGGACCTTGAGCTCGGGGGTGCGCCACGATAGCCGCAAGGACAACTCCAGCGTGGTCCCCCTGACGCAGGAAGAGGGGGACCGGACCGATATGGTGATTCGGCTGCTCTATGATTCCCGCGCGCGGTGGAGTGCTTACGGTTTTGCGCAGGAATCCTTGCAGAAAAGCGGAAATCGTGAGGAAAACGCCCGGATCGGGACCGGCGGCAGTTACAGGCTATCCGATCGATTCAAAATGACTGGTGAAGTCTCCGAGGGAGATCTCGGTGCCGCCGGTCGGCTCGGAACGGAGTATCTCTATTCGGACCGGACCACTCTCTATCTCAATTACGCCCTTGAGAATGAACGGTCGGACAACGGCCTGCGCGCCAGGAAGGGCAACCTGGCATCCGGGTTTCGAACCCGCTATTCCGACAGCGCGAGCATCTACCTTGAAGAGCGGTATACCCATGGCGAAATTCCCACGGGATTGGTGCATTCCACCGGAGTGGAACTCGCGCCCTTCGATCGACTCAATCTTTCGGCGAATCTTGATTTCGGTACGCTGAAGGATCCCCGCACCGGCGCCGAACTGGAGCGGAGGGCGGCGGGCGTCAGCGCCGGATACGGATTCGACAGGCTGAAGATCTCCAGTGCCCTGGAATATCGGTGGGATGAAACGGAGCAGCCGGATACCGGCACGAACGATCGCACCACCTGGTTGCTTAAAAACGGCCTCAGGTATCAGTTGTCCCCGGACTGGCGGCTCATCGGAAAATTCGACTACGCCTACAGTGAGAGTTCGCAAGGACAGTTTTATGACGGCAATTTTACGGAAGCGGTCCTTGGCTATGCGTTTCGCCCCGTTCATCACGATCGGCTGAACGCCCTGCTCAAGTACACCTATTTCTACAATCTCCCGGCGGCCGATCAGCTCTCCGCCGCCGGAACCGTGGCGAACACCATTCAGCGCAGCCACATCGGGGCCCTGGATGTCATGTACGACCTCACCTCCCGTTGGACCGTAGGGGCAAAGTACGCCTACCGCCATGGCGAGGTGAGCCAGGACCGGGTGGAGCGGGAGTTCTTCGCCAGCCGGGCCCACCTGATAGTACTGCGTGCGGACTGGCATTTCCTCCACCGCTGGGACGCCCTGGTCGAGGCGCGCCTCCTCGACCTGCCGGATGGCCAGGACCGTCTCGGCGGTGGGTTGCTCGGCGTCTACCGGCATTTCGGCAATCACCTCAAGGCGGGAGTCGGCTACAACTTCAGCAGCTTTTCGGATGACCTGACCGACCTGGATTACGACCACCGGGGACTGTTCATCAATCTGATCGGGAAGATGTAAGTCAAAAACAAATTGAACACGGATAAGAGCGGATAAATACAGATGGAAAACCAAGATAAGGATCTTGAATTGAAGATTTCAATGTCCACAACAATTTCAGGTGAAAACTATGTTTAAGGTTTTAAGGGTTATCTTTCTGGGGATTTCGATGCTTCTGCTCACATTGTCTGGTTTCGCGGAAGAGGTCTCGAAGGAGCAGATCAAGGGTCTGGATGAACAGGTGCAGGAGATCAAGACCGATGTTCTCGGTATTGCGGCGGAACTGAGCCTTCTGGAAGAGAAGCTGCTTTATCCCTCTCATACTCAGGTGGCGGTTTTCCTCTCTCTGGCGGAGAAGGAAGATTTTCGGCTCGATTCAATCGAAATCCGGATGGACGATAAGCCGGTCGCCCATCACCTGTATTCCTTTAAAGAACTGGAGGCCCTTCGAAAGGGCGGCGTCCAGCGAATCCACACCGATAACATAAGAACCGGCGAACATGATCTACAGGTGATCCTCCTCGGCAAAACCAGGGGAGGCGCCGATTTCACCAGGATGGAGAACTTTCTTATTCAAAAAGGAGTGGGCCCGCTGTTCGTTGAGATATCCCTGGCTCACCAGTCCATCAGTATGAAGAATTGGTAGGCCATGAATGATGGAATCGTAAAAAACGGGGCGTCATGATCCGACTTCTTGTTGTTCTGACAGCTGTTCTTTTTGCCGCGCCTTCCATGGCGGCCAGCACCTCGACTCCGGAGGATCTCAAGGACCTCTATTTCGGAGAAGCCCTGTATTGGGCCTTTCAGGGGAACTGGTTTGAATCGATCGCACGGCTCGACTCGGAACTGGGGCAGCACTACGGGCTCGATGATCCAAAACTCGATTCTTTATTCAACCATATCAACCTCGCCGAGTTTGCCGTGGGAGATTTCGAACTGGCTTATCGGATGCATCATAGGGCCGGGCGCGCCTTCAAAGCGGTCATCGAGGGAGAAGTCGATGAGCAGGTGCGGAACGAGGCCATTTTTCGCCTGGCTCGAATCTACTTCCAGAAAGACCAGCCTGAAAATGCCCTGCACGCAGTGGAAAGTATCAGCGGAGCTGTTCCGCCGGAAATTCGAGACGATCTGGCGTTCCTCCGCGCCCAGATTTTTATGGCGAACGGCCATTTCTCCAGGGCCGCGCACATTCTGAAAGAGCTCCAGGGCGCAAAGAGCCTGGAAGGCTTTACAACCTACAATCTGGGTATTGCGCTGATCAAGGGCGGTAATGAGCAGGAAGGTCGCCGGCAACTCGACCGTACGGGACAACTCAACAGCGATTCTCGGTCCACCCTGGCGATCAGGGACAAATCGAACCTGGTCCTCGGCTACAAACTGCTGGAGGAAAATAACCCCGAGGGCGCCAGGGAGGTGCTTGACCGGGTGCGTTTGAGCGGTCCTTTCTCCAATCGGGCGCTGCTGGGCTCCGGTTGGGCCGATGCTTCCCGCGACCGCTTCGAAAGGGCGCTCGCGCCCTGGAGCATCCTGATCGAAAGAGAGATCACGGATCCAGCGGTGCAGGAGGCACTGCTCGCCGTTCCCTATGCCTATGGAAAGCTGAACGTCTACGGCCGCGCGGCCCTGATGTACGCCCGCGCACTGGAGGCCTTCGGAGAGGAGGTCGACAAGCTCGGAGCCTCGGTCATCAGCATCCGCGAAGGTAAATTCCTCCGGGCCCTGGTGCGGGAGGAATTGAAGCAGGATGCCAACTGGGTCGTCAAGCTCCGGAATCTCCCCGAGACCCCCGAGACCTTTTACCTGCTCGATCTGATGGCTTCCCACGATTTTCAGGAGTCCCTGAAGAACTATCTCGACCTGGAGGAATTGCGCAGGAAATTGATGACATGGGACGGGGATCTGGACGCCTTTGAGGAGATCATTGAACAAAGACGCAGATATTACCAGCCCCTGCTTCCTGAAATCGATCGAGCCTTCAGGCAGCTCGACTCGCGGATGCGGCTGCGCATCGAACAGCGTGACCGTATCCGGAAACGACTTCAGGCCATGCTGACAGCGCCGCGGCCCGATTTTCTGGCAACTGCCGAAGAGCGAATTCTCAAGAAAGAAATTGAACAATTGGAGCAGGCCCTGGGTGTCGACGGCGATGCTGCATCCCCCGAAATCAAGGCACGGATCAGACGCCTGCAGGGAGTACTGGACTGGAACATTTATACCGAATACGACCAGCGCCTGACGGACGCGCATCGAAATCTTGGCGCCTTGAATGATCTCGTGGATATGCTGAAAAATCAATATATCGCCTTCGTTCGTACCCGCCAGGCCGCCACGCAAAGCTACGAAGGGTATGACCAGGTGATCCGCCGTCAGCGGATCCGGATACAGGCGGCCCGTAAAAAGGTCGGAGAACTGATGGCGCGTCAGGGGCGCATGCTTGAAATCATGGCCGTCAACGAACTCACCAGGCGGCGCGAGCGGCTCGAGGAATTCCAGATCAAGGCGCGTTTCGCCCTGGCGGAAAGCTATGACCGAGCCACCAAGGCCCAGGCCCGGGGGGGGGCCGAGCAATGAATTTGAGCCGATTCCTCCTGTTCGTGATGCCGATGATTCTTGTCGCCTGCAAATCGGGCGATATGGAAACGATTGGCCGGCTGCATTCCATGAAAATCGAGATCAAGGAAGAGAGGCTCGAGGGCGGGATAGAAAAAGCGATGGAGAGTTACGAGCGGTTTTTGAAAGAAACGCCTGAGTCCTCCTCCTTGAAGCCCGAGGCCATTCGTCGCCTGGCGGATCTGAAAATTGAAAAGGAATACGGTCTGCTCACGGAGGGTGAGAAAGCTGCAGGAAGAATCTCCGCAGGAAAGCAGCCTGCCCCGGAGAAAGGTGCGGATCCCGAAGGCGCTCCGGTCCATACGGCCGGTGCGCTTCTGGAGCAGTCAAGGGCCACCTCCCACTCTGGGCGGGAGGCCGGAGGAGGCGGTGAAATCTCCGCCAATCCGCTACCGGCTCCTCCCTCCGATTCAGACGAACCCCTGAGGGATTTTGAAAAGCGGGCGACCCGGACATGGGAACCAGCGGCGGGAATGGAAGAATCGTTTGAAGGGGTCGATGATCTGGAGAGGGCAGGGACGCTTGAGGCCATTGAACTTTATCGGAAGCTGATGGAAGAGTACCCTCTGTACGAGCGCAACGACCAGGTGCTGTACCAGATGTCCCGTGCGTACGAGGAGCTGGGGCGGATCGATGAAGCCATGGAAATAACGGCCCGCCTGGTGCGTGATTTCCCGAATTCCCGTTATCTGGATGAGGTGCAGTTCCGGCGAGCAGAATTTTTCTTTTCGCACAAACGATACCTGGATGCAGAGGAGGCCTATTCCGCCATTGTAAATCTCGGCGTCGGATCGTCCTACTATGAACTTGCCTTGTACAAGCTGGGCTGGACCTTCTACAAACAGGAACTCTACGAGGAAGCCCTCCACAGGTTCATCGCGCTTCTGGATTACAAGGTATCGTTGGGATATGACCTGTCGCAGACCGAGGACGAAATTGAACGCAAGCGTCTCATGGATACTTTCCGGGTCATAAGCCTGGGATTTTCCTGGCTGGGTGGCGCGGATTCCGTGGTCGATTATTTCTCGCGTTACGGCAAGCGAGTCTATGAGGACGGCATCTACAGGAACCTCGGTGAATTCTATTTCGACAAACGCCGGTACAGCGATGCCGCCGCAACTTTCAGCGCTTTCGTAAGCCGGAATCCTTTCCACAGGGAATCGCCGCACTTTCACATGAGGATTGTCGAAATCCACATGGCGGGCGCCTTCCCCAGTCTCGTCATCGACGCGAAAAAGACCTTTGCAAGAACCTACAGTCTCCAGTCCGAATACTGGCGGCATTTCGAACCCGGCAGCCGTCCGGAAGTCCTGGATTACCTGAAGATCAATCTGACGGATCTGGCGAACCACTATCATTCCCTTTATCAGAATCCGAAAAAGGAAAAGGGCGGGGAAAGGGCGGGAAATTACCGGGAGGCGTTGCACTGGTATCGGGAGTTTCTGGTCTCCTTTCCGATGGAGGTCGAGTCGCCCTCCGTCCATCATCGCCTGGCGGATCTGCTCCTGGAGAACCGCTCCTTTGCCGAAGCCGCCGTGGAATACGAGAAAACGGCTTATGACTACCCGCGCCATGAGAAATCTTCCACGGCCGGATACGCGGCGGTGTATGCACTGCGGGAGCATCTCCGCGAAGCCGCGGCGGACGACAGGGAGGGGATTAATCGGGAGGTGGTGCGCATTTCCCTGAAATTTGCCGACTCTTTCCCGGAGCACGAAAAGGCGGCGATCGTCCTCGGGGCAGCCGCGGACGATCTCTATGCAATGGAGGAATATGAGCAGGCGCTTGTCGCCGCCGGCAGGCTCATCGAAACTTTTTCGGGCGCCGAAGCGGATGTTCTCAGGGCGGCCTGGCTCGTCGTTGCGCATTCGTCTTACGAGCTGCTTCGATACGCGGAAGCCGAAACCGCTTATATGCAGGTGCTGGGTCTTCTGCAATCCGATGATGATGAGCGACATGTCCTGATCGACAATCTTGCCGCCTCGATTTACAAGCAGGGCGAAATGGCCAACCTCTTTGATGACCACCGCTCCGCTGCGGACCATTTCCTTCGGGTGGGCCAATTGGCGCCGACCTCCGGTATCCGTCCGACGGCCGAATACGATGCGGCCGCGGCCCTGATCCTGCTGGAAAACTGGGAGGAGGCGGCCGCGGTTCTGACGGACTTCCGCAACACCTTCCCGGGACACGAATTGCAGCCGGAGGTCACCAAAAAGATTGCCTACGTCTACAAGGAGAATGGCCGGCTTTCCCTGGCGGCCGAAGAATATGAGCGCATTGAAGAAGAATCCACGGATGACGAGGTGCGGCGGGAAGCTCTTCTGGTTGCAGCCGAACTGCATGAAAAGGTGGAGAACCGCGTCCGCGCGCTCTCGGCCTACAGGCGGTACGTGGAGAATTTTCCGCAGCCTGTGGAGCTCAATCTCGAGACACGCGGCAAAATCGCCGAAATCCTCAAAGAACGAAATGATCGCGAAAACTATCTGAAGGAACTGAGGGAGATCGTCGCCATTGAGGCATCTTCCGGACCGGCGCGCACAGAGCGCACCCGTCACCTTGCCGCGAAAGCCGCACTGGTCCTGGGGGAGTGGAGCTATGACCGCTTCCTGGAGATACGACTGGTACAGCCTTTCGAGGACAACCTGAGAAAGAAACGGGATCTGATGAAGGCGGCGACGCAGGCGTTCAGCGGCATTCTGGAATATGAGTTCGGGGAATTCACTGCTGCTGCGACCTTTTACCTCGCCGAGATCTATGCCCATTTCAGTGAGGCGTTGATGGAATCCGAACGCCCCCGGGGCCTGAGTGATCTGGAGCTGGAAGAGTACGAACTGGCCATCGAGGAGCAGGCATATCCCTTCGAGGAAAAAGCCATCGATGTCCATGTGAAAAATGTCGAATTGATCTCCGTGGGTATCTACAACGAGTGGGTGGACAGGAGTCTGCAGAAACTGGCCGTGTTTCTGCCCGCTCGTTATGCCAAGCCGGAGGCGCCCAGCGGCCTTCTTCGTTCCCCGGATATCTTCACGTTCGAAATTCCGGGATCCGGACCGATCCCTTCCGCGGCAGGGAAGCAGGTCGTGGCTGAAGAACCAGTTGAATCAGTTGAATCAGTTGAAAAATCTGTGATGGCCGGGAAACAGGTGGAGGTCGAGGGAGAGGTTGAGGTTGAAAAAGCGGTGGAAGTGAAACCTGAGGCTGATCGCCTGATGTCTGCTCAGACTCCTGCGCCGTACGGGTCGAGTCCAGCGAATCCAGCGAATCCAACGGACATGGCCGACCGATGAGAGGCATGGAATGAATACTCAAGCATGGCCAGGCGCTCGAACGGATTTCATCCTGCTGGCGCTCCTGTTTTCATTTCTCGCAGGGTGTTCGGCGGGCCAGAAAGTAAAGACGGAGATCATGGAGCCGGAACCCCCTGCGGTGGCGGAGCCTTCACCCCAGCCGGAGGGGCCTTCGGTGGTGCGGTTCGAAGACGGGCGGGAAGGCTTCATCATCTCGGAAGTGCCGAAGATGGAGGAGGAATTACGCAGGGATTTCGAAAGAGCGCTCGCCGTTCTGGAAGACGGAGACTATGAGGAGGCGATCGAAATCCTGGAAAAGATCGTCGATCACTCCCCGGGTGTCACGGCGCCTTACATCAATCTTGCGATCGCCTGCAGGCGGCTCGATCGGTTCGAGAAGGCCGAGGAATCTCTGAAAACCGCTCTGGACATCTTCCCCGACCACCCGGTGGCGAGCAATGAATATGGTCTGCTGCTTCGCAGGGACGGACGCTTTGCGGAGGCCCGAACCGTTTACGAAAAGTCCCTGGCGTCATTTCCCGAATACCTCCCGATGCACAAAAATCTGGGCATTCTCTGCGACCTGTATCTCAACGACCCTGCATGTGCCCGGGAGCATTACGAACTCTACAGCAAAGCGATGCCGGAGGATGAAAGGGTGAAGATCTGGATTGCCGAACTGCGCATGCGGCTCGGACTCCCGCAAGAAGATTGAATACATACTGCAGGGGCGCTGCTTGCCGCCCCTGCAAGGAGGGTGAATGAATCGGAAAATAACAATCTGTCTGTGCCTGCTCCTGATGCCGACGGTCATGGCCCTGGCGCAGGACAGAGAATCCGAACCCAAGGAGCTATCGGGGATGTCGATTGTCGGTAACGATGAAGCACCCAAATCACTTTATATCGTTCCCTGGAAGAGCTCCGAAATCGGAGTGGAGAGCAGTTTGAGCCGGATGTTGAACGAGAGCGATGTACCGGTGGACCGTGATGTTTTCATGCGGCAGCTGGATTTTTATGAAATCAGCACTGCCGCCAAACAATAAACCTGGGAGGATAAACAGATGGGATTCTATTCGATTGTGGCTTTTTTTCAAAAGGGCGGCCTGTTCATGTACCCTATTCTGATCGTGTTTGCCGTCGGCATGTCCATCGCTGTGGAGCGCTGGATTCTGTTGAGCCGCATCAGGAGCCGGAACAAAAAGATGTGGGGCCTGCTCCAGCCGGTGTTGAACCAGGGGGAGTTCGACCAGGCGCGGAAGCTGGTCAGCGAGGATGATTCCACCATCTCTCAAATGCTGGAATTGGGGCTGGCGCGTCAGGGGGCGGTGAAACGTCGGGAGGACATCGAAATCGCCATGGAAGAGGGGATGATGGAGATCATTCCGCAGCTGGAAAAACGGACTCAGTATGTGAGCCTCCTCTCGAACATCGCCACCCTGCTCGGACTGCTCGGCACCATTATGGGTCTCATCGAGGCGTTCACCGCAGTTGCCAATGCAAATCCGGCGGAAAAGGCCGACCTGCTGTCCGCCAGCATCTCGGTCGCGATGAATACTACCGCATTCGGCCTGATGGCCGCGATTCCTCTTCTGCTCATCCATGCCAAACTGACTTCCACCACAGGTCAGATCGTGGACGGCCTTGAAATGGCATCGGTAAAGGCTCTGAACAGTATCTCCAATAACGCCAGGCGACAATATCAGGTGAGCGGAACATGACCCGACGAAGATTCAGGAAACGGATGAAGGAAACATCAGACCTCAATATAACTACTTTCCTGAACCTGATGGTGGTGCTCGTACCATTTCTGCTTATCAGCGCCGTTTTCTCGCGGGTGACGATTATGGAATTGAGCGTGCCGACGAGTTCAGGCGGGGCCGTTACGGAGCCGAATTTCAATATCGAAGTGATCGTCCGCGAATCAACGCTGGAACTGGCAAACGGGTCGACCGTTACAGCTGTTATCCCCAAAAAGGATGGTCGGTACGATTTGAAAAAGCTTTCCGAAATGCTCATCAGTCTGAAGGCCGACTACCCGGAAAAGGAAGATTCAACCGTTCTGATGGAGCCGAATATCGAATACGACTATCTCATCCAGGTCATGGATACCTTGCGAGTTGCTGAAATTGTTGGGGAGGGGGATAAAGAGGTTCGGAAAATGGGGCTCTTTCCCAGTATTTCCATTGGAGATGCACCATGAGGAATAGCAGACGCATAAAACGGATGGAGCGCAACAGAAAAAAGGTGACGGGCTTGAACCTGACTTCTCTGATGGATGTTTTCACTATCCTGGTGTTTTTTCTGCTTGTCAACTCATCATCCAGTGAAGTTCTGGAATCCCCGAAGAGCATCACACTGCCCGATTCCGTGGTCGAGGCCAAACCCAGGGAGACGGTTGTGGTCATGGTCGGACCGGAAGCTGTCCTGGTCCAGGGCGAAACCGTGATCGGCACACCGGAGCTGCTTGATTATCCGGATGAGACGATTGCCGCGATATCGGAGCGGCTGGCGGATCTTGAACGCAACATTATCGGGATAAACACCAGGACGGTCGTGGAAAGCAAGGAAATCACCATCCTTTCAGACAAGACAATTCCTTTCAGTGTGCTCAAAAAAATAATGTCAACCTGTGCGGGTGCCGGGTACGGGAGAATTTCTCTCGCCGTCATCCAGAAACCTGCACAAACCTGATGTGGCTGCCGTGAATACATCCTTATTGTTACAGGAACTGGAGCCGCTCAACGCCCAGATCGAGCAAACCCGGGAAAAACTCCAGGTGCTCGATGGGGAACTGCGCGTTGTGGAGGCAGAGCTCGAAAAGTTTTCCACCGACCAGCAGCGGTTTGACGCTTTGCGGGATATCTGCAATGGGCTGGACCGACTTGGCGAACTGAAAGCGGACGAGCTGTTCTGGGGAGACGGGCCGGAGATCCTGGATGCCGCCGGACACGTAAAACGGCTTCGGGATCGTATCGGACGATTCGAGGAGGAGATTCGGGGCACCAGGGAAAAACAGGCGGCGATCAAGGCGCATATCGACCAGCGCCTCGATGAACTGGACGACCTGTACGAGGAGGTACGCCAGGCGCATGCCCGTGAAGAGCGGCGCAAGGAAGAGTTCGTCATAGAGCGGGAGATGTCTTCCATTCCTTTCCGCCCGATGATCATGCCCTGGAGCAGTGACTCCGAAAACGAAAAGCCCTTCAGGCGATCATTGCTGATCGCCCTGTTGCTGAGCATCGTTTTCGGTTCTCTCATTCCCCTGGTGACCCTGCCAGTGCCGGATCGAATGGTCGTGGTGGAGGTTCCCAAACGCCTGGCCATGCTGGTCAAAAAGGAACCGCCAAAGCCTGAACCCGTCGCCCAGGCGAAACCGGAACCCGAGCCGGAGCCGGAACGCCCGAAAGACGAAAAGAAGAAGCCGAAGAAGGAAATTGAAAAGCCGAAAAAGGAAATAGCGAAAGAGGAGCCGAAGACGGCGCCGGTCGAAAAAAAGACGGCCCGGAAAAAAGCGGAAAAGGCAGGCGTCCTGGCATTCAAGAATACCTTTACGGAACTGGTGGAGGACGCCCCCATTGCAAAGCTGGGCGCCGAGGCCCGGCTGCGCAAGGCGGCCCCGCTGGTTGCAGGTCAGGCGCGGGCGCAACGCTCACTGGTCGCCATGCAGGCCAAGGGCGGATCCCGCGGCGGGATCAGCAATGCTTCCTTCAGCCGGAATGTCGGAAACGGCAATGCCGACCGCCTGGGCGACGGAGTTGGCTTTGCGCGGGTAGAGAGCGCCGTCGCCGGGCTGGCGGAAGCGTCAAGGCCGCTGAGTGATGGTCCCGGCCCGGGCCGGACGGACGAAGAGATCCAGATTGTTTTCGATCGCTACAAGGCGACTCTCTATCGGATTTACAACACCGAGCTGCGCAAGGACCCGACCCTCCGTGGGAAGCTCCTGCTGCGAATCATCATCGAACCGGGCGGCGAGGTATCCGTTTGCAAGGTGGAATCCACCGATCTGGCTTCGCCTGAGCTTGTCGACCAGATTGTCGCACGGGTCAAGAGGTTCAATTTCGGGCCGAAAGAGGATGTTCCGAAAACGACAATATTGTACCCGATCGATTTTCTGCCGGCTGGATAAGAATCCGGGAAAGCCGGTGACGACTGGAAAGTGGAGGTACGCAATGAGTCAGAAAGTCCGGGTTATCGGATAGATATCGGACCGGACTGGCAAGAGATACGGACACATCCGGGCGATTTTCACGCCACCAGAGCGCCCGTGCAGCTCGAACCTTCACCGGCGGTGCAGCAGTAGCAGTATTGGGAGAGGAAAAGCTCTTTTCCGCTGACGGCAGCCATTTCCAGGTCTTCGATTTTCAGGATTTCTCCTCCGGCGCCCGTAATCGGTACGCCCGTCGCCTGGTTGAAATCGCAGTTGTAGAGAAAACCCTTCCAGTCGACGCTGATCAGGGTGCGGCACATGATGCTCTGCGCTGCCTCAGGATTGAAATGGGTGGCGAGCAGGTTCAGGTAGCGGTCATACATCCCCTTGGATTCCAGATATTCCCGGAAGCGCCCGATGGGGGCGTTTGTGATGGTGAGGAGGTTATTGAATCGGATGCCATACTTGTTGTCCAACTCCTTCTTGTAGGCCATCTCCAGCTCCTGTTGGGAGCCGGGGATGACCTCCCCGCCGGGATTGAAGACGAGATTCAGCTCAAACTCATCTCCGTAACCGAGCCTGTTCAGACGACGGAGCGCCTCTATGCTGGTGGCGTGAGTTCCTTTCCCACGTTGACGATCGACGTTTTCCTCCAGGTAGCAGGGGAGAGATGCGGTGACCACAAGCCGCTGTTCCCGAAAGAATTCCGCCAGCCACTCAAAGCCCGGCTCGGTCAGAATGGTCAGGTTGCTGCGGACGATGCGCCGCTTGCAGCAGTCCGCCGTCGCTTCCACCAGATGACGGAATTTGGGGTTCATTTCCGGGCAGCCGCCGGTAAGGTCCAGGATCAACCCGGGTTTGCGGGCGATTATTTTGATTAATTTATCCACTACCGCCCGTTCCATCACCTTTTTCCCGTCGGGCGAGGCGCCGACATGGCAGTGCGAGCAGCCCATATTGCACAGGTTGCCCATATTGACCTGCAGCGTCTGCAGCGTCTCGAATCGGATGAAATCGGGATCGATTTTGTTGATGCGTTCCTTGAATGCAGCGACCATCAGTTCTTCCTTTCGAGCGAAGTATGGGGATCGGATGAGATTACATAATCTCAGATTATTTTCAAATAGGCAATCAGGGTGGCAAGATCCGCACCCTTCACCTCCGCGCTTCCTTTCAGGCTCACCGGCGATCAGACGCAGAGGTGATGTGGAAACGGTCAAACCGTCTCGAGAATAAAGGCCGGCTGGCTTATAGGATCCTTGTGGGCTCTTTCCCTTTGGCTGCTGACCCGGTTTCTTCAGCGCCGCAGGAAAATCGAGAAAGATGTGTCGGAAGCCAAAGGGTAGGATCGATAAACGCATCATTGTTACGCTCGACATCTGGTGCGGACCACAATTCGATGGGTGTAGTTGGGGCCTTTCCTCTCGGCGGATTCCGTCCAACGCACCGATTTCCGTTGATCCAAAGCGGTCCCAGGCGGGACAGGAAAAAAGGGAGAAAAAAGATTGCAGGGTGCTTTAAGTAATTGATTTTCTTTAATGGAAAATATATTCTAAAACAATGTTTGTTGACTCCGGCATTTGACCGATGGCGGCAAGGAGAAGTTTCCCCTTTACCACAAGGAGGCTTTGCACATGGAACAGTACAAGCTTTTTATCGACGGCGAATTCGTCGATGCGGCGGACGGCGGAACTTTCGAATCGATTGACCCCGGAACCGGCGCGCCGATCGCTACCGTCGCCCGTGCGGGGAAGGCTGACGCGGAGGCGGCCATCGAGGCGGCGCGGCAAGCTTTCGACAAGGGGGAATGGAGCCGGATGAGCCCCCAGGACAGGGCGGAGAAGATTTACGATTTCGCGGATCAGATCACCCAGCAGGCCCTGCGGTTGGCCATCACCGAATCCATGGACTCGGGTCATGTGATCGGACTTGCCAAATACTGGGGGATGCTGGGCTCTCAGCTCTTCCGCAATTTCGCCCAATATTCGGCCAGCAAATTCCAGTGGGAGGAGGAAATCCATTATTCCGGAAACGTCTTCGCCCCCGGGCGCGATTTCATCCGCCGGGAGCCGGTAGGCGTCTGCGTCGGCATTATTCCCTGGAACTTTCCCCTGAGCATGGCCTTCTGGAAAATCGCCCAGGCGATCGTGATGGGAAACACCATCGTGCTGAAGCCGGCTACCGTTACGCCTCTGGGCGCCTTGATCATCGCCGAGGCGGCGCAGGCCGCCGGCATCCCCAAGGGAGTTATCAATGTCCTGCCGGGGCCGGGGGGAGAATTGGGAAGGATTCTCTGCACACATCCTTCGGTCGACAAAGTCGCTTTTACCGGAAGCACCGAAGTCGGTCGGGAGATCATGAAGATGTCCGCCGACACCATCAAGAAGGTCACCCTCGAACTGGGGGGCAAGTCGGCCAACATCATCCTCGATGACGCCGATATGGATCTTGCGGTGGAGGGAGCGATCTTCGGCACCTTCTTCCACCAGGGCCAGGTCTGCGAATCGGGCACCCGTGTTCTGGTCTCCTCGAAAATCTATGATGAATTCATCGAAAAGATGATCCGCAGGACCGAAAGCCTCCGGATCGGATACCAGCTCGATCCGACCTCCCAGCAGGGGCCTCTGGTCAGCGCCGCCCAGCTTGCCACGGTCGACCGCTACGTCAGACTTGGGCTGGAAGAAGGGGCTGAGCTTCTGGCCGGAGGCGGCCGCGCCGAAATTGCCGGGTTCGAGAACGGGTACTATTACAAGCCGACGATCTTCGCGGCGAAGAACAGCATGCGCATCGCCCAGGAGGAGATCTTCGGGCCGGTGGTCTGCGTTATTAAATACGACAGCGACGAAGAGGCCGTGGAGATCGCCAACGATTCGATGTACGGCCTGGCGGGCGGGGTGTTTTCCGGCAGCAACGCCCGCGCCGAGCGGATTGCCAACCAGATCCGCACCGGCACCATGTGGATCAACAACTTCCATGCCTTCGGGGACTTCTGCCCCTTCGGCGGATACAAACAGTCCGGCGTGGGGCGCGAGTTGGGGTACAACGGTCTTGCGGAGTACACTCAGATCAAGAGGATGCACGTGGCCTCCGCCGCCGATCACGAGAGCAACTTCATGATGAAGCTCTTCTCCGATAATCCGAAAATCCCCTTCACCCAGTACATCGCCCCGACCCTGGTCCTGGCCGGTCACGGGACCCTGCCCTCGATCTTCAAGGAAATGACCCGGCTCGGCTGCCGCCGTGCGCTGATTCTCACCGACAAAGGCGTCCGGAACGCAGGCCATATCGACCTGGTCCGGGAGGCGCTGTCCGGTTTTTATGCCGGGGTTTACGATGAAATCGCCCAGGATACCGATCTTGATACCGTCGACGCGGCGGTCGAAATGGCCCGGGAACTCAAGGCCGACTGCATCGTGAGCGTAGGCGGTGGAAGTGTCATCGATACCGGCAAAGCGGTCTGCGTCACCCTGAAGAACGGCGGCCGCGCCAACGATCATGTGGCGTTCGCCCGACTGACGGAGCCCCAGACGCCCCACATCGTCATACCCACCACTTCGGGAACCGGCAGCGAGGTGACGAACGTGGCCGTCATCAAGAGCCGGGTTGCGGGACGAAAGGTCTACATCGTCGATCCTTTCATCATGCCGAATACGGCCATACTGGACCCCCGATTCACCATGACGCTTCCGGCCGGGCTGACCGTAACCACGGCCATGGATGCCATGACCCATGCTGTGGAGGCGCTCACCAGCACCATGTCCAACCCCATCTGCGACGGACACGCCCTGCAGGCCATCCGTCTGATCAAGGAGAATCTCCCCAAGGTCGTCGCAAACGGAAAAGACGAGAAGGCCAGGAGCAACCTCCAGATCGCCGCCACCATGGCCGGTTGGGCCTTCACCATCGCTCAGGTCGGATTGGCCCACGCCATGGCCCACACCCTCGGCATGCTGAACAATGTTCCCCATGGAGCGGCCTGCGGCATCATCCTGCCGGCTGTCATGCGCTTCAACATCGATCATGCCACGGACAAGCTGTCCCAGGTCGCCCAGGCCATGGGCGTCAATACTTATGGGATGGAGGAGCGCGAGGCGGCCGTCGCATCGGCCGACGCCATGGAGGCGTTCATGAAGGAAATCGGCCATCCAATGCGGCTCAGCGAAGTGGGTGTGACCGAAGAGGGACTCGCCCTTGCAGCATTTCACGCCATCGCAGATTCGGCCGCCCTGTTCAATGCGCGGCCAGTGACGGATCCGCAGGAAGTGGATAATCTATTCAAACAGGTTGCGTGATCCAACCTTGATCTCCAAAGCAGCGAAAGCCCCTCCGTCATCTGCCTGGGACGGAGGGGCTGTTCTTTTAAAAAATCCCTCTCGATGAGCTTGGAATCAAAAAGAAAACCGATCGGGGTGCAGGGAGCGGCGCCCGCGGTTTTGGTTTCGATTCCGTTTTAATGTTCCCCAAAAGAGAGAGTCCTCTCGGTACCCCTGGCTTCAGACAACAGGGAAATCATGACTTTCTTATTTCATTGAACTTCACTTCTAATCCTGTAAAATTTAAGGATATTGAAATCATTGCGATTTTTTTCTGGAAAGGGCGAATAATGATGGAGATCTGGCGGGAATATATTTACGCAATCAACTGGAAAACGCTCATCAACGGCAGCGGCCGTGTTCTCTTGATTCTGGCGGGGACGTGGGTTGCGCTGGTTCTCATCCGGAAGAGCCTGGCAAAGGTCGAACAGAGATTGATTCAGAAAGGGCAGGCTGAAGGGGAGCCACCCTCGGAATCGGCCAAAAGGGTGAGCACGCTGATGCGGCTGGTCCGCCAGGGATCGTTGCTGTCACTGTGGATCATCGTCATACTGGTCATTCTCAAGGAAGTGGGAGTCGACATCGCACCCGTTCTCGCCGGCGCCGGAATCATCGGACTTGCGGTCGGCTTCGGCGCACAGAACCTGGTACGCGATATCATTTCCGGCTTTTTTTTCATTCTCGAAAATCAGGTGAGGGTGGGCGACGTGGCCATTGTGAACGGCACGGGTGGTCTCGTGGTGGAAATAAATTTTCGGACCATTGTGCTGCGGGACATTTCGGGCGTCGTCCACATCTTTCCCAACGGCACCGTCGACACTTTGAGCAACATGACCAATGACTGGTCTGCATACGTCTTCGAAATCGGCGTGGCCTACAAGGAGGACACCGACCGTGTGACCGAGGTGCTGAAGGAGGTTTGCCAAGGTTTGAGACAGGACGAAATCTTCGGGCATTTGATCATCGAGGAGGCGGAGATCTTCGGGGTCGACAAGTTCGACGATTCGGCCGTCGTCATCAAAGGACGCATAAAGACCAAACCGATCCGGCAGTGGATGGTCGGCCGTGAATTCCTGCGTCGTGTGAAACAGGCTTTCGATGCGCAGGGAATCGAAATTCCCTTCCCGCATCGGACGATTTACAGGGGAGATGAGAGCAAGCCCTTCGAGCTTCAACTTCTCGACAAGCTCGGTTCCGAGCGATCATCCGAAACAGAAAACGAGAAAATCGTGGAAAGGTCCTGATATCATTCTGCAGTTTTTTATTTTATCGGCCTGGCGGAGTTCTCCCGCCGGGCCGAGTTGGTTTTTACCTCTTCCGGTGATCCTTTCCTCGTCTTGAATACTTTCAAATCCATGAAGGACGTCTGGTGAAGGAAATTATGCTTAAAATCATTGCAAGTAGCCGAAAGATATAAAAAATAGTTATTTTCAGTTGGAAGGCCCGGCAATGGGGATATACTTAATGCAGGATATTAACCAGTCACTGCAAAGTGGAGAAAATAAAATGGAAACCAGGAACTATGTGCAAATCCTGAAGATCCTCCCGTGGGCTGTTTTCCTTACGATCTGGACGACCACGGCATGGTCGCAGAACGAGGAGAATCAAACGGATCAGGAGGAACAGCCAGAGCAGGGGCAGGTTCGGAGCACAGGCACTACCGTACACATCAGTCCTGCGGAGCTGACACGGATACAGCAGGCTCTTAGCGACCTGGGTTATGAGCCGGGAAACGTTGAAGGCGTCTGGGATGAGGGAACCTCGTCGGCCCTCCGGGATTTTCAGCAGCAGATTGGTCTCGCCCCGACCGGGGAACTGAACTTCCGGACTCTGACCTGGCTCTTCCGTTCCACCGAAGCTGAAGCCAACGCTGGAGCGGGCGGAGGCCCGCAGCCCAATGGGGATCAGCAGCAGTTCGGAGCCGGAAACCGGCAGCCCGTTGAAGCCCCGGGCCAGCAAGTAGACGATGAATCCCTGCAGCAACCGGTCGCTGTGCAGCAGGAGTCGTCCGACGGAGAACAAGCTCAGCAACAGTTCCAAGGTGATCAGGCGCAAGCGTCCGAGGGGGGGCGAGCACGGCAACCACTCCAGGAGGATCAGGAGCAACCCGGTCTTTCTCGACAGGAAGATGCCTTGGTATCTCGGGAGGAGCTGCCTTACGGTTATCCGTATCGGCCCGGATATGTTTATCAACCCGGATTCATTTATGAGCGCGGTTTCCCCCAGCCATCCCGGCCCGAAGGGCAAGAGCTGCCCCGCCAGCAGTATTTGGGGCTTTCACCCGAATGGCAAGGCCCGCAGGGTCAGACGCAGGGCCAGGCTGGGGGTGCAGGCGGCCAGCAGGAAAATCCCTCCATTCGCCAGGAGTGACAGGGGCTTTTGGCGACAGGATTTCAGGGGTTATCTTGACGTTGGCTACAGAGGGCAGTTCTGTGCTCAATGATTTTCTGCCGGATATGGTTTCATTCCCGCCAGAGGATCCGCCATCCCCGTTTCCATCGCGGGTGCGTTTCCGGCCAGGGCGTTCCCGGCCAGAACAACGGGATTTCTGGCGCGCCCCAGCAATCGAGCCAGTTTTCCAATAGCTTCCTTCGGCAAGCCGGCATGTTCACGGGCCGTTTCGATTCCCATGCCATGGGCCGCGGCGAGAATTTTTTCACGGTCTCCTCGGATGAGATTCCGCTCTGCCATTTCTTTGAGAATCGCCAGGGCGACCAGCGCTCCTCTCCGGGCCTCACGTGGTGAAAGGTGTCCGCATTTGTGGCCGTCATGGAAAGCCGTGGCCCAACATAGGCCATGTGGCCGATCTTTCCGTCGTTCAGCGAATGAAAACGGGAAAAATCGTAAGCCATGCCCACAGGAGAGACCCAGGTCTCCAGGAATTCCGCTCCCCCGAAACAGAGAATGAAGTCGGATCTGTCCAGTTGGTACAGGGGAATGACACTCTGTCCGAAAATTTCTCGATGAGCGGAGCGCAGGGGCTCATAATTGAACACTTCATAAAAAAGAAGACGGTCGGAGCCGAACGACCGAATGAACGCCGTCATGACCTCCGCCAGCGTTCCGGTCTGGAGGTCCGAGAGGATCGCCACCCGTCCGCCGCCTTTTTCGAGTCTTTCTCCCAGCCTCCCCAGAGCTGTTGCCCAATCGGTTTTTTCCAGGGCGGCAGTGCGGTTTCCCCTCCACAGAACGTACCGCACCCGGTCCGGGTCGTAAATGCCCTGGAGCGAGGACTGGCCACGGGCGCACAATCCGCCCCGGTTTACGGGATGAATGGGATTTCCTTCCGCCTTTTGTGGCCGGCCGTCCCGATGTCTCACATGCATCCCGCAGCCCGCCGGGCACTCCCGGCAGGTGGTGGCGAAGTGGGTCCATTCGCCCGGGCGGATGTGTTCGGGAGGTATGACCCAGGGGATAAGCTTGTTGACGGCTTTTCGGCCGGGATCGACGATACTGCCGACTCCAGTTCCGCCGGTCAGGAAAAGAAAGGCGCGCCGGCTCATTTCCGGCAGGGGCATTGGTGATCCCCTGTTGCAGCAGCTGGTGCGAGCCTTGAATCTAGAAAGGTAGCAACTTGATCTAGGCCGAGAACGAACTAAAATTAATAAAAATAATCCAATTGAGGCTATATTTATAGCTATCAGGTGAGAGGACGATGTCAAGATGGAGAATCTTGCACGATTCGGTTGACAACTGGTCCATTTGCGATAATGGAACTAATTGGAAAAACTTGGTGGAGTAATTTATCAAAACACGCAGGGAGGATATTGTGCCGAAAAGCGTTCCGAGGGAAACGGTTGTCATCACCGGCGGGACGGTCGGCGTGGGACGTGCGACAGCACGGGCATTCGCAAGACGAGGCGCCCGCATAGGAATCCTTGCCAGGGGACGCGAAGGGCTGGATTCCACCCTTCGGGATATCGAGGATCAAGGCGGGGAAGGGTTGGCCATCCCCACCGATGTGGCGGAGGGGGATCAGGTGGAGGCGGCCGCCGAAGAAATCGAGAAAACCTTCGGTCCGATCGATATCTGGGTCAATAACGCCATGACGGCGGTTTTCGCTCCCGTAAAGGAGACCACTCCGGAGGAATTCCGCCGGGTGACGGAAGTGACCTACCTGGGGGTTGTGAACGGAACCGTGGCGGCATTGAAGCGGATGCTGCCCCGCAACCGGGGCGTCATCGTGCAGGTTGGTTCGGCTCTTTCGGAGCGCAGCATCCCCCTTCAGGCATCGTACTGCGGTGCCAAGCACGCTGTTCGCGGATTTACAGACTCCTTACGATGCGAGTTGTATCACGACAAGAGCAACGTGCATGTAACCATGGTGCAGTTCCCGGCTCTGAATACGCCCCAGTTCGGATGGGTGCGCTCGAAACTCGATCGCAAGCCCCAGCCCGTTCCACCCATTTTCCAGCCTGAAGTGGCGGCCGATGCAATCGTCTACGCGGCTCACCACAACCGACGAGAGATCATCGTCGGCGGGTCGACCCTGCAGGCCATGTGGGGAAACAAGTTCATAGCCGGCCTGCTGGATCGGTATCTCGGCCTGACGGGATATGACGCCCAGCAGACCGAAGAGCCCGAAGACCCGAACCGCCCGGACGGTCTCTGGTCGCCGGTGCCAGGGGATCACGGTGCTCACGGCAGCTTCGACAGTCGGGCAAAATCGCGCAGTATTCAGTGGGAGCTCAACCGCAATCGGGGGAGGATCGGTCTGGGAGCCCTTGCTCTGGGCACTGCGGCAGGAGTCGCGGGCGTTATGATGAGGCAGCGGTGATTTTCAAGGAGTTGAACTCAAGTGAACAGCAAACCGATCGGACGAACACGCTGGGCCATTGCAGAAGGTTTTATCCCCGAAACGAGCCATGGTCCCGAACCACAGATGACCAGCCATGAAACGGCCTGTCTGCTCAACGCCGGCAACAAGGAGGCGCATGTCGAGATTACGGTATTTTTCAAGGACAGGGACCCTGCCGGACCCTATCGGATCATTGTACCGTCGCGCAGAACCCTGCACATGAGGTTCAATGAACTGGAGGACCCGGAACCGATCCCGAAGGGGACGGATTACGCCTCGATTATCGAGTCGGACGTCCCCATTGTGGTTCAACATACCCGGCTCGATTCGCGGCAGTCCGAAAACGCTTTGATCACCACGATGGCCTATCCAGCCGATTGAAATTCGAAATATTACAAAGGGGAAACTTTGAAAAAATTTCTGATTGCCCTTGAAGTGCTGATCCTCCTGCTCATTGGCGGAGGACTGCTTTTCATCTACTCCGGGATCTACAATATCGCTGCCAGCGAGCCCCATTTTCCAGTGGTGAAATGGGTTTTCGATACAACAATGGAAAATTCCGTCCGCGCTCATGCGGAGGCGGTGAAACTTTCTCCGTTTTACGAAAGTGCATCCATGGAGGAAGGCTTCAGATCCTACAGCGAAATGTGCGAGATGTGCCACAGTGCTCCTGGGGGAGAACCTTCCGAAATCGGAAAGGGGCTCAATCCGGATCCGCCCGAGCTTTCGGATGAGACGGAGGAGTGGAGCCCCGAGGAGGTCTACTGGATTCTTAAACACGGGATCAAGATGACTGGGATGCCCGCCCTTGGCCCGACCCATTCCGAGAAAGAGTTGTGGACGATAACCGCTTTCGTGAAAAAGCTGCCGAATATCTCTCCGCAGGAATATCAGGACCTGAAAAGCCGGATTCCACCGGAGGGAGGTCACGGCCACGGGGGCGGAGAGGAAGGGCATGTCGGGGAACAGAATCAAGAGAGTCCACCGGAAGAGCGTACTCTTTGAACTCCCTCCCGGGAGCAGGAAAATCACCGACGCATGTGAGAAAAAGGCGGAGTCCTTCCGCCTTTTTCATTAGCTCTGAATCCTGGCATATTCAGCCGGGAAAACCATTAACTCCCGAAATAACGACGAGGCGGCTGAAGTCTCGCCTGTGAGGCCGGGTGGGAGGACATCTGGATATGGGAACGTCCCGGGGCCTGCCCGCTCCGTGCGAATGGTTGACTGGACCTGCCGCTCTTTGAGGTCATTGCCCAGATTGCCGCTCCGGCGGCAAGGGAGCCGAGCAGGACGCCCCCTATCCCCATCCAGACATTCCGGTTATTTCCCTTTTTCAGTGACAGTTGCGACATCTTTTCCGTAAGCCGACCGCGGCGTCCGCGGCGTCCGGAAGTCATCCTCTTCAGACTTCCGCCGACTTTTTTTGAAGCCTTCACCCCTGCGTACCCTTTCAGCATTTTCCACATGGTCTTCATCTCCTTGAATAGTAGGTGTCTCGCCATCCTCCGATTTTTTTGTGATGGCGCCCTTGTTGCCCCATTGCACATCCCAGCCATACTCCCCCGCGGCGATATCCAGGCCCCCGGGCCCTCGGTCTCGCAGGAATCGGAGGCCTTCCAGATCCTCCGAAGAGCTTGGTTCTTCAAACCATCCGACACCGAATTCTTCGCGGAAGAGCCAGGCCATCCGCAGCGCTTCCTTCCTTCCGTAAGCGCCGTTTGCATCCACGAACAGCTCGGGACTCTCGCCGATGGCCCGGCGCGCCGCTTTCACCCGAGCGGGATCGGAGGCGGGATCCCGCCCCACCTTCATCTTCACCCGCGGGATGCCTTGAGCCACCCAACCTGCAAGCTGGTCCGTAAGCTTTTGGTCGTCATAGGAGGTGAATCCTCCGCTTCCGTAAACGGGCACGCCATCTCGCTGCTGCCCCAGCAGGCTCACAAGGGGCAGGTTGAGAAGGCGCGCCTTCAGATCCCAGAGGGCGCAGTCCATGGCGGAAATCGCCATCAGTCCCAGGCCTGGCCTCCCGATGTTTCGCAGGGCTTCGGACATCGAGTTCCAGACCGCCGGTACCGCCATGGCATCCATGCCGATGACCGCTCCGGCGAGTTTCTCCCGAATCAGTTCCGCGGCGACAGCATGGGTATAGGTATACCCGAGACCGGTTTTGCCCCCGCCGTGAACTTCAGCAATAACGATGGTGGTGGAATCCCATTGCAGGGTGCCGTCCGATTCCGGAGCCTCCGTAGGGATTCTGTACGCGGAAGCCTCTATCTTTTCGATTTTCGGCGTGGTCATAAAAAGCTCTGTAGGGGCGAACCCTCGAGTTCGGCCATTTCAATATGCCAGCATAAAAATCGGGCGAACCCCTGAACAGACGGGATTCGCCTCTGCATTTATTTCGTCGGGTGCGGTATCCATGATTCGAGAAGACCCTTCATCGACTGTTTGACCGAACCCGCGGCATCCGGATCCCCCTTGGCGATGGCCGTCAGGTAGGATTTGGCCTGTCCGTAGGAAATGTGCGGTGGCAGCGGTGCCACATCCGGATCGGTTTTCGCGTCGATGACCACCGGCCGGTCGGACTTGAGCGCATCCTCCCAGGCTCGTCCGACATCCTTGGGATGATCCACGGCGATCCCCCGCAGCCCGAGCAGGTCCGCATACCGTGCGTAACTGAATTCCGGAACGACCTGGGACGCCTCGAACTTCGGATCGCCGGCCATGACCCGTTGCTCCCATGTGACCTGGTTCAAGTCCCGGTTGTTCAGAACGCAGATGATGAGTCGGGGATCGGACCATTCACGCCAATGGTGCGCTGCGGTGATGAGCGCCGCATTTCCGAGCATCTGCATGGCCCCATCCCCCACAAATGCGATGGCGGGACGATCGGGGTAAGCGAACTTGGCCGCGATGGCGTAGGGCACGCCCGGGCACATGGTGGCCAGACCGCCGGAAAGCGAGGTCATCATCCCGCGGCGAACCTTCAGGTCCCGAGCGAACCAGTTCGCAGCGGAACCCGAGTCGCTGGAAATGATGCAGTCATCCGGCAGTCGGCGGGAAAGTTCCCAGAACAGGTACTGGGGATTGAGGGGACTGGCCTCGTTTATGGCGCGCGCCTCCATAATCTTCCACCATTTTTCGACGCCCCTCTCAACCCGTTTCTGCCAGGAGCGGTCTGTCTTTTTTTTCAGGTATGGCTTCAATGCCTGCAACGTCAGTTTAGTGTCTCCGTGAAGAGGAACTTCCATGGGATAACGGAGGCTCAACATGCGGGGTTTGATGTCGATCTGCACTCCGCGGGCCTTTCCTTCCGGCGGCAGGAATTCGGAATAGGGAAAACCGGAGCCAACCATCAGGAAGGTGTCGCAGTCCATCATGAGATCGTAACTGGGCTTGGTGCCGAGCAGGCCTATAGCGCCCGTGCAGTAGGGCACATCGTCTGGAATGACCGCCTTGCCGAGGAGCGCCTTGGCCACGCCGGCCCCGAGCAATTCGGCCACATCCATGACCTCGTCGGTCGCATGAAGAGCGCCCGCACCGACCAGCATGGCAACCTTTTCGCCGGAGTTCAGGACCTCCGCCGCCCGCTGCAGGTCTTCCTCCGTGGGGATGGTGCGGGGTTCGGTGTACCCGATTCCTGTGAAACTGCATCCGTGTTTTCGTGGCGCGGATTTGACCGCATCCATTTCCTGAACATCGGAGGGTATGATGACGCAGGTGACCGTGCGTTCCGCCTTGGCGATGCGTATCGCCTGATCGATGTGCAGGCGGATCTGGGTGGGGGTGGCGGACATGTGCACGTATTGGCTGGCCACATCCTTATAAAGTGAAATAAGGTCCACCTCCTGCTGGAAATCGGCGCCAATGGACATGTTCTTCTGCTGACCGACAATCGCGACCACGGGCTGGTGATCCTTTTTGGCGTCATACAGACCATTGAGCAGATGTATGGCCCCGGGTCCGGAAGTGGCCATGCATACGGCCACCTCGCCGGTCCATTTAGCATGAGCACAGGCCATGAAGGCGGCAAGTTCTTCGTGTCGGGTCTGTATGAAACGGATTTTGTCCTGGTGCCGGTTCATCGCTCCCATCAGCCCATTGATCCCGTCGCCGGGATAACCGTAGATCTGGCGAATGCCCCAATCGTAAAGTCGCTGTACGAGATAATCGCTGGCGTTCATGTAAGGTCTCCTGTGTTTAAGTTCAAAGTTAAGGGTTCAACTTGAAATTTTCCGCCTGCTTGATGTTTTTAATGCCCCGTCACGCGGATTTTGTGCCGATAGCTCAACTCGCCGCCGCATCACTCGGCAAACTGAACGAGAATGGCAGCGGCGATGGAAAGCATTGCCAGGACGATCTTCAGGTAAAACTTAACTTCCACCAAAACTTTGTCAACCGGAGATTTCAGGTAAATGTTCTTGAGGTAAGAGATTGAAAAACAGCGGGAATTTTGTTGAAAATAGAGGGCCGGAGTCGATGATTGGGGAATCAGGTCCGATTCAGTCGCCAGTCGTAATCCTGGTACTTGACCAGTAGCGCGGACCCATTTTCCCGAAGGTAACGACGGTCTTCTTCCTGATAGAGATAAGATGCGATTCGCTCCAGGCGCTTTTCCAGATCCTCGCCAAAATCCTCGCCATACCAGCTGAAGATTTCCGAAAGGCGCACCTCCGCCTTTTCCCTGTCAATTTCCACCCCGCCGGCGTTCAGAAAAGTGCGGGCGGCGACGTCGAGCTGTTCATCCAGTTTCTCCGCCGTGTAGATGTCAATCGGGGGACAGGATCGTGTCGCGCAGACCAGGGCGAAGTGAACGCGGGGGTCGGGCGGATCGATACGGAACCGGTTGCGGGAGTCGGAGTCTCCGAAGGGACGGAAAAGGGAATTGGGCAACCGGCGGTTATTTCGAAGAATGCCATGTTCGATATCATCGGCGGAAAACATCACCCCTTCGATGCGATACTTTATGCGTCGAAAAAAGCGGGGAACCTCCTTGACCGAATTACGGATATCCAGGGCGATCACACCGTGGATGACCATCACGTTGTAGAGATTGATCCAGAAAGCCATATCCTTCTTTCGAGTTGTGAGCACCTTATCGAGATCGAGATTCTGGAGATGGTAGCTGCACTCCAGATAATCGCGAAAAAGATCCGATTTCTTCATTTTTTCGTAGGCCACCCCTCCAGCGGCCGACTGGTAAAAGGATCCCTGCATCAGATTCATCAGGTGCTTCATCCGCGGGACGACTTCTTTTGAATCGAGCTCCTTCCGCGGCTTTCCGTCATTCAGAAGAAACTCAGAGGTGATCAGAAGTTTTTCACGCACAAATTCAGAAAGGTCCTGCTCCTTTTCGGGTGAGGATGTCTCCGCCCGCCTCCGGAACAGGGCGATTACGCAGTTGATATAGCCAATATGAGTAAATGCCTGAGGGAAATTCCCCAGAGCGGTTTTCCAGTGCGGATCCCACTCCTCTGAAAAAAGACCCAGGTGGTTGGAGGTTTTCTCCGTCCTGTGCAGGAGCATCTCCGCCTCATCCAGCTTTCCCTGCCCGATGAGATTCCGTATCAGCCAGAATGTGCATACCAGGAAAATCCCTTCGCTTCCCGGGAGTCCGTCGCGGGACTGATGGACCCGATAACGGTAAATGAAATTTTCGTTGCCGAGTTCCCGCCGGATCGCTTCAACCGTGGAGAGCATGCGGGGATCGTCATACGGGATGAAATCAAAGATGGGCAGCAGGAGCACGCCGGCGTCCAGGGCATCCGTATCGTAGTGCTGCACGAAGGCTTTTTTCTCCTCATTCCAGCCTTTCTCCATCACCTCCTGACGGATTTCCTCCCGGGGCGATCTCCAGGCTTCCAGCTCTGCAGGGAAGCCGTAGCGGACGGCAATGGCGATTCCCCGCTCCATGGCGACCCAGCACATCACCTTCGAGAGCACGAAATGGTATTCCCCTCCCCTTACTTCCCAGATCCCGCAGTCTTTCTCCTTCCAGCGCTTCCGGACGGTTTCGCAGATATCCCGCAGAAAATACCAGAATTCCAGATCGATCTTGCCGATGTACTGCGACAGTTTGTAAGCCGAATCCATGATTTCGCCGTAGATATCGAGCTGTTTCTGTTGAACGGCTGCGTTGCCGACGCGCACTGGGGCTGAACCTTTGTATCCTTCCAGATGATCGAGGGATTCCTCGGAAAGAACCTTCTCTCCCTGAAGGTCATAAAGGACCTCCAGTCCGGCGCCGCGTTCGGATATGATTTTTTCAATCCACCGGAGGTACTGTTCCGTTTCGCTGATATGACCCAGGTTGAAAAGAGCTTCCAGCGTGAGGGCGGTATCCCGTACCCAGGAAAAGCGGTAATCCCAGTTCCGTACGCCGCCCACCTCTTCGGGCAGACTGGTGGTGGCTGCCGCTGCAATGGCCCCGGTGGGACGGTATTGCAGGAGCTTGAGGACCAGGGCCGAACGTTCCACAAGCGGCTGAAAATAGCCCAGTTCCATGTTGTAGCCCGTTTCAGTCTGTCGAAGCCACTTGTGCCAGAAGGCTTCCGTCATCCTTAAAGTTTTGCCGCCTTCCTCCGGATCAAAACGTTCGCAGATATCCTGGTTGTAGTGAAGATTGACCCATACGTAATCGCCCTTTTTCAGATTCCATCGGGCGACAGCTCGATCTCCCTCGACCCGCAGCCCGGGACGGTTGCAGCAGAGAGAGGCTTTTTTCCCTCCACCCGAGGCGAAAATGCTGCAGTCCCTCTCCTGGAGCATGGTTTGCGCTCTTCCGTAATCAAAACGGGGCCGGTAATCCACGAGCACTTCGATTTCTCCGGAGGTCACCTGAACCATGCGGTACAGTTCTGGAAATCTTGACTTTATGTTTTTCTTTTCACTGTCATTCTCGGGAATCACCGGCATGAAATCGGTCAGAACCATGCTCCCGGTGCGGGTGCGGAAGGAAGTAGCCAGAATATTCGTCGTTCGGATGTATTTCGCAATGGAATCCCATTCTCCGGTGGGACAAATGGAAAAATGTCCGCCCTTGTTCTGATCCAGTATGGCGGCAAAAATACTCGGAGAATCGAGATATGGCAGGCAGCACCAGTCAATCGACCCGTCCAGGCCCACAAGGGCGATTGAATGAAAGTTCCCAATGACGCCGTAATCATCGATTTTCTTGTACATTTTAATAAATGGTCCTTCCGTTAAGTCAGCACTTGAAATTGACCTGGAATTCATTTCAAGCTTAACTGAGGAAAAATCGAATTCCAGCGAAGGCCAACTTTGGGGGCTTGCTGCAGGGAAAAATCGCACAATCGGTACGGTTCCCGTGACGATCCAGTAATTCGCCGTCCCTTTCAGTGAAATTCCGCAAAGGCAGTGGCTCTCTCCGGCGGGCAAGCGCCAGGGTCGGATTGCTTGATTTAAGAGGACTTCCCGATATGATCGATGAAGGATCACCCGTGATCATGAAAGAAGAGGTGACATGAAATGCCCGAATAAAAGCGGTTATTTTCTTTTTACCCTTCTTTTTCTTGTTATAGCGGCTGGAAATCCGGTCTTCGGGGCCGAAGGGGAAAAAGGAGTCCAGCCGGATGCCGGCAGGACGACGGCTCCAGGAGGGGAGCTTGTTTCACTCCAGAAGCTGATCGGAACCGATGTCGGTTCCCTGGAGGGGCGCAGCGGCTGTATAGTGTCCGTCCGGAAACCCCAGGAAGCACAAATGCAGTTTTCGATCTGGAAACGGGTCATTTTTCGTAAGATCAAGGAAAACAAGGATTTGAGCGGAGGCGTAGTCCTTTACGCCGCACAATCAAATCCGCGGGTTGACGCGGAGATTGCGGAAAAGGGCCGTTTCCGGACGAAACTACATAGGAAGAGATAATTATTGATCGGAAGATGGGCAGCGTCGGATTTGTGACTATCGAAACCGAGGGTGCTTTTGGATTCGGGACCACCAGATGCGTTGCTCCCTGGGAGGTTCTCGATCTTGCCGGTTGGGACAATTCGGAATGGATTCGTCCGCACATAGACATTTCAAAGATGAAGAAAGCCTCCTCCAGATTGTCCTATATGACGGAGAGGGATTTCGTTCGCGAGGTCCTGCAGCATTATGGATTCCAGCCATACTGGTCCGAGTGACCGCATCCAGAGGCGAAAATGGGGATTGTTGACAATAGATGCAGAGTAGTTAAATTCTACGGGATCTAATATTCCAGCCAAGGAGGTCGATTATGAAGAACACGGGTTTCTTTTTCCTTATCCTTTTCATGACCTGTTTTTTTCTACCTGCAGGTTCATTGGCGCAACCCCCCAGTTTTGTCGATCTGGCCAAAAAATTAAGGCCCACCGTTGTCAATATCAGCACGAAAAAGGAAGTCCGAAGTCCATCCCGTCCTTCACCTTTTCCCCGAGGGCCACGCTCTCCCCGTGATGAATTTTTTGAGGAATTTTTCGAAAAATTCTTTGAAGGGCAACCTATGCAACAGCGCCCGCAGCGTTCGCTGGGTTCTGGATTCATCATTTCCGAAGATGGGTACATCCTGACCAACAGTCATGTGGTTGAAGGTGCGGACGAAGTTCTCGTTACACTGGCCGATGGCGAGAGTAAGTACACCGCGGAAATAAAAGGGCTGGATCAGAAACTCGATATAGCATTGCTGAAGATCGATGCAAAAAGAAACCTCCCGGTGGCTCAACTCGGAAACAGCGAAGAGTTGCAGATCGGAGAGTGGGTCATGGCCATCGGGAACCCCTTCGGACTGGAAGAGACAGTGACCGCAGGAATCGTTTCCGCAAAAGAGCGGGTGATCGGCGCAGGGCCATATGACGATTTCATCCAGACGGATGCCAGTATCAATCCCGGAAACTCCGGAGGACCGCTTTTTAACATGCAAGGCGACGTTGTGGGCATCAATACCGCCATCGTTGCGGGTGGACAGGGGATCGGATTTGCCATTCCCATCAATGCCGCGAAGCTGATTATCACCCAACTCAGGGAAAAAGGGCGCGTCATCCGCGGATGGCTGGGAGTGACCGCTCAGAAGATGACTCCCGAACTGGCTGAAACATTCGGGCTGGAGGAACCGACCGGAGCCCTGGTCTCCGAGGTGGTGGAGGGATCGCCCGCCGAAAAGGCGGGTTTACAGAGAGGCGATATCATCGTCTCCTTTGGCGGAAATGAAATTAAGGATGTCGGTGACCTGCCGAGGGTTGTGGCCTCCACGCCGGTGGGTGAAAAGGTGCCGGTGAAGGTACGGCGAAATGATCAGATCATGGAAATGAGCGTTGAAGTGGGTGAGCTTGATGATGGCGCCGCAGAATCCGGGGGCAGGGAAGGAATCCCCGGAAAACTCGGTCTTTCGGTAAGCGACATCACTCCCGAGGCGCAGCGGTATTATCGTCTTGAAAGCAGCGAAGGGGCGCTGGTCATCTCTATCGATCCTGCCGGCCCCGCTGCCGAAGCGGATCTGAGGACGGGGGACCTGATCCTGGAAGTCAACGGTAAAAAGATCACAGGGGCCTCCGAATTCAACTCGATCGCCCAAGAAGCACCGATTGGAAAAACCCTGCGCCTTCTGGTGCGGCGGGGAGGAAGCCTCTTTTATACCGCGATAACCAAGGAATAAGACGAAAATCCAGTAAAACAAACCAGGAGAGGCTTCCCTGATCTTTCGGGGAAGCCTCTCCTGGTTTTCCTTATGAATATAAAAACAGATTAATGGGCCGTCACGGCTGGGAATGTCCGGATACTTGCTCTCGGCCAGGCCTCCTTCCCGTTTGAATCCTTCCAGGATATCCCCTGGGCTGAAATTTGAAAATCTGGAAAAGAAAAAAGGCGGAACCACTGATCGGTCCCACCTTGAAACTCTTCCCGGCGGCACGCACCGGCTTTTTATCCTCACGAAAAGCCTCCCGAGGGTGCACAGCCTCCGGCAGGGTTGTCGGCGGACGTGCCGGAAAAAATGGAAACGACCCGCTCGGCGGATTTCCCGCAGCGGGGGCAGGCCAGGTTTTTGACCGGAAGGCTCTGGATCTTTTCCACTATTTCACCGCACTCGAGGCAACGGTATTCGAATATCGGCATGAAAACCTCCTTTAGTGGCTTGAAGTGTATATATTTTGAAAACTATATATATGTAAAAGGTCTGGAAATGTCAATCTTAAAGAGGGGAGCGCAGCAAGCAGCGTCCCTGGAGAATGTCCGTTTCTCGAGACTTTCACCTTCGGATCCGGCAAAGGATTTTCTCCATGAATCTTTGAACGAAAAAAGGGGCGCAGGAAAAATCCTGCGCCCCTCCTTCGGGTGAATCGATATCTATATTTGTGCAGCCTTATGCCGCCGCGTTTTCTCCCAGGATCTGCCGGAGATCTTCCTCGGCCGTTCCGATCGGCTGAATGTTGTAGTTCTCCACCAGGAAGTTCAGAACGTTCGGCGTGATGAATGCCGGCAGGGATGGGCCGATCCGGATATCTTTGATCCCCAGGTGCAGCAGGGTCAGAAGAATCGCGACAGCTTTCTGCTCATACCACGAGAGGATCATGGAAAGCGGAAGATCGTTCACTCCGCATTCGAAAGCTTCAGAGAGAGCCAGAGCGATCCGGATGGCGCTGTAGGCATCGTTGCACTGACCGACGTCCAGAAGGCGAGGGATGCCCCCGATATCCCCCAGGTCCATCTTGTTGAAGCGGTACTTGCCGCAGGCGAGAGTGAGGATGACCGTATTCTTCGGGGCCTTCTCGGCAAATTCCGTGTAGTAGTTGCGGCCGCTTTTGGCGCCGTCGCAGCCGCCGACCAGGAAGAAATGCTTGATGGCGCCGCCCTTGACCCCCTCGATCACTTTATCCGCCACGCCGAGCACGGCGTTGTGGCCGAAGCCGGTGAGGATCTCCTGTCCCGGATTCTCTTCGAAGCCAGCGCATTCCAGAGCCTTATCAATGACTGCGGAGAAATCGAAGCCATCGACGTGCTTGACATCCGGCCACTGGACCAGCCCCCAGGTGAAGAGCCGATCCTTGTAAGAATCCGCCGGCCGTTGGATGCAGTTGGTGTTGAAGATGATGGCGCCGGGGAAATCGGGGAATTCCCTGGCCTGGTCCTGCCAGGCGCCGCCGAAATTACCGGCCAGGTGGCTGTACTTCTTGAGGCCGGGATAGCCGTGCGCGGGCAGCATTTCACCATGGGTGTAAATGTTGATTCCCTTTCCCTCGGTCTGCTTGAGCAGCTCCTCGAGCATCTTCAGGTCGTGGCCGGAGACGAGGATCGCCTTGCCCGCTTTCGTGCCGAGCTGAACAGGGGTCGGCACGGGGTGCCCGTAAGCATCGGTGTTGGCCTGGTTGAGCAGTTCCATGGTGACCAGGTTGATGCGGCCGCACTCGAGCGCCAGGTTGACGAAATCCATGAGCCCGAGGCTCTCGTCCAGGGTGGCGGACAGTGCCTTGTGGGTGAAGGCGTAAATCTCGTCGTTTTCACGGCCGAGGATCAGCGCGTGGTCGGCGTAGGCGGCGTAGCCCTTCATGCCGTAAAGGAGAATCTCCTGTACCGACTTGACGTCCGGGTCGATATTGCGGCTCCGGATCCCGCGGGATTCGCCCTGCGCGGCCAGCCCGGCGGTGTCCGCGGCGGGCTGCCAGGTCGCGGCTTCCGGGATGCTGGCGTCCACCGGTCCGGCGAGATTTCTGGCTCTGTTCTGGATGGAGGCCGCCTTGCGGAGGGCCCTGGCGATATCCTCGGGATCAAAATCGACATTGGTGACGGTGGTGAAAAGACCTTCGATCATGAACCGGTCGACTTCAGGGTCTTTTTTGCCCGCCTGGCGGGCCTTGGCTCCCCAGAACGCGATCCCTTTCAAGGCGTGAACGAGAAGATCCTGGAGCGCCGCGACATCGGGCTGCTTTCCGCAGACTCCGATTTTGGTACAGCCGCCATTGGCGGCCTGTTCGCACTGATAACAGAACATTTCCATCTCCTTGGTTACAGGTTGGGGAGTGGCCTGGGCCAGACCCAGCAATTGAAGCAGTTTCTTCATCTTTGACCTCCTTTTTTAATGTTGCCCGGCTCTTTCAGAGAAAAGGCCCGGGGAATTGGGTATAATTAAAACCTGGCCCAAGGTAAGACAGGAAGGTCGTTTCCGCTTTGACCGAAGTCAATTTCCTGGGGGGGAAAGTGAAAAAAACAAATTTTAAGGTTTTTTCGCAGCCTCTGGACGGCCGGAAGGGGTTGTTCGTACGTATAGAAAGAGGGGAAATATGAAAAAATTTCTGAAGATTTTGGGTGTCTTGGCTGGTATCCTGGCGGTTCTGATGATTGTTCTCATCGTTCTTGCCAAGGTTCTGGTTACGCCCGAGAGGGTGCGTGAGACCGTGGTGCCCAAGGCGAGTGAGGCTCTGAACAGGGAAGTAAGCCTGGAGGACATCCGGGTCAGCCTGTTTTCAGGAATCATTCTGGAGAATCTTGTCATCATGGAGAAAGAGGGCGAGGAGCCTTTTGTGGCTGCCGAACGTCTTCTTCTGCAGTACAGCTTCTGGCCGCTTCTCCTTGGTCGGGTCGTTGTCGATGAAATCATCCTGGATAATCCACGAATCCGGATTGAGCGTTTTGCCGACGGCCGATTCAATTTCAGTGATCTGGTCGGAGAAGGCGAAAAGAAAGAGTCCTTTGAGCCTGAGGCTGCGGGGGATAAAAAACTCGACCTCCTGGTCTCTGAAGTGAAGATCTCTGGCGGAGAGCTGATTTTTCTGGATCACACCCTCAACCAGGAAGCTCCCTACCGGTTTCAACTCCAAACCCTGAATTTCGAGGCATCGGACATTTCCCTGGATAGCTCCTTTCCCTTCCAGGCCTCGGCCCTGATCAATGAATCTCCCCTTGAGTTAAAAGGGAAAGTCGATGCCAATTCCCAGACAGGAGAAATGAGCCTCTCGCTCTCCAATTTCAACGTTACCGCTCTGGCGCCGTATTTTCGCGATCAGCTTCCGGGAGAGCTCAAATCCCTTCAGTTGAGTATTGATATTGAGGCGCAGGGAGGTTCTGAACAGGTATCTTCAAGCGGAATGATCGTTCTCAACAATCTCGACCTAGCCATGGAAGAAACGCCTCTTCGCGCCGAGAACATCTCCCTGAATTATGATGTGACTGCCAACCTGTCCCAGTCTCTCCTGGAAATTCGGAAGGCAGAGGCCGACCTGAACGGGATACCGCTTCACGTGACGGGGACGGTAAACGAGTTCGCCTCCCGTAGGATTCTTGATCTGCAGGTGAATATTCCTCCGACCGAAGTCCGCTCTGCCCTTAAGGCATTGCCACAGGAAACAGTCGCTTCCCTGGCCGATCTGAACCCAGTCGGCACGCTTCAGGCAAACATACACCTGGGTGGACCTGTGGAGAACCTGGAGGGACTTCTGCAGGATGGACGAATAGAACTGACCGAAATTGCAGCAGATGTGAGCGGGTCGCGACCCACACTGTCCGGCGTATTGAATTTTCAGGGGACCAGTCTGAATTCGGAAAACCTGCATCTGATTCTGGGGGAAAACCGAGCGGACGTGGACCTGAAGGTTCAAAATCTTATGGGTAAGCCCATCCAGGTGACCAGCCAGATCACATCCGATCGTTTTGCCCTCGATCCCCTTTTGAAAAGCGCCGCAACGCCAGCGGCTCCGACATCGCCGCAGACTGAAAAGAAGCAGGAAAGTGGAGAAATCGGTCCTTTCGATCTTCCCCTGAAGGCAGAAGGATCCATTGCCATAGGCGAAACCCTGTACAAGGGGTTGAACGTGAACGATTTTCGGATGAACTATCGGCTGGTGGACAATGTTCTGACTATTGAGGAGCTGACCGGCAAGCTTGCCGGGGGCGCTTTCACCCAGACAGCTAGAATTGATCTGAGCAAGCCCGGGCTCGTCTACGAGTCAAAATTCGGATTGAAATCCATCCAGGCCGATCCCCTTGTTTCGTCTTTCTTCCCTGCCGCCGGAGGAACGGTTTTTGGAAATTTGAGCCTCGAGAGCAGTTTGAGCGGCAGGGGGCTGTCGCTTGATATGATCAAGAAGAGCCTCACAGCAAACGGAGACCTGCGGTTGCTGGAAGGAAAGATCACGGGAATCGGGCTTCTTCGGGGGCTTGCGGAATTCCTCAACGCCGATGAGCTGAAAGTACTCAGCTTCAGCAGGACGGGAGGAAGTTTCGCTGTCCGTGATGGAAAAGTTTCCGTGGACATGGAGGTTCTCGGAGAGGATATCCGCATGAAGCCCAAGGGAACCATCGGGCTGGACGGAGCAATGAACCTGGCGCTGAATGCTGCGGTAGCACCGGAATTGATGAAGAAAATTGGCGGCGCCGGGAAATTCACACAACTCCTGCAAGGCGAGGAGGGCTGGGCCCAGCTCCCTATCAAGGTCGGCGGAACATGGAATTCCCCCCAGTTCGCACTCGATTCTTCAGCGGTACAGGAAAAAGTGAAGGAGAAGGCCCGCGAGAAAATTAAGGGAAAAATCCTTGAAAAAATCGTTCCTCCCGGAAAGGAGGGCGAGGAGACCAAACCCGGACAGAAGGTTCTGGAGGATACCCTTAAAGGACTCTTTCGGTAATTGACAGTCTTTTTGCCATATGTTAAAGGTGCTTAAATTGTTAAAGGTGCTCAAATTCATTGTGGAGAGATTTTGAAATGACGGGAACGGAAGATTTCAGTGGGTTCGAGGTAATCCGGGCGGCCATGGAGGTGGAGCGGAAGGGGCACCTTTTTTATTCCACCATGGCGAAAAAGGCCCGCCACGATCTGGCGAAGGAGATTTTTACCTGGTTGGCCCAGGACGAAGTCGATCATCTGAAAACACTTGAAAATCTGGCTTCCGATTTTCAGGAAGGCGCTTTCTGGGAAGATGAGGAGGTATTCCTTCCCTATCTGAGACGGTTTTCCGAGAACGAAATCTTTCCATCACCCGCTCGACTGGAGGCAGTGCTTCGCAGCGAGGATTCGGATTTAAAGGCCCTGGATCTTGCTATCGAAGCCGAGGAGCGTTTTGCGGAATATTTTCATAAGGCTGCACAAAACGCTCGTTCAGAGGACGGCCGCAAAGCCTTTACCTGGTTGGCGAAAGAAGAGGACCGTCATGCATCCATACTCAAGGAAAGAAAAGAGAAGCTTCTTTCCCGGTGATGCTGCGGGAAAACAATGAACTCAAAGGCGCCCTCCAAGGCGCCTTTTTTCTTGCTGCCGCACCTGCGTCTTCCCGTCCCGCGACCAGGGCAGCCGGTGCGGTCTTGACAAGCGGGAGTAAAAAAGGCAAAAACGGTGGAGGTGATCCGGAGGAAACTTGGAATTCGATTTTTGGAGATGCGATCCCAGAAAGAAAGCGATCTTATGAATCACATCGAAGGCAGTTTCCAGGGAGTGCGAAACGCCAGCATCTACTACCAGGCATGGCTTCCCGAGGGCGACGTGAAAGCCGTACTGCTCGTTGTTCACGGGCTGGGTGAACATTGCGGACGCTACATGAATGTGGTCAACCACTTCGTCCCGCTTGGCTATGCCGTCTACGGGTTTGACCATATCGGCCATGGGAAGTCGGAGGGGCGGCGCGAATTCGTTGAGCGTTTCGAAGATTACACAAGCACGCTTGAGATTTACGCGAAAATGGTCAAGTGCTGGCAGACGGGCAAGGCCGTATTTCTGCTTGGCCACAGCATGGGCGGGCTGATTGCATCCTATTACCTTCTCGACCATCGGGCCGATTTCAAAGGCGCCGTCCTCTCCGCGCCCAGCATCAAGGCCAGCGATGGCATTTCAAAAGCGGCTATCGCCACAGGAAAGATTCTGTCGATAATCACACCAAAGGCGGGATTATTGAAACTTGATGCCGACGGCATTTCGCGTGACCCGGAGGTGGTGAGAGCTTACAACAAAGACCCGCTGGTCTTCCACGGCAAGACTCCCGCACGTTCGGCAGCGGAATTATTGAGAGCTATGCAGCGCGTGACAGCAGAGGCAGACAAGATCACTCTGCCTTTTATTGTCCTTCAGGGGAGTGAAGATGAACTTGTCAATCCTGCAGGTGCGCAGATGCTCTATGACAAGGCCAGCTCCAATGAAAAGACCTTGAAACTCTACGAAGGACAGTATCATGAGGTGTTCAACGAACCAGAACGCGACCGTACGCTGAAGGATGTGGAGAACTGGCTCGCAGTGTACGTCTGACTTTTGCACGCTTGAGGTGAGAGGGCCACCGATGAGATTATAGGTTGTCTCGGCGGGACGTCATTTCTTGACAGTATTCCGACAAAAGATAAACTTGAGTTTCATTCAGAAATCCTGCCAATCCCCGTGAAAAAATCCACACCCACTGAAAGAAGGAAGGGAGAACCCGATGAATGTTTTCGATTTCGCCATGAAAATGGAAGAAGACGGCAAGTCCTTTTATGAAAGAATGGCTGCCGAAACAGCTGCCGAAGGCCTGAAGACTATTTTCTCCCGGTTGGCCGAAGACGAAAGGAAGCATTACGAAATTTTTCAGGCCCTCAAGGACCAGTCTCAGGCCGCATCCCTGGAGGAAACCACAGTTCTTGAGGATTCGCAGAATATTTTTGAAAACCTTCTCGGAACCGAGAGAGAGGCGCTGAATACGGTTCAGGGGGATCTGGAAGGCTACCGGTATGCCATGAAGCTTGAGGCGGAGAGTTACCAGCTATATGAAGATGCGGCCAAACGGGAAAAGAACGAAGATGTGAAAAATATCCTCCATCGGATTGCGGAAGAAGAGCATAAACACTTTCTGGTGGTTGAAAATATCTTCAACTTCTTTAACGCACCCAACCAATACCTCGCCTGGGGAGAGTTCAGTAACCTGGATGAATTCAGGAATTTTGGGCGGGACGTAGATCTCTGATCAGTCCGTACAGGAGAAGAAATACGGGCGGCCTTTGGCCGCCCTTTTTAATGGAAAAACTATCACTGTCATAACTGACGCTGCAAAAACTCATCAGGCCTCACCGGTTTTCAACAGGAGCCATATTCCGATAAAACCGAAGAGCAGATGAGCAGACCAGGCCGCCGGCAGTGGTGACAGAATGCCTGAATATCCGAATGCCATCAGCATGGTTTGCAGAAGGTGGTAAGCCGTACCGATTCCCACGGCGAGGGCTACGCCCATGGCCAGTCCGGAATGCCGACCTTTCTGAAGGGCGAAGGGAATCCCGAGCACGGCCATTATCAGCACAGAGAAAGGGGCGGCCAACCGGGCCTGCATATCCACCCGATAGCGTGTGGCGTCATATCCTTCGTTCTGGAATTTCCGCACCAGTTTGCGCAATTGCCGGTATCCCATTTCCTCGTTTTCCATCGGAGCCCCAAAATCCTCGGGAGCCTTTTCCAGGTGAATGGGTTTTTCAGGTAGTCTTTCGGTTGATGTTTCCGTGGAAGCCGAATCAAAGCTTCGGATGACCGCATTCTGAAGTACCCACTCTCCATCCCGATACACGGCCGCGGGAGCGTCGGTTCGCGCCAGAAGTCGGAATTGTTCATCGAAACGGAAAATGGAAATTCCCCGGAGAAGATTTTCCTGAGGGACGACGGCCAGGATGTGGAATACGGAATCCCCCTCGCGAAACCATAACCGATGGGTGTTCAGAATGTCCTCCTTACCCTTGACTTGTACTTCGTAAATATGCTGGGACATACGGAGCCCCGCCGGTACGATATATTCATTGATCCCGAACAGAAGTAATACAATGGCCAGCGACAATTTCAGCAGGGGAGAGGTTATCCGGGTCAGACTGATTCCGCCGGCCCGCATCGCCGTCAACTCCTGCGTCCGCGCGAGAGTTCCAATCGAGAGAAATACGCCGAGAAGAACCGCCAAAGGGGTGATTTGGGAGATAATGAGAGGGATTTTTCCCGAAAAATAAAGAATATAATGGATGGGCCGGGCCTGGTGATTTAACAGGTTGTCGAAGCGTTCGAAAAAATCAACCAGCAGGTAAACTCCGGCAAAGGATGCCAGGGCCAGAAAAAAAATTCGCAGGAAACGGGAGATAATATATCGTCTGAGGAGCCTCAAAATCTTGCCTTTCTGCTCCCGAAGCGCAACGCCAGGTTTCGGGCGGTGCTGAAAAATCGATACCGGAAAATATTTTTTTCCTGGTCTGTCAGGTGAAAAAGCAGTATTCCTCCGGCCAGAAATAACAACGTCGGTGACCAAAGCAGAGTGGTCACGAAAAAATTCCCCTCAACTACCAGGGTTTCGGCAAAGGACTGCAGAAGATAATAGGCCAGAAATACCCCCAGACCCAGGGCGAAACCGCCCCCTCTGCCCGACCGGTGGGACTGAATGCCAAGTGGGACGCCAACCAGTGCGAACAACAGGGGCGCAAGCGGAAAGGTGAGCCTCTTGTGAAGTTCCGCTGTTAATTTTCTCCGCTCATGACCGGAAGTTGTCCGGCGATATTCCAGAAGATCAAGTGTGTTCAACTCCCTGGCTTTTCTGGATTGAGTGGAGCTGATTTCATCCCCGATGGGAAGCGAAAGATCGTATCGGGTAAAACCGATGGTCTGGTAGGAATCGCGCCCGTCACCCGGGCGGCGATGTATGGTTCCGTCATTCAAACGGAGATTCAGAACCCGCTCAGTCTTGTCGGAAATCAGGCTGCCTCGCTTGGCAAGTATAATGGAAGGGATGCTTCCGTGCCTTTCATCCCAAATGAAGACATCCTCCAGAATCCCGCTTTGATCCCCGACATCCCCGGCATAGATGACCATACCTTCGAAGTCGCTGTTGAAGATGCCCGGCTTGATGCCGATATCGGCGCGGCTCGAAGCAATCCTGAAAACCTGATTCCGAAATGCAGCGTTGCCTGCAGGCTCGGCCACAAGGGTGAGGACGGCCGTCAGAAGGGAAGCCGTGCCTGCCAGCACCAGGACGGGTTTCATCATTCCTGCCAGACTGATGCCGGAAGATTTCATGGCTATGATTTCGCTATCGGCCGAGAGGCGCGAGAAGCCGAGGAGAATACCCAGCAAAAAGGCAAGGGGAATTGTGATTACCAGAAAGGAGGGGAGCAGCGCCGCGAAAAGCTTGAGTACCTCGACAATGGGAACTCCCTTGTTAAGCACCATCTCCACCAGGCGCAGCATTCGCCCCATCAGAAGAACAAGGGTAAAGACCAGAAGGCTTATTCCCGCGGGTACTGTCGTTTCGCGGAAGAGATACCTATGAATTCGGAAGTTCGACATAGGCGGGAATCTTAATACAGGAGCCCGTAATTGGCAATCGATTTCCCTTTTTCTTCTTGCCTTCGGAAAAGGGCCATGGTATAGGAACTTGTTAATCAAAAACGCACGCTTCCGGATCCGTACGGAAGGTGCTCCGGGCTGTTCCGGGGTTCCGGCGGGAAGAAGGAAGCGGAGGAAGCCAACCGGAAAAAGGAGAAAAATCGCATGGCTCAAATCACGATGAAACAGCTTCTGGAGGCCGGTGTCCATTTCGGCCATCAGACCAAACGGTGGAATCCGAAGATGAAACCCTATATCTTCGGCGCCCGCAACGGCATCTACATTATCGACCTGCAGAAAACCGTCCGATACTTCAGGACGTCCTATTCTTTTCTGAAGGAAATCGTTCAAAGCGGAGAGAAAATTCTTTTCGTGGGGACGAAGAAGCAGGCCCAGGATTCGATTCGCGAGGAAGCGGAGAGGAGCGGGCAATTCTATGTGAACAATCGCTGGCTGGGGGGAATGCTAACGAATTTTGCAACCATCAAGGGAAGCATCGACCGACTGAAGAAGATCGAGACCATGGCTCAGGATGGCACTTTCCAGCTGCTGACCAAGAAAGAGGCCCTCGACCTGGAGCGGGAACGGATAAAGCTTGAAAGGAGCCTCGGCGGCATCAAGGGGATGTCCCGCCTTCCGGCTGCTGTTTTCATCATAGATCCCAAAAAAGAGACGATCGCCGTTCGCGAAGCTCGAAAACTCGGAATCCCGGTGGTGGCCGTTGTTGACACCAACTGCGACCCGGACGAAATTGACTATATAATTCCGGGAAACGATGACGCCATCCGGGCCATCAGGCTCTTTGCCGCACGTATGGCTGACGCCTGCGTTGAAGGGCAGGAAGCCCGCGAAAAAGCTCTGCGCACCGAAGCCGAAGGTGGAGAAGCCGAGGGCGAGGCCGTTGAAGAGAAACCGGAAGAAGAAACGACCGGAACTGCGGAAGAAAAGACCTCCGCTGCTGAGGTCTGATCCCCGGTTGATGTGTGAAAACGAAAAGGCGGTCCGGATGTCCGGCCGCCTTTTTGGCGACGACGGGTGGTGCGTTTTTTCAGATCCGTCCTGAAACAAACCTGGAAAAATTTTAAGATAGAGGAGGTTTTAAGCCGTGAAGATTACTGCAGCAATGGTTGCCGAACTGCGCGCTAAAACAGGTGCAGGAATGATGGATTGCAAAAAGGCGCTGAATGAAACCGACGGTGACATGGAAGCAGCCATCGATTTTCTGCGCAAAAAGGGGCTCTCTGCCGCAGCCAAGAAGTCGGGGCGGGTTGCCGCCGAAGGGATTATCGTCGCTGCCGGGGAAGGTTCCAAGGGCGCCCTGGTTGAAATCAATTCGGAAACGGATTTCGTTGCAAAAAATGAGAATTTCCAGAAATTTGCCGCGGATACCTCAGAGGTCGTTCTGAACTCCGCACCGACGGATATCGAAGCCCTCAAGGCTCTCCCTTATCCGGGCGCCTCACACACTGTGGGGGAAGAGCAGATCCAGCAGATTGCCACGATCGGTGAAAACATCAACATTCGTCGAATGGCCAGGTTTGAGATTTCTCCCGGGGTGGTCGCCTCTTATGTTCATGCTGGGGGAAAGATAGGCGTGCTCGTGGAATTCTCCACCTCAAACCAGAATGAAGGGGTGATTACCCTGGCGCGCCAATTGGCCATGCACGTGGCCGCCGCCAACCCCCAATATCTCAGTCGCGACCAGGTCCCCGCGGAGGTGGTGGAAAAAGAAAAGGAAATCATGCGGGTCAAGGCCAGGGAAAGCGGAAAGCCCGAACAGATCATCGAAAAGATCATTGAAGGACAGATAAACAAATATTACGGGGAAATCTGCCTCCTGGAACAGGCTTTTGTCATGGATCCTGACCTGAAGATCCAGAAGGTGATAGATAATCTTGCCAAGGAAACTGGAAGCGAAATTCGTCTGAACCGCTTCGTACGCTTTCAGCTTGGAGAGGGTTTGGAGAAGAAGGCAGACGATTTTGCCTCCGAAGTGGCAGCCATGTCCAAATAATGACGGGTGCGAAATGAATAATCAGCCTCGGTATAGTCGGGTTCTGCTCAAACTCAGTGGAGAGGCCCTGGCCGGAAACAAGGGGTATGGGATCGATCCTGAGGTCATCACCGATATAGCCTCTGAAATCCGGGAAGTCGTTGCACTCGGTGTGCAGGTCGCGCTTGTTATTGGGGGCGGCAACATCTTTCGAGGTGTTGCCGCCGCCTCCCGCGGAATGGACCGGGCCAGCGCCGATTACATGGGAATGCTGGCCACTGTTATGAACAGTCTGGCTCTTCAGGACGCCCTGGAAGGCCAGGGGGTCGTTACCCGCGTCCAGTCCGCCATTGAAATGCAGGAGGTAGCGGAGCCCTACATTCGAAGAAAAGCGGTCCGGCATCTGGAAAAAGGACGGGTGGTTATTTTTGCCGCCGGAACGGGCAACCCCTACTTCACTACCGACACCGCGGCCAGCCTGCGAGCGATGGAAATCGGTGCGGAGGTCATTCTGAAGGCGACGAAGGTGGACGGCGTTTATGACGCCGATCCGGCCACCCACCCCGATGCGGTCAAGTTCGAAAGCCTCTCGTATCTGGACGTGCTCAAAAAGGGTCTTCAGGTGATGGACGCCACGGCAACTTCCCTTTGTATGGACAACAATCTGCCGATTGTGGTATTTGATCTGACGCGTCGTGGAAACATCCAGAAAGTCGTGCTCGGCGAGCAGATCGGCACCACTGTCAAAGGAGAGGAAATTCATGGATAAGGATTTGACCGCCACAGCCCGAACAGCAATGGACAAGGCAATCGATGCCCTGAAAAAGGAATTTTCCAAGGTACGGACCGGACGCGCTTCCGCCGCCTTGCTGGATGACATCCGGCTGGATTATTATGGAACTCCGACAGCCCTCAACCAGGTGGGCACCCTGGCTGTTCCCGAACCACGGCTCATCACCATTCAGCCCTGGGAAAAGAAGCTCATCCCCGAAATCGAAAAAGCAATATACAAATCAGACCTCGGACTGAACCCCACCTCCGATGGTCAATTGGTGCGGATTGCCATTCCGCCTTTGACCGAGGAGCGACGCAAGGAAATGGTCAAGCTGGTAAAAAGGATGGGGGAAGAAGCCAAAATCGCCATCCGCAACGCCCGCAGGGACGCCAACGAAACTCTGAAGAAACAGGAAAAAAGCAAGGAAATCTCCGAAGACGACCTGAAGCGTGGTGAAAAAGCCATTCAGGATCTGACGGACGATTATGTAAAGAAAACCGATGATGTCGTTTCGGCCAAAGAGAAAGAAGTAATGGAAGTCTAGACTAATCTCCGGGTCTCAATCCAAAAGGAGGAAAAACATGGCTATGAAAATTAATGACGAATGTATTTCCTGCGGCACCTGCGTGGAAACCTGTCCCGTCGGTTCCATCGTGGAAAGCGGCGACAGCTACTCCATAAGCGAAGACTGCACTGAATGCGGGGTCTGCGTCGACAGTTGTCCCGTCGATGCCATTACCGAGTAAAAACGCAGGGCGCCGGAAGCGGCGCCCTGCTTCTTTCCTCTCCCGTCTCGCTCCTTGCCTGAGAATCTTTTTTCAGTTAAAGTTGATGGCATCGCAAAAAGTTCGCCCTACGGCGTTACGTCGTTTTTTCAGGACCTCGACATACCTGATGTATGCCTTCGCCCTGAAAAACCACCATGCCTTGTAGGACAAAATTTTTGCTTAGCCATCCTCGGAGTTTTTGCGAAGGCATTAAAGTTAGAAGCTTCCGCTTAACCATTCTCAATTTCAGGTTATTTTCATGCGTATCCCTCGACATCTGGCCATCATCATGGACGGAAACGGGCGCTGGGCCGAGCAGCGCGGCCTGCCTCGGATCATCGGACACCAGCGGGGCGTGGAGACCGTCCAGACGATTGTCGAAGAATCCTGCTGTCTGGGAATCGAATACCTGACTCTATATGCGTTCAGTTCGGAAAACTGGGGCCGCCCCCGTGATGAAGTCAACGCTCTCATGGACCTTCTTGGCCGATATCTGAAAAACGAACTGGAGACGATGTGCCGGCAGGGCATCCGCTTGAATGTCATTGGAGAAAATACCCGCCTCCCAGGGGGAGTGCGCAGGATTTTAGAGGATACCATTGAAGAGACCGCCTCGAACCGAAGGATGGTTCTGACCCTGGCGCTCTCCTACGGCGCCCGGGACGAAATCCTCAGGGCGGCCATAAATCTGGCTGGACAGGTCCGGGATGGACGGATTGCACTGGAAGAAATCGACGAGTCCGCTTTTGGACGACGTCTCGACACGGGGAATCTGCCGGACCCGGATCTTCTCATTCGAACCAGCGGAGAGATGCGGATCAGCAATTTTCTCCTCTGGCAACTCGCCTACACGGAGCTCGTTTTCACCGACACTCTCTGGCCCGAATTCGGGACTGATCAACTCCATGCGGCACTGGAGGAATACGGCGGAAGGCAGCGGCGGTTCGGATTGACTCCAGCCCAGGTCGAAAAGAAGGTCAGGAACTCAGGGGAGGGACGTCATTAAACAGCGGATCATTACAGGGCTTGTGGCTCTCCCCCTGCTCGTTCTTTTTATTTTTTATTCCGGCCCTCGCCTTTTCAACGGGCTGGTATGCCTGGTGACTTTCCTTGCCCTTCTGGAATTATATGGAATGAGTCTGCCGTTGGAAAGGCGGTCTGAAGGGCGAATGGCCGCAGTCGCCGGCGCAGCCATGATCCTTATCTTCCCGACGGCCCAGGGTATTCTGGTGCCGGGGGGATTGATTCTGCTGTTTTTTTTCTTTGGACTGCTCTTCCTGTTTCGTTACCGGAACCTGAAAACCGTTTCCCAGCATCTGGCTCTTCTTCTCTTTGGATTTTTGTATCTTTCCCTTCCGCTGGGGCATTTGTCGCTTCTGCGTAATCTTCCCATGGGGCGTGAGTGGGTTTTCCTGACCATCCTCATTATCATGGCCGGAGATACGGCCGCATATTTCATCGGAAGTTCCATCGGCAGACATCGGCTGTACCCGGCCATCAGTCCGAAAAAAAGCGTGGAGGGAGCAATCGGCGGCCTGGCGGGCAGCCTTGGGGGTGCTTTTCTTGCAAAATGGGTCTTTCTCCCGTCCCTTGATTTTATGGATGCCCTGATTCTCGGGCTGGTTGTAGGATCATTTGGGCAACTCGGTGACCTTTTCGAATCAATGCTTAAGCGGGGGTGCGGGGTCAAGGATTCGGGAGCAATCATCCCCGGCCACGGCGGCATACTTGATCGGCTGGATAGCCTGCTCTTCGCATTCCCGCCGGTTTTCTACTATGCCATCCTGGTCTTCCCGAAAGAGGGAATTTAGCAGATGAAGAAAATCTCCATCCTGGGTTCAACCGGTTCAATCGGGGTCAGTACGCTGGAAATCGTTGCCGAGCTTCCAGAACGGTATCGTGTGGTCGGGCTGACGGCCGGGAACAATCTTCTGCGGCTGAAAGAGCAGATCCGTCGCTTTCGTCCGCTGCTGGTTGCGGTTCCGGACCCCGAGGATGCTCGACGCCTGAGGACCGAACTGGGCTCCGATGGGCCTGAAGTCGCCGAAGGGGTGGAGGGGCTGATCGCCTGTGCAACCCTTGCCGAGGCCGACATGATCGTTTCCGCAATTGTGGGCGTGGCCGGACTTGTCCCGACAATGGCCGCTGTGGAGGCCGGAAAGGACGTCGCTCTGGCCAATAAGGAAACCCTTGTGGCCGCAGGTTCTCTGGTCATGGAAGCCGTGACCCGGAAGAAAATACGATTCCATCCTGTCGACAGCGAACATTCCGCTATTTTTCAGGCTCTGGAGGGTCATCGCCTGGAAGATGTCCGTCAGCTGATACTGACTGCTTCGGGGGGGCCTTTTTTGAACAGCGGATTGGCGCAGTTGAAGCAGGTTACGCCTGAAGCGGCCCTGGCACATCCCAACTGGAGCATGGGGCGGAAGATCAGCATCGATTCCGCAACCATGATGAACAAGGGATTGGAGGTCATCGAGGCCAGCTGGCTTTTCAGCCTGCCCGCCGACCGTATATCGGTTCACATTCATCCCCAGAGCATCATTCATTCGATGGTGGAGTACATCGATGGATCCATCATTGCCCAGATGGGTATCCCGGACATGAAAACGCCCATCGCATACGCCTTGTCCTATCCGGAGCGGCTGCCGCTCCGACTGCCTCCCCTGGATCTCTGCTCCCTGGGGGCCTTGACTTTCAGCGCACCGGACAAAGAGAAATTCGCCTGCCTGGGGCTGGCTTATGAAGCACTTCGGGCAGGAGGAACAGCTCCGGCGGTTTTGAATGCCGCCAACGAACTGGCTGTGGCCGCCTTTCTCAAAGGGGAAATCGGCTTCACCGATATTTCCGTAATTATACGCTTGGCCCTGGACGATCACCATCCCGAGCCTCTGCACCATATCGATGAGGCGCTTCGGGCTGACCGCTGGGGACGCGATGCAGCCCGCCGGGCAATCGATTCCATGAACTGACGGGAGGTTGCATGATCACAATTGCCGCCGGTATTATCATGCTTGGCATTCTGGTTTTCGTTCATGAACTGGGTCATTTTTGCGTGGCCAAGCTCTCCGGAGTAAAAGTTCTTAAATTTTCTCTGGGATTTGGACCCCGCCTCGTCTCCCGGAAATGGGGAGATACCGAATACATGGTCTGTGCGGTGCCTCTTGGAGGATACGTACAGATGCTGGGGGAGGGCGGCGGAGAAGAAGGGGAGTCCTCCGAAATGTCTCCGGAGGAGCGGAAGCGCTCCTTTGCCGAGCAGCCGGTGTGGAGGCGAACGGCCATAATTGCGGCCGGTCCTTTCATGAACCTTTTGCTCCCTTTCCTTATCCTTCCTCTGGCTTATCTCGTTGGGATGCAGCTTCCTGCTTTCCTGGAAAGCCCTCCCTGTATCGGATACGTGGCGCCTCAAACTGAAGGCGCCGATGCGGGATTTTCTGCCGGGGACTGCATTGTTGAAATCAACGGGGAAGAGGTTAAAACCTGGACCGGAACCAATCACACGTTGATCGCTCATGCCGGAGCCACAATTGAGTTTACCGTTCGTCGCGACGGGTCGAAAGTTGTTCTTACCATGGATCCGGAAGGCGGCGGTGTGGAAGGTCTACAGTCTCTCGGCCTTCTTCCCAGGCAGGAGGCCGAGGTCGGAGCCCTTGCCCCGGGAATGCCTGCGCAAGCCGCAGGCCTGGAGGTGGGTGACCGGATTACGGCCATCGGCGATGAACCGATACAGTCATGGTATGATCTCAAGCAGGCGATACAGAAATCGCAAGGCAGCTCGCTCGAGTTCCGGATCAAACGGGGCGAGGAGGAGCTGTCCCTGAATATTCAACCCGTTGCGGAAGATGGGAACGGGACCGATTACCTGATCGGCATCGCCCCTCACCAGGAAACGGAGTTCAGGCGATTCGGCCCGATCGAAGCGATTCGAGCCGGTGCGGAGAGGACGGTCGAGCTGGTTGAGCTCACGCTTATATTCCTTCAGAAGCTGTTCGCAGGCCATGTTTCAGCAAAGAATATCGGCGGGCCTATTACGGTGGTACAGATTGCCGGACAGGCGGCACAGACTGATTTTGCCAGTATCCTCATGGTTCTGGCCTTCCTCAGCATACAACTAGGGATACTGAATCTTCTGCCCATACCGATTCTGGACGGCGGCCACCTGTTTTTCAATGTCTACGAAATGATTTTCAGACGTCCTCTTTCACTGAGGGCTCGGGAGTTCGCACAACAGATCGGTCTGATTCTCATTCTGCTTCTGATGATTCTCGCGTTTTACAACGATATAGTACGGATTTTCCTGGGGGGGCAGTAAATGGAGGAGACCCTCCTCACCGTGGATACCTGCTCCAGGGCAGGCAGCGTTGCGGTCAGCCGGGGAGAGAGGCTTCTTGGAGAAATTTTCCTCTGTTCTTCGGCGAATCATACCCAGCATCTTCTGACGACCCTCAGAACGTTGCTGAAGGAAGTGGATATCCCTCTGTCCGCGGTTGATGCTTTCGGCGTTGTTCTGGGGCCGGGGTCTTTCACGGGTCTGCGTGTCGGTGTGGCGACGGTAAAAGGTCTGGCGATGGCCCTGAACAGACCAGTGGTGGGATTATCCTCTCTTCGCGTCCTGGCCATGCAGGCTCCCTTTGCCTCCCATCAGGTCTGCGCCTTGCTTGATGCACGGAAAAAGGAAGTCTACGCAGGTCTTTTCAGTTGGGAAACGGGAATGCCCTCTGCTCTGGGAGAGGAACGGGTAATTCCTCCGGAGGAGCTCCTTTCCTCGCTGGAAGGGGAAATCCTTTTCATCGGGGACGGGGCAGAGGCTTATCGCACATTCATTGTCCGGCGCCTGGGAGAGCGGGCCCGGTTCGTTCCCTGGAGCCAGAATGCTCCACGTGCGGGCCATGCCGCAGTGCTGGCGCTTGAGGATCTGCGCCAGGGAATGACGATCCTCCCCACACATCTGGCGCCACGTTATATCCGACCTTCGGAGGCTGAAATCATGTGGTCTCTGAGGCAATCGGAACCCCTCATTGAAGGTTGACATTGATAGGTCATTTAGCTATCTTAAAATCGCGATGGAGGATCTATTAACCTTAGCTGGGGAGGTGCACATGGAGGAACAAAATCAATCGCTTGTCGAGAAGTTGGTCGATGGAAACCCCCGGTTTCGAATGCTTTACGAAGAACACATCCTTTTTGAGAAAGAACTTCAGAAACTGAATCAAAAATCCTTCCTTAGCCCCGAAGAAGAATTAACCCGGAAAAAAGTTCAAAAACTGAAGCTTGCAGGCAAAGATGAAATGATCCGCATGCTGAGTCAGTATCGGCAGTAAAAAACTGCCGGCAGCTGAAGGGTTCGGGCGCATCCTGAACCCTTTTATGCACCTGGTCACAATACACGGACTTGTCCGTACAGTACCGGTTGCCGGAAATCGAAGTGGATTGGACGCCCCCCCATCTGCTCCGGATATCTTTTCCCCCGCGCAGAACAGACAACAACTTCGGATTCCCATTCGCGTTCGGATGGGAATCTGTTCATTTCGTTATCCTGAGGAAAAAACGATGAGTGAAAAAAGAAGCAATGCCATCACCCGCGGATTTGAACGGACCCCCCACCGTGCTCTGTTGATGGGAACGGGAGTCCCTCGCGAAGAGATGGATCGGCCTTTCATCGGCGTCGCCACTTCCTTTACGGACCTGATTCCAGGACACATCGGCATGCGCGACCTTGAACGATTTATCGAGAAAGGCGTTCATACCGGAGGAGGCTATTCCTTTTTCTTCGGCATTCCCGGAGTATGCGACGGCATCGCCATGGGTCACCGGGGAATGCACTACTCGTTGCCGACACGGGAACTGATCGCCGATATGATCGAATCGGTGGCGGAAGCACATCGGCTGGACGGCCTGGTTCTTCTGACCAACTGCGACAAAATAACTCCGGGGATGCTCATGGCCGCCGCCCGACTCGATATCCCCTGTCTTGTGGTAACCGCGGGTCCCATGATGGCCGGACGGGGGTCGGACGGCCGAAGGTATTCCTTCGTCACCGATACTTTCGAAGCCATGGCCCGCTACAAGGCCGGCGACATCGACGAGGCGGAACTCAGGGTCTGCGAGGACAAGGCCTGCCCCACCGCTGGTTCCTGCCAGGGGCTCTTTACCGCAAATACCATGGCCATTCTGACCGAAGCGATGGGAATGAGCCTTGTGGGGTGCGGCACCGCTCCCGCCGTTTCTTCCCTGAAGAGGCGGATCGCCTTCGCATCGGGCCAGAGGATCATTGACCTTGTGCGGGAGGATATCACCCCCAGCAAAATTCTCACCCGGGAGGCCTTCGAGAATGCCGTCCGCGTGGACCTCGCCCTGGGAGGATCGAGCAACACCGTCCTGCACCTCCTTTCGATTGCACGGGAGGCGGGAATCGATCTGCCACTGGAAAGATTCGACAGCTTGAGCCGCGAAACACCTCAGCTCTCCTCCATGAATCCCGGCGGCACCTACTTCATGGAGGATCTGGATGCCGCAGGTGGCGTCCCTGCCGTCCTCTATCAGTTGAGGGACCGAATCCTTGATAATCCGACCCTCTCCGGTCCCACCATCAGGGAGATCATTTCAGGGGTTTCCGCGATCGACGAAGAAGTGGTTCATCCCGTCTCCAATCCGATCCGCGCCGAAGGCGGTATTGCAATCCTTAATGGGAATCTGGCTCCCAAAGGTGCGGTGGTGAAGCAATCCGGCGTTTCGGAGAAAATGATGAAATTCGAAGGCCATGCCCGTTGCTTCGATTCCGAAGAAGATGCCATGAAGGCTCTTATGGGAGGAGAGATCAACGGCGGCGAGGTGGTCGTGATCCGATATGAGGGGCCCAAGGGGGGACCTGGGATGCGGGAGATGCTGGCGCCCACCGCCACCCTCATGGGGCTGGGACTGGGAGACAGCGTGGCGCTCATCACGGATGGGCGGTTTTCTGGTGGGACCCGGGGACCGTGCATCGGTCACATCTCTCCGGAAGCAGCTGTCGGCGGTCCTATCGCCCTGGTCGAGGATGGAGACCTGATCTCCCTGGACATCCCCGCGCGCAGCCTTGAGCTGAAAGTCGACTCCGCCATCCTGGAAGAGCGCAAAAAAAGATGGACGCCTCCCGAGCCAAAAATCAAGCGGGGTTGGCTGGCCCGTTATGCCGCAGTGGTAACATCGGCCAATACCGGGGCGGTTTGCGAGGCTGAGGACAGGTAGGGGGACGGTTCCGGGGAAGTGCATCGGAACCATTCGAACGAAGACGGAGGCTTTTTAGTGAAGAAGACCGGTTCGAAGATTCTTTTGGAATGCTTGAAGCTCGAGGGGGTGGATACCATTTTCGGTTATCCTGGAGGAACGGTCATCAATATTTATGATGACTTGATGGATTCCCCCATCCGGCATATTCTGACGCGGCACGAGCAGGCTGCCGTACACGCTGCCGATGGATACGCCCGTGCGACGGGCAAAGTCGGCGTAGCTATCGCCACCAGCGGCCCCGGTGCAACGAATACCGTTACGGGCATCGCCACCGCCTACATGGATTCCACCCCTCTGGTGATTATCACCGGCCAGGTGCCCACTCCGCTGATCGGCAACGATGCATTCCAGGAGGCGGATATCATTGGCATCACCCGCCCCATTACCAAGCATAATTACCTGGTCAAGGATGTCCGGGATCTGGCACGGATCATCAAGCAGGCGTTCTATATCGCCCGGACGGGACGACCCGGACCGGTGCTCATCGATCTGCCAAAGGACGTTCAAATCGACACGACCACTTTCGCTTATCCCGAGAAGGTGGAAATTCGCGGATACAAACCCACCTACAGTGGCAACCTCCGGCAGGTGGAAAAAGCCGTGAGGATGATTCTGGACGCCCGCAAGCCGGTCATCTATGTCGGCGGCGGAGCGAGTCTCACCGATGCTTCGGACGAGTTGAAGGAATTTGCGGAAAAGATCCAGGCGCCGGTTACCACGACTTTGATGGGAATGGCCTCCTTTCCCAGAAAACATCCCCTGTCGCTCGGAATGCTGGGAATGCATGGGACGTTTTACGCCAATATGGCTGTGACGAACTCGGATTTGCTGATCGCCGTGGGCGCTCGCTTCGATGATCGAGTCACTGGGAAGGCAGCTACTTTCGCGCCCCATGCCAAGATAATTCACATCGACATCGATCCCACCTCCATCAAGAAGAACGTTCGTGTCGACCTGCCTATAGTGGGGGATCTGAAGGATGTCCTGAAAAAAATGATTCAGAAGTTGGGAAATTCTGAAGAAAAACTCAGTGAAACGGTTCAGGAGACCAGTTTCTGGCGAGAGGAAGTCGCCGGCTGGAAATCGCAGCATCCCATGTCCTACAAATCATCGGAGTCGGAGATAAAACCTCAGTTCGTCATCGAAAAAATACGTGAACTGACTGCGGATGATGCCATTATCACTACGGAGGTCGGTCAGCATCAGATGTGGACCGCCCAGTTCTTCGACTTCATGCGCCCGAGGACATTTCTCACCTCCGGAGGCTTGGGGACAATGGGGTTCGGCCTGCCGGGCGCCCTTGGCGCCCAGAGCGCTTTTCCGGACCGGCAGGTCATCGATATTTCCGGAGACGGCTCCTTCCAAATGAATTCACAGGAACTCGCCACTCTCGTCCAGTATCGGCTGCCTGTGAAAATTGCCATTCTCAACAATAATTTTTTAGGAATGGTCCGCCAGTGGCAACAGCTATTTTTCAATCGTCGATACAGCCAGACCTGTATGGAACTTCCCATCGATTTTGTAAAATTGGCTGAGGCGTATGGCGCTACAGGCCTGAGGGCATCCACGCCCGGAGAGGTGGAAGACGTTATACGCAAAGGCCTGGAAACGCCTGGTCCGGTCATCATGGAATTCAAGGTGTCCCGGGAGGAAAACGTGATGCCCATGGTGCCTGCCGGAGCAGGTCTGAATGAAATGGTATTGGCCTCCTGAGGCCTACAGGTTCAAAAGAGGAGACGCTTGCAATGAAACACACCATTTCGGTGTTGGTTGAAAATGAGTTCGGTGTTCTCACTCGGGTGGCGGGACTTTTCTCCGGGAGGGGATTCAATATCGAAAGCCTCTCCGTAGCGCCCACCATCGATCCGAGCATCTCCCGCATGACCATTGTGACAAGCGGAGACGATCAGATTCTGGAACAGATTACAAAACAGCTCAACAAGCTGATTGATGTCATCAAGGTTATCGATTTCACGGGGCAGGATTATGTGGAACGTGAAATGGCCATGATCAAAGTGACCGCCGAAGAAAAAACACGGGCCGAGGTGCTCCGCATCGTCGACATCTTCCGGGCAAAGGTGGTGGATGTGACGCCCCGCTCCTTTACCGTCGAGGTCACCGGCGCTCCGAACAAAATCAATGCCCTTGTGGAACTCCTGAGTCCCATGGGGATCAAGGAACTTGTCCGCTCGGGGCCCGTGGTGCTCGGCAGGGGACCGAAGGCCTGGCGGGGAACGGATTAGCCGTCCATGACCGATCCAAAAGGATCTGGCTTGATTTTTTTTCCTGTGTTATAAAAACGATTCATTTATTCAAAGGGATACCGCTCCCGGTTCGAGGAGGAACGAAAGGATGAAAGTTTACTACGATAAGGATGCCAACCTGGACGTGCTGTCCGGAAAGAAAATCGCCGTAATCGGATACGGCAGTCAGGGACATGCTCATTCCAATAACCTGAAGGACAGCGGCCTCGAGGTGGTGGTCGGGCTGAAGAAGGGCAGCACTTCAAGGATCAAGGCGGAACAGGCGGGACTGGCTGTTCTGGAAACCGCTGAAGCGGCCAAGATCGCCGATGTGATCATGATCCTCGCTCCTGACGAACTGCAGGGGGATTTGTACCGGGAGGAAATCGAGCCTTTTATGAAAAAAGGGGTCTACCTGGGTTTCGGACACGGATTCAACATACATTTTGGCCAGATCGTTCCCCGGGAAGACATCAATATCTTCATGGTCGCTCCGAAAGGTCCCGGTCATCTCGTGCGGCATGAATTCACCCGCGACGCCGGCGTGCCGACCCTGATCGCGATTCATCAGGATCCTGCCGGTGACACCAAGGAACTCGCACTGGCCTACGCCAGCGCCATCGGGGGAGGCCGCGCAGGTGTGATCGAGACCAATTTTCGCGAGGAAACGGAAACGGACCTGTTCGGGGAGCAGGCGGTTCTCTGCGGAGGCGCCACTGCTCTTGTGCAGGCGGGATTCGAAACTCTGGTCGAGGCGGGTTATTCTCCCGAGATGGCTTATTTTGAATGTCTTCACGAGCTGAAGCTGATCGTGGATCTCATGTATGAAGGAGGAATCGCCAACATGCGATACTCCATCTCCAACACCGCTGAATACGGGGATATCACCCGCGGCCCCCGATTGGTGAACGCCGAGACCAAACTGGAGATGAAAAGGATACTTGAAGAAATCCAATCAGGTCAGTTCGCCCGGGAGTGGATGCTGGAGAACAAGGCCAACCAGCCCGTCCTCAAGGCCATGCGCCACCGGAGCGCCGCCCATCCCATTGAGGAGGTCGGTGAAAGACTTCGCGGAATGATGAGCTGGATCGGTAAGAGCAAGATCGTGGATAAACAGCGGAACTGATCCGTTAGACCTGCGGGGGCGCGATTTTCCGCCCCCGTTTTCGCAACTGCCGAAAAGGAATGTGCACCATGCGAAACGAACATCAGCCTGTGGCGGTGGAAGGATATCCCTTTATCGGACTTTTCGCCTTTTTCGCCCTCGTGTTCGCCCTGCTGGGATGGGCGATTCTGACTGTGATTTCGCTTTTTTTCGTTCTCTTCGCCATTTACTTTTTTCGCAATCCCGAGCGTTATCCTCCGGACGAGGAAAATGCCGTGATCTCTCCTGCCGATGGCAAAATCGTTTTTATCGGGACGGTTCCCGAAGAGCGTTATTTCAAATCGGACGTTACAAAGATCAGCATTTTCATGTCGGCCTTCGATGTTCATGTCAATCGCGCGCCCTGTTCCGGAAAAGTTATGGACATGTTCTACAGCCGAGGCGAGTTTCTGAATGCTTCCCTCGACAAGGCCAGTCTTCAGAATGAGCAGAGCGGGATACTCCTGGAAACGGAGGGCGGCCAGCGATTGCTCTCCGTTCAAATCGCCGGCCTGATCGCACGGCGGATTGTCACCTATCCGCGGGTTGGCGACGAGTTGGAGCGGGGCATGCGGTATGGATTGATCCGCTTTGGCTCTCGCGTGGACGTCTATCTCCCTGTGGGATCAACGGTTATTGCTGAAGTTGGAGACCGGGTGACGGCCGGAGAAACGGTCCTTGGTTATTTTCAATGACGGAAAAAAGGCCCCCTTCCGACCGCCGCGAAAGCTTGCGCAAGGGCGTCTATATTCTGCCCAATCTCTTTACCACCGGGGGACTGTTCGCTGGATTTTACGGGATTGTGGCAACACTGAACGGCAACTATTTTATTGCCGCCTGGTTGATTCTGGTCTCCTCCATATTCGATGCGATTGATGGAAAAGTTGCCCGGCTTACCGGCACCACCAGCCGCTTCGGAGTTGAGTACGATTCACTGGCCGATTTGGTGGCTTTCGGCGTCTCTCCCGGGCTGCTCATGTACGCATGGGCACTGAAACCCTTCGGGAAACTGGGTTGGTTGGCGGCATTTCTCTATGTTGTATGCGGGGCTCTGCGTCTGGCGCGCTTCAACGTACAGGTCAATACGGTGGAATCCAAAAGGTTTGTTGGCCTGCCTATTCCTGCCGCAGCCAGCATGGTGGCCGCCTGCGTACTTCTCTTTTACCACCTGGGCGGCTCTGGAACGATTCAGAAGGTTTCGGTTCTGGTTCTCATCTATATTCTGGCGCTGCTGATGGTAAGCAATTTCCGGTATTATTCCTTCAAGGATCCCGAGCTTCTCAAGAGACAGCCCTTTGGAATTCTCGTGCTGTCTATCTTTCTGATACTGATCGTGATCGCCCAACCAGAAATCATGCTTTTTTCGCTCTTTTTTGGATACATCGTTTCCGGACCACTGTCCTATCTTGTACGATGGTTTCGCTTGCCCAAGAGAAAGTAGCGGGTGATTTTTCAGAATATATTCTCATGGACTCCGAGAATTATTTTTGAGGCGGTGGAAAATTAGTCTTGACGCTGTTTCCAAAATCTGGTTTTATTAATAATAAATTTTAAAAAGGCGTTGAAGAGGAGTAGTAGGTTCCGCCTCCTGTCCCAGAGAGCCGGCGGTTGCTGCAAGCCGGCACAGGAGAAACCGAACTCGCCTCGGAGCCGCGAGAGTGAACCGATTTTCTGTTTTAGCTCTCGACGTGACCCTGCGTTAAAGGTGGATGAAGGATTCCCATATCGGAATCGAATCAGGGTGGTACCGCGAAGCGCAAGCTCTCGCCCCTGCACGGGGCGGGAGCTTTTTTTGTCTCCGCTATGCCTGCCGCACAAAGAAGGAAAGGGGGTGGTCTTGTGGAATCGGACCTAGATGAGCTATTTGGGAACCATTCGGGTCGTATGTCGTTAATATCACAATCCATCCGGGACCTTCCCCGCATCCTGGGGGCGGTTCTGACAGCCTGCAAGGAGGCCGCATGAGCGAGAAAAAGACGATCAGGATTTTTGACACCACTCTCAGGGATGGTGAGCAATCCCCCGGCGCAAGCATGAATCTCGACGAGAAATTGAGAATTGCCCATCAGCTGGAAAAATTGAATGTTGATGTGATCGAGGCTGGGTTTCCCATCGCTTCGGATGGGGATTTCGAGGCGGTAAAGAAGATCGCCCGCACCATAAAGGGACCTATGATCGCCGGACTCGCCAGGGCTGGCGATGAGGATATCGATCGCGCCTGGCAGGCGGTTCAGTATGCCGGGGAACGGGCCCTTATTCATACATTTATCGCCACGAGCGACATTCACATGCAGCGCAAGCTCCTGATGAGCGAAAACCAGGTACTGGATGCCGCGGTCCGGGCTGTCAGACGGGCCACCGGATACACACCGAATGTGGAGTTTTCAGCCGAGGATGCCGTCCGAACGCGCCTGCCTTTCCTGGCCAGAGTGGTCGAGGCGGTAATCGATGCTGGTGCCAGGACAGTCAATATCCCCGACACGGTCGGATATGCCATGCCTTCGGAGTTTGCGGGTATCATTTCCTACCTCAAGAATAACGTTCCCAATATCGACAAGGCGGTCCTTTCGGTACACTGCCACAACGATCTTGGGCTGGCGGTTGCCAATTCACTGGCGGCGCTGGATGCCGGAGCCGAGCAGATCGAGTGCACCATCAACGGCATCGGTGAGCGGGCCGGCAACTGTTCCATGGAGGAGGTGGTGATGGCGCTGCGCACTCGTCACGATATCCTGCCCTATACAACAAATGTCAATACCGAGCATATCTACGCCGCCAGCAAGCTTCTGTCCACCATAACAGGAATTGTCGTGCAGCCCAATAAAGCGGTGGTAGGGGCCAACGCTTTCGCCCATGAAGCCGGAATCCACCAGCATGGCGTGCTGATGGATAAATTGACCTATGAAATCATGACGACCGAATCGATCGGATTGACGCATAACAAGCTGGTCCTGGGCAAGCATTCAGGTCGCCATGCCTTCACGGAGCGCTTGAAGGAGCTCGGTTACGAACTTTCAAGGGAGGACATCAACAAGGCTTTTATACGCTTCAAATCTCTTGCCGACAGCAAGAAGGAAATCTTTGATGAGGATCTTGACGCCATAGTCGCTGATGAGATCATCCGGGTTCCTGAAAAATACAAGCTTTTGCAGATGAACGTATCCTCGGGCTCTTTTGCCGCCCCTACCGCGACTGTTGAATTAGAGGTAGACGGGAAGGTCAAAAAAACAGCTCTTATGGGAGACGGACCGGTGGACGCCACTTTCAAGGCGATAAAGAAACTCACCAAAAGCAAGGCCCGCCTCCTTCAGTTCACGATCGGCGCCATCACAGGTGGAACGGATGCCCAGGGCGAATGCACAGTCCGACTGGAAGAAGACGGCCGGGAAGTATTGGGGCAGGGAGCTCATCCAGACATTATCGTTGCCAGTGCAAAGGCCTACGTGAATGCGTTGAACAAAGCGGCAACGAGACCCAAGCGCACGGAAATTCATCTCTGACAAGCATCACAAAAGTAGATATCAAAGGCGGGGCGGCCTGGCCTCCCCGCCGTTTTCTTGCCATGATATCTGAAATCCTGTAGAATCAGCCGATTTCAGGGAGTGCCCGCTCCGGAATATTGAAGCGCGCTGAATCGGTGTCCGGTTCACAAGATGGTTTGCGCGGACAGGTTCATCCGGCGCCGCGCAGTAGTTCACCAGAATGCGCCGCCCACCGGAAAATAGCAGTTTTCGGACAGAAAACAGAGAGTTTCGTAAAAGAAGGAGAAACCATGGGTAAGACGATAGCGGAAAAAATATTTGATTCCCATCTGCGGGATGAACCTTTTCCCGGCACCAGGGTGGTCGATCTGGACCGGGTTCTTTGTCATGAGATTACTACGCCGATCGCTATCGCCGATCTGGTCTGGCGGGAAAAAGATCGGGTTTTTGATCGAACTAAAATCAAGGCGGTTATCGATCACGTGACGCCGTCCAAGGACAGCAAAACGGCTACACAGGCCAAGATCCTCAGGGACTGGGCAAAACGCCATGATCTGACCGATTTTTTCGATATCGGGCGCAACGGAGTCTGCCATGCTCTTTTCCCCGAGAAGGGATTCATTCGTCCGGGATTCACGGTGATCATGGGGGACAGTCATACCTGCACCCATGGAGCTTTCGGCGCGTTTGCCGCCGGAGTGGGAACCACCGATCTCGAAGTTGGTATTCTCAAGGGGGTCTGCGCCTTTCGGGAGCCCAAGACGATCCGCATCGATATCAACGGGGTGCTCCCCGCAGGAACTTATGCTAAAGACGTCATTCTTTATGTGATCAGCCGACTCGGTGTCAACGGAGCGACCGACAGAGTCATTGAATTTCGCGGGCCGGTAGTGGATGCCATGTCCATGGAATCACGTATGACCTTGTGCAATATGGCAATCGAGGCGGGGGGGACCAGCGGAATTTGTCTGCCGGATACGACTACGGTGGACTACCTCTGGCCTTTCATTCGGGAGGAATATGAGAACAGGGAAGAGGCGATTGCGGACTTCGGGAAATGGCATTCGGATGATGATGCCGAATATGAGAGGGTGTTGACCATCGATGTCTCGGATCTTACACCCCAGGTGACATACGACTACAAACCCGATTGTGTAAAACCTGTAAATGAAATGGTCGGAACTCCTGTGGATCAGGTTTATATCGGGACCTGCACGAATGGACGGATTGAAGATCTGCGGATCGCCGCGACCATTCTTCGTGGGAAGAAAATCGCCGATTCAGTCAGAGGCATCGTGTCCCCCGCCACCCCCAAGATCTACAATGATGCGCTGGCGGAGGGAATCATTCAGGTATTTATGGAGGCGGGTTTTTGCGTCACCAATCCGACATGCGGCGCCTGTCTGGGAATGAGCAACGGGGTCCTGGCCGAAGGAGAGGTCTGCGCATCCACCAGCAACCGCAATTTTCCAGGTCGTATGGGACGGGGAGGCATGGTTCACCTGATGAGTCCCGCCACAGCCGCTGCATCTGCCATTGTTGGGAAAATCGCCGACCCAAGGACGTTTACCGAATGATCTGCAGTGGTTTTGTCGCTGAACTGATGAGTCCCAGTTCAGCCCCAAAGCACGATCAGGAAAGGAGTATACGAAGATGATGAAGAAATTCGGAGGACCGGCCCTTTTTCTGGACCGCTCCGACATCAATACGGACGAGATCATCCCGGCCAAGTATCTCACTGAAGTGACAAAAGAGGCTTTGAAACCCTACATCCTGGAAGATTTGCAGATCGAAGGGTTCGATCCCAAAGGGGATGCGGTGCGAAGGGCCCGGGTCATCGTAACGCGGGAAAATTTCGGGTGCGGTTCCTCCCGTGAACACGCTCCCTGGGTTTTTGAGGTCAATGAAATTCATGCGGTTATTGCCGAAAGTTATGCGCGCATTTTCCGCCAGAACATGTTCAATGGAGGAATGCTGGCCATCGAACTGCCGAAAGAGGAAATAAATCGTCTTTTCAATATGGTCGGAGGCGGGGAGGTGGAGATCGGGATCGATCTGGCTTCCGGGAAAATTACCGCCCGCGCCGGAAAAGAACGGGAGGAGACATTTGCCTTCGAAATATCGCCCTTCGACAAGGCGCTCGTGGAGGCGGGGGGATGGGTCGAATTTGCCGATCAGCGCTATTGATTTAATCAGTTCTTTTCGGGCAGGTTCGCACAGATTTGAAAGCCGGGGATTATTCCCGGCTTTGTTTGTCTGTACCGAGAGGGTGCGGCTCGACAAAAATAAGAATGAAAAAAGTCTAATTTGTGTTAAAATAGTGTATATCTCTACAAGGGAGGGCACTATGAAAGATTATTCAAGCGAAAAATTAACCCGTGAGGAACGGGAGCTCATCTATTACTTTCGCAGTCTGCCAGTGCAGCAGCAGTTGGATATTCTCGGCTCGGCCGAAGCCGATTTCAATGCATTTGAAAGAATGAAGGAACTCGCCCGGAGGGATGTTGAGCGGAAAGTTGAAGAGAAACGCTCCGGATGGCATTGAATTTAACTTTTTCAGAAGATAAGAAAACCAGAAGCCGGGCGTTGTCCCGGCTTTTTTTTGCAGAAAATGGAAGATTTTACAAAATGTCCATGTCCCCTTGATATATAATGCCAAAAATGACACACTAGGTGAGACTTGGGGTGCACAGTTTTCCCTCGCTTCATGGAAATCCTTGAAAAAGAGTTTGACAAAAAAATAACGCCTCCATATAGTGATTTCCGGCTTGAGATAGGGCATTGACCGGGTTTAGCCGGATGAAATTATCCAAGGAGGCAGTAGGTTATGGGGAAGAAATTCAGGATCGCAGTTCTTTCGGGTGACGGAATTGGGCCGGAAGTCATGGCGGAAGCTTTGAATGTGCTGGATGCCGTTGAGGGTCGATTCCAGGTGAAATTCGAAAGAACTTTCGCCAATGTTGGGGGGATTGCCATTGATAAAGAGGGAAAGGCGCTGCCCGATCGGACGGTGGAGATCTGCAAGGCTTCGGACGCTATTCTCTTTGGCAGTGTGGGCGGCCCAAAATGGGAAGATCTGCCTCCCGATGAGCAGCCGGAGCGAGGTGCGTTGCTTCCCTTGCGGAAGATTTTCGGGCTGTATGCAAACCTACGCCCTGCCATCATCTTTCCGGCCTTGACCGGCGCCTCCAGCTTGAAAGAGGAGGTTATTGCCGGAGGCTTCAATATTCTGGTGGTTCGTGAACTGACAGGCGGGATCTATTTTTCCCAGCCCAAGGGGATCGAGGGAGAGGGGCGTGAACGTGTCGGTATCGACACCATGCGCTACAGCGTTCCGGAAATCGAACGGATTGCCCATGTTGCTTTCAAGGCGGCCCAGAAACGCGACCGAAGAGTGACCTCCATTGACAAGGCCAATGTCCTTTCCACATCCGTGCTCTGGCGAGAGGTTGTGGAGGCGATTGGCCGCGAATATCCCGATGTGGAGCTTAACCACATGTATGTGGACAACGGGGCGATGCAACTGGTCCGCAAACCCAAACAGTTTGATGTCCTCCTTTGTGAGAACATGTTCGGGGATATCCTCTCTGACGAGGCGGCCATGCTCACCGGGTCCTTGGGAATGCTGCCTTCGGCCTCCCTTGCCGAGGGAGCTTTCGGGATGTACGAACCCTCCGGGGGAAGCGCTCCGGACATCGCTGACCAGGGAATCGCGAATCCGATCGCCCAGATACTCTCCGCATCGATGATGCTGCATTACTCATGCAATATGGTCGAAGCCGCGGAGGCGATCGATGGGGCGGTGCAAAAGGTGCTCGACAAGGGTTTTCGCACCAGCGACATTTACCAGGGCCGCACCGGGGAAACACAGGTAAGTACTTCGGAAATGGGCGCCGCTGTTATCGCGGCTCTCCAGGAAAAATAAAGCAGTTACAGACGATCCGCCGCCCATAAGAAATAGCGAAGAGCAAGGTTTTTATCTCTGAAACATTAGTGGTCATAGAGAAAGACACTTTAAGCTTTCGGCGGAAATTTAAATATTAAACACAAAAGGAAGAAACGAATGAAAGTAGGTCTTGTCGGTTGGCGTGGCATGGTCGGTTCTGTTCTCCTGCAGCGCATGCGGGAGGAGAATGATTTTGATGGTATCGAGCCGGTCTTTTTCTCAACCTCCCAGGCGGGGCAGCCTGCTCCTATGGACGCCGGCACGCTCAAGGATGCCTCGGATATTAACGAATTGAAAAAGCTGGACATAATCATCACCTGCCAAGGTGGAGATTATACGAAGGCGGTCCATCCGAAATTACGGAAGGCGGGGTGGAATGGATATTGGATCGATGCGGCAAGTTCCCTTCGGATGGAGAACGATGCCGTTATCATCCTCGATCCGGTTAACCGCCATGTTATTGATAACGCCCTGAGGAAAGGGGGCAAGGATTATATCGGCGGAAACTGCACCGTCAGCCTCATGCTGATGGCACTTGGGGGGCTTTTCCGGGCTGGAGTGGTCGAATGGATCTCTTCCATGACCTATCAGGCTGCTTCCGGCGCCGGCGCTCCGAACATGCGGGAGCTGCTCGAACAGATGGGAGTGCTGCACGGATCGGTCGCCGATCTGCTGAAGGATCCCGCCTCGGCCATTTTAGATATCGACCGGAAGGTCACGGATGTCCTTCAGGGCGAGACCCTTCCGAAAAAAGAATTCGGATTTCCCCTCGCCGGCAGCCTTTTGCCCTGGATAGACCGTGAGGTGGAAGACGGCCAGAGTCGTGAGGAGTGGAAAGGATTTGCCGAAACAAACAAAATTCTCGGGAACTCCGAGCCCATTCCGGTGGACGGCATCTGCGTTCGCGTCGGATCCATGCGCTGTCACAGTCAGGCGATGACCATCCGGTTGAAAAAGGACGTGCCGATCGCCGATATCGAAGAAATGATCGGCGGCGATAATGAGTGGGGCAACGTGATATCCAATAAAAAAGCGGATTCTCTTGCCCATCTTACCCCCACCGCCGTTTCCGGCACCCTGAGCGTTCCCGTCGGCCGTCTGCGCAAGATGAAGATGGGGCCGCAGTACCTGTCCGCATTTACCTGCGGGGATCAACTCCTTTGGGGAGCGGCGGAACCGTTAAGAAGAATGCTGCGCATTCTCGTGGAGAAACGCTGAAAAAGCAGGTAAGGCAGTGAGCGGTGAGCTGAAAAATTCAATTAGTGGATGATTATTTGATCAGGAAATTCAATATAGCTGTTGTTGGCGCCACCGGTGCTGTCGGAAATGAAGTGTTGCGGGTCCTGGAAGAGCGAGATTTCCCGGTTGGAGAATTGCGCCTTCTGGCTTCCGAGCGCTCCGAGGGGAATTTCCTTGAGTTCCGGGGGGAAGAAATCCTGGTGGAGAAACTTACCCGGGATTCCTTCCAGGGGGTCGATATTGTCCTGTTCAGCGCCGGGGGTGCGACAAGCTTGGAATTCTGTCCGGCTGCGGTAGATGCAGGAGCGGTGTGCATTGACAATTCGAGCGCCTGGCGCATGAATCCTGAAGTTCCTCTTGTCGTTCCGGAGGTCAATCCCCGGGATATCGCCATGTTCCGGAACAAGGGGATCATTGCCAATCCGAACGGCTCTACGATTCAGATGGTGATGGTTCTCAAGCCGCTGCACGACTTCAGCCCGATCCGGCGGGTTGTTGTATCGACCTACCAGGCGGTCTCCGGGTCCGGGCGAAAAGCGATCGACGAACTCAGGATTCAGTCCGGAGAACTCCTTAACGGACGTCCTGTGGAGGCTGGAGTCTACCCTCATCAGATCGCCTTCAACTGTCTGCCTCAGGTCGATTCCTTCCTGGAGAACGGCTATACCAGGGAAGAGATGGAGCTGGTCCATGAAACTCGGAAGATTATAGGCGATCAGGGGCTCGGGGTGACCGCCACCGCCGTACGTGTTCCGGTTTTCTATGGGCATAGTGAGTCGGTGAATATTGAAACCACGGATAAAATTTCCGTGGCAAGGGCCCGTGAACTTCTTGCCGCCGCACCTGGAATCCATGTTGATGACGATGTGAACAACGCGATTTACCCGATTCCGGTGGAGGCCGCGGGACAGGACGAGATCTTTGTCGGGCGCATCCGTGAAGATGAAACCGTCGCCAACGGATTGAACTTATGGGTTGTTGCCGACAACCTGAGAAAAGGCGCCGCCCTTAATGCCGTGCAAATTGCGGAAGTCCTCGTGAAAGAATATCTGTAGCGCGCTCCAGAAACCTCTGGTTGGCGGCTTTGCCTTATCCTGAAGCACTGCGGCATATCGTTAAACCCTAAAAACTCTGATTTCGGACGCCTTTGCATCCGGGCACTTCTCCACCAGCCTGGAAGGAGAGGGACAGCCCGCCCGCTCTCCCCATGAATCTTCTTGAAGATATCACCCCGGGATGTTACTTCCCCGGAAACTCATCCATCCATAGACTTGATCCTCGGATCAAGCTGACCGTTCTTCCCTTGTTGGTGATCGCCTCTTTTACCTTGAATGACATCTCCAGCCTTGTCACTGTGGCCGCAGTGGCCTCTGGTCTGACCTTCGCGGCCCGGCTTCCCTGCGGTGTCCTGGTTCGTGGTCTCAGGCCGCTGCGCTGGTTTCTGGCGATCAGTCTTCTTATGCATCTGTTTTTGTCTCCCGGTCATACGCTTTTCGGGATCACATGGCTCTCCCGGGACGGATTGTTTCGGGGCATTCAGGTGTGCGCGCAGCTGGTTCTGGCGCTCTGGTTCTCCTCTCTGCTGACGCTGACCACTACTCCTCGGGATCTGGCCCGCGCATGCGGCTCTCTTTTTTCGCCTCTGGAGCGGTTCGGATTCCCCGTCCGCGATACCGCTCTTTTTTTTCTGCTTGTCCTGCAATTCATTCCAATGTTCCGGGAAGAGGCGGCTGCTCTGGACAGGTCGCGGGCTGAAACAGCTGGATCGATCCACAAGCGCTGGACTCAGCGGATGGGGGCCTATCGCGACAGGACCGCCGCTCTGATACTCCAGGTGGTGGAGCGAACCGACCGAATGGCCAGGGAATCGGCCTCCGGTAACAACGAAACGGACGAAGACGCCATTCTGGAGCCCTTTCCTCCGGTTTCTCCGAAGGCGATCATGGCCGTAACGTCGGGACTTCTGACAATCGGCCTTTTTATCGGTTTTCTTCCATGAGAAAAATATTACTTGTCCTCGAGTATGACGGATCAGCCTATGCCGGATGGCAGATTCAGGCCAACGGTTTGTCTGTTCAGGAGGTCGTAGAGGCCGCTCTTGCGAAGGTGGTCGGAGAACGGGTTCGCCTGGTCTCGGCAAGTCGGACCGATGCAGGAGTGCATGCCCGGGGAATGACGGCACATTTTCAGACAGAGCGAGACCTTCCGACCACTGCCTATCGCGAGGGAGTAAATCGCTTCCTGCCTCTGAATGTCGCAGTGAGGGAAGTCAAGGAAGTGCCCGGAAATTTTCATGCGCGTTTTGACGCCCGGGACAAGTGGTACCGGTATACCCTGTATCTCGACCAGGTTCGCTCTCCTCGGGCGGCAGGAACATCATGGCACATTCGCGCCTCACTTGACGTGGAGAGGATGCGGCGGGAAGCGGATCTTCTGGTCGGCACACATGATTTTGCGTTATTCAGGACTTCCCGCTGCGATGCGAGGACCACCATTCGTGAAATTCAGGATGTCAGTTTCAGTCAAATAGGAAAGTGTCTGCACATTGATGTGCGAGGTACCGGATTTCTGCGCAATATGGTAAGGATAATTGTCGGGACTCTCGTGGAGATTGGAAAGGGCAAACGTCCCGCGGGGGACATCGGCCGCCTGCTCAGAAGGGAGAAGTCCGTACGGTCGGGACTTACCGCTCCTCCCCAGGGTCTGTGTCTGATGGAGGTCCGATATGGAGAAAGAGCCGAGAAGGAAGCCTATGACAATCTTTCCAGAGCGACCGGGCTCAGGGGGAATGAGGTGAACTTTCCTTCGACAGAAAAGCTCGGTATTTTTAGCAAAAAGGACTTGACATGCCCCGACTATTCCGATAATTTTACGGCTTCTGTGAGCCCCGTTATAATCACAGATTATAAATAGAGAGGAAATGCGATGAGTACACCGGTCGCCAAAATGAATGACCTGAAGAAAAAATGGTACGTGATCGATCTGGAAAACCAGGTTCTGGGTCGCGTCGCCTCGGAGATCGCCCGCGTTCTGCGGGGCAAGCACACCCCACAGTTCACCCCCAGTGTCGATACCGGTGATTTTGTTATTGTCATCAACGCGGACAAAGTCCGGCTGACCGGCAATAAACTGAATGATAAGTTTTATTATCGCCACACGGGATACCCCGGGGGAATACGGTCCATTACCGCAGGAAAGCTTCTCGAGCAGAAGCCTGAGATGATCATCCAGAAAGCAGTCCGGGGAATGCTTCCCAAGAACAAACTGGGGCGCCAGATGTTCCGGAAGCTCAAAGTGTATACCGGTCCTGATCATCCCCATTCCGCGCAACAGCCCCGCGAAATGAAAATTTAGCTGGCATTCGGGAGATATAAATGGCAGAACAACGATTTTACGCCACCGGCAAAAGAAAAACCTCCATCGCCCGGGTCTGGATGCAATCCGGCACGGGGCAAATTCTGGTCAATAAACGGCCGGTCGAGGAATACTTCGGTCGGGCCACCTCCAAGATGATCCTCCGCCAACCCCTGGAGCTGACCGATTCCATGGGCAAATTCGACATATTCGTCAACGTTCTTGGCGGCGGACCTTCCGGTCAGGCGGGCGCTATCAAACATGGTATCACCAAAGCCCTTCTGGAAGTCGATCCCGAATTGCGGGGTACCCTGAAAAAAGCAGGTTTCGTCACCCGCGACAGCCGGGTCAAGGAGCGGAAAAAATACGGCCGCCGCGGCGCCCGTCGGAGCTTCCAGTTCTCCAAGCGTTAATCGAACCATCCGTCGGCCGCATCGGCCACAAAGCTTAATAAAGGGGAGCCCATCCGGGGTCCCCTTTCCCTTTTGAGGAGTCATCATGATCAGGGCAGCCGTCGTTGGAGCAAGCGGTTATACCGGAGCGGAACTTCTTCGCATTCTTGCCGGTCATGCCGAAGTGGAAATCACCTGCGTCACCTCGCGTCAGAGCGCTGGTGAGAAAATCTCCTCGGTTTTCCCTTCGCTGACGAACCGGGTGGACCTGATCTGTGATCCGCTCGACCGTGACGTCATCTGCAGCAAGGCCGATTTCATTTTTGTCGCGCTTCCTCACAAATCGGCAATGGAAATTGTGCCGGAACTTCTCGAGGCAGGGAAAAAGGTTGTGGATCTCTCCGCCGATTACAGGTTGAAGAAATCGGAGGTTTACGAAGCCTGGTATCAGCCGCACAGCAGCCCCCAGCTCCTGGGAGAGGCCGTTTACGGATTGCCGGAGATCTACCGCGACCGGATTCCACAAGCCCGTCTGGTCGCCAATCCCGGCTGTTATCCGACCAGTATCATTCTGGGAATGGCACCCTTGCTGAAGGCAGGTGTTATTCACCCGGAATCACTTATAGTAGACAGCAAGTCCGGGACCAGCGGTGCGGGTCGTTCCCTCAAGCAGGGGAGCCTTTTCTGTGAAGTGAATGAATCCTTCAGGGCCTACGGCATTGGACAGCACCGGCATACGCCGGAAATCGAGCAGGTTCTGGGGGATCTGGCCGGGCGTGAGCTGATGATCAGCTTCACTCCGCACCTTCTGCCGGTCAACCGTGGAATTCTGTCCACCTGCTACGCCACACTTGTCGAGAAAATATCAACGGGCGAGTTGCTCGAAATTTTCCGAAAGTTCTATCACAATGAATCTTTTGTCCGGATTTTCCCCGAGGGGCTTTTTCCGGATGTGGCATTTGTTCGGGGGGCGAATTTCTGCGATATCGGTCTGACTGCCGATCCCAGGACAGAGCGGGTTATCGTAGTTTCGGCTATCGACAACCTGGTCAAGGGCGCTGCCGGGCAGGCGGTTCAGAATATGAATCTTATGATGGGTCTGAGCGAGAGCGAAGGCCTTGGTGCTCTGCCCGTCTTTCCCTGAGATTGGAACTTTCAGACGGTGAAAACGGCGTGGGCCGAGAGGGGTTCCTCCTCTGGAATTTCTGAAAACGCTCCATCCCTGTAAAGTTGGATGAAGGTCTCAGCGACCTGTGGGTCGAACTGGGTGCCGGCCATGTCGGCGATTTCCTGAAGGGTGACCTCGACGGACAAGGCTTTTCGGTAGGGGCGATCCGTTGTCATGGCATCAAAGGTATCCGCTACGGCCAGAATGCGCGATTCGAGCCGTAGATCGTTTCCCGAAATTCGATGTGGATACCCGGTGCCGTCGTAGCGTTCATGATGCTGTTCAATGATTTTTCCGACCTCCCGCAGAAATGCGATCGGCTCGAGGATGTGATATCCGATTGCCGGATGTCTTTCCATAACCGCCGTTTCCTCTTCTTCCAGTCGATCTTCCTTATGCAGGATGGTGGAGTCAATGCCGATTTTTCCTATATCGTGGAGAATAGCGGCTCGTTCCAGGGTTTTCAGGGCATCAGGAGAAAGATCCATGCGGCGTGCGAGGCCGATGCTATATCGAGTTACTCGTTCCGAATGGCCGCGGGTGTAGGGATCGCTCGCCTCCATGACGGATACCAGGGATTGAACCGTGCTGAGATAGGTGATTTGTTGCTCCTCATAAAGCTGGGCGTTCTGGATGGCGATACTTGCCTGTGCTGCGATTGTGACCAGAAGTTGGAGATCGGCAGGAGCGAAAAAAGATCCATCCGTTTTGTTGGCCATGGTAATGGTACCGATAATCTCTTTTTTGTTGGTCAATGGAGCGCAGATCACTGATTCCCGGCGAAACCCCAGTCGACTGATATTGCTGAGATCTTCCTCGTTTTCAACGTCTTCGATCAGGCGTGGCGCCCCATGGGTGATCACCCAGTGGGAAATTCCCCCATTGTTCAGAGGAATTCGTTTTTTCCGATCCAGATGCCCAGGGCATCCGACCTCATCGGCAATCGCAAGGTTCCATTCATCCCGGTCCAGAAGAAGGATGTAGCCGATGCGGGCTTGCAGGGGTTCCATGGTCTTTCGGATCAGGAGATTGAAAAGTTTTTTCATTTCAATGGTGGAATTGACAGCCAGTCCGATCTTGTAAACGGCCGAAAGCCGGGAAACGGTTTGCTCGAGGGTCACATTTTTCCCCTCGAGGTCATTGGCAAGTTCCGAAACTTTGTAATTGGCTTCTTCGATCTCCTCGATCCGCTCTTCCAGGAGAATGTTCAGATCTTCAATTTCCCTGAGGCGCTCCCCCAGCATATGGTTCATTTGCTTGATTTCACTATGGTGCGCGAGTTTCTCCTGGGCGACGGCAATTTCCTTTTCCTGCAGGATTTTCGTTTCGATGAGGCCCTTCAGGCGTTCCACCATCAGGTTGAACTTCGAGGCCATGAGGTACATTTCGCTGGAACTTTTTACCCGAATTCTGGCCCTGTCGAAATTTCCCTTTTCCACCTGAGTCATGGCTTCCGCAAAGCGGCGAATCGGTTGGTCGACGTAAAGGAGGATGAACAGGTAGATGGATAAAATCAGAATAACTACGATGATCAAAGAGGAAAAAACCGTCTTCTGCCGGACTTCCTTCTGCAGAGATTCCAAACTGTCAAGGGATAGGTGAAGACCCAGAACACCCAGAACTTTGATGGCGGGATCATGGCAGCCATGGCAGGAGATCGAATTTTCGATGGGAAGCAGAGTCCCGTGATATTCGCCATCGGGCTGCACGTTCCTGTGGGAGGAGTGTTCGGAGATATAATTCTGAAGATCGGAGGATGGAATTGAGTTTCCGATTTCCTCCGGGTCGGCCGAAAAGGTGATCCGGCCATTTTCATTGAAGATCCGGATTGATTGAATGGAAGGGTTCTTTCCGATCTTTTCCAGGGTGTTCAGAATGGGCGCCTTCTCCTCGTGAGGTGCAGACGTGAATGTATTGCTGATTGTGTCCGCCAGAATACGGCCGTTCTGTTCAATCATCCGGGTGAGGGTAATTTTTTGGGTCTGCAGGTGGTGCCAGGCAGTAAGAGTGACTGCAACCGCCATTATGGATGTCATCAGGATGAGGATTTTGATTTTCAGAGAGTTCATTTAGATAACATTAAAATATTTATAAGTAAATAAGACGAATCATAAGCAAAAATTGTTTGTCTGTCTAGAGGAAACCTGTCAGCAAAATTTTCTTGTCACTTTTAAACATGAATTTTTGAAAAACCTGGTCCGATATTATTTTGAGGAAATTCCCATGACCTATTTTCTTTCAGTTCTCGGTATGTTTCTCGTCGTTGAAAGTATCCCCTGGTTTCTCTCTCCGGGAACGATAAAGAAGGCCATCCTTCAGATTGTTGAGGTTCCGGATCGAATACTGCGAATTTCAGGTTTTTTTCTCATGATGGTCGGGCTTTTGGTTGTTCGCCTGGCAGTGAGTTGATCCGCCAAAAAAAATTGACTTTAAGCCCCTTTTGTGGTTATGTTTGCCCCTGCTTTGGGGGAGAAAGAACGGTTGATCGGTCCGAAATGCATCTGAATGATTTCGATTTTAATCTCCCTTTGGAGCAGATCGCCCAATACCCTCTTTCAGCGCGCCATTCATCAAGGATGATGGTTCTGGACCGGCGGGAAAGAGTGATTCGGGAAGATAAATTTTCCAAAATCTCCCGGTTTTTCTCTCCCGGTGACGTGCTGGTTCTCAACGATACCCGGGTAGTCCCCGCGCGGCTGCTGGGAAACAAGGAAACGGGAGGGAAGATCGAAATTCTTCTGGTTCGCCGCCATGAAGGCGAAGAGGAGGAATGGATCTGCATGGCCGGGAGTTCAAAGCCTCTCCGACCCGGGATGCGACTGGTCTTTGGCGAAGATCTGGAGGGAACTGTCCTTGCTGGAGGGGATCCGCCTTTTCGGGTGGTCCGTTTTCATTTCAAAAGCGAATTTACTGAACTTTTGAACCGTCTGGGCCGCATTCCTCTGCCTCCCTATATCCGCAGAGAGGACGGTCCCCTGGATTCCGAACGCTACCAGACGGTTTTCGCGGCAAACCCCGGGGCCGTCGCAGCCCCGACGGCCGGGCTGCATTTTACGGATGAAATTCTCAATGCCCTGAGACGGGGGGGCGTTGAGATCCGCTTTCTGACTCTTCATGTAGGGCTGGGGACATTTTTGCCGGTGCGGACGGAAAATATCCGGGAACATCGCATGCACGGCGAAAGCTTCTGCATTTCGGAAGAAACCGCGGAGGCGGTTTCCCTTGCGAAGCGGGAGGGGCGAAGGGTCACCGCCGTGGGGACCACAGTCACAAGGGCGCTTGAGCACGCCTCGGACGAAGAGGGGAATGTGCGGGCCGGAGAGGGGTTGACAGAGTTGTTCATCACGCCGGGATTCCGGTTTCGCGCCATCGATGGCATGATGACCAATTTTCACCTTCCCAAGTCCACGCTTCTGATGCTGGTATCTGCCTTTGGCGGGAGGGAATTCATCCTCGAGGCGTATCGGAGGGCGGTAGAGGAAAAATTCCGGTTCTTCAGCTATGGCGATTGTATGCTGATTCAGTAACGGCACGGACTCACTGGACGACCATACCACTTGACGAATTTCGAATTTGCTCTTTTACAGACTGATGAGGAATCACGTGCCCGCAGGGGACGGATTTACACCCACCGGGGGACAATCGAAACACCCGTCTTCATGCCGGTGGGCACACAGGGAACGGTCAAGGCCATGCTTCCGGAAGCACTTCAGGAAGTGGGCTCACAGATTATTCTGGCCAACACCTATCATCTTTACCTGCGCCCCGGACATGATCTGATTCGCCGACTCGGGGGATTGCATTCATTCATGAATTGGGATCGCCCTATCCTGACCGACAGCGGCGGTTTCCAGGTTTTCAGCCTCGGGCAGTTGCGTCGGATCAGCGAAGAGGGGGTTGAATTTCAGTCCCACCTTGACGGCGCCCGGCACGTTTTGACGCCGGAAATTTCCACAGCCGTCCAGCAGGCGCTGGGTTCGGACATCATCATGGCTTTTGATGAATGCATTCCGTATCCCTCGTCCCGGGAATACGTGCGCCTGTCGACTGAAATGTCTTCCAGGTGGGCACGGCGGAGCAAAATCGCCCTCGATAAGGAAACCGGCGGCGCTTTGTTCGGAATCGTTCAGGGCGGCATGTTCCCGGACCTGAGGGCCGCCAGCGTCTCGGATCTCCTGGAGATCGGGTTCGACGGATATGCCATCGGGGGCCTTTCCGTCGGGGAGGAGACCGGCCTGATGTACGACATGATGGACTGCACCCTTGGGTTGCTTCCAGCAGACCGGCCTCGTTACGTCATGGGGGTAGGAACGCCGGAAAACCTGATTGAAGGAATTCGGAGGGGGGCCGACATGTTCGACTGTGTCATGCCCACCCGCAATGCTCGAAATGGTGTGCTGTTTACCTCCTTCGGGAAGATCAGCATCAAGCAGGCCGGATATGCCGAAGATCCGCGGCCTCTCGATCCCGAATGCGCGTGTTACGTCTGTCGCCGTTACAGCCGGGCATATTTGCGTCATCTTTATAAGAGCAATGAAATTCTCGCTTCCGTTCTGAATACGCATCACAATCTGCATTATTATTTGGACCTCATGCGGCAAGCGAGAGAGGCAATTGAAAAAAAAGTATTCGACCGGTTCAGGAAAGATTTCCTGACCAAAAGGCAAGCACCGGATCTTAATTGTCAACAATGAACAACAACAGGAGGTAAACACATGGTTTCAACAGCCCACGCCATGGCGAGTGGTGGCGCGCAGGGTGGCAGCCCCGGTTATGAGGGGATCATCATGCTGGTCATTATGTTTGCCATCTTCTATTTTCTGCTGATTCGTCCTCAGCAGAAGAGAGCCAAGCAGCACAAACAATTGATTGAAGCCCTCAAGGTAGGCGATCAGGTGGTAACCGCCGGCGGGATTCATGGCAAGGTTGCCGCCATTCAAGACGCCGTGATTACGGTGGAAATTGCTCCCGGAGTAAAGGTTAAACTCAACCGATCCTCCATCGCCGGAACCCGGCAGGAGCAGCAGTAATCTCATCTGCAATAAAATTGCATCCGAACGACGGAGAAACTAAAGGAGACCATGGCTTCCATGTCCAAGAGTATTAAAATGAGGGGCTCGCTGGTTTTGATATGTCTGGTGTTGGCTATTTTTGCTCTCGGGCCCACACTCTTCGGAAAAGGACTTCCCGGCTGGTGGAAAGAAGCCTTCGATCCCATCCATCTAGGACTTGATCTCCAGGGAGGGATGCATCTTGTCCTGGGTGTCGAGGTCGATAAGGCGGTGGAAAGCCGCCTCGACACGATTGCCGATCAGACGGAAAGCCTGCTGAGGGAAGAGGACATTATTTTCAAACGCGTGAGCCGTTTATCCGAGGAGCGTCTGGCGGTTACGGTCTACGATCAGGAAGCCGCAGCCAGCCTCGACAGGATTATGGAGGAGAACTATCCCTCCATGGAACCCTTGCCTGCGGAAAAAGAAGGCAGCACTATCCAGAAAGTTTATCGTTTGAGCGAGCAGGAATCGGCCGCTGTTCGGGACTATGCCGTTCGGCAGGCCCTTGAGACGATGCGCAATCGCGTCGATCAGTTCGGAGTCAGCGAGCCCACTCTGCAGCGGCAGAGCGGCAATCGAATCCTGATTCAACTTCCGGGTATCAAGGATCCGGAACGCGCTGTTGCTTTGTTGGGGAAAACGGCGCGCCTGGAATTCAAGATGGTGGCCGAGGAGGTCAATCCGCAGGAGGCTGTGAAAGGCACTCTTCCTGCCGGCACTGAACTTCTGTATGAACGTAGAGTCGATGCCAGATCCGGAGCGGTGACGGAAATACCCATCGTCGTACAGGACAAGACGGTACTTACCGGTGATCTGCTTTCAGATGCACAGGTCAGGATCGACACGCAGTTTAACGAGCCCTACGTAGCCATGGACTTTAATTCGGTGGGCGCCAAGCGCTTTGATCAGATCACCGCCGCAAACGTGGGCAAGAGAATGGCCATCATTCTGGACGATACCGTATATTCCGCGCCCGTCATCCGGGAGAGGATTTCGGGGGGGAGCGCTCAGATCAGCGGCGCCTTCACCGAACAGGAGGCCACGGATCTGGCGATCGTCCTTCGGGCGGGATCCCTGCCGGCCCCCGTGCAGATTCTCGAGGATCGAACCGTCGGTCCCTCCCTGGGTATGGATTCGATCCGCAAAGGCATTTTCTCCGTTATCATCGGAGGGATCCTGGTCATTCTGGCCATGGTCATTTATTATCGGCTCTCCGGCATAGTAGCCAATCTGGCACTGGTGCTGAATCTGATTTTCATCATGGCGCTTCTGAGTCTCCTCCAGGCCACCCTGACGCTCCCGGGCATCGCAGGGATCGTCCTTACCGTCGGCATGGCCGTAGACGCCAACGTCCTGATATTCGAGAGAATACGGGAGGAACTCCGGCTCGGGAAAACAGCCCGCGCTGCACTGGATGCCGGATACAGTAAAGCGTTTCTTACGATTATTGACGCCAACATTACAACCCTGATCGCCGCTCTGGTTCTCTTTCAGTTCGGAACAGGGCCGGTAAAAGGCTTTGCGGTGACCTTGTCCATCGGGATCCTCGCCTCCCTGTTCACCGCGATTTTCGTGTCGCGTGTGGTTTTCGATTTTTTCCTGGAACGCCGTCAGATCAAGCGGCTGAGCATATAAGGAGATCAGGATGCAGATCATCAAACCGGACATCAATCTGGATTTTGTCGGCAAGCGAAAGGCCGCCCTGATCTTTTCCGCGGTCCTGATCCTGATCGGACTCATTTCGCTCGTTGTCAAGGGCGGCCCCAATTACGGCATCGATTTTTCCGGTGGGACCCTGGTGCAGATGAAATTCCAGGAGAAGACTTCGGCCGGGGATATAAAAAAGGCTCTTCAGGGACTGGACCTCGGCAATGTGGTGGTCCAGCAGTTCGGGGATGATCCTCGAGAGTTCCTTGTCCGGGCGCAGGAAACAAGCACTGAATTGAAAGGTTTATCCATTCAGATCTCCCACGCTCTCGAAGAGGTTTACGGTTCCGAAAAGGTGGAAGTCCGCCGGGCTGAAATGGTGGGCCCTCAAGTCGGCAAGGATCTTAGAAAGAAGGGTCTTCTGGCCATTGTCTATGCCATGATCGGAATTCTCGTCTATATTACGTGGCGGTTCGAGTTCCGTTTCGCGGTCGGTGCGATTCTCGCCCTTATTCACGATGTGCTCATCACCCTCGGGGTCTTTTCCCTGTTCGGCAAGGAAATCGACCTCCCGATTATCGCCGCCTTTCTGGCCATAATCGGATACTCCTTGAATGATACGATTATTGTTTATGACCGGATACGGGAGAACAGGGGCAAATATGGAGGGAAGGGTTTTGCCGAAGTGGTGAACCGGAGTATCAATGAGACTCTTTCACGAACCATCATGACCTCCGGAACGACCCTGCTGGTTGTTCTGGCCCTGTTCCTCTTCGGTGGCGGCGTGATTCACAATTTCGCCTTTGCACTGCTGGTCGGGGTGGTCGTGGGCACCTATTCCTCCATTTACGTTGCCAGCCCTCTGTTGATTTTTTGGGAAGATCGCAAAAAACCCGGACAGGTTCCCGTAAAAAGGAATGCCTGATGAAAAAAGAGACTGTCTTACTTGTTACGATTGTCCTGATTGTCGGCCTGTTGGTGGGAATTCTGATCAGCAAAGGCGGTCGGGAATCCAGACAAACTCAGGCCGTCGCACCGCAGGCGGCGTCTGTAAACGTTCAGCAGAAGGTCGGCATGCTGGAGGATCTTCTGGCCAAAGACCCCTCCAACCGAAACGCCTGGGTTAAGCTGGGGCACACCTATTTCGATTCCAATCAGCCGATCAAGGCGATGGAGGCTTACGACAAAGCTCTGGAGCTTGATCCTAACGATCCTAACGTCCTGACCGATCAGGGAGTCATGTTCCGTAAGCTCGGCTGGTACGACAGGGCGGTGGAAAATTTCACCAAGGCTCAGGAAATAGATCCAGCCCACGAACAGAGCCTGTTCAACCTGGGTGTTGTGTATCGATACGATTTGCAGAATTTCGCCGGAGCCAAAGAAGCCTGGTCCAAATTTCTAGAGCGCAATCCCACTGGACCCGCTGCGGAGCAGGTGCGCGGCGAACTCGAGTTTTTGAAATCACATCCGAATCCTCCCCGGAATCGGTAATAAGGACACTTTGCGGAGCCGGATTCATGCCGGCTCCTTTTTTTTCATTTCTATGCTATGAAACCTTCCTCTTTTCAGCGCTGGATTGAAAGGGTTCCCCCCTCTGCTGCAATGGAATTCCTGCCTCTGGCCCAGTCCCTTGGTCTGACTCCTCTTACGGCCCGGACCCTGCTGCTGCGCGGCATCGATTCTCCTGAATCCGGAAAAGAATTTCTGGAAGGGGGACTCTCAAGACTTCCCGATCCCTTTCTTCTGAAGGATATGGACAGGGCGGTGGATAGGCTGATCAGAGCCGTGGAATCGGGGGAGGGCATCCTGGTTCACGGGGATTACGATGTGGACGGGATCACCGGCACCGCATTGCTGGTGGAGACCTTGAGAGCTTTTGGCGCACATGTAGAGTATTTCCTGCCGCTGCGGCTGAAGGACGGTTATGGGCTGGCCGGATCTGCCATGGAAAGAGCCTCCTCGCAAGGCTTTCCGGTAGTCCTGTCTGTGGATTGCGGAGTTTCGGCCCATGTCGAAGCCAGGCAGGCCGCCTCCCTCGGCTTGGATCTTATTATCACCGATCATCATCAGCCGCCCGATCCGCTCCCGGATGCCTGCGCAATCGTCAATCCTCTCCGTCCCGGGTGTCTGTTTCCGTTCAAAAAATTAGCCGGTGTCGGGGTCGCTTTTTTCCTCCTTGTCGCATTGCGCAAGGCCCTCCGGGAGAGAGGTTTTTTCAAGGAAGGAAACGAACCCGACCTGCGTTTCGGACTGGACCTCGTGGCACTGGGGACCATCGCCGACGTTGTGCCTCTTGCCGGAGTGAATCGGCTGCTCTGCCGGGCGGGGCTGGCCCTTCTGGACCGCGGGCGCCGACCGGGGATTGATGCCCTGAAGGAGGCTGCTGGAATCAAGGAGGTGACCTGTGGCGCCGTCGCTTTCAGGATGGCGCCGCGCCTGAATGCCGCCGGTCGTCTGGAGGATGCCGCTCTGGGTGTGGAACTGTTGCTGGAGGGATCCAGAGAACGGGCTATGGAAACCGCGCGACTTCTGGATGGCTTCAATAAGGAGCGGCAGCGCATCGAAGCGGAGGTGCTTCGGCAGGCGGTGAACAGGTTAGAGGAAGAGGGGAACGAGGATCAGAGAACCATCGTTCTTGCAGACGATCGTTGGCATCCCGGCGTTATTGGAATCGTTGCGAGCCGTTTGGTCGAGCGTTATCATAGGCCTGTAGTGCTCATCGCAACGGAAAACGGGCGGGGCAAGGGGTCGGCCCGATCCATTCGGGGATTTCATCTTTTTAAAGCACTTCAGGAATGCCAGGAATATCTCCTCGGTTTCGGGGGGCATGAATACGCCGCCGGGATGACTCTCGATTCGGACAAGATCGGGTTATTTGCCCGTAACTTTGAGCAAAGTGCGCATAGAACACTCGAAGAGAAGGACCTGCTGCCTTCGGTATTACATGACGGTGAGGTTCTTTTGAGCGAGATAAACGAAGACCTGGTGAAGGAACTTGCCCTTCTATCGCCTTTCGGCGCCGGAAATCCGGAACCGGCGTTTGTCGCCCAGGGCCTGCGTCTACAGCAGATCCGGCCGGTGGGGGAGAACCACCTCCGGTTCATTGCCCGGCAGGATGGTTATACCTTTCCTTGTATCGCTTTCGGAATGGCGGAGCGCCGCGCAGAATTGGAAGGAGAAAACGATCTTCTTTTCACTCCCTTCCTCAACGAGTGGAAGGGCCGGATTTCGGTGGAGCTCCGGATCCGGGATTTTCGGGCCGCGGGAGCATGAATCGATTCGAGACGGACAAAAGAATAAAAGAAGTTGTACGTATGTCTTTCGACCCCTATTTAAACCGATGGGAAATAACGCTTTTGTCGCTCACTCCGCACTGGGGGCCCATATAGAAAAAACAATTGTCGGGAGATTTTCCACAATTTTTATAGTTCCATGATTTTTACGATATAGAAAAAAGGCTTTTCCTGGATAAAGACGGAAAGGCCTTTTTTTTCAAAATCTCGATCAATTGGCAGCGACGCCAGCAGCAGACACTTTACTCTGAGCTGATTTGAAGGTCCTCCGCCAGTTTCTCCCAGGCGGGAAGACTACGGCGAATAACATCCTCTTCGATGCAGTAGGCAATGCGGAAGTGACCCGGTGCACCGAAGCCGGCGCCTGGGACCACCAGGATATTGTACTTCTGTGCAAGGCGAACGAATTCCACGTCATCGGCTATGGGGGAACGGGGAAAGAGATAGAAGCCTCCGCCGGGGCGGATCATGTCGAAGCCAAGTGAGGTCAGCCGATCATAAAGAAGATTCCTTTTCCTGCGATAAGTCTCGATATCCACGCTCTCTCGCTGAAGCCCGGTGACAAGTCTCTGCATCAGGGCAGGGGCGTTGACAAAGCCGAGGACGCGATTGCAGAAAATAGCCCCCTCGAGAAAACGCCCGACTTCCTCCATGTCCGGGTTGACGGCAATATACCCGATACGCTCCCCCGGAAGGGCCAGGTCTTTCGAATGAGAATTAACAATCACCGAATTTTTCACACAGGAGAAGATATCCGGGACCTCGATGCCGTCGTATGTCAATCGCCGGTAGGGTTCATCCGAAATAAGATAGATCGGACGTCCCATCTCCTTTTCCTTACGGGAAAGCATTCGGCCCAGTTCCTCCAGAGACTCTCGGGGATAGACCGCACCGGTGGGATTATTCGGCGAATTTAGAATGATGGCTGAGGTATTCTCGCCGATGGCCTCTGCGATGGCCCGGATGTCGAGCTGAAAAGTTTCCGGATCGGTCTGGACCTCTCTTGGCATCCCTCCATGGTTGTCGATGTAAAAGCTGTATTCGGCAAAAAAAGGAATCAGAATGATGACCTCCTCCCCAGGATTCAGGAGGGTCTTCAGGACAACATTGATGGCGCCGCCGGCGCCGCAGGTCATGATGACATGACGTGCATTGACCGGTTTTCCGGAACTTTCGGCCAGTACTTCGGCGACCGCTTTCCGGGTTTCTTCGTAGCCCGCATTGTTCATGTAGCGGTGCATGCCCGGGCGAGGATTTTGCGCCAGCCGAAGGAATTCTTTCTGAAAGGCGGCGGGAGGTTCATCTACCGGATTGCCCAATGTAAAATCGAAGATGTTCTCTGCGCCGTGGACTTTACGCAGGCGTTCCCCCTCTTCAAACATCCTCCGGATCCAGGACGAGCGTTCCAGAAAGTCGGTCACCTTACGGGAAATGGCCATTTGGTATTCTCCTTTTTCGGATTCCGGCGCAGTTTAGCCGGACACGAAGAGGCGGTCAAGAATTTCCATTAAGGATGATGCTTTCGCCAAATAGTGGATGGCTAAGCAAAAAGCGCCAAATGCAAGGCACGCAATTGTCGAGCAATGAGGCGTACTTATGTACGTCGAAGCAGCGAGAACAATTGCAGCAACGCAGCAGTTGGTGAATTTTTGCGACGCCAAAAAGGATATTCCGGTGAAGAGTTCGAAAAAAAAGGAGAAGCGGACGACAGGAGCGGGAAGAGAGAAGGGGTTTGCATAAAATTGGATATCCTGACCTGGATATTTGCTTGTCATGCGGCAAAGCTCAAACTGAAAAACTTGAACCGGACGTCCGTACTTACCCGATTCGTGCTCCTCTGGGACCTGGTTTTCCATTGATTTTTGGGTATTGATGAGCTAGCATTGCCCCTTCAATTTCGCACCTTCGGGAGAACCGCTCGATGCAGAAGAACCTGCTGAATCTCCGCACTCGGATCGATGAGATCGATGATAAAATTCTGGACCTGCTGAATCGGCGGGCTGAAATCGTCATCGAGGTCGGAAAAGCCAAAGCCGGTAAGAATCAGGAATTTTATGTGCCCGGGAGGGAGCAGGCCATTTACGAGAGGCTGCGGGGAAAGAATCCCGGACCCTTTCCCTCCGAGGGCATTCGACGTGTTTTCCGGGAAATAATCTCCGCATCTCTGTCGCTCGAACAACCGATGAAAGTGGCCTTCTTCGGGCCTCAGGGGACCTTTACCCATGCGGCCGCGATGAAACAGTTCGGCTTCTCCGCACAACTCGTGGCACAGAAGAGCATCCCTGCCGTTTTCGATGAAGTCAGCCGGGAAAGGGCGCACTACGGCGTTGTCCCGGTGGAGAATTCCACCGAGGGCGTCGTATCCCACACCCTCGACATGTTCATGGAGTCGGACCTCACAATCAATGCCGAAATTCTGCTCGAGATCTCCCACTACCTGGTGTCCCGCTCCGGGCGTATGGAAGATGTCAGAAAAGTAGTTTCTCATCCTCAGCCTCTGGCTCAGTGCCGCAAGTGGCTCGAGGAAAATCTGCCTGACATTCCGCTGGTGGACGTGGGAAGCACTGCCATGGCGGCTCAGATGGTTGCCGAGGACGAAAGCGCCGCCGCCATTTCAAGCGAAATGGCGGCTTCCCTGTATGGACTTCAGATCGTCAAGGAGAGAATCGAGGATAATCCCAGCAATTTTACCCGTTTTCTTGTGATCGGAAAGAAGATGCCAGCGCCCAGCGGGCAGGACAAGACCTCTGTCATGTTCAGCATACGGGACGAGCCGGGCATCCTTTACCGGATGCTGGAGCCCTTCAGTAAGCGAAACATCAATCTGGCCAAAATTGAAAGCCGGCCGATGAAAAAGAAGGCTTGGGAGTACATCTTTTTTCTCGATATGGAAGGGCATGCCGCCGACGAGAATGTCCGGATCGCGATTGATGAACTGAAGGGGTACTGCCAGTTCCTGAAGATCCTCGGATCCTATCCCCGCGCCCGGTAATATACTGTAAAGCCAGAATCCGCGGGATCGGAAACTGCATCCCGAAACTCAGAATTGGTGAAGAGAAATTCATGTCCGGAGTCTCCGAAAAAATATACATTCCGAAACTTGCCGTTATCGGGGTCGGCCTCATCGGCGGTTCTTTGGCTCTGGCGCTTAAAGAGGCAGGAGCGGTTGGTGAAGTGATCGGGATCGGGCGAGGCAGAGCCAACCTCGAACTGGCCCTGGAGCTGGGGATCGTCGACCGCATCACCTCCAATCCGGGGGAAGGAGTCAGGGACGCCGATCTGGTTTTTCTGGCGACTCCTGTTATGAGCCTCGAAGAGGTGACGGGACAGATTGCAGGACATCTGAAACCCGGCTCCGTCCTGACCGACGGCGGCAGCGTCAAGGGGGAGGTCATCCGTCGCATCGAGCCGCTTCTGCCGGAAGGGGTTCATTTTGTCCCGGGACATCCTATCGCCGGAACCGAAAAAAGCGGCGCGGGCGCGGCATTTTCCTCCTTGTACCGGAATCGAAGGTGCATTCTGACTCCCACCGCACGGACCGACAACAACGCACTGGATCTGGTGCGAAAGGTATGGGAGACCGCCGGCAGCGAAGTCGTCGTTATGGATGTTGAAAAGCATGACCGTGTTCTGGCGGCCATCAGCCATCTTCCCCATATGGTGGCCTATGCCTTGGTAAACGCCGTCGGATCGTATGATCGTTACGACGAAAATATCCTGGAGTATTCCGCCGGAGGATTCCGTGATTTTACCCGGATCGCTTCCTCCGACCCCACCATGTGGCGTGATATCGCCATGACAAACAAGGTGGCACTGGTGGAGATGATGGAGCTTTTCGAGCGTTTTTTCGCCGAACTGAAGGAAGACGTCCGGCGGGGAGACGGTGACAGCTTGTATGAATTTTTCTTCCGCTCCAAGAAGAACAGGGATGCCATTCTTTGAAGAACCGAGGCATTAACCTAAAAACGGATTCCATGAATCAATTACAGACAAGCGTTGCTCCCGCCTCCAGGGTGGAGGGCGAAATCTCCGTTCCTGGAGATAAGTCCATTTCCCATCGCGCCGTGATGCTGGGATCCCTGGCTGAAGGAATGACGGTGGTGCGGGGATTTCTTCACGGTGAGGACAACCGCGCCACTCTTGCGGCCTTCCGCAATATGGGCATTCCCATAGAGGAAAGCGCTGAGGGTGTTCTTAAAATTCACGGAAAGGGCCTGCACGGGCTTTCGGAGCCGGCAGACGTTATTGACTGCGGAAATTCAGGAACAACCATCCGGCTGATGACCGGCCTGCTGGCGGGTCAGAAATTTTTTTCGGTTCTGACGGGCGATTCCTACTTGCGTAAGCGTCCCATGAAACGGGTGGTTCAACCTCTAGCCACCATGGGCGCGCGAATCTGGGGAAGAAAGGATGGAGAATTCGCCCCTCTGGCGATCCGTGGCTGTGAGCTTGCATCTGCGGAGTACCACTCCCCCATTGCCAGTGCGCAGGTCAAATCCGCTCTTCTTTTTGCCGGACTGTACGCCGACGGCATAACGACGGTGCGGGAACCCCATCGCTCCCGAGATCACTCCGAGCGGATGCTGTCCTTGTTCGGAGCGGAGGTGCTCTCCTTCGAAGGCGGCGTCTCCCTTGCCGGGAATCCCCGCTTGCAGGGGCGGGAGGTGTTCGTGCCGGGGGATATCTCCTCGGCGGCCTTTTTCATCGTCGCCGCACTGATCACACCCGGATCCGATCTGCGGATTCGCAATGTCGGGGTGAATCCGACCCGATGCGGAATTATCGACCTCCTGCGAAGAATGGGTGCTTATATCGAGCTTGAAAATCTTCGGGAATTATCCGGAGAACCTGTGAGCGATCTGCATGTGAAGAGCAGCCCCCTTCGCGGAATCGAAATCGGCGGGGAAGACATCCCCAGGGCGATAGACGAACTTCCTGTCATCAGCGTTGCCGCCTCCCTTGCCGAAGGACGAACCGTCATCCGCGATGCCCGCGAACTGCGGGTGAAGGAAACCGACCGTATCGCTGCGATGAGCTCGGAACTGAACCGGATCGGTGGACGGGTGAAGGCTCTCGAGGACGGTATGATCATTGAGGGAGTTGAGCGTTTGAGCGGAGGCTCCGTCTCATCTCACGGCGACCATCGCATCGCCATGAGCCTTGCCGTGGCCGCATTGCGGGCATCCTTGACCGTGTCCATTCAGGATACGGGATGCACAGCCACTTCCTTTCCGGATTTCTGGCATCTGCTGGAAAGAATCCGACAATAGATCTTCCGTATGTTTGTCTTGAATTCTTGGTCCCATTTTGCAAATGCCTGAAATCCGATTGCATCTGCTGTTTTTCAGGTCGGGTTTATCGAAGGCCCATATGTAAACGGGTTATTTTCCCGGAGGGTTTCACGTTGTGAATAATGAACCGATCATTGCCATAGACGGTCCTTCGGGAGCCGGTAAAAGCACCCTCAGTCGACGACTGGCCAGGGCTTTGTCTTATACATATATCGATACCGGGGCCATGTACAGATCTGTGGCGCTTGCCGCCCAGCGAGCCCGTATTGACCCGGATGATGATTCTTCTCTTGCAGAATTATGCGATACGATCCGTATCGAATTCGTACGCGGTGGTGAGAGCGATCGCGTGCTGCTCGATGGCGAAGACGTATCCTCCGAGATCCGTACACCGGAAAACAGCCTTTTGACCTCCCGCATCTCCTCCCGTCTTCCAGTGCGTGAGGCCATGGTGCGCCTGCAGCGAGAGATGGGCGCCCGCGGAGCAGTCGTTCTCGAGGGAAGGGATATCGGGACGGTGGTTTTTCCCGAGGCCGATGTCAAATTTTTTCTCTCGGCCTCGGCGCGGGAAAGGGGCCGAAGGCGTTACGAGGAATTGAAGGCGAAGGGACTCGAGGTGGATCTGGATCAAACCATTGCCGAGGTCGAGGCCCGCGATGCAGCGGACAGCGCCCGCGAGCATGCCCCCCTCCTTATGGCTGCAGACGCTTTCGACATCGACACAACCCAGAAGAATATTGAAGAGGTTCTGGAAGAGATGCTGCACGTGGTGGAAGCGAAAAGGCTGTCGGCGGCGCAGTTCAAGAGGAATGGGCCTTGAAAATCATTCGCGCCTCCAGTGCAGGATTCTGTTTCGGCGTAAGACGGGCCTTCAGCCTGGCCTTTGAGGCCGCAGATCGCTATTCGCCTGTTTATTCACTGGGTCCTCTGATCCATTCGCCTCAAGTGGTAAAACGGCTGCAGGAGAGGGGAGTAGAGGTGGTCGAGGATGTAGACGGCTTGTCCGAAGGGGTGGTCATTGTGAGATCCCATGGCGTAACGGCGGAGAAAATGGAGGAGATCCTTGCCAGCGCCATGGATGTTGTGGACGCCACCTGCCCCTTTGTTAAGAAAGCACAGGAATATGCCGCAATGCTGAGAAATGAGGGTTATTCTGTGGTGCTGGTCGGAGAGAAGGATCATCCGGAGGTCCAGGGCATCATTTCCTATGCGGAGAACGGGAACGTCTATGTTGTTGCCGATTTTAAGGAAGCCAGTTCCCTGCCCCGAAAAAGAAAAATGGGAATTGTGGCACAGACGACCCAGTCCTATGAAAATCTGCGTCAGATTGTCGATGTCTGCCTGGAGAAAAGCCTGGAGCTGAGAGTTTTCAATACCATCTGCGATGCCACATCCATTAGGCAGGAAGAGGCCCGTAGCATAGCCAGAAGATCCGATATGGTTCTGATCGTCGGCGGCTTCAACAGCGCCAATACAACACGTCTTGCACAGATCTGCAGGGAGATTCAGCCTCATTCCCAGCATGTGGAAACGGCCGATCAAATTGATCCGGAATGGTTTGAGGGAGTGGAGGTTCTCGGAATTACCGCCGGGGCTTCGACTCCCGCCTGGATCATCGATGAAATCCTGGAAAAGGTTGAGAAATTGAAAAAATAAAAATTTGTTTTTTTAATATCTTTATGATATCGTCCCCTTTCATGACTGCGAAGTCATGCTGTCGAAATCGACAGGAAATCAGCTAGGGGGTAGTACTTAATGGCAGAAGAGAGGAAACTCAACACCGAAGAGAATCAGGAGGAGACTAACGACTTCCTGGAAGATGAAGTAAGCTTCAGCGAACTCTTCGAAAGCAGTATCAAAGAACTGAACGTCGGTGATGTCGTAGAAGGCACCATCGTTCAGGTCAATCCGGATTCGGTCATCGTTGATGTCGGATACAAATCGGAAGGGCAGATCCCTATCAGCGAATTCGACCACGAAGGTGGAAAGCCTCAGGTGAAGGTCGGTGATGTGATCGATGTTCTTTTCGAGGGGACGGAAAGTGATAACGGGTTGGTCGGCTTGTCCAAAGAGAAAGCCGACCGACAGAAGGTCTGGAATGCCCTGGAAGAGGATTCCGTGGTTGAGGGCCGTATTGTCTCCCGTATCAAGGGCGGTCTTTCAGTGGACATTGGCGTTACCGCCTTTCTCCCCGGATCTCAGGTGGATCTTCGGCCCGTCCGTAATCTGGACAAACTGATCGGAGAGACCCTCGAATTTCGGATTATCAAGCTGAACAAGAGGCGGGGCAACATCGTTCTCTCACGAAGGGTTCTCCTTGAAGATGAACGAGAGAATCTTCGTTCTGACACTCTCAAAACCATCGAAGAAGGTCAGGTCGCAGAGGGTGTGGTTAAAAATCTCACCGATTACGGCGCTTTTATCGATCTGGGCGGAATCGACGGACTTCTGCATATCACCGATATGTCCTGGGGACGCGTTAATCATCCATCGGACATCCTCGCTGTTGGGGACAAGGTGAATGTCAAGGTTCTTAAATTCGACCGCGAAAGAGAGCGGGTATCATTGGGTCTGAAGCAGATTACGCCCGATCCTTGGCTCTCCGTGGAAGAAAAATTTCCAGTCGGATCTCGTGTCCAGGGGAAGATCGTCAGCCTCACCGATTATGGCGCTTTTGTGGAACTCGAAGAAGGGGTCGAAGGGCTCATTCATATTTCCGAAATGAGCTGGACCAAGCGAATCAAGCACCCCAACAAGATTCTCAATATTGGAGATGAGGTCGAGTCGGTCGTGCTGGCCCTGGACATTTCCAACCGACGCATTTCTCTGGGACTGAAGCAGATTGAAACCAACCCATGGGAAGTGATCGGCGAGAAATTCCCCGTAGGCACCATCATTGAGGGACAGATAAAAAATATCACCGATTTCGGTGTTTTCGTCGGTGTTGACGAGGGGATAGACGGGTTGGTACATATATCTGATCTTTCCTGGACCAAACGGGTAAAACATCCCTCTGAATTATACAAGAAGGGTGATACCGTCAGGGCTGTCGTTCTGAATATCGATCGTGAAAATGAGCGTTTCAGTCTCGGCATCAAGCAGCTGACTCCCGATCCCTGGCAAACGATTCCCGAACGCTATGCTCCCGGAACCATCGTCCGTGGGCCGGTTACTTCGGTTACGGATTTCGGTATTTTTCTGGAAGTCGAGGAAGGAATCGAAGGGCTGATTCACGTTTCCGAGATCAGCAAGGAGAAGATCGATACACCGAAGAGTTTTGCCAAAGTCGGCGATGAACTTGAAGCCGTGGTTCTGAGCGTAGATACCGCCGAGCGCAAGATCGCTCTTTCGATCAAGCACCTGGCCGACCAGAAGGATAAAGCAGAAGTGGATGCTTTCCTTGGGGCGCAGAAGAAGGCAACCTCCAGCTTCGGCGATCTCCTTCAAGGAGCCTTGGGTAAAAAGGATTCCCGGGAAGAGTCGGAAAAAAGTGAAAGTGAAGAAGAAACCGACTGAATTGTTCCATTTCGTTCAAGCTAACGCCCTCGCGGAAGAATATTCCGCGGGGGCGATATTTGCATGGGGCTCCCGATGAAGAGAAGGCCATTTCTGATGGCGCTGCTCACCTTGGGAGCCATTTTTCTTGTCTTTGCAGGGCTGATCTGGATCGTGACGGCCTTTACGGGTAGGGGCTTGTTTCTCCCCTCGGGTGAGAAGGTCGGGATCATTGAGATCAACGGCGTTATCGCTTCGTCACGAAAGCCGATCGAGCAACTTCTCGAATTCCGCGAGGACTCTACCATTAAGGCTATTGTTCTTCGCGTCGATTCCCCAGGCGGAGGCGTCGGACCTTCGCAGGAAATCCACCGTGAGGTGATCAAAACGGCAGAAGTAAAACCTGTTGTGGCTTCCATGGGAGCTGTGGCCGCCTCTGGAGGGTATTACGTAATTGCGCCTGCTCAGCGTATCCTGGCCAATCCTGGCACCATCACCGGAAGCATCGGCGTCATCATGGAATTCGCCAATGTTCGCGAACTCCTTCAAAAAATCGGTGTCGAGAGCGAAGTGATCAAGAGTGGAAAGCATAAGGATATAGGCTCTCCGATTCGCGCTTTGACCAAGGAGGATCGGAAGATATTGCAGGACCTGATTGAAGATGTTCACCTGCAGTTCGTAACCGCTGTCTCTGAAGGGCGGGGAATGAAGGTGGAGGAAGTCAAGACTTTTGCTGATGGAAGGATTTTCACCGGTCGTCAGGCACTGGAACTCGGATTGGTGGATGAGCTTGGCAATTTACAGGATGCAGTGAAGGTCGGGGCGGACCTTGCCGGCATAAGAGGGGAACCCCAGGTGGTACGTCCCCGAGAGGAAAAACCTGGAATTCTTGAATATCTGATTAGTGCAGCGGTCGGTCGATTGCCGTTCGGCCGCAGTGATCTATCATTGGGAGGTCTTCAATTTTTATGGTCTGGATTCGACTAGGAGGACATGGCTATGACCAAGAGTCAACTGATTGAGAGGCTGTCGTTTGAAAGCGGAACTCTGAACAAGAAAGAGGCGGAACTGATTGTCAATACCATTTTTGACAGCATCGGCAGCGCACTCAAAGGTGGTGGAAGGGTAGAAATCCGAGGATTCGGGTCATTCAGTATTCGCAACCGGGACGGCCGCGAGGCCAGAAACCCCAAGAGTGGAGCACTGGTCAAAATCCCTTCCAAAAAGACACCTTTTTTCAAGACGGGAAAAGAGCTGCGGGAGCGCGTGAACAATGGCGGGTAGTGGATTGTCGTCAACTTTTTGATAATGTGGTGGCGGCGGTTTAATAAAGAAAAGGCTCCGGTTTCCCGGGGCCTTTAATCATGATGGGCTGGCATTGCGCTCCGCTTCCTGTCAATGTGGAACCCTACTCAAAAGCTCCCGGAGACTTTATTCATCGGTGTAGCGATCTTTCGGATTCCCTTCATGACCGAATCTCCCTGGGAGGGGATGCATGTTTTTCAGGAGATGCGCGATGCCAGTTGCACCATATCCGGGATATCGACCGTTTTCTTGAAATTCTGGCCGTGAAACTTTAAATCGGCCTCTGAAATCCGTTTCAGGCGTCCCGTTCGAGGACGGGCAGGCACACCGCGAATTTGACCAAAGCCTTGTCGCATTAATGGTTGGCCGGATCTTCAAGGTACGCGTCGATATCCCAGAAAAACTTTTCAAAGAACGTTAGTTGTCGTTAATGGTATGCTACCATATCCTGACTCTCTGTCAAAGGCAAAAGAGACTTCCGGATATTTTTCAGGAAGGGCGATTTCCGTTCTGCGGTTTTTCCGGAACCTTTCTGATTTCTGTGCCGGAATGGGGCGCACCTGAAGGAATATGTCAGGAAAAGTAATTCGACTCAAGGCAGGTCCGGAAGATTCGGGTTTACGCCTGGACCAGTATATCTCCTCCCGAACCGGGGAATTGTCGCGAACTCTTCTTCGCAAAATAATTGATATCGGGGGAGTACATGTTGGAGGGAGGCGTGTTCGTCGCTGCTCCCAACATGTCCGTCCAGGGGAGTCGGTTGAAATTTACCTCGATGGACTTCCTCTTGAGCCCTTTGTACTCCACGAGTCCCGCATCGTTTATCGGGACAAATACCTTCTGGCGATCGACAAACCCTCGGGTGTCGAAACTCAGCCCACTCCCGCTCGATACAAAGGCACGGTGTACGATGCCGTTTTAAATTATCTGAAAGATCCCTTTCGTCCTCTTGATCGGCCTGCTCTTGGAATGGTCCAACGCCTTGACAGGGAGACGTCGGGCATCATGGTTTTTTCCATCCATCCCAAGTCTCACCGTGGCCTGTCAGACGCATTCTCCGATCGCGAGGTGATTAAATCATACCTCACCATGGTGCATGGCCGTCCGGCTGAGGTTCAGGGTGAAATCCGCTCTTTTCTCGCACGTCGCCGCGCTTCCAATCGGATGAAATCGGTTCTTCGCGGAGGAAAGGCGGCCGTTACGCGATATAGGGTTTTGGAATTCTTTGAGGCGGCTGCGCTGCTCGAGGTGGATATCCTTACGGGACGAACACATCAGATCCGGATTCATTTCGCAGAGCAGGGGCATCCGGTGCTGGGGGATGATAAGTATGGGGCCATCTCTCATCCAGCGCAGAATATTCATCGCCTGATGCTTCATGCATGTCGTTTGAGGTTAACTCACCCGGTCAGCGGTCGGGTTTTAGATCTGAAGGTTCCTCTTCCCCCGGATTTTTCCGCTGCTCTGGACATCTATCGTAAAAAATCCGAATGCCACGGCGCCATTGCGGATTAAAAATTTCCTGTTCTTCTGCACTGAGGGCTTTCCATGCTGACATATCCGCACATTGATCCTGTCATTTTTCGCATCGGACCTCTGGCCGTTCGCTGGTACGGCCTTATGTATCTTCTTGGATTTGCCTGCGCTTATTTCATCATCCGCTACCTTGCAAAACTCCGGGATCTGCCGCTAAAGACCGAAGGCATCTCCGATCTGCTTTTCTATGGAATTATCGGCGTTGTTCTAGGGGGCCGGTTGGGGTATGTTCTTTTTTACAACCCTGCTTATTATATTCGGCATCCTCTCCATGCATTCGCCGTCTGGGAAGGCGGAATGAGCTTTCATGGGGGGCTGCTCGGTGTAATTGTGGCAGCCCTGATTTTCTGTCTCAGGCGAAATCTTCCGATACTTCTCACGGGAGACATTCTTGTTACCTCGGCCACGGTGGGGCTTGGACTCGGCAGATTGGGTAATTTCCTCAATGCCGAGCTCTGGGGGAGAGTGACCGAGGTTCCCTGGGGCATTGTCTTTCCGGGTGCCGGTCCCGAACCCAGACATCCCAGCCAACTGTATGAGGCTTTTCTGGAAGGACCTGTTCTCCTGGGCCTTTTATGGCTGCTGCATCGGCGAAGGGTAACTGCCGGGATTCCCTTTTTCGTTTTTTTTCTCGCGTACGGAATCTTCCGATTTTCCGTCGAATTTTTTCGCCAACCCGATGCACACCTCGGTTTTCTGTGGGGCGGAGCCACCATGGGTCAATTATTGTCCCTCCCCATGATTCTCTTCGGTCTGGTCGGTTTGTACATCAGGATTCGGAGTTGATATGAAGGATATTCGGGGGATTGTTTACGACTGCGACGGAGTTTTGTTTCAGAGCCAAAAGGCGAATCTTGCCTACTATAATGCCATTCTTGAACATTTTGGTGAGCCTGAGGTCCGGTCCCGAGACAAGGAAAAAGCCCTGCTGTGCCACACGGCGGCGAGCCCCCAGGTTTTGGCGACACTGATGGGCTCCGAACGGGTGAAAGAGGCGCTTACGTTTGCAGGAAATCTGGACTATCGCAGGTTTATCCCCTATATGTCGCCCGAACCGGGCCTCACCCAGGCGCTTGAACTCCTCTCCGCCCACTTCCCCCTGGCTATCGCTACCAACCGGGGAAACAGCATGTCGGAGATTTTGGCTCATTTTGGCATTGAAGGCTACTTTCGTGCGGTGGTCACCAGCCGGGACGTAGTCCGTCCCAAACCATATCCGGACATGCTGCTGCTGGCAGCCGAAAAACTCGGGGTGGCGACTGAAAATCTGTTGTTCGTGGGAGATTCGGAGCTTGACCGAAGAGCCGCCCGGGCAGCGGGGATTCTCTTTGCAGCCTACGGGCGTGGCGTCAGGGGGGAGTTTGCAATCTACTCCCACCAGGAATTGACGGAATTCTTTTTTTGAAAAGGATAATGGCCGACTGTTCGGCATCTTCAAATTTTTTCACTTGGGATTGCAACCACTGTCTCCGCTTTTCACTATAAACAGAGGAATTGCACCTCAGGACAGAGTCTTGACCATCTCCAGGACGTGCCCTCCGTTATACTTCTTGTAGCTGACCCTGTCCATCAGGGACCGGATGATGTAGACTCCCCTGCCATGTTCATCCAGATCCTCGAAATCGGGGGCTGGAAGGGAGCTGATGTCGAATCCCTGACCTTCGTCGAATACCCTGATATGAAGGCATTTCTGCTTTATGGCGATTGTGATGTGCACTTCTTTTCGGGGATCGCCCTCGTTGGCATGTCTGATGGCATTGGCCATAGCCTCGGTCAGGACAATATTGATGTGGTATGCCAATTCATTTCGATCACCCTTGTATTTTTTCAGGGTTCGGGCAATTTCTTCGCCGATTTTCCCGATCAGGCTCAGATAGCGGGTCTGGTTGGGGACCCTTATATCCACTTCAATCTTTTCTTTCATAATACCCCCGGCAGGCTCTCCCCCATGGGGGAGGCTCCTGTCCTGTTTAGAAGCTGGCGAGAGCTTCCTGGGCGGTCGGGAAAATTTCGAAGACCCTGTGAAGGCGGGTCAGTTCGAACATGGATTTTACCTGAGGCTGAAGCCCCGAAAGCTTGAGGTTTCCGTTCCGGGCGCTGGCGTTTTTAAAACCGGAGACAAGCGCGCCCAAACCAGAGGAATCAACGAACCGGACCTCCTGCAGATCGACCACGATACTGTTTTTCCCCTCCTCAAAAAGGTTAAGCATCTGGCTCTTGAGCTCTCCGCTGTTGTGGGCGTCCAGGCGCTCTTCTTTTACCTCGATCAGGACGACTGGTCCTGACTCCTCAATTTTGACAATCATTAGAATCTCCTTTCCATAAATCTCAGAGTGCTGATCTTCCAGGCATAGAATTAAAATACCATATAAATCTCATCTCTGACACCGGAAGGTGTCTTCAGAAATTGTTCATTCGATTTTCATGACTACGAGCGAGACGTCATCCTGAAAATTCTGCGATCCCCTAAATAGCCTGACCTGCTTCAAAATATTGTCAATAATCTCATCCGGCCTATGATTGGCATTTTCCTTCACAAGAGTACACAATCTTTCGTCTCCGAAAAAGTTTCCCTCGTGGTCTTCGGCTTCAGTGACCCCGTCCGTGTAAAGTACCAGAATGTCTCCCGGGTTCAGATGGACCTTGTTTTCCTGAAATTCCACCTTCTTCCGGACCCCGAGAATCAGCCCTTCAGCATCGAGGTGTTCGCAAGTACCTGTGTCTGCACGTCGGACGATCGGAAGACTGTGCCCGGCGCTGGCGAAGGAAAGTTCCCTGTGCTCTACATGATATCTCAGGTAAAACATGGTAATGAAAAGTTCGGCCCGGGTGAGATCGTTGTAGAAAAACTCATTGATCGAGCTCATGATCTGACTGGGGCTGGGGTGTTCTATTGCCTTGGACTGAATAAATGTTCGAGTCTGGGCCATCAGAAGTGCGGCGCCGACATTGTGGCCTGAAACATCTGCGATGACTAGATCCAGGGCGTTTGTGCTGGGGAGAAAATCGTAATAATCACCCCCTACCTGACTTGCGGGAACACAAACTCCAGCCAGAGAGATTCCTTGAATTGCCGGGACTTTCGTGGGCAGGAGACTGATCTGAATGGTCTTTGCGATTTCCATCTCCTTTTCCTGCTCACGTGCCTGGATGATTCTCGCGGTCTGCTGTGCGTTGCGCCAGGCCACCCCGATCTGTCCGGCAAGACTCTTGAAGAGTTCTACAAACTCGTCGGTGAAAATTCCCTTGGCTGAGCGGGAAAACGCCGAAAGCACCCCCACGGGATCGCCCTCGATCGTAATGGGGGCATGGGCGAAGGATTTAATCCCCTCTTTATGTATGATCTGCGCCGAGATTGGCTTTTCCATAAAGTCGGAGTCGTTCACCACCACAACGGAGTTGGTGAGAAAGGCTGTTCCGATGGCGGTATCCATGGTCAGTTCCCTTTCCGATTCACCCAGGTGCTCTGTGCTCATACCCTTCTGACTGCGGACCTTCAATACCATCTCATCTTCATCCAGGATGCGGATGACACAAAGATCGAATTTGAACTGCTGTCGCAGGAAATCCAGTATATTGTCCAGGATGGTCTGGATGTCAGCGCCGCTCGCCACAACCCGGGCCGCCTCGTACAGGACTCCGAGTTGTTCGCGGCTTGAGGTCCGGCTCAGCGTGACCGAGCCGAAAATGTCGAAGACATCCTCCATCCGGCTCCCCCGGGTTGCAAGATAATTATCGATAATGATCCGGGCCGGAGCCGCTCCCACCGAACCGGCGAGGGTTCTCTCGGTAAAGCGCTTGAGGCTGGGCTGTTCGTACTCAGAGAGACTTCCCTTCTCGTCGATATTCCGGTCTCCCATGTACTGGGCGATGGCGGCGTGCGCCTGCTTTTCGCCGATGAATTTGCTCATCAGGTCTACAAACTCGATGATGCTCGGAGCTTTGCTGATGCGCTTGCGTTGTTCGATTTCCTGAGGGGGCGCCATGGCGTCGACAAATTTGATGGCCTGCTCCTCCTCCATTTCAGAAGGGGAGGCCAGCAGAGAGAATGTCAGGAAAGATCCAAGATTGAACAGAAGGGACCAGAACAGAGAATGGGTCCAGATATCGAACCCGGTGAGACCGAACATTTCCAGAGGGCGGAGAAGTGATATTCCGAACAGGCCCTCTTCCAGGATTTCGCTTCCAAGCCAGCCCGACCGGACGAAGGAGGGAACCAGAAGGGTATAGAACCAGATCACCAGGCCGAACAGGAGCCCGATCAGGGCGCCCTGCCTGTTGGCCCGCTTCCAATACAGGCCGCCAATGAACGCGGGAGCGAATTGCGAAGCGGCGAGAAAGGAAATCAGCCCCATGTTGGTGAGAGCGTAGGATTCTCCGATGATGCGATAATAGATGTATCCGAGGAAAATGACCCCGAAAATTCCCAGTCTTTTCAGGTTGATAAGGAGTCCTGACATGTTGTCGGGCCCCATTCGGAGCTTTAGAATCACCGGAATGATCAGGTGATGGAGGATCATGGTGGAAAGGGCGACCGATTCAACCATGACCATTCCCGCCGATGCGGAGAACCCCCCGATGAAAACCAGCAAAGCAAGCCATAAATGTCCCGTCTGGAGCGGAATTTCCAATACGAAGTAATCGGCCTGTGCGGCATCGCCTCCGCTGAGAATCAGCCCTCCCAGAGCAATGGGAATCACGAACAGGGTGATGAGAAACATGTATGCCGGGAAGCGCCACATGGCGTCCCGGATATGTTCCTCCCGGGAGTTTTCAATGACCATGATATGGAACTGTCGCGGAAGAAACATCACCGCCATCATGGATACAAAGCTTAAAGTGAACCAGGTCGTATAAGGGATTTGTGGTGTATCCACAAGCAGAAGATGTCCCCGGTCGGGAAACTTCTCCAGGAACTGCCGGAATACGTCACCAAATCCATCGAAGAGGAAAAAAGTGACAAAGATCCCCACCGTGACGAAAGCGATGAGCTTGACCAGGGATTCGAGGGCGATAGCGGCCACCAGACCCTCGTGGCGCTCCGAGGCATCCAGGTGCCGGGCTCCGAAAAGGACGCTGAATAGACCAAGAATCAGGGCTGCAATAAAGGCTGTATCAAGAAGGGGCATGGCCGGAAGGATGTTTTGGACGCCGTGAGTCACGGGTATCGTTCTGCCGGAGAGAAGATTGAAAGTATGGGATATCGCCTTGAGCTGCAGGGCGATATAGGGCATGATTCCCAGAACCGCGAAAATTGTGACGACAGCACCAAGAAATGCCGATTTTCCATAACGGCTTGAGATGAAATCGGCGATGCTCACGATGTTCTGGTCCTTGCTGACGCGCACCATTTTGCGCAGGAGGAACCACCAGGAGAAGGCAATCAGGGTCGGCCCCAGATAGAGGGGAAGAAAATCCAGACCGGTCGTTGCCGCACGTCCGACGCTGCCGTAGAAAGTCCAGGAGGTGAAGTAAACCGCAAGGGATAGAGAGTAGATGTAGGAATTGGAGATGACGCTTCTGCCCGCTTCACGTCTTTTGTCCGCATAGTATGCAACCGCGAAGAGAAGTCCCAGATAAGCCAGGGATATGACAGCGACCACGGTGACCGAAATCATTCTGAGCCAGGCCCTTTCCTCTTGTCGAATTGACTATGCGGTGGCCCATTATCACGTGTTGTTTTGGCGAACAGAAAAATGATAAAGATGGAAAAAGGCCATCCGATCATGAAATAGAGGACCAACATCGGAATGCCGAGAATGAGATATCCCTTGTTGAAAATATGCAGGAAAGGATAGTTGAGCATGACAACGCCAAGAAGAAAAAAGAGGACCCAGGCTTCTTTAACTCTTATGTGCCCATCTTTTTTCATGGCCGCACTCCGGATCTGTTAATCATCTCGGGAAGAATCCAATGCAGATTATATTCAAGATCTCTGGAGGTGTCGATGATTATAGTCCCTTCATTTTCGGAAGGAACATCGAAATGTTCTTTCTGGTCTCCCAGCAGTTCGCGGCGACCATCCGAAATCTCGCGGCCGAGGTTTTCCCTGCGATCGAGACGATGGGCGAGGATATCGGGGTCGAGGGTCATCTGCAGGATGTAAAAAGGAACGCCCGCTTCCGCGGCCGCTCTTCGGAATGCCTCACGTCTGGGGCGATGAATGAATGAGGCGTCTGCAATGACAGTCTGCCCTGATTTCAGGGCCGAAACAGTACATTCCAGGAGACGATCGTAGGTGCGCTGGGTGAATTCCGGAGAGTAAATGCCCTGTTCATAGGAATCCAGAATCCGGGTGGACGCTTCCAGCCCTGCCAGTTCCTTGCGGATCTGATCCGAGCAGAAATATCTGGCACCAATGAGTTCCGACAATTCACGGGCTACAGTGGTTTTGCCGGTCCCCATAAGGCCGCAGGTGATGATCAATGTCGGAGGAAAAAGATAGGCCAGTGCCTGATTGAAATACCGGCGGGACAGGCGAGCCGCCTCTTGTCGGGTGTTTTCGCCTGCGGACCGATCTTCCGAGAGTATTCCCTCGACCTTCCCGCGGACGAAAGCACGATAGCTTTTATAGAAGGGCAGGAGGGAAAGCATTTCCCCATCGCCAGATAGCTCGAGATATCGATTCAGGAGGATGGCCGCCAGGTCCCTGCGTCGCCTGAACTCCAGATCCATCAGGAGAAATGCCAGGTCTGCAGCGGTATCCGCCACGCGGAATCGTCGGTTGAACTCGATGCAATCGTAAATGCAGACGGGTTCGGTCAGGCAAATGTGTTCTGCATGAAGGTCGCCGTGACCGTCGCGCACGAAACCTTCCGCCTCCCTGCGAAGAACGAGAGATTGATATTCCTCAAGAAAATCCCCGACGAACTCTCTGCAGGCCTTCAGGGCTTTTTCCGTCAGAATCCCTCCTGCAAAAGGAGCGCTCTGGCGGAAATTCTCTTCCCAGTTGATCCGCACCACTTCCAGATTGGACCGTCGATCATTTATTCTTACAATATCGGTCTCTTTGTGGAAGTGGACAAGTATGCGGGCGAGGGAGGACATGTGCCCCGGAAGGGTCGGATCCCCCGTTTCGATCAGGCGGTCCAGCATCCTTTCCTCTGGAAGACGATTCATCACCACGGCGTAATCCATGATTTCGCCCTTGTCGCCAATATGAATCTGATCTCCCTTGCGGCGGATTTCTGCAACACCCAGGTAGGTCCCCGGACAAAGACGGCAATTCAGCCGAACCTCCTCACGGCAGAAGAAAAGTCGTGCTTCGAGGGTTGAGAAATCCAGGAACCCCAGATTTACGGGCTTTTTGATCTTGTACACATGTCTGTCGGTGAAATAAAGCCGCGAGACGTGGGTTTCACGATATTCGATCGGCCCGGTTGTTTCCGGAAAATTTTCTGCCTGCAGCAGGGCCTGATGTTGGGTCTGGATAGCCATTGTATGGAAGACGTCTGGCCGGAGTCGAAGAACAGTTTCTTGAAAGCTGTATAAGGTCCTGATTTCCTTTAGACTTTATCACATGTCGCCGGAGTGTAAAGATTTTTTGGCCTTTGCAGGTGCTCGCGGTGGAAATTGACCCATTCGAGACTCCTGTGGTAATCTGTTAAATTGCGAATCCCTGAAGGACGCCTTACAGGGCCACCTCTCTCTTTAATCAGGAGCCGGCATGTTGCTTCGGCTGATGTTTTTACTGTTGCTCCCGGTATCGATTTCTGGATGCATGGGGCCGTTTCACTCCATTTCTTCTGGGGATGGCGAGGGAGGAAAATATGTTTATACTCCTAAGGACCAATCCCCGGCTTCTGAAGCCCTGTATTACTTCACGAAGGCACGCCTTCTCGCCCTGGATGGTGATCTGAAAGAGGCAGAAAAGTCCCTCTCCCGGGCAATTGAGCTGGATCCGGACGATCTTTTTCTCCGCACTTCGCTCGTTCAGCTCTATGTCCAACTCGACCGGGAGGAACTGGCGGTAAAAACAGCGCGCGAATTGGTGGACAGGCACCCGGAAAATGTCGAAATACGGCATCTGCTTGCCGATCTCCATTTCAACCGGGAAGAGAATTCCGAGGCCATCGAGCATTACCAGCGGATCATCGAACTGGATCCCGATCAGGAAAGCGCCTATCTCCATCTGGCGTTGGCACTGGCTCGTTCCGGAGATCCCGGTAGGGCTATTGAAACGGCGAAGGAATTGCGGAAAAGAAATCCCGGGTCCCTGCAGGCGAATCTCATCCTGGGTGGTCTCTATCGGGAAACGGGCCTGGATGGTCTTGCCGAAGAAATTTATCTTGAGCTGCTCGAAAGCAATCCGGGTCTGGAGCCGGCCTATCTGGAACTCGGGGGGATTTACGAGAGCAGAGATGAGATTGGAAAGGCTATTGGCATCTATGAAGCCGCCGTTCGCGAAAGCCCCAGGGATCTGGCCCTTCGCCAGCACCTTGTCCGGCTTTACATTCTACACAAAGACCTCGACCGCGCACTGGCGGAATTGCAAAGCATTCTGGAGATTGAGCCCGAAAATCTTGAAGCGTTGCGCAAGACGGGTCTGATTTACATGGAGCAGAGTCAATGGAATAAGGCGGTGCAGGTTTTTTCCGGGATTCTGGACCTCAACTCCGATATGGATCCCATTCAGTTTTATCTGGGGAGTTCGCTGGAACACCTCGAGGACTGGGACGGGGCATTAAAAGCTTTCCTGGCTATTTCACCAGAACCCCATCGCGATCTGTACGTCGATGCGGTCACCCATGTGGGTTTCCTGTATCATCGGCTCGGACGGGTGGACGAAGCGGTTTCCATCCTTGACAAAATGCTTCAGGACGTTCGAGGACGATCGGAACACTACATTTTCCTTGCCTCACTCCTGGAGGAGCAAGGAAAGTTCGAAGAAGCCCTGAGGGCGGTTGACAGGGGAAAAGCTGTATTCCCGGACAACATGGAACTGAGCTATCACCGTGGAATCATCCTGGAGAAGAAAGGCGACCGGCAAAGGGCCCAGGAGGAAATGCGCAATGTACTCGACTCGAATCCGGATCACGTGGAAGCGCTCAATTTCCTCGCTTACGCCTATGCCGAAAAAGGGGAAAACCTTCAGGATGCGCTTCAGATGGCGCGCCATGCGTTATCCCTCAAAAATGAGCCGCATATCATGGATACCCTGGGATGGATCTATTATAAGCTCGGCCGTTACGAGGACGCCCGACAGGAGCTTGAAAAGGCATCCGAAGCCCTTTCCGCGGATCCCGTGGTTCTTGAGCATCTGGGGGATGTTTACAGGGCGCTGGAACTCCATGAGAAATCCCGATCCACATACGAACGCGCGCTGGAGCGGGATCCCGACAATGAAAGTCTGCGGCGGAAGTCTGGGCAATCAGATTCGGATGGCCATGCGCCCCGTTAGACTCCTCGCTGTCGACTCTGCCGCTTTACCTAAACGCCTGTTTTACCTGGCCGTCATGGGGTGCCTCGCATTGAGCGCCTGCGCTAGGCCGATGGCGCCTCCGGCTGAAAAAATTCCTCCCGACATGGGGGAGATTCTCCTGCAAAAGCTCAAAGATCATGCTGCGGATTTTGATTCCCTCAGCGCTCTGGCCAGAGTCAGGATGTCCTCCGAGAGCAGAACGATGGGAGGAAGGCAGGTCCTGCTTGCGGAGAAGCCGAATCGTTTGCGTGCCGAGGTGTTGAGTCCTTTCGGGCAGCCGTTGCTGATCCTGGCCACAGATGGAAGTGAAGTGTACGTCTGGGACATCTCTGAAGGGAAACTCTATCGTGGGAACGCTTCCTCGGGAACGATTCAGCGCCTCCTGGGGCTGCCTATCAAGTTAATGGATCTGATCGGAATCCTGCTTTACGATCCGCCTCTTATTTCCCATGAACAGCCGGTCGTTTTTCCTGCGGAGGGGGGTGGTTATCTGATGATTCTGCGGGGAGAGGATGAATGGGAACAGCGGATGCTCTTTGATCGGGACCTCAACCTGACTAAAGCGGATTTTTATCATCATGAAAATCCGGTTGTTCTTACAGAGTATGCCGATTTCGATTCGGAACATTCCTTCCCACTTAAAATTTCGGTGGGGATGCCGGAGAGGAGTGCAGAGGCCTCTCTTTCCTTCTCCGAATTAAAACTGAATCCCCATCTGCCCCGGGAGCGCTTTACGCTGGAACCACCACAGGGGGTGCGAATCCTGCCTCTTCAGGAAGAGGAGAAGACCCTGGAATCTCTCGACCTTCATTAAATACACGTCAAAGGAAGACGATGCACAAATTTCATATATCAGCAATGTTGATTCTCCTGCTCGGTCTGATCGGTTGCGATCGGCGGGAGCCGGTTATTCCAGCCGAAGGGGCGGAAGCTGCTCCGGCCTACGGTGATACCATCATAATGGGATCGATCGGTGATGCCAGCAACCTGCTGCCAGTTCTGGCTTCCGATTCGGCCTCTTCGGATATTGCCGGAATGGTCTACAACGGTCTGGTTCGTTACGACAAGAACCTTCAGATCGAGGGGGATCTGGCCGAATCATGGGAAATTTCAGAAGATAACCTGACCATCACCTTTCACCTTCGCGACGGGGTGACCTGGCATGACGGCGCCCCTTTCACCTCGGAAGATGTTCTATTCACTTATCGACTCTACATCGATCCGAAAACCCCCACCGCCTATGCCGAACGATACAGGCAGGTGGAGTCCGCGGAGGCTCCCGACCCCCACACATTTCGGGTGACCTATCGAAAGCCTCTGGCCACGGCTCTCATCAGCTGGGGGATGCCGGTCCTTCCCAAGCATCTTCTCGAGGGACAGGAGATCACCGAGAGTCCACTCTCCAGAGCACCCATCGGCACGGGACCCTACCGGTTTGTGGAATGGAAGCCCGGAGAGAAAATCGTACTGGAGGCGAATTCCGATTATTACGAGGGCAAACCCTATATCAAGCGGATGGTCTATCGGATCATTCCGGATCTTTCCACCATGTTCCTGGAATTGCAGTCCGGGGGGCTCGATTATATGGGGCTGACCCCTCTTCAGTACGACAAGCAGACCGACACTCCGGCTTTCAAACGGCGCTACAATAAATTTCGCTATGCAGCATCATCCTACACGTACATGGGCTATAATCTCAAAAGGCCCATGTTTCAGGATAAACGGATCAGGCAGGCGCTGGCCTATGCCCTGAACAAGGAAGAAATTATCGAGGGCGTCCTTCTGGGGCTGGGACAGGTCGCTACCGGTCCCTACAAACCGGAGACATGGGTCTACAATCCGGACGTGCGCCGCTATCCCTATTCCCCCGAAAAAGCAAAAGCCCTTCTTTCCGAGGCAGGATGGATCGACAGCGATGGGAACGGTTTTCTGGATAAGGACGGAGAACCCCTCTCCTTTACAATCATTACCAACCAGGGGAATGATCAGCGGATCAAAACGGCTGAAATCATTCAGCGACGCCTCCGGGAGATCGGTGTCGACGTCAACCTCCGGGTGGTGGAATGGGCTTCGTTCCTCAAAGAATTCGTGAATCCCGGGAATTTTGATGCCATTATTCTCGGCTGGACCATTCCCCCGGATCCGGATGCCTACAATGTCTGGCATTCAAGTAAAACCGGACCTCAGGAGCTGAACTTCATAAATTTCAAGAATGAAGAGGTGGATGAACTCCTCGAAAAGGGACGCAGAACACTGGATCAATCCGAGCGGCAGAAAATCTATTATCGTTTTCAGGAGATTCTGGCGGAAGAGCAGCCTTACACGTTCCTCTACGTTCCCGATGCGCTGCCGGTGGTCGCCGCCCGATTCCGGGGGATCGATCCCGCTCCGAACGGAATCATGTACAATTTCATCAAGTGGTATGTTCCTGAAAAGGAGCAAAGATTCAAGCGCTGATTTGTGCCGGGAGTCTGCATGATCCCATTGCATCGATCGGATGAATACTCCGGATTCATCCGATCGACCGTAAAAAGCAGGGCAATGCTCTTCTTTTTTCTTGAAGTGATACCATTCTCCGGTATAAACGAAGAAGAAACGGGTCATCCGAATTTCCTGCGATTAACGCACAGTGAATGAAATGGTTAAATATCTTTCCAAGCGCCTGCTCATGATGATTCCTCTTCTTCTGGGAATCACGCTGATTTCCTTCATCGTCATCCATTTGGCGCCTGGGGAACCCACGGATATTCAAACGGAACTCAATCCGGAGGCAAGCACCGAACTTAAGGAGCGACTGCGGGCACAGTATAATCTGGACAAACCGCTGATGGTTCAGTACGGAATCTGGCTTGGTCGGATTGCCCGCCTGGATTTCGGCAACTCCTTTTCCCAGGATCGGAGGCCCGTCGCGGCAAAAATCGCCGAGCGACTTCCGATTACGATTCTGATAAACATTCTTTCAATAGTATTGATTCTTCTGGTGGCGGTCCCAATCGGCATATTATCGGCGATCAGAAGGAATTCTCTTTTCGATCGTTCCACGACCATTTTCGTTTTTCTCGGTTTTGCCACACCCTCATTCTGGCTTGCCCTGCTGCTCATGGATTTTTTAGGCGTGAGGCTTGGAATTTTTCCGGTAGCGGGTTTGAAATCTCTCGGGTACGATTATCTGGGATGGGGAGGGAAATTTCTGGACATCGCCCACCATCTGGTCCTTCCTGTCTTTGTGTCCGCTTTCGGCGGGTTGGCGGGCTTCTCTCGTTACATGCGCTCCAACATGCTGGAAGTCATACGCCAGGATTACGTCCTGACCGCCCGTGCAAAGGGCCTTCCTGAGAGGTTGGTCATTTACAAGCACGCTCTGCGAAATGCGCTTCTTCCGGTCATTACCATACTCGGACTCTCCGTTCCGGGACTGATCGGAGGAAGCGTCATCTTCGAAACCATCTTCGCCATTCCCGGGATGGGAAAACTTTTTTATGACGGTGTCATGATGCGCGATTATCCCCTGATCATGGGAGTTCTGGTGATCGGGGCCATTCTCACCCTGGTCGGAAATCTCATTGCGGATCTCAGTTACGCACTGACCGACCCCCGCATTCGTAAGGCCTGACGTCTCTTCGTTTTTATCCCGCAAGGTGGACAAGTATTCGATTTTTAAATAAAAATAATCAAGGGACGTCGAAATTGCCCTTGAACTGAGCCCGTTTTTCCGGTATACCGAAAATCTATTTTTAAGTTTTGTCTTTTGGTCTGGAGAAAGAAATGAATTATTATCTGATTTTTACCTCGCTCTATTTATTCGGAGTTGGATCGGGTCTTGTTCTTGCCTTCATGCTGAGCAACCGCGGTGTGCACAGTACACGGAGGAAAAGCCCCTGGGAATTTTAACCTCTCCATCTGGAAAAATAAAAACCCGCAATTTCCCTTTTCCCTGCGCTTTTTACGGTCATTTATTCTTCTGAAGTCTGTCCGCGTTCTTCGAGAAATGAATAACGTCGACCCTTTTTTATTGAAAATATTCGCCTTTATGGTAAGTTCTCGTGGTTTTTGGCCTCTAGGTAGCGGGAAGGATTGGATATGAATCTTACAATTGTCGGTACAGGATATGTGGGTCTGGTCACAGGGACCTGTTTCGCCGAGATGGGACATAATGTTACATGCGTGGATACGGATAACGGGAAAATCGATCGGCTCAACAAGGGGGAAATCCCGATCTATGAACCCGGTCTCGAGGCTCTGGTTGCCACAAATGTCAAGGAAGGGCGCCTGCGTTTCACCCGATCCCTGGCCGAGGCCATGGCTGACTCCAATATCTATTTCATTGCCGTGGGCACTCCACAGGGCGAGGACGGTTCCGCGGACCTGAAATATGTACTGGCAGTGGCCCGGGAAATTGGACGTCATCTCCCGGATTATGCCGTGGTGGTGGACAAGTCCACGGTTCCCGTTGGAACGGCTGAGAAGGTCAGGGCTGCAATTCTTGAGGAACTCTCGGTCCGTGGGGCGGATATCCCTTTCGATGTCGTAAGCAACCCCGAATTTCTCAAAGAAGGAGACGCGGTAAACGATTTCATGCGTCCGGACCGAATCATTATCGGAACCGACAGTGATAGGGCACGGGAGGTCCTGCGGTCCCTTTACGGGGATTTCTCTCGTAACCATGACCGCATCATGGTTATGGGAATCCGGGATGCTGAGATGACGAAATATGCGGCCAATGCCATGCTGGCCACAAAAATTTCCTTCATGAATGAGATGGCAGGACTGTGCGATCGCCTGGGGGTGGACGTGGAAAATGTGCGGCTTGGAATCGGCTCGGATTCCAGGATCGGTTTTTCCTTCATCTATCCGGGATGTGGTTACGGTGGGTCATGCTTCCCCAAGGACGTCAACGCCCTGATCCGGACCGCCGAAGAGCAGCTTGTCGAACCCTGGGTTCTCCAGGCCGTTCATCGACGGAATGAAGCCCAGAAACATGTCCTTTTCGAAAAGATCGTCGACCGTTTCGGGGCGGATCTCTCCGGAATGACCTTCGGGATATGGGGTCTCGCCTTCAAGCCCGGCACCGACGATATTCGCGAGGCGCCCTCCGAGGTTCTCCTGCATGAGTTGATTGCCGCGGGGGCAAAGGTCAAAGCCTATGATCCCGAGGCGATGGAAGCGGCTCGCCGTGACCTCCCGCAGGCCTGGTTTCTGGAAAATACTGTTGAAATGGCCCGACATCAGTACGACGCCGTAGAGAGTGTGGACGGACTGATCCTGGTGACGGAATGGAAACCTTTCCGGCATCCGGATTTCAAGGCGATCAAACGGATGATGAAGAATCCCGTCATTTTTGACGGTCGCAACCAATATGATCCCGGGGCGCTCAAGGAAGAGGGTTTTGAATATGTGGGAATCGGGAGGAGATAAAAATGATTTCATCTCTTTCCCCGAATGGAAAAGCGCGTGTTTTTGTCACGGGCGGTGCCGGGTACATCGGCAGCCACGTGGTTAAGGCTCTTGGCGAGGCCGGATACGAGGTCAGAACTTACGACAATCTTTCTTCCGGCAACCGCTGGGCGGTTTTGCACGGTGATCTCTTCACCGGGGATCTGGGGGATAGAATCTCCCTGAAATCAGCCATGGAGGATTTTGACCCTCACGCAGTCATGCATTTCGCCGCCTACATCGAGGTGGCCGAAAGCGTAACCCGTCCGTTAAAATATTATCGCAACAATACCGTAAATGCCCTCAATCTTCTGGAGGTCGTACAGGAACTGGGCATCCGGAATTTCATCTTTTCTTCCACTGCGGCCGTTTATGGCATGCCCGAAGAAATTCCGGTTCGCGAGGAGGCCCCCCTTTTCCCGATTAATCCTTATGGAGCTTCCAAGGCCATGACCGAGCGCCTTCTGGCGGACCTCTCGGAAGCCAATGACGATTTTAACTATATTGCCTTGCGTTACTTCAATGTGGCGGGTGCAGACCCGCAGGGACGGATCGGGCAGTCCTACGAGAACGCCACTCACCTGATCACCCGGGCGCTCAAGACGGCCAAGGGTGAATTCGATCTCCTGCAGATTTTCGGCACGGATTACGATACTCCCGATGGAACCTGCATCCGCGACTATATTCACGTTGACGATCTGGCTGCCGCCCATCTTTCGTCTTTGAATTACCTCCTCGGGAACGGCATAGGCGATCGTTTCAACTGTGGTTATGGGCACGGATATTCAGTCAGAGAGGTGATCGAAGTCGCAAGAAAAGTGACCGGTGTGGATTTTCCCGTGGCGGAAGCGCCCCGCAGGGCGGGCGATCCCCCTATCCTGGTCGCCGACAGCGGCAAGATCCGCCGGACAATGAACTGGATCCCTCGATTTGACGATCTGGAATATATCGTAAGAACCGCCTGGGAATGGGAGCGCACACTTCCCAAAAAGTAGATTTTTGATTTCTTTTGGAGGCAAATGCCCCAGCAGGTGTATCTGCACCTTGGCTTCCTGGCTGAAAAGTGCACGATAGACTCTCTTCAACAGCCTCTGAAATGAATTTTTTAATGGAGTCCTGTGATGAAAGGGAGGACGCGGTTTTTAGCTTTAGCGGTTTTTTTCGTTGCAGGTCCATATCTGTCCGAAGGGACCGCTTCCTCCATTATGATTGATGGTGGCCTGTCCGAACCAAAATCCGCCGAAGAAACCGTTGCACCGCATTCTCTCGTGGCCATCGGGGCGGAAACGCCGGTTCTTCAGGATGGGGACGGCGACGGCGTGCCTGATGAACTGGATAAATGCCCCAATACTCACTGGGGGGCGGTGAATGAACTCGGTTGTCCCACCGACAGCGACGGGGACGGCGTGGCGGATGAACTGGACAATTGCCACGGAACCTCCCTTGGCGTCAAAGTTGGTCCATATGGCTGTCCGGAGGAAAAATCCTATCAGCTTATCGTCGAATTTCTCCCCGGTGAGGTGGAAATTCTTCCGAAATATCACGAAGAACTGAAAAGAGCGGCGGAATTCATCTCCGATATGCCTGCAGGAGTCTTTCGGATCGAAGGGCATACCGACAGCGTGGGTACGGTTGATGCTAACCGCAGAATCTCCTCACTTCGGGCGGAGAGTGTCCGAAAATACCTGCTTAAACAGTTCGATATCTCCTCCAATCGGGTCGAAGTGAAAGCCTATGGGGAATCTCGCCCCGTTGCCGACAATGGAACCCAGGAGGGGCGCCAACAGAACAGAAGAGTGGTCATCGTCTATCATCCGGGGGAATGAATCGCAGCCTGGCGAATTTCGGAAAATCAGATGACCAGAATCCCATCCTCTTTTTCGCTCTTCGGGAGAAATTCCTGCCCGATTCTATCACAACCTTTGAATTGGCCAGAAAAAAGAGTATTCTGTTCATCAGGTGCTTTCAGTGAACCCGCTTTCCAGGTTTTTCAATTCGACTCATGGTTCAATCCTCTCCCACATCCTTCCGGAAAATCATCTGGCAGCGATTGATTCGCAATCGCATGGCCATGGCTGGCGCAGCCATTGTCCTTACCATGTTCCTCCTCGCTTTTTTTTCGACCTTCGTGCCACGCGACCCGGGCGCCATTGATATCGCGCACCGGTTGGAGCCACCCAGCTGGCAGTATCCTCTCGGTACGGACGATCTGGGCAGGGATGTGTTAACGCGTATACTGTATGGCGCCCGAATTTCGCTGCTGGTTGGTTTCGTCGCTGTAGGGATTGCCACAATGATCGGCATTGTCGTCGGGGCTCTGGCGGGATACTATGGCCGGTGGATTGATGCCGTTATGATGCGGTTCGTGGATATCATGCTCTGTTTTCCGACATTTTTCCTCATTCTTGCCGTTATCGCATTTCTTGAGCCATCCATCTGGAACATCATGATTATCATCGGTCTGACAAGCTGGATGGGCGTGGCACGCCTGGTACGAGCGGAGTTTCTCTCGCTTCGGGAAAGAGACTTCGTGCAGGCGGCCAGGACACTCGGCGCCTCGGACTCACGGATTATTTTCCGTCACGTTCTGCCAAATGCTCTTTCTCCCGTTCTTGTATCGGCCACCCTCGGGGTCGCGGGGGCAATCCTGACTGAAAGTGCTCTTTCGTTTCTGGGGATAGGCGTGCAGCCTCCAACTCCTTCCTGGGGAAACATGCTGATTACAGGAAAACAGACTCTGGGCACTGCCTGGTGGATGTCTGCTTTTCCAGGTCTCGCCATTTTGATAACGGTGCTGGGCTACAACCTGCTCGGGGAAGGAATCCGGGATGCCCTCGATCCCCGGCTTAAGGAATGACTGTAGAACCCGCCCTGAACCAGCCGGCCGACAATGAAATTTCAAGAACCTTCCGAACTGATTCTCGCTCGCTGCCGTGCTTTTGTTGGTGGTGATTTCAAGTTTATATACGAAAGCTACCATCCCGAGTCCAGTTTCCGCCGCATCTTCCCGTCCCAGGATGATTACATCCGCTACGGATGCAGCAATCTCATCCACAATTTCCGGATCCGGGAATGTCGGATTCTACGGGAGGAGATCGCTGGAGATGCGGCGCGTGTTATCTGGTACATGGACATGAGCTTTCAGGGTGGGCAAAGCCGGACCCTGGAGCTGTCCATTCTGCGGAGAATGGAAGGGGAATGGCGCTATCTGGGCGGGCGAAAACGGGATCGCCATGAATTTCCGAGCGAAATCGAAGATGTTGGTTGGGATGATTTCAGAGGGGAGGGGGAGATCCTCCTCTGAACGGGCCGATACAAATGGAAAAATATATTCAGATAATTGACCGCCGGTTTCTCGACAGCATGTCCTCGGCCGCAGAGGAAAGCGAAAATTATTTAGTTTTCGTCCGGAAACGGCCCTTTTCCGCAATCTCTGCGTCAACCCGCGGATTTGATTGTGCGGCGTAAAGTGCTACGCCTCCGCTCAAATCCTTGGTTTCCTTGATCTTACGAAAAATGACTCGTTTCCAGATCGAAAACTGCATTTGTGCTTCCTGGGGTTTCCGGACGGACACTATTTAAGTGCAAGCACATATTAGAATATTAGAGTATTCTCCGGTTGCCAGAGGTCATCACTGTTATCAGGGAGGGAGAGAGATCGTTGAACATCTCGATTGGAAGGCGAATCTGGGTTTCATTTGTTGCTTATGGCATCGGTTTTTACGCATCGGGAATAAACCGCTTCCGGATTGAGGGCGCCGAGCATATCCCACATCAGGGAGGCGCCATGCTGGCATCCAATCACATCTCGGGATACGAGACCGTCCTGCTGCCCTGGGCCGTATTGCGGTATTACCCTCTCCAGATGGTCTGGGCGCCGGCCAAGGAAGAACTCTTTCAGAAAACTTTTCTCGGGTGGTTTTTTCGTTCCCTGGGCGCCTTTCCGGTGAGGCGCAGGAGGGATGTCAAAGCCGGACGTATTCTGGAGGATCTGCTCCAAACGGAGAAGGTCATGATCTTCCCGGAAGGTACGCGCAATAGAGAGGGGGTGCTGGGAAAAGGCAACCGTGGGGTGGGAAAACTGATCTATGATGCACGGCCCATTGTCATTCCCACTGCGCTGTGGGGACTCAACCGCTGGAAATTTCCGGGCCTTGGGCAGAAGGGAAGGGTAAGGTTTGGCGCGCCTCTTGATTTTTCAGACCTTTTCGAGAGAGAAAATAACAAGGAAACCCAAATCCTTATTACCGAGCGGCTGATGGCGGCCATTGCCGACCTGCTCGAAGAAATTCGAAGCGACACGGAAAAATAATTCCATGTCTTCAGGAGATTCTTTCCGCTCTTCCATTCAATTTCAGTGGAAAAGGAGAGAAAAATCTCTTGAAAAAAAGAAGGGCCAAACTGGCCCTTCCTGAACTTTAACAGGTTGTTTCCTCCTTCAGCACTCTCAATTCCTCAAGTCATCCGGATGAACCCGGAAAACAATCAACAACGATCACCCTGGATGATGACAGGACACGGTATGTTCCGGAGCCAACTCCCGCAAGGTCGGCGATTCTTTTGAACAGATTGAGGTGGCTTGGGGACATCTCGGGTGGAAACTGCACCCGGACGGAGGATTGAGAGGGCTGGGGATTTCCCCTTGCAGGATGATATGCTCCCTCGTTGCCTCCAATTTAGGATTCGCGAAGGGAATGGCTGAAAGAAGAGCTTTTGTATACGGGTGCAGGGGAGAGCGATACAGGTCGTTTCTCGATGCGACTTCGACTATTTCACCTAGATACATGACAGCTATCCGGTCACTTATGTGTCGAACGACCGCCAGATCGTGGGCGATAAAGAGATATGTAAGGTTGAATTGCTCCTGGAGATCTTCCAGAAGATTGATGATCTGCGCCTGGATCGAGACGTCGAGGGCGGAAACAGGTTCATCGCAAACTATGAAAGACGGTTTGACAGCCAATGCCCTGGCGATTCCGATACGCTGCCTCTGTCCACCGCTGAACTCGTGGGGATACCGTTCACCCATGGCGGGATTGAGCCCTACCACGTTTAACAGTTCAGCCACCTGATTACGGTAATCGGCGGCATTCTCCGTCAATTCATGTACGATCAGCGGTTCCCCGATGATGTCTCGAACTTTCATACGGGGATTGAGAGAACTGAACGGATCCTGAAATATCATCTGCATCCGCCCGCGCAGGGATCTGATTTCTTTTTTGGTTTTTCCAGTGACCTCGTTTCCCTCGAAGAAGATCTTGCCTCCCGTCGGCGCCTCCAAGTGAAGGATGGCCGATCCCGCCGTGGTCTTGCCGCTTCCGCTCTCGCCTACAAGACCCAAGGTCTTTCCCTTGGAGATCTGGAAGGAAACTCCGTCGACGGCCTTGACGTCACCGACTTTTCTCCGCAGAATGTTTTTTGAATATACGGGAAAATAAACGGATAAATCCTGAATATCGACCAAAGTATCGTGAGTGTTATTTAACATCGATCCAACACGCTTTCTCATGATTTCCGCTGACGGTTTCCAGTACCGGTGATTCCTTCCGGCACCTTTCGGTCGCAAAATCGCATCGAGGGTAAAAGGCACAACCCTCAGGCACCTTCGAAAGATCTGGCGGCTGGCCCCTGACGGGAACCAATCTTGTTTTTACATCCTGGTCCAACTGGGGAACCGATTTCAGAAGACCAATCGTATAGGGGTGCCTGGGGTCATCGTAGATTTCGTGAGCCGTGCCTTTTTCGACGATGCGTCCGGCGTACATCACATTCACCCGGTCCGCGTAGCGGGCGACCACTCCCAGATTATGAGTAATAAGAATCAGAGCCGTGCCATATTCACGGGTAAGATTCTTCATTAGTTCCAAAAGTTGAGCCTGCACGGTCACATCCAGAGCAGTCGTCGGTTCATCGGCGATAATGAGCTTTGGATTGCAGCCAAGACCCATGGCGATCATGGCGCGCTGTCTCATTCCACCGCTGAATTGGTGCGGATAATCGTGAATCCTGCGTTCCGGGGCCGCAATATTGACTTTCCCGAGAAGATCCTTCGCTCTAAGAAGTCCCTTTTTCAGGGTTATGCCCTTGTGAACCTCCATGGGCTCGGAAATCTGACGCCCGATGGTAAGAGACGGGTTGAGAGAGGTCATCGGCTCCTGAAAAACCATGGCGATATCGTTCCCACGAATATCCCGGACCTCATCTTCACTGATTTTCAAAAGATCCCGTCCTTGAAAAAAAATCTCACCACCGACGATTTTCCCCGGCGGATTCGGGATGAGCCTGAGAATGGACATGGCGGTTACGCTTTTCCCGCACCCGCTTTCGCCCACCAAGGCGAGGGTTTCCCCTTCATTCAGATCGAAAGAGACCCCGTCGACGGCTTTCACGATACTGTCGCGGGCAAAAAACTGGGTTTGTAGATTTCGTACTTTCAATAACTGCGGCATCGATGCAGCCTCTCATAATCAGAAAATATTGGGATTACAGGGGGCGGCGGGAAGCGCCGCCCCCTGTAGTGTTTAATGGCCCATCTTTTTCTTCATTTCCTGATCAATCCAGATGTTTTTAATGACGCCCGCGGGGCGATGGGCGCCCGTGCGAATCTCGCCATGGTAGTTCTTGACCCAGGGCCACCATCCAACGTAGTAGTACGCCCCCGGGAGCCAGATCGCCGGCGCTTTAGCCATGGCGTAAACCGCAAGTTTTTTCATCTCGGCGAACCCTTCCTCCTGGCTCAGACTGGTGTCGCTGACCGTTTTGAAGAAGGTTTCATCGATGTGCTTGTCCGACATCATGTACGGATTCCAGGTCTGCCCGGTGACGAAGTTCTTCCGGATTGTGGCAAAGGGATTGCCGTGGTCATTGGAAAAGAAGTATCCGGGCCCATGGGTTTTTTTGAACATCATACTCATATGGGAGGGATATTCCAGGGGTTCGAGTTCGAGAGTCACACCAATCTGGGCCAGATAGGCCACGACCATCGATTCCACATCCATGGTGCTCGTATTCGCCACCTGAGCCTTGAACGTGAAGCCGTTCGGGTATCCCGCCTCAGCAAGAAGCTTTTTCGCTTTTTCCGGATTATAGGAGAAGAGTTCCTGTGCCACCGGGGGAAGTTCATTGTAGGGGGTGTAAACTTCCTTGAAGGTGACGGGATAGGGATAATTAACCAGTTCCGCCTCTCCTTCAAACACGGAATCGATGATCTCCTGCTGATTTACGGCCAGATTCAGTGCGCGCCTCACCCGGACGTCGTCAAAGGGCTTTGTATCCATTCGCAACACCAGCATGTAGCCGTTGGTGTCAAGACGTTTCTTCCATTTGATATCGGGGGCGGATTTCTTTATGGATTCCATATCCGCCTTGGAGATGGTCATTGCAAGATCGACCTTGCCGGTGGTCAGCGCGGATGACCGGGTCTGGGGATCCTTGATGATCATCGCCTGCACCTTGTCGACGAAAGGAAGCTGATATTCCTTGCCGTCGATGGTTGCCTTGCCCCAATAATCCTTGTTTCTTTCATACGTGGTCGAATGTCCGGTTTTGTAATCGGTGAGCATGAAGGGGCCTGTCCCCGCCACGTTCTTCCAGTCCTGCGCTCCGGCTTTTTCCACTTCCGGAGGCTGGATGCCGTCGTAATAGCCCCAGCCGATACGGTACGCCCAATTGGCGTTCCATTCCTTTAGATGGGCAACGACGGTATGCTTGTCCTTTGCTTCCCACTTCTCGACAAAGGTGACGTAGGTCGGAATGGCTTTTCGGGCGTTGGTGATGCGGTTCATACTGTAAACCACGTCGTCCGCCACGAATTCACGCTTTTCCATGACCCCCGGTTTTTCCTGCCAGTATACGCCTTTTCGGAGGTGGAAAATCAGGGCGAGAGGATCCTTTTGCACCTCATAACTTTCAACCAGTTCGCCCTTCATGACGCTCGGGGGAATCCATGCGCTGGCATGGAAAGGGTATTCATTCGTGCCCCGGGGGCCCTTGTCGAGATCGCCCTCGAAAAGGTGTTCATAAAAAAGGCCGGTATCGTTACCGTGTTTCCACACCCAGGCCTCGTTATCCCAGGAAATAGGGTTCAACATGGCGACCACGTCCAGAATGGTCAATGTTCCGCCGTACTGCGGTTCTTCCGCTGTGGAAAAGGTTGCGCTGCCGAACAACAGTGAGAACATCATGATGAATGAAAGCATTGTCAGACCAACTGATTTTCTTGCCATTTCTGTTCTCCTTCGCTTGATGTGGAATGTCTTCGAAATAAGGCATTATCGGTAGTTCTCCGCAAACCCCCTTTCTAAAGGTATTGTGCCGATAGCCGCTCATTCGAAAGCGGTTTCTGAGCTTTTAGTGGAAGCCGGGTAAGGTTTGGTCGTTTATTTTTTTCCGGAATAACTTCCAAGACCTCCCCTGAGCCTCGGATCGAGGAGGTCTCGTGCCGCGTCCCCGAAAATGTTGACGCCATAAACCACAATTGTCAGGGCGAGGCCGGGGAAAAGGGCCAGATGAGGGGCCTTTAGCATGAATGCTCGACCGGCGCCGCTGAGCATCCCTCCCCAGCTTGGAGCGGGTGCGGGAATGCCTAGCCCGAGAAAGCTCAAAGTGGCTTCGGAGAGAATTACCGCCGCGATGCGTGTCGTGAATATGACAATAATGGGCGCCATGATGTTCGGCAGGATGTGCCGGACGAGAATTCTGGGAACGGAAGCCCCGATCGAATCCGCCGCCCGTATGTACATGTTCTCCTTGGTGGACATGGTCGCCCCCCGGATGATTCGGGAGCCGCCGATGCCGTACTGGATTCCGAGGATAATGATGATTGTCCACATCCCCGGGCCGAAAACGGAAACGAAAACGATCAGCATCACCAGCGCAGGAAAAATCATCCATGCATCCACGAGCCTCTGGATGTACATGTCGAATTTGCCGCCGATAAATCCCGATGTGACTCCGATGAAAACAGAGATTATAGTGGAAAGTGTCGTGGCAGCCAGTCCGACGATGACGGAAAGACGCGCGCCGTAAATGATACGGCTGAGCATGTCGCGACCCAGCTGATCCGTCCCCATGAGGTGCTCCAGGGACGGCATCTTCAGTCGGTTCAAGGGGCTCATCTCATTGAAGCCGAAAGGCGCCAGAACATCTGCAAATATGCCGGTCAGAAGGAGGATCAGAACAATAATCCCGCCGAAGGCCCCGAGGGGTTTCTCCCGGAAGAGACGTATGAAGAAATCAGCAGTAAACCCTCGGGCTTTGGGCACGACTGTATTGTTGGGTCCTTCCTCTGTCTGGAGGGAAGAGGCTGCTGCCGCATCTCGACTGTGAGTCGCACTTGTTGTACCGTCCGTCATAAAAGATCCCTTGTCGCTGTTGTGGTCTACCGTTACGAAATTCTCCCGCATTGTTTCGCCAGTGAAATTTCACTTATGTTGCGGAAAAGACGTTAAAGCCGAGTTTATTTGTGCCGAACCTTGGGATCGAGCCATCCGTAGCTCATATCGACCATCAAATTGACGAACAACACCACCAATCCGATGAATAGCATGACTCCGGCAATAATGGGATAATCCCGCTGGTTTACAGCTTCCAGCATGAGAAGTCCCATGCCCGGCAGAACAAAAATCTGCTCAATCACAATCGTGCCACCCACCAGGATCGGGACCTGAAGGCCGATCAGAGTGACTACCGGAATAAGTGAGTTTTTCAAAGCATGTCGCAGGATGACCACTTTTTCCTTCAGACCCTTGGCCCACGCGGTCCGAATATAATCCTGCCTGAGGACTTCGAGCATCATGGCCCGGGTCATTCTCATCGTCACCCCGGCCAGGGCGAATCCCAGAACTGTTCCGGGAACGAGAAATGTCTTCAGGTTCCCGATAGGATCTTCGCTGAAAGGGACCAGCTTGATGGAGGGAGACCATCCCCACCAGGATGCCGGATAGACCATGATCATGGTGCCGAGCCAGAAGGCGGGAATGGCCATCCCCAGAATGGCCACGGTCCGGCCGATGTAGTCTCCGATTGTGTCCTGGCGAATGGCCGAATAAATACCAATGGGCAGGGCCAGAAGGAGCCCTATGGTGAGGGCGATCAGCCCGAGTTCGAAAGTGACCGGCGCCCTGGCCAGAATTTCGTCCGCGACGGCCGTGCCTTTCCAGAGGGAATCACCAAAATCGCCATGGAGAGCTATTTTCCCCAACCAGGCGCCGAACTGAATATAAATAGGCTTGTCGAGGCCCATGGCCTTTTCCAGGGTGGCTCGGGTGACTTCCGCGTCACCGATATCATGTTGAGACACCATCATGTCGATGACGTCCCCGGGGACGAGCCGGATCAGGGAGAAAACGATAAAAGAGGCGATGATCAGGGTGGGGATAATGGTCAGAAGTCGTCGAAGGATATACGCATACATAAACCCGCTCCGTTCATTAAATCTGTTGCGGAAGTAATTTGGCCTTCACGGTGAAGTGCATTCAGTGTTGAGCTGATCCCATTTATATTTATTTTAGGGACTGGCTGCATGGAAAGTCAAGCTAAATAAAACAGGGTTATGCGATTTGTATCATGTATGGGATTTGTGTTAAGTTTTTGTTTCTGAAAAGAAATCATTGTCAAATAGGACAAGCGCTTGTTGTGGTAGCTGCCATGTGTTTGGTCAGAAATCAAAAATATATAAATAAAACAGTAATTTGCTGCGATTCAAAGATGGCTCAAGGTGACTCTGTCGCTGATCGGGTTGAGGGAAAGGTTTGTGGCCATCGAAAACGGCAGGCACTTTAATTGGATATTTTTAGCCGGTGAACACCCGATATCCCGTGATATCGATATATGGTAAAATAATTTAATACGATGTTTGTGTTTCGCCTGGCGATATATGATGGTGGGATTACGCGTGACAAAGCACTGGATGGCTGGAGCGAATTTTACCGGTGATCAGTTTCGGTCCTGCTGAAGAGCCCTGGAGTCAAACTTTTTGAAATTGACAGAAGACGAGAGGCTGGTGTAACAGTGTTTGCAGCAACATCATTCAGGCCTCGTCTTGTTGAGAATTGAACCCCATGATGTCTTTTGAGTCATTCCCCGCATTTGCCGGATGACATGGAAGGTGTCCGAGAACGTTCATCGGAGGTAAATAATTATGCGCATCAGTCTGCCCCGGCGGCTTTGGTATGGAAATTCGACACTCGAAATCGATTTGCCCGAGTCCTGGAATGTGGAAATCGGCAAAATGAAAGGAGCGGACGCTCAAGCACTGAGCATCGAACAGATGCGAAAAGCCATCCTGAACCCCATCGGCTCGGCCCGTCTTCGGGATCTTGCGGAAGGAAAAAAGACGGCTGTTATAGTGTTCGACGATATGACCCGTCCCACCCGCCCCTATGAAATAGCTCCTCTAATTATCGAGGAACTCCATGCAGGGGGGATCCGTGATGAAGACATTACCTTCGTCTGCGCATTGGGAACGCATGGGGCACTTACGCAGAATGAGTTTCGCAAGAAGCTCGGCCCCCTGGTTGAATCTTACAGGGTATTCAATCACAACATTTATGAAAACTGCGTCGAGATGGGAACGACGAGTCGCGGAACCCGAGTGATGATCAACCGGGAGGTGGCCGAGGCCGACCTCAAGATCGGGATCTCCTGCGTAACGGCCCACCCCCAGACAGGTTTCTCCGGTGGGGGCAAGCTGGTTCTGCCCGGAATTTCCCACATCGACAGCGTCACCAATTATCATCTGAATGTCGCGGCCATGGAACCCAAATCTCTCGGAATGGGCAAATTCCACAACAACATCATGCGCAAGGAAATATCGGAGGCGGCGGAGCTCGTGGGGATGAGCTTTATGGTAAACGTTCTGTTCAACGGCAGGGGCGATGCCGCGGCTGTCTTTGCGGGGGACCTGGAGGCATCCCATGCCTCGGCGGTGGAAATGGCCATCGACCATTACGACACCGAGCCCGCTCCCTCCAACAAGGATCTGGCCATCGCCAATACCTTCGTCAAAGCCAACGAAATGACGATCGGCGTCTACAGCGCCATTCTTGCCCTGAAGGAATTCCAGGGCACGGCGGTGGTCATCGCCGATTCTCCCGAGGGACAGGCGATTCATTACCTCCTCGGCAGGTGGGGGCGGAATTACGGAGGAAGGCAGTATCCGGTGACCCAGGTGCCCGACTCTTTGAACCTTATTGTCCTGGCTCCCCATTATGACAAGACGTTTGGCGATTGGTTCGCGAATCCCGAACGAATCACCTGGACACGGTCCTGGGAGGAAACCCTGGAGCTTCTGGAACGTGATTTCGGACCCGGCAGCGAAGTTGCCGTGATTCCTAACGCCTCTATGCAGTACCGCAGGCCGAAATCCGGCTGAGACAGACAAATCAGCGGATGTCCGCCCGATTTAAATGTGATAAATATTGTTTTGTATGAACCAGAAAAAAAATCATAGGGCTTCTCTCGGGAGCATTGACATTCAGGCAAGAAGAATGATAACAATGTTCGGAAATTTGAGGATTCCCAAAACAAGGATTCTCAAGAGCCAGTTTTTTTCCGAAATCAACGCCTGATAAGGGTAACGATTTTGCCGCGAAAATGGCTCCGCCGCACCGAAAACATCAGGCGCACCCGCCTTTTAAAAACGTAAAATCGACAATCAGCGTAAGGAAGGGGGGTCCGGATCGTCAGAGAATTCGTTTCAGTGCCGGATTTTGCTCGCAGGAATGAAAGGCTGCACCAATATGAAAGCAAGGAGGAATGTTTTGTGGAATTTCTAAAGCGGCTTACAAGGTTAATCGATGTGATCAACGAATGGGTGGGAAAATCTCTCGCATATCTGATACTGCCCATTTTCGTTCTGATGATGGTGGAGGTCTTCCGGCGCTACGTCCTCAATTCACCCACTGTTTGGGGAACTGAACTGACCCAGATGATGTTTGCCGTTTATGTCATCCTTTCCGGCGGATATATCCTGTCGGTAGGAGGGCACGTCAACGTCGATATCATCACCTCCAGGGCCTCTGCCCGGACTCGTGCCATACTCGACATCTTCACCTCCAGTCTGTTTTTCCTTTTCGTCGGCTTTCTGTTTTATTACGGTGGTTCGCTGGCAATGGAATCCGTCCGAATAATGGAAACTTCCCAGTCCGCGTGGGATGTGCCTATTTATCCTATTAAATTGATGATTCCGGTCGGCGCCGGGCTCCTCCTGCTGCAGGGATTTGCAAAGCTTTTGCGTGATATTCTTCTGGCCGTCACGGGCGAGGATGTACTGGGCGGCCATGTTCAGGAAAGGGAGACGGTATGAGCATCGAGCTTTTGACTTTTTTGTTTTTCGGAGCTCTGCTCCTTTTCCTGGTCATGGGCCTTCCGCTGGCTTTTGTCCTTGGCGGAGTGTCGCTGGTTTTCATCTACTTCACCTGGGGACCGGCGGCTTTCTATATGGTAGCGGCCCAGACCTGGGGGGCCATGGAAAAGTTCACACTGGTGGCTATTCCATTGTTTATTCTCATGGCCATGATTCTGGAACGATCGGGGGTCGCCAACGATCTTTACGAGATGATGTACGTCTGGTTCGGTGGTCTGCGCGGCGGGCTGGCCATCGGGACGGTTGTTCTCTGCGCCATCTTCGCCGCCATGTGCGGAATAAGCGGGGCTGCCGTGGTCAGCATGGGAACCATCGCCTTGCCCTCGATGCTGAAACGCGGTTATTCCAAGGATATTGCGCTTGGATGCATCAACTCCGGGGGGGGCTGGGGAATTCTGATCCCACCCAGCATCATCATGATCCTCTACTCTCTCATTTCAGGAGAATCGGTAGGACGGCTTTTTGCCGGCGGAGTCATTCCGGGCCTGATGCTCATGGTTCTTGTTTCGCTTTACATCGGCATCCGGTGTTACTTTCAACCCGAACAGGGTCCTGCGCTCCCCAAGGAGGAGCGGGGGGACTGGGGACGAAAACTCAGATCGCTCAAGGCGGTTTTCCTGCCTATGGTGATTGTTTTCATGGTCCTGGGCTCCATTATCGGAGGCGTTACCACACCCACGGAAGCGGCGGCTATGGGAGTCCTCGGCGCTATTATTTCCGGACTGGTCTATAGAACCCTTACATGGGGCATCGTCAAGGAAGCCAGCGTTCGGACCCTGAAACTGACGGGCATGATCATGTGGATCCTGATCGGCGCCTACTCCTTCACCGCTGCGTACCATGGAATGGGGGCTCCGGAGCTGGTGACGGATTTGATGGCCTACATTCCAGGGGGGAAATGGGGTACGATCATCTTCATGCAGGTTCTGATTTTCCTGCTGGCCATGGTGCTCGATCCCCTGGGAATCATGATGCTGACCGTTCCGGTTTTCCTTCCGGTGGTCACCAGTCTCGGTTTTGATCCTTTGTGGTTTGGTATACTGTTTGTCATCAACATGGAGATCGGCTACATGACTCCGCCTTTTGGGTTCAATCTTTTCTACCTGAAAGGGATTGTACCCAAGGAAATCTCCATGGGGGATATCTACCATTCGGTTCTGCCCTTCGTGGTTGTTGAAACGACCGGGCTGGCTCTGATCATGATATTCCCTCAGATTGCTCTTTGGCTGCCTAATTTGTTCTTTTAGGTTCTCGGCGCTTGCAAGGGTTAGACGGTGCTTTGCCGATCTCGCGTATAGTGTTAAAGTAAAGGAAGTCTTTTTTAGTAAAACACTAAAACAAAGGAGGTCATTTGGAGTAAAACCTGCAGTTTTTTAAGGCATTCATTCTTTCCATCTCTTAGAAAGGTAGGATTATGAGACAATTTTTAAGAAGTGCTCTGACGTTCTCGTTGTTCCTGGGTCTTCTTTTTTCGATGGCCGCATCACCGGCTCTTTCAGCCGAAAAAGTAACCAAGTGGAAGCTTCAGGCGCATTTCCCCGCCGCCAGCCCCTCCTGGACGGACAGCGTCCTTGTCGTGGTCGACACGATCAAGGAAAGGACCAACGGCCGCCTGGTTATCGAGCCTTTTACGGCCTCTGCCCTCATGCCTTCCAAGGAGATTTACAATGGCGTGCAAAGAGGCATGGTGCAGATGGGCATGACGGCGGCGCCCTACTTCCGCGCGCAGATCCCCATGGTAGCTATCGCCGCGGGTCTCCCCTATACCTTCAAGAACGCTGCCCAGGCTTCCTATTTTTTCAAGCACCTCGGGTATGAAAAAATGGTGCAGGATGCCGCCGCAAAAGAAGGTCTGCTTTTCTTTATGGACCGTGCATACCCCACCGAACTGGTCACCAAGAATCCCATCAATTCCATCGAGGACTTCAAGGGCCTGAAGCTCCGCTCCTCCGGGGTTATTCAGAAATTCCTGACGGAACTCGGCGCAGCGGCCAGCTATATTTCCGGCGGCGAAGTGTACACCTCCCTGTCCACCGGAGTTATTGACGGCGCACACTGGGGAGCGGCCCAGGGCGCGGACAAGATGGGCTTCTACGACATGTGCAAGGCTCACCTGAAGCCGCCCCTTACAGTGGCAGGTACCGACGTATGGCTGATCAATAAGAAAGCCTTCGACGATCTGCCCGCGGACGTTCAGAAAATCGTCAAGGACACGATCGAAGAACATTACTGGAGACGTACCAACCAGTACATTTATCAGGAGTCCGTGACTCTGGCGAAGGCTCAAAGGGAAAAAGGCGTAACGGTGACCAACCTCCCGCCGGAAGAACAGAAGAAAATGACCCAGGTGGCCCAGAAAATCTGGGACGAGGAAGCAAAGCTGGACGAGGATTACGCCAAGGCCATTCAGATGCTGAAAGATTATCTGAAGGACATCGGCGAACTCTAAAGCACTTCGGCTTGACGGATTGAAATGATAAGGGCGGAGCTTTTGCTCCGCCCTTTTTTATGTGAGGCCGCCAACTGGCTGCTAAAGAATGATTCGTCCCTTCCCGATCTCCGGGTTGATATTCACCTCGGTGAACAAACGGGCTGCCGGCGTATGTTCCGTAAGCGCATCCGCAGCCAGCAGGATGGCGGCCGCTGTCCAGGTCGTTCTTTCTTCAGGCCAGATGGCTCGATCCGGAAACATGTATCCCGTCCAGTAGGAGCCGTTATCGGAGCGGAACTGGTGAAGCCAGCTGAAGAGGGTCACAGCCCGTGCATGGTCCCCGGCGGCCAGCAGCGCCATGGCAAGTTCGCAGGATTCTGCGATCGTCACCCAGGGACGGTCCGAAACGCATCGGCACCCCAGACCGTCTTCCACAAAAATATCCCACCGGGCGCGAAGGCGCTGCCGGGCCGCGGATTTCATCAGAACGCCCGAAAGGACCGGATAGAACCAGTCCATGGAAAAACGGGTTTTGCTCTCCCAGGTCCGGTCGAAAAATTCGGGATGATGCCGCAGCGCCCTCCCCAGTCGTTCCCGGGCCAGATACCAGCGGGGAATATCCTCCCCCAGTTCAGCAGCGATATTGAGAGCGCATTCCAGACTCTTGTAAATCGAACTGCACCCGGTGACCAGGGAATCTCGCCTGGGTGTGCCATTGGCATCCACGGCCCAGAAGATTTCCCCCGTGTCGTTCTGGAGCTGGAGAACGAATTCGACCGCTTTCTCCACAACAGGATAGAAACGTCTTAAAAAATCGGAATCACGGGTGATCAGGTAATGATGCCATATTCCTGTGGCGACATAGGCGACAAAATTGCTTTCCCGCCGATCCCCTTCCTCCACAGCGCCATTGCGGTAAGCCGCCCACCAGCTTCCGTCCTCGAGCTGGGTATCCTTCAGCCAGGCATAGGCATTTTCCGCCGCTTTGAATTCGCCTCCGATGCTTAGGCCCATGGCGGCCTCCACATGGTCCCAGGGATCGGTTTTTCCTCCCTCAAACCAGGGAATCGAGCCGTCCTGCTGTTGGATTTCGAGTATATAATCGACGGTAGAGGCAAAATAGCGTTCGGGAAAAATTCCCTTGGAGAGAAAAAGTCCTTTCAATATTCTGATCCCTTCCGAAAATAGATAACAACACTCTTGCCCATCAGTGGGTTCAGCATTTTTTCCAGAAAGCGTGTTACCCTTGGTTTTTTCATCAGGTCCCATACCAGAAATTCATGATAAAGCCTGATCAGCCTCGATTCCTCCCTTTTCTTCCAGAACAGACATTTCATCCACCAGAAAGGAACGTGCAGCGCATGGGCAAAGTGGGTGGCGTATCGGGACATTCCCAGTTTTTCGATATTTCGGCGCAGTGTGCCTGCCCTGAATATGTGCACGTGCCCCCCTTCCGCGGAGTGATATTCATCACTCAATTTCCAGCACACCCATTCGGGAACGAAGCGAGGCACGCTGACGGACAGAACGCCGCCGGGTTTCAAAACGCGGTGAATTTCGCGCAAAGCGCTTTCGTAATCGGGGATATGCTCCAGGACTTCGGAGCAGATGATTGTGTCGAAAGTGTGGTCGGCAAAAGGAAGATGCAGGGCATCCGCCGCAGCGAGACCAAAGTGCCCGGCTATTTTCTGTGAAAAGTGATGCTGGTGGAATTTTTCCCTGGCGGCGAGCAGGTCCCGTAGTTGAAGATCGACACCTACGGAAATCACCTTTTCGGACGTGCAAAGGCTCAGGACATGACGGCCTTCGCCGCAGCCCAGGTCCAGGACGCGATTGCCCTCGATCAGCCCCAGGCGTCCAAATTCAATGGTCCGCATGGCCGAGAATCCGCAGGTAAAATTCGGACATCTGTCGCGCGGCCGCCTCCCAGCTGAACTTCTCCAGAATGCGTTTCCGGCCGGCAACGCCAAGCCGAAGACGTTTTTCCGGATCCTCCAGGAGATCGGCGATAGCGCATGAAAGTGCCTTGGAATCGCCTGCGGGAACCACGATTCCTGCGTTTCCCACGACTTCCGGAAGAGCGCCTCCGTCGGTGGAAATGACCGGAACTCCGCAGGCCATTGCTTCTCCGGCCGGCAGACCGAAACCTTCGTACAGTGATGGGACCACAGCCAAAGCCGCTTCGGCGTAATATTCGACGATCTTGCGAGTTTCGACGCCGGAAACGAACCTCACCGAGTTAGTGAGCTGCAGCTGTTCGATCATCCGTTCCGTAGAGCCGCCCGCCTTTATCTGGCCGATGACCAGCAGATCCAGATCAGGATAGCAGGGTTTCAGGGCGGCAAGGGACTCCAGCAGGTATTTAAGACCCTTCAGCGGCTGGTCCGCCGAAGCCGTAGTCATAAGGCGAAAAGGTCTGCGCCGGCCCCCCGGGAGTGGGGAAAATTCGTTGGTGTCGATGCCGTTATATACGAGGCTGATTTTCTTTTCGGGTATGGCAAAGGCATCGGAGATATCACGACGGGAGAATTCGGATACCGTCACCAGGTGGCGGAGATTCCGGGCGACCTTTTTCTGCATCCATAAAAAACAATGCCAGCGCCGGATCAGAAGCCGGTGTCCCCAATTCGAAGCCGCCGCGAGGGCAATCTGAAGATCGCGGGTTATAGGATGATGAATGGTGGCCACTACCGGAAATCCTTGGGACTGCAGATCCAGAAGGCCGAAGCAGAGACTCTGGTTGTCGTGAATCAAATCGTAGCCGCGTCCGTTCTGGAGCAGATACCGAAAGGCACGACGACCGAATGTGTAGGGTTCCGGAAATCCCCCGGTGATCATGCTGAACCACTCGAAGAGATTTGTGACGGATTTGATATCCGATGCGCGCAGGGCCGTAAAGCGGTTGGGGACTTCGAAGAGGTTGAGTCCGGGTAGTTTGATGAGACGCACTCTCGGATCGAGTTGGGGGTAAGGCTGGCCGGAGATGACGTCTACCGCATGACCGGCCTCGACCAGCGCCTTGCTCAAATATTTGATATAGATTCCCTGGCCTCCACAGAAAGGATGACTGCGGTACCCAAGGAGGCACACCCGGAGAGGTTTTCTGGTAGCTTTCCCCGCCAGGGGCAGCTTTTCTTCCCTGTCGTCGGATCTCAAGAGTGCTTCAGCGGTTTGCACGATGTTCTCTCCTCAGAGGCGACGCAGTATCCCCAGGGCGCCTACCATGGGCCTTTTTTCGAACAAGCCTGAAGCCATTGCCATTTTGTAAATTTCAAAGGGAGCCTGCCCGCCATCGGCAGGGTCGGGGAAAATATCGTGGATCGCCAGAATCCCGCCCGGGACAAGATGTCCTGTCCAACTCAGGTAATCGGCGAGGGCGGCCTCCGAGCTGTGGCCGCCGTCGATGAATAACATGCCAAGGGGAGTGGCCCATCTTTTTGCGGCCACGATGGAAGACGAGACGATGGGCACCACGTGTTCTTCAAGTCCAGATTTTCGTAAGTTTTTGCGAAAGGTTTTGAAGCTGTCCATCTGCTCGGCTTCGGAATCATACAGGTCGGGATCGTGGTATTCCTCGCCAGGCTGATGTTCTTCGGAGCCACGATGATGATCGAGAGCGAAAAGGATGTTGCCGGATCTGCGGCATGCCGTACCGATGTAGATAGTTGATTTTCCGCAGTAGCTGCCAATTTCAAGGCATGGGCCAAGCATTGCGGTATCCAGTGCCAGCCGAAATAATGCCTCCCCTTCTTGGGGAGGCAGGAAACCCTTTATTTCTGCGACATCGATGGGAAGTGAAATCATAAACTTTTCCGAAATTATCATGCTTGGAGGAAATCACGTTTTCTTCAAAAGATATTAATTCTTTACGACATTTTCAGGTCGCGATCAAGTCTTTTTTAAGTATTGTAAAATGGGAAAACTCTGAATCCGGTTTCAGGTATAAGTAAATCCAGGATGAAAATCATTGTTTTTAAGCTGGCCCCATCATTGAGCATAGATCACTGGAGCTTATGGGAAAAATCGAATAACCCGGAGGTTGGGTGGAGTCCCGCTTGAGAATACCTCCATACATAAAAGATCCTTCATTTATAGGAAAAAAAGTTTTTTCGTTATAAAAGACCAATTGACAACCCGTGTTCAATTGTTGTACTCCATTTTTAGAAGCCTTTAGTTGCCAATATTTCATTTTTTACCGGGAGGAGAATCCGATGATCAGAAAAGGAGTTCTGCTTTTGCTTTTTCTGGGAGTATCCGGTCCCTCGTTCGGAGGATGGCTCAGTGATGCGGTATCAGGCGCCGTCAAGAAGGTGGGAGAGAAGGCCATAGAGGAAACCACTGGAGGCGCCTATGAGGGACTGAAGCGAAAGGCCGGAGAGACAATTGAATCATCTCCCGACACATCCTCGAAAATGAAGAATCAAGTTGCGCCGGCGCCCGATACATCTGCCAAAAATGAGGCCAGCATACCTCCTTCTCCCCGATTCACCTCCGAAATAGCGAGCATTCCGAAGAAGAAAAAAGTATCCGCTTCCACGGTAAATTTCCCTCATTTCTCAGCCCGACTTCTGTCTTATGATCCCGAGGAAGAGGAGGAAACAGTAACCAGGATGTACGCGGGAGGGTCCAGGATGCGCATGGAACCGGTTTCTGGAGGGGAGGACCAGGGAATCAGCATCATCGATTTTGCCGGGGAAATGTTGTACATGCTTTCGACCGAGGAAAAGACATATCTTGAATTTCCCTATGGTGATGAGGACGAAAATCAAATGGATTACGGATTTCTTGTTGGGAAAAATCCCTGCACCGAATACCGGGTATCCAAAAAGGAGGGGAGCGAAACTCTCCATGGCCGCAGGACAGTCAAATGGGTCTGCTCGGAGCCTGAGGATGAATTTGAAGCGGAAACGACGACCATCTGGATGGATCAGGAATTGAACCTGCCACTGCGTACAGAGGACAGCGACGGGTTTATCTCTGAAATCTCAGAAATCAAAACAGAATCGCAACCGGCGCACCTGTTCGAGATTCCAGCAGGTTATGAAAAGGTCTCCATGCCTTTTCCTCTCTTCGGCGCCGCACCCCGAGCCCAAACCGGAGAGCCTTATGCTCCTAAACCTGAAATTCCCGGCAACCCGCCCGAAGATGCAACTAAAAAAGCGGAATATGATCTTGAAATCCTGATGCTGCGCTCTCTCCAGGTGCCTCCGAAGAATGAAGTGGGGATCCCTGCCTATCCTGGCGCCAAAGCACTCAAATACATGCCCGCAAGCAAGGGTAGCATCAACGACGAACCTTTCGTAAGTCTGCCGGTTATTGAGATTATTACCGTCGATGATCCGGAAACCGTTGCCGCCTGGTATCGAAATAACCTTCCCGGATGGTCGGAAAAGGAATTTCTCCAGAATACCTATTTCTGGGGAGGGGGGAACTTTCATCCCCTCAAGGTTTCAGGTATGGAGACGCCCCATGTTGGGGTATTGGAGATCCCGAGAAGGGTGCTGACCTACTTCAGCATGCCTGAAGCGAAAACCACAATACAGATACGGTACCGGCCCCGGAACTGAAATCGGGTATTCAGCCAGGAAACCCCCGGTTCGCGCAAAACCGGGGGTTTCTCGCTTTTGTGGAGAGAGCATTGTCCCTCTGAACCGTACCAAAATCATCATTTCGTCCCCCTCGCGAGAAATTCTTCCGCTTCATTCTCGGAAACAGAACATCTTACTGAAAACATGGTTTTAAAAATTTGACAGGTCTGGAATAATCATGTAGACAGAAAGGCAGGAACGATCCATTCCCATTTATTCAATCGCCATTCACGACCGCTTCCCAGCGTCATAGAAGAGGCAAATGCGAAGTAGCCGGACCGTAGCGGATTCGCGGATCTCGGACCCGGATTCAAATCACCCGCGCTCCCCTTGTGGACGTGCCTTGAGCAGGAGGAGAATCGATGAAAAAGCATAAAAGCGCCCCGATCGTTGATGATCGGGATTCGTTATGAAGAGCCGATGGGAGGCCTGGGAATGCCTGAAACCCTTTTTCCGGAATCCCGACGGGAGGAATCCTTGAATATCGAAAAAGTGGCCGAGAACATCTATGCCAACGTCACTTACGATGGCGCTAATGTGGCCTGCATCAATACCCGGGATGGAATGATACTCATCGATACACCGATGCTTCCCCCGCATATTTCGGAATGGAAAAGCTTCGTATCCGCTCTGAACCCCAAGGGAGTCCGATACATCATCAATACCCATATTCATTTTGATCATGTTATCGGCAACCGGAGATTTGGAGCTCCGGTTATCGCCCATGAACTGTTGGCAAAGAGACTTTTTGAAAAGAACGCCACCCTTCGGGAATCTTTCGTCCCCGCCATGACCGGACGGACGAAAGAGGAGGTGGCATTCATTCTCTCAGAGCCTCTGGTCGCGCCAGAAATAACCCTGAGCAGAGACCTTGAGATACATCTCGGGGGGGTTACGGTAAAAATTGAGCACCTGGGCGGTCATACGGAAGACAGCGTCATCGTCTACGAGAAGGAATCCAGAACACTTTTTACCGGCGACCTGCTTACGGCGTATCTTCACCCCTACAAAGGAGATGCCATTTTCGAGGATTGGCTGAACGCTCTTCGACGCATGAGGAATTACGATATCCGGAAGGTGGTTCCAGGGCATGGAAAGATCTGTGATATGGAGGCGCTCGATCGGATGACGGATTATTTTCAAAAACTGGAAGAGTCGACCCGAGAACTGGTCGAAGTTGGGACGTCCAGAGAGGATGTCATACGAAGGGTCCGGGAAAGGATGTTTGAATATTTCGAAGTCGCTTCAGAAGCCAGGGAGGGCGCCGCAAAAATGTTCGACCTGGGAACGTCGCGGCTGTACCGGGAAATCGCCAAGAACTGAATATTTGGAGAAAACAACATGCATATTATGGCATTCAATGGAAGTCCAAGAAAAAACGGGAATACCTCGACTATCATCCGGGCAATTCTTGAGGGGGCGAAATCGGCCGGTGCTGAAACGACCGAGGTGGTGCTTGATGAAATCGAAATGAAAGGCTGTATGGGGTGCCTGAGCTGCCGGAAGAATCACGGCGTTTGCGCCAGGCAGGATGCGCTGAGTCCTTACCTGGAGGATATCAAGGAAAGCGCCGGCATTATCGTCGGATGTCCGATCTATATGTACCGGATGGGAGGGCAGATCAAGCTGCTGGTGGATCGGATGTACTCTCTTTATCCTCCCGGCAGGGAAGGGGGCTACGGTACGGCGGTGCCGGCAGGAAAAACTTACGGTCTGGTCGTCTCCCAGGGGGCGCCCGATCCGGATCAGTACAAGCGTTCCATCCGGTGGCTGGCGGGTATGACGGGGACGGGCCTTGGAATGGAGGAGGTCGGTCGAATTATCCATGCGGACAGCTATGAGCGTCCAGCCAAGGACCATCCGGAACTTCTGGCGGAAGCGCACAGACTCGGCCGCCGGATGCTGCGGGTGGAGTGAGCTTATGTCCCGGCGTTTTGTCGACCTCTCTATTCCCATCGAGAACGATGTCCCCGCGGATCCCCCAGGGTTCGGCCCTAAGATCGAATACCGAACCCATGAGGAAACCGTCGGAGCGCTTGCGGCGGTGTTCAAGGGCCTGAGGAAGGAAGATCTGCCCGACGGGGAGGGATGGGCCGTGGAGAGGGTGGCTCTTTCGACCCATAACGGCACCCACATGGACGCACCCTGGCATTTCCATTCCACGACGGATCGGGGAAAGTCCCGGGCGCCGACCATTGACGAAATGCCGCTCGACCTCTGTTTCCGCCCGGGCGTAAAGCTCGATTTTCGTCATTTCCCTGATGGTTATGTGGTTCGGCCCGAAGATATAGAAACCGAACTCGCCCGGATCGGTTGCGATCTGCAGCCTCTCGATATTGTTCTGCTGAACACCCGGGCCGGGGCGATTTACGGCCATGAGGGATATGTCGATGCAGGATGCGGAATGGGACGGGATGCCACTCTTTACCTTACCGGGCGCGGGGTGCGGGTGGTCGGAACGGACGCCTGGTCATGGGATGCGCCGTTCAGTCATACCGCCCGTCGATGGGAGGCCGAAGGCAACCCGGAAATCATCTGGGAGGGGCACAAGGCCGGACGGGAGGTCCCCTACTGGCAGATGGAAAAGCTGCACAATCTCGAAACACTGCCGCCGTATGGCTTCACGGTCGCCTGCTTTCCCGTGAAGATCCGAAAAGCCTCCGGGGGCTGGACGCGGGCGGTGGCGATTATAGATTAAGATCGAAATCTCACCACGGAGACGCGGGGAAAAAAATGAATTATTGCTTCTTGTCGCATGTTTCTCCTTCGTGACTCCATGGTAAATTTTTTAAACTCTTAAAGTATCAATTTCCGCATTGGAGAGAATATGAGCGAGACACCCTCATGGTTCCAGCAGGCGCTTGACGCGCCGGGTGAATCAAAATATCTGCAGGTCAAGGGCGTACGGATCCATTATCGTGTGTGGGGCGAGGCCGGAAAGCCCGGCATCGTTCTGATTCACGGCAGTAATGCTCATCTCGAATGGTGGCGCTTCGTCGCTCCTTTTCTGGCGGATCAGTTCCGCGTCGCAGCCCTCGATCTCTCTGGAAACGGGGACTCCGGGCATCGCGAGCGTTATGATGGGGAAACTCTTGCGGAGGAAGTCTGGGCCGTCTGCCGAGCGGCGCAACTTGGAGAGCGCCCCTTCGTTGTCGGTCACAGCTTCGGGGGCTTTATCGCCCTGGAAACCGCTCATCGTTTCGGAGAGGAGATGGCCGGGGTGATCTTCAACGATTTCACCGTGCGGCCGCCGGAGAATTATTCCGAATGGGGCCTGCGGGCAAAAATGGAGGGACGCACCGGACCGCGAAAACTGCGGGTCTATGAGGACCTGGAAACGGCTGTCGGGCGCTTCCGGCTGCTGCCGGACCAACCGGTGCGCTATCCCGAGGTTCATCGCTACATCGCCGAACAATCGCTGAAACAGGTGGAGGGGGGCTGGACCTGGAAATTCGATCCGGCGCTCTTCGATTATCTGGAGATGGGTCCAAGCCAGAGCGATAAATTCATCGGACTCGCCTGCCGCTCCGCCCTTGTCATTGGGGAGAAAAGCGAGGATGACGGGGTTTACGGGGCGCCATACATGAGCGAGATCACCCGGGGGCTTCTGCCGGTCATCTCCATTCCCGACACCCACCATCATATGATGTTCGAAGAACCCATCGCACTTACGATGGCGATCAAGGGCGTATTGCTGAGTTGGATTCTCGAAGACGGTCGCTGCAAGCTGAATGAGGCTTTATCGGCAATCGCCAGAAGCGCCTGAAAAGATTAAAAAACACAATTTCAGTCGACGGAGGAATTCGATCATGAGCGTAAGACAGAACACCCGCATCACCCTGGCCTCCCGTCCCATTGGGATTCCCAAGGAATCGGATTTCGGGATCGAGACCGTTCCGGCGCCTCTTCCAGGACCCGGGGAGATGTTGCTGAAAACCTTGTGGCTTTCCCTGGATCCCTATATGCGAGGCCGCATGAGCGAGCGGAAATCCTATGCCAAGCCCCTGGAAATTGGCGATGTTATTACCGGGGGAGTCGTCGGCCAGGTAATCGAATCCAATATCCCCGACTTCAAGCCCGGCGAGATCGTATCGGGCATGTACGGATGGCAGCAGTACGCGATTGCCAGGCCTGGAGACTTTCGTCTCTTCAAGGTCGATCCGGACCTCGCGCCCATTTCGACGGCAGTCGGCGTCACCGGAATGCCTGGTCAGACCGCTTATTTCGGTTTGCTGCGTGTGGGCAAGCCAAAGCCCGGCGAAACGGTTGTGGTCTCCGCCGCTTCGGGTGCGGTGGGTTCCGTTGTTGGTCAGATTGCGAAAATTCATGGCTGTCGTGTGGTCGGAATCGCCGGAGGGGCGGAGAAGTGCGCCTATGTCGCCGACGAACTCGGCTTTGACGCCTGCGTCGATTACAAGGGCGGAAATCTCAAGGAGGATCTCGCGGCCGCCTGCCCGAAAGGCATCGACGTCTATTTCGAAAATGTCGGCGGTGAAGTGCTCCAGGCGGTCATCCCCCTGCTCAATCCCGGCGCCCGAGTGCCGGTATGCGGCTACATTTCCGCTTATAATGCGAAACCGGGAGAGGAGGTTAAATCCCCCGATCAGATTCTTCAGGATCTTCCAGATCCGCCGGAAACCCGATTTTTCCTGGTTACGGAATGGATCGAGGAATTTCCCGAAGCGAGCCGCCAACTCGCCGACTGGATCCGGAAAGGAAAATTGAAGTACCGGGAAACGGTTGTCGAGGGTATCGAAAATGCGCCCAAGGCTTTCTCCATGCTGTTCCGAGGAGAGAATTTCGGCAAGCTCATGGTAAAGGTTGCCGACCCGGAGTGATTTCTGTCCGGAAACGGCCCTTTTCCGCAATCTCTGCGTCAATCCGCGGATTTGATTGTGCGGCGTAAAGTACTACGCCTCCGCTCAAATCCGTGATTTCCTTGATCTTACGAAAAATTGCTCGTTTCCGAATCAGAAATCGGATTGGATGGAGCGTAGCGAACGGGTGGTGAAAGGATTTTGGGTAAAAAAATAAGTTCACAATTTATTCAAGGAGAATTCTGCAATGGATGTTCTGGAAGCTATCAAAAAGCGCCGCTCGGTGCGCAGCTTTTCCCAGGAGCCTGTCGATCGGGATCTTCTGATCCAGATGATTGATGCCGCGCGGGTGGGCCCAAGCGCGGCCAACCGCCAGTGTCTGAAGTACGTGGTGGTCACCGAACCTGAGCTTTGCGCTGAGGTTTTCAAAAACCTTAAATGGGCTGCATATACCGCTCCCGTAGGCACTCCTGCTCCTGGTTTCACCCCCACCGCTTACGTAGCAGTGTGTGTCTTGCAGAAACTCGCACTCCCGACAATGGCCAAATATGACGCAGGGGCCGCGATCCAGACGATCATGCTGCTGGGAACAGCTCGCGGCGTGGATTCCTGCTGGCTGAAAGCGGTCAATTACCCGGAAGTGTCAAAACTTCTGAACCTTCCCGAAGGCGTGGAACTCGATTCCGTCGTGGCGCTTGGAAAGCCAGCGGAGGAGCCGACACAGGTGGATCTGGAAGAGGGCAAAGAAGGGGTCGAGGTCATCAAATACTGGCGGGATGAAAACAGCCGGCAATTCGTACCCAAGCGGGCGCTGGGGGATGTGCTGGTCTGGGAAAAATTCTGAAGAATAGTCAGGGGCGGGGTTAAACCCGCCCCTGCGGCGATTTGTATCAGGTCTTCGACATGGTGATATCCACATGCAGTTCGTCGGCGACCCCAAGGAGATCCTCCTGAACCTGATCCGGCGTTTTCCCTTCGGGAACCTGGATATGGATGTCCATCAGGTAAATGGCTGTTCCGCTTTCCGGCGATGGCCTCACCGTCGATTTCAAGTCGATGATATTTACTTTTCTCTCGGCAAGGTGGCGGCTGATCTGATAAACGATCCCCGTCTGGTCCATTCCCTCCACATGAAGAACGCAGTCTCTCATGCCGTTCTCCCCCGCGGCGCGACGAGCCTCCAGGGGCCGCATGAAAGCGGAAATCCCCTTCTCCCTCTCCAGTCGCCGGCATTCCCTGTTCAGGTGTTCCTCAATATTCTGCGCTGAGGAAGTAAAAAGCAGAATGAGGGTGAATTCGTCCGCAAGCCGCGTCATGGAGGTGTCTTCCAGGTTGCAGCCGTTTTCGTAAAGGATTCCGGTCACGTCGGCAACGATGCCCTCTCGGTCCTTGCCAAAGGCGGTCAGTATGAAACGGTTTTCCATAAATCCTCCTTTTTCCCTTGGTTATTAGTCAAAAATCCGCCTTTATCTGTGTTCGAGTGCCTTTCTGGTTTTCCTTCGCGCCTTGATGAACACCTTAAATATCGGATCAGGCGGCTGTCCGGAGGATATCCCCGATTATGCGCTCCAGGTGGACAAGTGTCGAGCAGGCCTCCACCCGATGACAGTGGGGAGCGATCCGATTCATCTCCGAGTCTCCGTAAGACCAGAGGGCGCGAGGCTCCGGATTCAACCAGATCACCTGCCTGGCCCGTTCGAAAATCTGTCTCAGGATCTCGACCCGGGGATTTCCATAATTGCTTCGGCCATCCCCCAGAATAATAACCGTGGACCGGTGGTCGAGTCGGTCATAGCATAACCTCCGGAAATCCACAAAAGCCTGCCCATAGTCGGTCGATCCCGATCCGCAGGCGGAGAGAATCCGGGGAATGGCCTCTTCCACGGGCGCACCTTCAAAATAATCCGTGACCTCCTCGAGACGGGAAGAAAACGCAAAGGAGCGGACCTTGGGCAGAATCTCATTCAGACTGTAAAGGAACATCAGAAGGAAGCGAGCTGCAGTCTGAACGGATCCGCTGACGTCGCAGACCGCAAAAATCCTGGGGCGCTCTCTTTTTTTCATTTTCCACCGGGGCTTGAGCAGAAGACCCTGATAGGCAAGATTCTCTCTGAGCGTCCGTCGGACATCGAGCTTTCCTCGATTATGGATTTTTCGACGCCTCGAATGGAGGGCGGTGAGGCGCCTGGCCATTTTCCCCACCAGAAGCTGCATCTGTTGAAAATCCCTGTGCTCGGCTCTCGACAGGTCGATTCTTCGAAGGGACTTCTCGCGTATTCGCCTGGTCGGTTCGACGGAATAAAGTTCCAGTTGCTGATCGACAAAAGCTCGAACTTCCTCCAGGAGATAATCCCTTTCCTCTTCCAATTTCGCGGCAAGAGTTTTTCCTTCAGGAGCGTCCGAAAATTCAAGATTGGTGATCTCCTCCTCCAGTTCGATCCATCCCATGTACTCCAGAATCCGCCGGGTAAAAAGAGCCGTCTGCGTGAAAAGGACTATTTCGCTTACGCCTGCCGAACGAGCAGCCTCGGCCATTGATACGGCCAATCCCTGATGGTCTCCTTCCAGGAGCATTCGGCCCAGAATGGATTGGATCAGGGGATTCTGGTTCTCCGAGGGCGGGATCGGGGGATATGTCTTTTCGCTCTCTTCAGGAGAGTCTGTCTCCTTTTTCAGCCCGGAAAAGGAATCGAAGGAGAAGAACCGCTCGAAGCACTCGGCGTAGACCGCCTTTTCCCTGGCGGTCTTTGCCAGCACCTGTCCCAGGGATGCCTTCAGTATCTGACGGTCACGATAGCCGACAAGGTGAAGGGCCCGAACTGCATCGAGGGCTTCGGGAATCGAGATGCGAACGTCGGAACCGCGCAGGATCTTGATGAACTGGGCGAGGGTTCGATCCATGATCAGCTTTCGATGACGGCCCTGGCCGTAATGCGGCTCAACTGGGGCGCGGCTGTTTCGATGTCCTCCCGGAATTTCAGAACAACATTCAGCGTATTGCGGACAACTTCGATATCGAGGGATTCCGTATGCAGAAGCACCAGTGTTCGGGCCCAGTCAATTGTCTCGCTGATCGCGGGGATTTTTTTCAGGTCCAGGGTCCTGAGTTGCTGCAGGAAGGAGACGAGTTGACGACGGAGTTTCTCGGGGACTTCGGGGACGCGGGATTGTACGATTTGCCGCTCCTGCTTTTCATCCGGATAGGGGATATGCAGGTGAAGGCATCGCCGCCGCATGGCATCTCCCAGTTCACGGGTATTATTGCTGGTCAGGAAAACCATCGGGGTGGATTCGGCCCGGATGGTGCCGATCTCCGGAATTGAAACCTGATAATCCGACAGCATTTCGAGCAGAAAGGCCTCGAACTCCTGGTCCGATTTGTCGATTTCATCGATCAGCAGCACAACCCCCTCTTTATGTTTCAGTGCCTGCAGAAGGGGGCGAGGCTCCAGGAATTGTTCGGAAAAGAAAAGGTCTTCGAAATTGTTCAGCCGCTTCATGGATTCATCGAGTCCCCGCGCACCTTCAAGAAGATCATTGATCTTTTCCTTGAGAACCTGGGTATAAAGAAGCTGTTTGCCGTATTTCCATTCATAAAGTGACCGCGATTCATCCAACCCTTCGTAGCACTGAAGGCGGATAAGGGGGCGGCCGAGATATTCGGCTGCCGTTTTGGCAAGCTCCGTCTTTCCGACTCCCGGAGGGCCTTCCACCAGGACGGGTTTTCCCAGATGGTGGGACAGGTAGGCCGCCGATGCAATCGTCTTATCGCAGATATAGCCCAGATCTTCCATGCCTTGCCGGGTGGCTTCGATCGAGGAAAATTTGTCCGATATCTCCCTGCACAATTCAGTCATTCTCAAGTCTGCTCCATTTAATTTTCGAACAGGTCGTGCGCCGAATCGATTTGCTGGCGCAATGGTCCGAATCCGGTTAAGTTTGATGGCGTCGCAAAAACTCACCAACTGCTGCGTTGCTGCAATTGCTCTCGCTGTTTCGACGTACGTAAGTACGCCTCATTGCTCGACAATCGCGCGCCTTGCATTTGGCGCTTCTTGCTTAGCCATCGACTATTTTGCTTTCTTGCGAAAGTGTCAAGTTTAAATTGATTCTTAGCAGTTTATCCGGTGATTTTCCATGTTTTTCTGGATGAGATTTTATGGATGTTCCGAGGCAGTTCGCAACCGGATCCCGCAGAATTGGTGGGAGTGGGACGACTCTGGGTGGTCGGGTCATCAGATGGAGGGATTTAATTGCTTCCTTTCCCGGAAAACCCTCAGGAAAGAGAATCGGGCCGGAATCAGAAACAAAACGAGGAAAAGGGCGATAATCAGGAACGCCGGGCGAAGACCAGCGCGATCGGCGAGGATTCCGACAAGGGGCCCGCTGCAGACGAACAGAAGTCGGAAAGCCAGGGATTTCAGGGAGAGAATGGCGGCTCGATTTTCCGATCCGCTCGCCTGCTGAAGACAGTTTCTCAATAGAGGGCCCTGGAGGCCGCGCATGGCCGTGAGCAGATAGTAAAAAAGAAATCCGAATAATCCCGGGGTCAGCCCCAGGCCGAGATAGCCGGCAACGATCAAGACCAGAAAAAGAGCGGACATTCCGCGCAGCCCCAGGTGGAAGTGCACGCGGTGACTGAGCAGGGAGAAGAGGGCGACCGTCAGGTTGGCGCCGGCCCAGATGGGTCCGAACCAATGCAGGGGGACTCCCGCCTGCTGCATATAAGGCTGGATCAGCCACACAGGATAGAAGGAGGAGATGCCGAGAAAAGTGGCGAAGATTATCGTCAGCCGGATGGGGCGATCTTCCAGGAAAACCCGACGGCAGATCCCGACGGCTTCGGCCAGATGAGAGCGCGTGCGGATGCGGATTTCCCTTGTCGGTTCCACCAGGAATCGGGTAACGACCAGTGCAAGAATCCAGACTCCCACCTGGATGATAAAGGGAAGCAGAGGGGCGACGGCATAAAGAGTCCCCGCAAAAACCGCCCCGGCCGCTTCTCCCGCTTGTGCGCTGCCGGTCATGCGGCCGTCGAAACGTGTATATTCATCTTCACGCCCCATGCCCTTCAGGGTCTCGAAAAGCAGAGCGCTGTCGCTTCCGCTGACGAACGCGAAAGATATCCCGAGAAGGATTTCTGCTATCATGACTTCGAAAAAAGTGGCGGCTACCGTGTATAGCCCCCATCCAACAATTCCCAGAAGAGAAGCCAGTGATAGAGCAAAACGGTACCCCAGTCGATCGCTTACGTAGCCTGAAGGATATTCCATCAATAATGTGGCGAAGGAGAAGATCCCCTGCAGCAGCATGATCTCCGCAAGGCTCAGGCCAATATGGTCCTTCCAGAAAAGAGTGATGATGGCCATGGGCAGCAAGGCCATTTTGAGGAAGGAGAAGGCGTATATCCAACGGATATTCGCCGGAAGGGCGCGCAGGGAAAGTGATGAATTCTCGGAACCGGAAGGAGTCACGTTCGCTTATTTCAGAGAAATGCGCCCGGGCCGGGCGCCGTGATTTGATTTTTTTCCACGGATGAGAACCTATTTCGTCATCCGACGGCCTAAAAGTCAAGTTCGAGCAGAATTTTTCTGTTTTTCAAGGAGAGGTTGGAAGAGGGCGGGCAGAAACGGAAGAAGGAAAGGAGAGAGGGAAAACTCTCGAGTTATCCCTCTCTCCTTTGCAAGTGTTTCCGGGTGCGATTTTCAGTCTCTTTTGACGAATTCCGCCCCACCCGGGGTTGCGAGAAATAACGGAGTTCATATGAAAACATAAATTGGCAAATCGCCTGTGCGTTTTCACAAGACTGTACATTCCTTCCCACGTCATTGTCTGGTCATGTGGGATTAATGCATCTTTTTCCATCCTCAATCTCTTTGCACATCATTTTGTGCATCGCTTCGTTTATCGGATATAGCTGAAGGATTCCCGCTCCGATAAAACAGAAAGCTGCAGGGACCAGAGTCATAAGGAGCCTTATTCCAAGAAGAGAGGATTCCGTCTGGGGGACGTTGGCGACATATCCGCATAAATCCAGCATGAGTCCGGCGAAGAGTGCGGCAATGGCCCCGGAGAGTTTCATGGACATGCCAAAAATGCCGTATTGAGCACCTTCGGTTCTTACCCCATGCTTCCATTCTGTATACTCTACGGTATCAGGTAAAAGAGATAGACAGCTTAAACTTACGCCCGAAAAATGGATTCCTGAAATGATGAAGATTGTAAGGAGGATAGGGAGGCTGTTTGAGTGTACAAAAAAGAGCGCCACCAATGATAGCCCGTATCCAAGCAGACAGATTGTGAAAACAGATCTTTTGCCGACCTTGCTGGAAAGCCATATCCATAAAGGTATCGCTATTGCTCCAACCAAGAACAGGCAGGTTAATGCAATGGGAATGAACGCTTCAAAATCAATGTTGTACTTGAAGAAGTAATTCACCATCATGCCTGTCGTTGTAAAGACAATGAACACACATCCAAGCACCGTCATCAAAATCAGAAAGGGTTCATTCTTTCTGATGAGGCCCGCGATTTCTTTAATTTTATACCTGGTTGTATTTTCGGTGTGAACCCTTTCTTTGATCAACAGGAAACAGAGAATCAAAAAACCCGCAATCAGTATGCCGTAGATTAGACCCAGCCTGCTGAAGCCGATGCTCTCAGGGCCGAAGGCCAGCGATAAGGGCTTTGTCGCACCGCCAATAACAATCAGAGCTACAAGAACAAAAAACCTGCTGTATCCAGCGAGGCTGGCGCGCTCCTGGCTGTCCGTGGTGATATTGGGCAAAATTGCATTAAACGGAACGCTGGTGATTGTAAAGCTCATCCACACCCCCAGCATCAGCAGAAAGTAATACCAGAATTTTGCCTCCGCAGAGAGGTCGGGAACCTGCCATAAGAAATAGAAGAATATCGGGAGGGCAATACCGCCAAAAAGAAGAAAGGGTCGCCTGGCCTTGGTATGGTCCGAAATATATCCCATGACAGGGTCTGCAATCGCACTGCAGAGATGAGTTGCCATGAGAATCAGGCCGGCTGCCGCTGCTCCGATCATTGCGACATCAGTCAAAAAGTACAGGATGAAGATACTGATGGTACTGGAGACGAACTCAAGCCCGAAGGATCCCATGCCATAACCGAGCTTTTCATTGACTGGCACTCTGGCGTTGCTGGCAGGCATTGAGGCTCCTTATCGAAGAGAAGAAACTCTAGTCGCTGGCAGTCGTCCCCCGGATGGCGATTCCGCTCTCGAAGGACTGCAGCGGTATCTGCACAGCAAGCATGCCGAAGGAGGTCACCGCCAGCAGCGCCAGAAAGGCGGCTCCCATGACAATCCTCTTGCGCGGGCTCACCGTGTAGTAGCGCGCCTTTTCGACTTTGTCCTTTTTGGCCGAGGACCAGATTTGCAGACTTCCCATGATGACGATTAGAGCGATGATGGGGGACCAGGTCAGGTAGAAAAGTCCGACCGCCCCCGCCAGCCCGACGATCCACAATCTGGGGCTGATGACGCCGATGATCCGTCCGCCGTCCAGGGGAGAGATGGGGAGCAGGTTGAAGAGATTGAGAAGGAAACCGGCCGAAGCGAGGGCGTACCAGAAGGGGTTGCCGGTGGCCAGCCCCGCACCGGCGCAGCCGACCGCCCCAAGGGTGCCCAGGAGAGGTCCGCCGTACGCGGCCACCGCCTCGGAGAAGGCGTTGTCGGGAAGCTGTTTCATGCCGATGAAGGCACCCATGAAGGGGATGAACATCGGGGCGGTCGCCTTGATTCCCAGCATCCGCAAGGCCGCCACGTGCCCCATTTCATGAATGAAGATGAGGACGACGAATCCGGCGGCAAAGGACCACCCCCAGAACAGAGCATAGGCCCAGATGCTGATCAGCATAGTGAGGAAGGTTTTGAATTTGCCGACCTGCAGCAGCATCGGAACGTATTTGAGCTTGCTGAAGAGAAAGAAAAGGAGGAGCCCCAGCGGTCCGAACCGGCGGAGGAATCCCTTTTTCTGCGGCCCGCTGCCTGTATATTCGATGGTACCGCTGGAGTCGAAGATCGGCGTCTCCCCGTATGAGATGGCGGTCTGACCGCCAAAGGGTCGGTTTTCCGGGATCGGGGGGATGGATGTTGCTGACGTCTCTGGGCCGGACGGAGTATCGGGTCTGCTTTCCTGTATGGTTTCTCGCATGGATTCCCTGGAAAAGGTAAAAAATTTTAGGGGATGATGGGTCACCAACACTCAGTTGATCAATCAGAATTCCGCAGCATGCGGGTGAGCGTGCGGTCGAGGGCGGAGGCGAAGCGCTGACGATCGGAATGACCGAACGGCGCCGGGCCGCCTTGAATGAGTCCTTCATCGCGGAGGCCCTGCAACAGATCCCGCTGAGACAGTCGCTCCCCCACGTTATCCCCGGTGTAGAGATCCCCCCGGGGGTCGAGGGCCACGCCGCCCTTTTCGACGATTTTCGCCGCCAGGGGGATATCGGCGGTGAGGACGAGATCCGTCCCCGTGGCGTGCTCGGCGATATACTTATCCGCCTCGTCGGCGCCGCCCGGGACGATCACCGAGGAAATGAGGCGGGCATGGTGTTTCGAAAGCCCCTTGTTGGCGACCAGACAGACTTCCACCTCCAGGCGATCTGCGGCCCGGAAGACGATTTCCTTGACCACCCGCGGGCAGGCGTCGGCATCGATCCAGATTTTCATGTTTTCCTTTACTCTCCGAGGCCCGGAAAATTAGTAGACGGACCGGTTCCTGCGGACCGGCCTGCAACCTCGAGGGTAACCGCTGGAGCGCTTTCGGCGCAACCATATTCTTATAATCCGGTTTTAAATGATGGAGATCGGCGAGACAAGGAAAAATCTTCTGTTAAACAGAGTGCCTGCCGATAAGGTCAGGCAGTTCCAGCCTACTGTCGAAGGCGATCTGGTTCGGGATTCTTTCCGAGTCGAGAAGGCCGCCGTCACAGTCGAAAATGCCCCAGCATTCTCTTGCGCTCTATACTTATCTTTCCGCGCCGCGTCGGAAGGGGCGACATCCGAGTGAAAAACCACCCGTAGCAAACAATCCCGCCGCCGCTCCACCAACGGAAACCAACCCCAGAGCAGCGCCCCCCATAGCGATGAGCCCGACAGAGAGCCCGCCCATGGTCAGACCCCCGACCGCCACCCCGCCCATGGCCACGGCTCCGCGTGCAATGCCGCCCATGGCAAGGATGCCTCGACTTCGGGCGCCCATGGCCACAATTCCCGAAGCGTCGCCGCCGAGAGCAAGGACCCCTTCGGCGGAGTCGCCGAGAGCAATTATGCCTCTGGCCTTGCCCAATTTTTCTCCGGAACCGGGGTCCGGACCAAAAGCGACCGATATCAGCGGTCTTCCAGCCCATTGAAGTGAAGATTCGTGTCTCACCGTTTTTTTCTTCACGCTGTGCTCCTCCAATTGTTCGATTCAATCATTTTTTGAAAGAATACCATCTTATCCGTTCAAAGGCTGTTCTGCATGGAGTCTCAAAAGAGTCAGATACCTGAACCGCAGGTGAAAGCGGAGCCGGTTTCTGTCATCTGCGTAATCCGCGGCTAATTTCATCCACGTTTTTGCAGTCCCTTGTACTGCAGGGCATTTAGAATTCCGTTCTTGCTCCAAAAACACTTTTTTCAACCATCCCCAGGACTTTCCGGAACGGAAGGTCTCCAAGCGCACCGAAACCGGAATGGCGATTCAGCTTGGCGCGGGTGGCCGCGGGGCTGGTGATGCCGCAAAGGAAGCGCGCCAGCTGGCGTGGATGGGAGAGGGAAGGATGTTCTTCGGCATGGATTCGACGCGCGATTTCGGCTTCCTCCGCACCCGGTTCGAGCGGAGCGGTGCGTGCAAGGCGCTGTCCCTCTCCCTGTCGGCATCTGCTGCAGTCATTGCAATCGGAAAGGTTTTTTTCTCCGAAATATTCCAGCAGGTGGCGAGTAAGACAGCTTTTTTGCTCCGCGTAAGCGAGGACTTTCCGCAGACGGACGATATCCCTCGCCTCCCGTTCAAAAAAGGTTTTTTGCAGATGGGCGACGAGTTGCCGGGAGTGGGGATTGGATCCTTCCAGGCGATAGCCGTGCCGAAGCCCGGCAGCCTGAACCGTCAGGTCCCCCTTTTCCTCCAGGAAGCCGACAGCGGCGGTGATCCGTCCGCGGGGCTCGTTCAGAGCAACGGCGCTTTCGGCGGGGTTGAGATGGGACCAGACCCGCCCAGGCCGCGCGGTGGCGAAGAGATCCTCCAGGAAAGCGGCGCGCGGCGGATCGAATTCGGCGCGGATCGCCTCAAACGGTCTATTGAATCTGACCTTGTAACTGTCGTAGAAAGGTCCCGTGGCCCGAAGAACTCCATTCAGTTCAAGATACGTGAAGACGGTGGCGATCACCAGAGGGCGTATGTCGAAGATTCCAGAGAGTTCGAAGTGGGAGACATCGAAAATTTCCCCCTGGCTGAGCAGGTGCTCCACAAGCGCTCCGAGGTCTTCGGGAACAGGGGTGTCGCCGTAGGTGAAGTTGGCCAGCACCGTCAGGTCGTCGGCGCAGGCCAGAATTTCGCAATGGGCGTCTTTCCCGTCGCGGCCGGCACGGCCGATCTCCTGCATATAATTCTCGATGGTTTTGGGCAGATTGTAATGGTAGATAGCGCGGATGTCGGCCTTGTCGATCCCCATGCCGAAGGCGATGGTGGCGACGACCACCTTTAAGTCGCCGGCCATGAAGGCATCCTGCACGGCGGTGCGGTCTTCGTTTTTCATCCCCGCGTGGTAAGCCCGTGCGGCAACCCCTTCGGCATCGAGAAAAGCGGCTATCTCTTCGGCGGTCTTCTGCAGGGTGACGTACGCGATGGTCGGTTCGGGAGGCCGTTCGCGAAGGCGTTGGAGGAGCAGTTCGCGACGCTCCGGAGCGGGGCAGGGGGTGACCTCCAGATGCAGGTTAGGACGATGAAAACTCGTGCGGGTCTGGTCGCTCTCGGGGATATGGAAGGCGCTGCGGATATCGGCGGCGACCTCCGGGGTTGCGGTGGCGGTCAGGGCCAGAACCCTGTCGACCTTCAGCTCTTCGGCCAGACGAGCGATCTTCAGATATTCGGGGCGGAAATTATGTCCCCACTCGGAGATGCAATGAGCCTCGTCGATGGCCAGTAAAGCGATACGCCGCCCGCGCAGGCGATTCAGAAAACGCTCGTTGGCCAGCCTCTCCGGGGCGATGTAGAGAATCCTGAGGCTGCCGTCGTCCAACTGGCGATAGATCGTCTGCGCCTCGGCGGGACCGATGCTGGAGTCGAGACGGGCGGCCATGATGCCGCGCCCCCGCAGCACGTCGACCTGGTCCTTCATCAGGGCGATAAGGGGCGAGATGACCAGGGTCAGGCCGTCCAGCAGCAGGGCGGGCAATTGATAGCAGAGACTCTTGCCGCCCCCGGTGGGAAAGATCGCCAGGGCCGAACGCCCGGCCAGCAGGCACTTTATGACCTCCTCCTGCCCCGGAAGAAATGTGGTGAAGGTGAAATTTTCACGCAGACGCCGGTTGATGGATTCCATGGACATTTTCCCTCCAATGAAAAAACTTTTTTTAGCCGCAGATGACGCAGATGTCCGCGGATTTGACCAAGCCAAACCCGTGTTGTTCCATGTTCGGAGAATCTGTATGCATCCGTGGCCGAATATGTTTGCCGGATTTCTTCGGTCGCAAACCAGATCCGGTCCCGCGGGCATCAAAGATCCGGAACGGGTCTGATGCGCAGAAAGGACGGGAATCTGGGGATGCCGGACACGTAAGTGCCATGATATTTGAAGGTAATCACCGCGCCGAGCGGCGGCGGATCTCTTCTTTCTTCGTCACTGAAGCCTGTACCGATTTTAAATTGCGTGCCGTCCGGCAGCTCAACCAGCAAGGATCCCATGCGCCCGTGATTCCTGCCAAGACCTGAAAGCTGCTCGAGAACCACCGCCTCGGCATCCTGCCAGGATTTGAATTTGAGAATATCCGAAGTGCGTCCGCCGACGTAGGGAGCATCCGGCCGTCTGACGATCAGCCCCTCCCCCCCGAGTTTTTCCACCCGTTCCAGTTCATGCTGCAACTCTTCCCTGTCTCTGACCGGACGCTGCGGGATGACGAAAGCATAGTCCGAAGGATGGGCGGCAAACCACTCCATGGCCTTGGCGATGCGCGGGATAAATCCGCCGTCGGCATCGGGTACGTCGAAAATCGCAAACTGAAGATTCAGCCATCCCTTATGAGGCGTCTGTTTCAGAACGGTCGATAACGTGCGTTCGAAGCTGCCGCGTCCGCCCCACAGTTCTCCTTCCAGGGGAAAAGGAGGCAGACCACGGACGAATTCCTCGGGCGGGGTGAAAATCCGGCCGCTTTTGGACCACAATTGCCTTCCATCCCAATAGCCCCGCACCCCGTCGAGTTTTTCGCTCATGAGCCAGCCGTTGATATCGGCCTGCTCCGTATATACCTCCGGAAGCATCAATTCCGAGGGTGCGGCATCTGCGAGCGGCAATTGCCAGCAGGTGAGCAACAGGAAACAGAGGAAGTGAAAAATCGGTTTTGGGTGCTTGGAGACACTCCTTCGAAAGACCGTCATGTTCCCCCCTTTGGTCGGCGTGAGTCGGAGGGACCTGTTTTACCGCATGGCAGGAAACAAAACCGCCCCGGCAGCAGATAGCTGCAGGGGCGGTTTGATTTCATGTTTATGGCTTGAAAACATCCCCCCCCGGGAAAATCCTCAAATACTTACAACCTTGTACCTGTTTTCATGTTGGGGTTCAAGGTTAATCTGACTTACGCACATTCACTGTATCCGCATGCATGACAGACGGAGCATCCCCCTTCGTGCTCGACCGGGCCGCCGCATTCGGGGCATGCGCCGCCATTTTTGGATTCGTCATCTTCGCTGAAGTCGCTCATGTGCATCTGAATGGCTTTGGAAACCGCATCGGCGCAGGAGAGGATTTTGTTTTCCCCGAAGCCCGAAGGCTTATGGCAGGTGATCCCGATGAGCTGTTTCACTGTCTGACGGGCCTGGACACCGCTTCGCCAGGCGAGGGAGACCAGGCGTCCGATCGCTTCGCACTGGCTGGCCGCGCACCCCCCGGCCTTGCCCATGGTAGTGAAGAGCTCGAAGAGCCCGTCATTGTCCTCGTTGATGGTCACGTACAAGGGCCCGCATCCGGTTTCCATCTGGTAGGTGGCCCCGCGCAGGGAGCGAGGGCGGTCCCGTTTGCGTCCCGGCTTGCGGGATTCCAGTGGAAGGCCTTTTTCGGAAGGCTTCTCGTCGGCCTTTCTGACCGACAGGACCTGCATGTCGCGCGATCCGTCGCGGTAGATGGTCACCCCTTTGCAGCCCATGGTGTACGCCATCCGGTAGACCGACGCCACATCTTCCAGAGTGGCTTCGCTTGTGAAGTTCACCGTTTTGGAAACTGCATTGTCCGTGTATTTCTGAAAGGCCGCCTGCATGCGGATGTGGTCCTCGGGATTGATGTCATGGGCGGTGAGAAAGACCCGCCGCACATCCTCGGGCACCTCTGGGATATCGACTACCGTTCCGTGCTCGGCAATCTTCTTCATCAGATCTTCCGAGTAAAAGCCGCGCTCCCTGGCGATCTTTTCAAAAAGCGGATTCACCTCCACCAGAATGTCGTTGTCCAGGACCTGCCGGACATAGGAGACTGCAAAGAGAGGCTCGATGCCGCTGGAGGCTCCGGCGATGATGGAGATGGTGCCTGTGGGCGCGATGGTTGTGCTGGTGGCGTTTCGAACGGGCTTTGCTCCCTTTCCGTCGAAGGCGCTCCCTTTGAAGTTGGGGAAGGGACCCCGCTCCGCGGCCAGGTCCTCGGAGGCTTTGCGAGCCTCTTCGGTGATGAACTTCATCACCTTCTCGCCCAGTGCGACCGCTTCTTCGCTGTTGTAGGGGATGTCCAGCAGGATGAGCATATCCGACCAGCCCATCACCCCGAGGCCGACCTTGCGGTTGGCGCGGGTCATCTCACTGATCTGGGGGATGGGATATTTGTTCATCTCGATGACGTTATCGAGGAAGCGGGCGGCCAACTGCACCGTTTTTCCGAGATGTTCCCAGTCGATCTCCCCTTGCTCCGTCACCATCCTTGCAAGATTGATGGAACCCAGATTGCAGGATTCATAGGGCAGTAAGGGCTGCTCGCCACAGGGGTTCGTGGCTTCGATCTCCCCGACCTGTGGAGTGGGGTTGTCGCGGTTCAGGCGGTCGAGGAAAATGATCCCCGGTTCCCCATTGGTCCATGCCAGTTCGACAATGTGTTCGAATACCTTCCGGGCGGACAACCTTTTTGCTACTTCGCTGTTGCGGGGGTTGATGATGTCGTAATCACCATCCTTCTCCACCGCCTCCATGAAAGCTTCCGTGAGCCCCACCGAGATATTGAAGTTGGTCAATACGGAGGGGTCGCGCTTTGACATGATGAAGTCCATGATATCGGGATGGTCCACCCGCAGGAT